>CAUTSC010000001.1:0-401359 GCA_963541275.1 uncultured Pseudomonadota bacterium
TTTTAACACTCCTTGATAACATTTTAACACTCCTTGATAACATTTTAACACTCCTTGATAGATTTTACAACCCAAAACTTCCTTTGTAAAGGCTAAATTTTGAAAAACTTTGCTTAATTTTTCTTAAAATTAAACAGCTGATTTTTTATTTAATAATTTTTTAAGTATTACTGATTGCTTTAAAAAATCACGAAGCTTTATTGCCGGATACCCCGCAACTTTTTCACCCTTTTCAACATTTTGTATAACAACACTTCCTGCTCCAATCTGTGCAAAATCACCAACCTTTAAATGACCGGAAATTCCAGCTGCTGCCCCAACCAAAACAAAATTGCCAAGCACACTTGAACCTGCAACCCCACTTTTACCAGCCAAAATACAATGCTTGCCAATTTTAACATTGTGCCCTATTTGAACCAAATTATCAATCTTTGTCCCCTCACCTATCACTGTGTTATCAAGCGTCCCCCTGTCTATAGCACTATTGGCACCAACATCAACAAAATCCTCCAGTATAACAGAGCCAAGTTGTGGCACCCAAATATGACCATTTCTGCCACTATGCCAACCAAAACCATTTCCACCTATGCTAGAATTTTCACCAATATTTACAAAATTACCAACTACCGCATGACTTATAACTGCATTTTCCTTTATAACACAATTATCCCCAATTTTAACACCAGCCTTTATTTTTACCCCAGCACCAATATAGCAATTCGCACCTATTTCAACACCAGATTCAATAACCGCAAAATCACCAATATGAACCAAACGTTTATCTTTGAAATTAACACCATCTTTTATAATAGAAAACTTTGAAACGCCCGCTTTTATCAAAGCTTTATCTTCATAAAATTTATATGATAATTTTATAAAGGCAAGTTTTGGATCTTCACAAACAACAGGAATAATCCCATCTGGCAAAAGTTCCAAATTATTTTTATTTATAAAACAAGCCTTTGCTTTTACAGACTTTAATTTTTCTTTATACTCATGAAATTTATCCAATTGTTTTGACACATTGCCAGCTGCAAAATAAATAATGCTGTCTTCATTAAAAACTTCCAAAGTCCCCATATTGGTTATAACAACATCATTGTATTTTTCATCTATACTGCTAGCTGTTAAATCCGCCACTTCTTTTAAAGTTATTGATTTTAAAATATTATAAAATTTTTCCATTTTAACCTCTCTTTCATAAAAAAATTGGTTTCACCACTACTGACAAAACCAACATTGAATATATTAACAAAAAATTTTTATCCTTGTCTTGCATTAAATCTTGGATTTTTTTTATCTATTGCAAAAACCCTTTTACCTCTTCTTATAAGTTGAACTTTTCCTCTTTTTTTCACTGATTTCAAAGAACTTTTAACTTTCATTTTAACCTCTACAAAACTTTTTATCCATTAAAACTATACACTTTTGTCTATAAAGTCAAGTGTTATTTTAAGTTGCTAAAATAAACTTCTTACAGAAATCCCCATACCTAATTCTCCTGCTTCTACATTAAAATCTATATTATTAAATTTTTCTTTAAATTTTGCTGTAGTCAATAGATGAACTCCTGTATCTAGAAAAATTGTTTCTGTTAATTGCGAAGAAACCCCAAAACCAAACTGAAGTGCAGAAGCAGATTCATTGCTAGTTGTTTTATTTTCATTTACAAGTCTAAACCACTTACCTATTCCAAAAGAAAAATATAAAAAATTTCCATGTCCTATACCATTAAAATTAAAATAACTATTTAATATAAAACTTGAAGTAGTATCTTTTCTTTTTGCGGTTTGTATAACTTTATCATTTTGTTTTATATTCATCGTTTCTTCATTTGGCAACCATTTAAATTCTCCTGCAATTCTTATTTGTTTTAATAATGTACCTCTATTAATTGCAACACCCAAACCTGCACCTATAAAAGGCGATCCAATAGAATGTTCAACAGATACTTTATTACCTCCTACTTCAACACTTCCTTCTAAACCTTTAAAACCAGAACCCAGCATAAAAGTTTTATAAAATTTCACACTATTTTCTTGTTTATTTTCATATTCAATATTTTCAAAATCACTATTATAATATCTTGCAGCATTTATATCTGTATTTCTATATTCGTATTCTCCATCATAATTAAAATTTTTACGATTCGCATTTACCTGAACTGAACACAAAAATACCAAAACAAACAATAATTTACACTTCATAACACTCCCTTATTTTTTATTTACAAGGGGTATTTTATAAGGTAAGGTAAAGTCAAGCCTAAAATTCAAGGATTAGGCAAAATTTAGACTATATAAATAAGAAAATATATTAAAATTTAACCAAGTTTTTGTTTTAATATCTCGTTGACTATTTGTGGATTTGCTTTGCCTTTCATTTCTTTTAAAACCTGACCTACAAACCAACCAAACAATTGCACCTTGCCATTTTTATATACGGCAACATTATCTGGCGATCCAGCAATAATACCATCAATAACCTTTTCTATCTCACCCGTATCACTTACTTGCTTTAACCCTTTTTTATCAACTATTTTTTGTGGGGACATTCCTTTAAACTCATCTTCTTCTGTCATAAGTTTAAAAATATCCTTTGCAATTTTTCCTGAAATCTCACCTGTTTTAATAAGGTCAATTAACTCAGCAAGATGTTCCTTGCTTACCGGTGAATCAACTATTGACACTGCTTCTTTGTTTAACAGGGCAAAAAGTTCCGTTTGCATCCAATTTGAAACCATTTTTGCATCTTTGTTTTTTAATGCTGCCACCACTCCCTCAAAATAATCTGCCGTCTCTTTGTCGCTTGATAAAATATCCGCATCATAAGTTGAAAGTCCATATTCCGTCATAAACCTTTCTTTTTTATGATCTGGGAGTTCCGGCATAGTTGCTTTTATTTCAGCAATCAACTCATCACTTACAACAAGTGGCAATATATCCGGATCCGGAAAATACCTGTAATCTATCGCATTTTCTTTACTACGCATAGTTCGTGTTGTACCAGTATTTGCATCAAACAATCTTGTTTCTTGTGAAATAACACCACCATCATCTAAAATTTCAAGCTGCCTGTTTGCTTCATACTCTATTGCTTCCATTGCAAATTTCACTGAATTAACATTTTTGGTTTCTGTTCTGGTTCCCATAACATCACTTCCAGCTTCGTGAAGCGAAATGTTAATGTCGCAACGCATACTTCCCTCGTCCATATTGCCATCACAAGTGCCAAGACAACGCACCAAAGCACGCATCTTTTTTATATATTCACCTGCTTGATGGGGACTTGTTATATCTGGCTTGCTTACTATTTCCATTAAACCAACACCAGCCCTGTTAAAATCCACCATAGATTTTAAAGGATGCATTTCATGATTTAATTTTCCTGCATCTTGCTCTATATGTAATTTTTCTATCCTAATTTTTTTCTTTGTTCCGTCCTCGTCAATAATTTCAATATAACCATCACTAACTATTGGTCTAAATTGTTGGGTTATTTGATAACCACTTGGTAAATCAGCATAAAAATAATGTTTCCTGTCAAACACAGAAACCTTATTTATTTTTGCATTAAGACCCAATCCAGTTTTAATTGCCTGCCTTACACAAAATTCATTTATACGTGGCAGTTGCCCCGGACAAGCCATATCAAAAAAATTCACATGTTCGTTTGCTTCTGCCCCAAATTTTGCAGAGCTTTCGGAAAATAATTTTGATTGACTTATTATCTGGCAATGTATTTCAAGACCAATATTCATTTCATAAGTTTTATTTTTACCTTTTAATAAATAAGTCATTTTTTATTCTCCCATAACAAATGATGGTTCATTTTTAAACCCAGAAATATTTTCAAGATGCGATGCAAAATTAAACACTTTTTCCTCATCAAATCTTTTTCCTATTATCTGTAGCCCAAGCGGCAATCCGTTTTCATCACTGCCAACTGGCACAGAAATAGCAGGAAGTCCAGCAAGCGAAGCCCCAACCGTATAAATATCATTCAAATAAACTTCCATAGGGGATAATTTATCATTTTTTGAAAACGCACCACCAGTTGTGGATGGTGTTAACAAAACATCAACATCGTTAAACACTTTATCAAATTCATCAACTATAATGCGTCTTACTTTTAATGCTTTTAAATAAGATTTTTCATAAAACTCTTCTGTAAGCATTGTCGAACCAACAATCAACCTTTTCCTAACTTCCGCACCAAAACCCTCTGTCCTTGTAATCTCGTACATTTCATCCAAAGATTTAAACGGAGTCTTTGTCCTATAACCATATTTCACACCATCATATCTTGCAAGGTTTGACGATGCCTCGGCTGGTGCAATAATATAATAAACTGGCAAAGAATATTTTGTATGGGCAAGGGAAACTTCACGAACATTCACCCCTAACTTTTTAAAATCTTCCACTCTTTTATCCCACAAATCCTGCATACCTTTACTTAACATCTCACTTTTATATTCACGTGGAATACCAATTGTTAAACCATTTATATTTTGAAGCAAAGATTTTGTATAATCTGGCACAGCAAGTGGCGAACTGGTCGGGTCATTTTCATCCAACCCAGAAATCACACCCGTAAAAAGTGCGCTATCTGCAACATTCCTTGTAATAGCACCCGGAGCATCAAGCGATGATGAAAACGCAACCATCCCATAACGAGAGCTGCGACCATAAGTTGGCTTCATTCCAACAAGACCGCAAAAGCTTGCTGGCTGCCTTATACTACCACCTGTATCACTGCCAGTTGCAGCAACCGCCATCCCACTTGCAACTGCCGCGGCACTGCCACCCGAAGAACCACCAGGAACCAAATCTTCACCATTTCTTTTATATGGATTTTTTACTTCACCAAAATATGATGTGCGGTTTGTTGAACCCATTGCAAACTCATCCATTGAAACCTTACCAAGCACACAAACCCCAGCATCAAGAAGCCTTTGCGACACACTTGACTCATACTCTGGCACAAAATTTTCAAGCATTTTTGAACTAGCAGTAGTCCTTATCCCCTTGGTACAAAATAAATCTTTTATAACAATCGGCATCCCCTCCATAGGGCGCACAACTCCATTTTTAATATTTTCATCGGATTTTTTTGCCTGTGAAAGTGCAAGTTCACGTGTCTCGGTTATAAATGCATTAAGCCCCCTGTACTTATCCATATTTTGAAAATAAGCATTCACAAGTTCCACTGCACTAATCTCTTTTTTAATAAGAAGCTCATGTGCCTCCACCATACTTAAATCAGTCAATTTCATTTCAATCCCTTTCTATAAACTTATATTTAAATATCTAACTTTTTATTTTTATCTTTTACTGCCCACAAAGTTAAAAAAGTTTTAAGGCAAGTGATGTTTGTAAAAAATGATGTTAAAATTCCAATGGTAAGTGTTATTGCAAAACCCTTTATCGGACCAGATCCAAATTGAAACAATACAAACGCAGATGCAAGTGTTGTTATGTTGGAATCAATAATTGATGACAAAGCATTTTTAAAACCATCTTCCACAACTCTTATAGTTGGTAAATTTTGTTTATAAAGCTCTCTCATTCTTTCAAACACCAAAATATTTGCATCAACCGCCATTCCTATATTAAGAGCAATTCCCGCAATCCCAGGAAGTGTCAATGTTGCTCCAGAAAGTTGCAACCCAGCAAATATAAACACAACATTTAATATAAGTGTGATATCAGCAAAAAGTCCCAATTTTCCATAGGTTAAAAACATAAATAACAATACAAGTGAAAATCCAAGAATACTTGCAAATCCACCTTTTTTAATTGAATCAGCACCAAGCCCCGCTCCAACGGTTCTCTCCTCCACTATCATCATTTGACAAGGAAGCGCCCCAGAACGTAGCATAGTTGACAAATCTTTTGCCTCTTCAATACTAAATCCACCTGTTATCTGCCCATGCCCACCTGTGATTGCTTCTTGTATCACTGGTGCTGATAAAATTTTGTCATCCAAAACTATTGCAAACCTTTTCCCTATATTATCCGCTGTTAATTTTGAAAACTCTCTGCCACCTATGGTATCAAAAGTTGTTGTAACCGCAGGGTTGCCGTTTTGGTCATATACAACCTTTGAATCCACCAAATTTTCACCACTAACTGAAATCTTTTTTTTGATTATCACACCATCTATCACTTTTTCATCTATGGCTGGAGCACCTGTCTTCATAGATTCTTCCCCAACCATATGAAACGTCATTTTCGCAGTCTTCCCAAGCAATTGCTTTATTCTGTCTGGATTATCCACACCAGGAAGCTGTACCATAATCCTATTATCCCCTTGTCTTTGAATTGATGGTTCTTTATTGCCAAGCGAGTCAATTCTGCGCCTTACTATTTCAATAGAGCGGGTCAACACATCATCTTTTATCTGCTTTACCGCATCTTCATTATAAAACATTTTAATTGTACTGCCATTTACTGATATTTCCAACTCGTTATCTGTCCCTTTTTCTAACCTTTTAACTGCTTCTTTTATCCTGTCTTTATCCCTTATCACAACCGATGCAAACCCAGATGTGGTGATAAGATTTGAATAAGAAATTGTTTTTGTATTTTTATCTTTGTCTGCACGAAGCTCCTTTCTTATAACATCCTTTAATCTTGCCGTTTTATCCTTTATAACTGAATCAACATCCGCTTCCAACAAGATATAAGCACCCCCCTTTAAATCTAAACCTAATGCAACCGGATCTGCCTTTAACACAGCTGGAATTTTATCAACATATTTTTGTGGCAAAAGCGATGGCACAGAAAAATAAACACCAAACAAAATTGCAAATACAATAAAAAATATTCTAAACTTTGAAACTTTCATTTCATCTCCTGTTATTATTAAAATTAAAGAAAATATATAAATTTTATAAAAATTTTACAAGTGGAAAAATTGCAACAAATCTTACTTGCAAGTGTTTTTATAAACATTCCATGTTGATGACACCAAGGTTTTTACATCCGAAAATTCCGGCTGCCAATTTAACAATTCTTTTGCAAGGGTATTCACGCTGTAAAGACTTGCCGGATCCCCCGCTCTTCTTGCATCATTAACTGCCTTTATTTCACGTCCTGTAATCTTGCGAGCTTCATCAATTAACTCTTTTATAGTTGTACCATTCGCAGTACCAAGATTTAATTTAAGGCTTTTATTATTTTTCACTATATAATCAAGCGCCTTTACATGAGCAACCGCCAAATCGCTAACATGTATATAATCCCTTATACAAGTACCATCCCTTGTATCATAATCAGTACCAAAAACCCTTAACTCATCTCTCATACCAACTGCCACCTCCATTATCCGTGGAAGCAAATTTTGCGGATTTTTTTCTAAACCCTTAACCTTTCCATCAACATCATAACCAGCAGCATTAAAATAACGAAGCGATGCAAACTTTAAACCTTTAAGCTGATCATACCAATCCATAAACTCTTCTATTTTTAACTTTGTAAAACCATAATAATTAATAGGATTTTTTGGATGATTTTCATCTATTGGCAAATATTCTGGCATCCCAAAAATCGCAGCAGATGAACTAAATATCATATACAAACATTTATGTTTCACAGCCATATTTAAAATATTAAGACACCCAATAATATTATTTATTGAATATTTTTCCGGATGTTCCATACTTTCACCAACCGCCTTTGATGCACCCAAATGAACAAAAGCATCAAACCCACGCGAAAAAGCATTATCAAGATCAGTTATATTTAAAAAATCCCCATGAATAAATTCATTTTCAGCAAACAAATTCTCACGCACCCCAGTTGATAAATTATCAAACACAGAAATTTTATGTCCTGCTTTCATCAATTCAAGCACAACATGAGATCCAATATACCCCGCCCCACCAATAACCAAAACTTTCATAACAAATCCTTTATTTTTCTAAATATACTATATTTTGATAAAACCAAATTTCCTTTTAAGTTTATACATACAAAAAGAATTTTCAAGAACCAGTTTTAAAATTTTCTTTTCATAATCACCTAGAGAACTTAAATCAAAAAACTTTTTACTATCTAGAAAAAACTTCCTCATTTTTATATAAAAACTTTTTTGATAAAAAGGATCTGTTAAACCAAATAACCAATACATATTACCAATTATCCAAGATGATAACAAAGGATACACCTCAGAAAAACACTCCTCTTTAATTAAATCCTTTTTAATAACTTCCATTATACCAAAAAAATCTAATGTCCTTTTTCCTGACTTAGAGATTTGCCCATCCCTATTTAACCTATAGTAATGCAAAGCTTTATCAACAAAAGAAACTTTAGCCGCTCTTATATAACAAGCTATTACAAAAGGGGTGTCTTCATACAACAAGCCCTCTGCAAAAAAAATATTATTACAATCTATAAAAGATTTTTTATACACTTTTGCCCATACTAAAGGCCACAAAGAAAACAATTCTGATAAATAATTAAAAGAATTAATAGGACCTTTTACAGGCAACATACACTCTTTTAAATTAACATCCACTTTATCACCATAAAACTTAAAAATTCCATAAGACACAATATCTACATCATCAACAAGCATCTTTTTCATAACTGTTTCATAACAATCAAGCGTCAACCAATCATCAGAATCAACAAAAGCAATATATTTTCCAGATGCTCTTTTAATTCCAACATTTCTCGCTGCCGATAATCCTTTATTTTCTTGAGATAACAAAACAATTCTATCATCTTTCAAAGCATATTCTTTACAAATTTCATAAGACGAATCCGTAGAACCATCATTTACAATAATAATTTCTAAATTTCTATAACTCTGATTAATAATACTATCCAAACACTGTCTCAAATAATCCTGTACATTATAAACAGGAACAACAACTGATAATAAATATTCCACTTTACCCCCTTATAAAACTTAATAAAACCTTACAACTCTAAACAATAAATCACGAAGATTAGAAACAAAATCATTAACATTATGCACTTGTTTAACATATTTCACAGCATCAAACGACATCTTTTTTCTTTTATCGTCATCATTAATAATCTGTTTTATAGCATCCACATATAAACCCACTTTATCAAAACCATCTCCCAACACTTCACCAACATAAACGCCAAACTTAGATGTAAGTTCTTCAGGATTTCTATTGCTAACTAACAAAGTTCCATAAGATAAAGCCTCTAGAAAAGAAATAGGCAATGCTTCATGTATAGATGTATTAACCAATATCTTCGCATCTTTCAAATATTGTTCCTTTTCTTTTCCCTCTAAATGACCAACAAAATGCAAATTAGGCACATCAAGATATTTATCAAAAATTCTCTTATTTTTAGCAACTTCTCTTGTAAACTTTCCTATAACATAAAAATTATACTCAGGCAAACATCTTGCTATTTCACAAAACAACCAACCTCTTTTTACAGACTCTAATCTTCCCAAAAACACAATATTATTCTTCTTTTTATAATGTTTTACATCAAATTCATCATCAATCTCAATTGGGTTAGGTAAATATTTCATATCCACATCATTATTCAACCTATAAAGATCCCTTGCTTTTTCTTTTAAAAACATTCCTTGAGTAATATACCAAACCTTTCTTTTCCAATTCATATAGTTAACATATTCATACACGGGTGTATCCCAATAACAAGTTTCAGTAAATAATTTAACAGTATTAATTTCTCTCCACTCATACCAAGGCCTTGGATCTTGAACCCACAAAATCAAAGGTGCTCTTTCACGATTTAAAGCCAAAATTCTATAAGAATCAGAAGTAAGTTCAACACTAAGGAAAACATCATAATCCTGCCTTTTTAACCAAGACCTTGCTTTCCTTTTATTTTCAGGAAGTCTATACACAAAAACATCATCAACCTGATTTTTTTCCAACTTACTAGAAAAACCAAGCAAAACATCCATCTGTATATCTTTAGATGGAATATATTTTGCAATATAATTTCTTGATAAAAAACCATAACCACCAAAAGCAGTCCCAGCCCCACCAAAAAACTCATCCACTAACAAAGCAACTTTTATCTTATCTTTATTCTTAACCTTTACTTTCTTTTTATATACAAAATTCAAACCAAGAAATCTTATAAATCTTAAATTTCCACATCTTCTCTTACTAAAAATAAATCTTTTCAAGATAGAAGAAAAATTCTTAAAAAAATATTCCCATGCAAAAGCTGTCTTTTTTAAATACTTAAAATATAAAAACTCTGCAAAATTATAAGAAGAAAAATAATAATTCCAAGGCTTTCTTCCTCCTGTAAAATGAACAATAACAACTTCATTATTTAAGACTCTAAAAGGGTCTTTTCCAACATCATCTCCTGTATAATTAAATTTTAAAGGAAGCTCTTTAACCTTTCCTTTAAAAGTCAAATTTATTACATCCTGATCCTGATATTCAATAATAAACTTATACTTTTCCGTGTTATGAAATAACTCTTTTACTTTATTATCCTTACGAATTTTTTCTAAATTTAATAATAAAACACCTGCATTAATATAAAATTCATCCGCATTAAAACCTAACTTTTTTTGATACTCTGAATCATGTATAAAAGTATCTCTCACCCCTGCACAATAATAATCATCAATATTAACATTCCACAACTCAGCAATATCTCCATTAACAATAATATCACTATCAAGATACAAAACTTTTTTTAAATTTGGAACCAAATTAGGAATAATATATCTATAATAAGTTTGTCTTGTTATATGATTGCTTGTAATTATTAAATTTTCAAAATCTTTGGAATTAACAACAAAATAAACAATATCAAAATTAGAATATTTAAACTTTAACTTTTCTAAAAGTATCTTTTTTCTTTCCGAAATATAATCTGTCATAACATAAAAGACAAAATTATTGTTTTTATTATTATATAAAATAGAATTCATAACAACACATAAATGCTGCACATAAGAATCATCTACTGCAAAAAAAATACTAATCAAATCTGTCTTCACATAAAACTCCATAAACAAAAAATTATTATAACACAACACACAAAAATATAAAAAGTTTTCACAATAAATCAAGTAATTTTTATTTTTACAAAAAAATATCCTCTATTGAATATTTTCACATTTTAATGTATATTTAGAAATCAAAAAAGGAGATAAAAAATGGCAAAAACAAACAAAAATTCAAACAACAAATATTTTTTACAACATAAATATTGTATGATGACTGTATCTTTTCTTTTGGGATTTTCTTTCTACTTTCTTTTTAAAACAATTCATTTAAGCAAAATTATAAAAGAAATAGCAAATCAAAAAGAACAAGCAGCATTTGAACGTGGGGTATATGATTCATGTTATAAAACTGCAAAAAAAATAGAAAAAAACAACAAACTTTCTAAGAAAACAAAAAATGCAATAAACGATAAACAAACAAGAAACTATTGCCTTTGTATGGCAAAAAAGATGAGCAAAAGCATCAACTGGGATACAAAAACATTTATTGATTATCCAAATATAGAATATTCAAACACAAAACATTCAAGCAAACTTACTTTTAAATATATAAAAGAATGTATGAAAGAAGCAGGAATTAACAAAAAAACCTGGTGGGAATAGATGGACTCGAACCAACGACCGACCCGTTATGAGCGGGTAGCTCTAACCAACTGAGCTATATTCCCAAACCATGCGCGAAATTATAAACAACATTTTTCATAATGTAAATAAAAATTTTCACCCATAAATTTTACCTATTTACAATAAACAAAATGCTGTTTTAACACATAAAAAAATAAGTCTTTATTTTTCTGTTATTTTCAAGATAATATAACTCACTAACAAAAAAGGATAAAAAATGCTTGATAAAAATAAAATGATTTGTGATGGAAACGAAGCAACTGCGGATATTGCCTATCGCCTTACCGATATGGCTGTGATTTACCCTATTACCCCATCTTCCCCTATGGCTGAAAATTATGAATTGTGGGGCACAAAAGACAAAAAAAATATTTTTAACTCTGTACCACATGTTTCCGAAATGCAATCAGAGGCAGGCGCAATAGGTGCCGTTCACGGCGCACTTCAAGCAGGAAGCATTACTACAACCTTTACTGCATCCCAAGGGCTTCTGCTTATGATACCAAACATGTATAAAATCGCAGGTGAATTACATCCTTTCGTTATGCATGTAAGCGCAAGGACTATTGCAACTCACGCCCTTTCTATTTTTGGAGATCACAGCGACGTTATGGCTTGCCGTCAAACTGGCTTTGCAATGCTGGCTGCCAATAATGCACAGGAATGTCATGACTTGGCACTTGTTTCTCACATAGCAACCTTTAAAAGTCGTGTTCCATTTTTACACTTTTTTGACGGATTCCGTACTTCACACGAAATAAATTTAATAGAAAAAATTGAAGATTCCGTTATTGAAAAAATGCTCCCTGTTGATAGTATAAAAGAATTTAGACAGCGCGCTCTTGTTCCAACCAACCCGAATATAAGGGGGACTTCACAAAACCCAGACGTATTTTTCCAGGCACGCGAAGCATCAAACCCATACTATAACAATGTTGAAAATATTGTTGCAAAAACTATGGATGAATTTGAAACCTTGACCGGCAGAAGCTATCACCTGATTGATTATGTGGGGGCAAAAGATCCAGAAAGTGTTATTGTTGCAATGGGATCTGGCTGTGATACCATTGAAGAAACAATCAAAGTTTTAAACAAACAAAATTATAATGTTGGATTATTAAAAATAAGGTTATATCGCCCATTCCCAACAAAATATTTTGCTGAAATTTTACCAAAATCTGTAAAAAAAATCGCAGTGCTTGACAGGACAAAAGAATCAGGATCCGTTGGTGAACCATTATATCTTGATGTAGTTTCCAGTTTAAAAGAAACAGGTAGAGATAACATAAAAGTAATAGGTGGCAGATACGGATTGTCATCAAAAGAATTTACTCCACCTATGGTAAAGGCTGTGTTTGACGAACTTGCAACTAACACACCAAAACAAGAATTTACAATTGGAATAAACGACGATTTAACAAAATTATCACTTGCCTATGATAATAATTTTTCACTTGAAAATGATACTTATTCCGCAATGTTTTATGGTCTTGGCAGCGATGGAACGGTTGGTGCAAACAAAAATTCAATCAAAATTATCCTAAGCGAGACCGATAAATACGGACAAGCATATTTTGAATATGATAGTAAAAAATCCGGCGCAACAACCACATCTCATTTAAGGGTGTCGGACAATCCAATCAAACAACCATACCTTGTATCAGAGGCAGATTTTATTGCAGTTCATCATTTTCCATTATTTTATAAATTAAACATCTTAAAAAATATCAAAGAAAATGGTATCTTGCTTATCAACTCGCCATTTAAAAAGGAATTGTTGTGGAATAACCTGCCACTTGAAACACAAACGGAAATTATCAAAAAACACATAAAAGTTTTTGCAATAAATGCCTTTGCCGTTGCAAGGGATTGCGGCATGGGTCGTATCATAAATACTATTATGCAAACTGCCTTTTTCCATTTAAGTAAAGTAATTGATGACAATGTTGCAATCACCGCAATTAAAAAAGCTATTGAAAAAACCTATGCTAAAAAAGGTGTTGAAGTAGTAGAAAAAAATTGTAAAGCAGTTGATAACGCAATTTCAAATTTATATGAACTTGAAGTGCCAGATGCCGTATCCAAAGATGCAAAACCTATGCCTATGGTTGTGTCTGCTGACGCACCAGAAATTGTAAAACGCCTTCACGGACAAATTATTTCTGGACGTGGAAACGAACTTCCTGTATCGGCATTTACACCAGATGGAACTTTTATTACCGCGACATCACAATATGAAAAAAATACTATCGCACTTTCAATTCCTGTTTGGAACCCTAACACTTGCATACAATGTGGAAAATGTGCCTTTATCTGCCCTCATGGCGCAATAAGAACCAAGGTTATGACACAAGAACAATTAAAAGATGCCCCAAACACATTCAAAGTTGCAAAATATAAAACAAAGGAACTTGGTGAAGATTTATATTATTGTGTACAGGTATCACCACGCGATTGTACCGGTTGCGGACTTTGTGTTGGCGCTTGTCCTGTGAAAACTCCAAATGGTGATGGAACAACATCAACTTGTATAACAATGCAACCTATTGAAAATCACCTGGAAACAGAAGATGCAAACTTCAAATTTTTTGCGACCATTCCATATATTGAAAGGGAAAAATTAAACCCATCCATGCCAAAACACACACAACTTATGCAACCACTTTTTGAATACAGCGGTGCATGTGCTGGATGTGGTGAAGCCCCTTATATAAAGCTGTTAACACAACTTTTCGGCGATCGTATGATGATTGCAAACGCAACCGGATGCTCGTCAATTTATGGTGGAAATTTACCAACAACACCTTATGCTGTGAACTCTTGCGGTGAAGGTCCCGCTTGGTCTAACTCTCTTTTCGAAGATAATGCAGAATACGCATTCGGTCAAGTTTTGGCAGTTGATAA
Source organism: uncultured Pseudomonadota bacterium (assembly GCA_963541275.1). Lineage (GTDB taxonomy): Bacteria > Pseudomonadota > Alphaproteobacteria > Rs-D84 > CACZYB01 > CACZYB01. The sequence continues at coordinate 14,530 of CAUTSC010000001.1, forward strand.
ATTAAAAGCGGACGCTGAACAATTACTTAAAAATTTATCTGCTGATCTTGGTGATGATTTTACAAGTGAAATTTTAACATCAAAACAAGAAACGGAACTTGAAATAAAAAATCAAAAAGAACGCATTAAAATTTTAAAAGAAAAATTAAAATCTTTAAACAACAACGTTGCCAAACAATTGCTACCACTTGCAGATTATTTAATTAAAAAATCCATCTGGGCATTTGGTGGTGATGGTTGGGCATATGACATAGGATTTGGCGGATTGGATCATATCTTAAATATGCCACACAACATAAATGTTTTGGTTCTTGATACCGAGGTTTATTCCAACACCGGCGGTCAATCATCAAAGTCCACCCCTATTGGTGCAAGTGCAAAATTCGCAACCAAGGGAAAATCTTTCCACAAAAAAGATTTGGGAATGGTTGCAATGTCATCTGGCTTTAACACCTATGTCGCACATATCGCAATGGGTGCAAACGAGATGCAAACTATAAAGGCACTTCGCGAAGCAGAAAGTTTCAATGGTCCATCACTTGTTATTGCATATGCCCCTTGTATCGCACATGGAATAAATATGTTGATTGGTCCCGAACAACAAAAACTTGCTGTTGAAACCGGACACTGGCCTTTATATCGTTATGACCCAAGGTTAATAGACCAAGGCAAAGCACCATTACAACTAGACAGCAGGCTTTCAACAAAAGATTTAAGGGATTATTTGTTAAAGGAAAACCGCTATAAAATAGTGGCAAAGGAAAATCCAGAGCAATTTGAAGCAATGGTTAAACAAAGGGAATTTGAAATAAAATATAAATACAACCTTTATAAATATTTATCACAATTTCAAATGACCGCAGAGTAAATAATAACAAACCGCAATAACACAAAACAAAAAACATTCCAACTAGGAATGTTTTTTTTATTATAAAAAGAAAGTGTTAATAAATTATTGTGCTTAATTTATACCATTTAAATATGTTTCACATTTATCACTTTTTTCTTTTAAATCTTTGGCTTTTTTTGCTGTATCGGCACTTGTTGCCATTGCCGCAACACCAGTTCCAGCGGTTATCCCAGCCATAACATTTGATGTTATATCAAGCTTTTTTTCATTTTTATGCCCATCCTTTGCAAACCCAGATGTAAACGCACCAACCAATCCAGTTGCCGTTCCAACACTTGTTAATGTTGTTGAACTGATACTCAAACCTTTCACAAAATTAACAACTTGTTTGTCATATTGCTCACAATTTTCTTTTACACCCTCACCAACTTTCAACCTTTTTTCTGCCTCATCAATATTTGCAACAACACTTTTTGTATTTGAAAAAGTTTTGCCTGTGGTTATTTCTATAACCCTGTCTTTGGTTTCCTTTATCTCTGCTTTTAAATTACCAACATCAACATTAACTTTTTTAATCGCTTCATTGCAATTTTTTATTGTATCTGGCAATTTATCGGCATGATAAACCGAAGCCCCCGAAGTTCCAACCGCAGCACCAGATGTAGCAATGGAAGTTGCCAATAACCCAGTTCGCCAATTATTCGCAGTCTTTGCACTTTTTAAATTATCTTTTACAACATCTTCACCAACATTCTGTTCTTTCAAGGCATCTGCCACTCCTTTTTTATTTGATTTCACTGCCCCAGCAATCAAAGCTCCACCAGCAAGCGCCGTAGTTCCAGCCGATAACCCAGCAGTCGAAGCAGACAACTTATATATTTCATCCAACTTCTTACTTATTCCAACACAGGCTGATTTTACCAATGCAATATCACCATTCAAAGTTTCAAAAACACTTTTCAAGTTTCGACTAAGCTCTGCCAACTTTTCACTTTTCGGTGCCTCAAGCGGCGTCAAAGGAACCGACGGCACAACCGGCGGAGTTGGTGGCGTAGGTGGAGATGGCGGTGTAATTGGCGGCGGTGCCGGTGGAGTAGGTCCCGGAACCGATGGATTATTTGGCACTGCCCCAGGAACATCCTTTTCAATTTTCTTAAAAATTGAACCCGGCTTATCCATCTTCATTTCACCACCACTTAAATCTTTACTACCCTCACGCACCATACGCCTTGATAGTGCCGTCCTGTTTCTATCCCTGCCATTCACTTTGGAAACAGCAATATCTGGAAAAACAATTGAAAAAATTAAAAATAAACATAACAAAATTTTCATAATAAACCTCTTTATACTTTCATATTTTAACACATTTTACAAAAACAAACAATCTGTTTTAATGAAACAGCTCACGATAAACATGAGACGATAAATATCCATCCACAATAATATCCGCGCCATCTTTATAAAAAAGACTCTTTTTAAGTAAAGATTTTTGAAATTCACGAACTGCCTTTGCCGTTAACTTTCCATAAAACCCAGTCTCCACCGCATTATAAAAACCAAGTTCCTTTAACCTTGCTTGAACTTTTTTTATCTCGCTGTGGGTAAAAGTTTTCACTCTTTTCCAATTTTTGGGTCTTTGAATTTTTGGAACTTTATTTACCTTTACCGCATCAGATAATAACCCAACTGCCAAAGCATAATTTGTTGAATTATTCCAACTCATAATATATTTAAAGTTTTCAAAAACTAAAAATGTTGGTCCCTCACAACCGGCAGGTGCAATCAATTTCACCTTACTATCCAGCGGATAATTTTTTTTAGTATAAAATTTTACACCAGCATCCAAAAAATTACTAAGTGGCAACCACTCATCCTTATCTGCAAGCTCCCATATTTTAGAAATTTTTACATCAAACCAAACTTCCACACCCCATGGCAATTTATTATTCCAACCCATTTTTGATAAATAATTCCCAGCCGAATACATGGCATCCATAATATCCCCAGTCAAATTTTTAAATCCATCCATGTTGCCATCAACTGCATAAGAAATAAAAGTTGACGGCATAAATTGAAAATGCCCAAATGCCCCAGCCCAAGATCCATAAAGTTGTGAATTAGTCATATCACGTGCATTTAAAATTTTAAGTGCAAAAATAAGCTCACGTTTAAAAAAATCTTTCCGTCTTGACGAATAGGCAAGACTTGCAAGCGACTCTATAATATTAAACTCTCCCCTTATTTTTCCATAAAAAGTTTCAAGTCCCCAAAACGATATAATTATTTCTGGCGGAATACCAAATTCATCATAAACATTTTTAAGTAAAGTTTTATAATTTTTTAAATTAAAATTGCCCTCTTTTACTCGTTTGATACTCAAAGCATTATCAATATATTCATAAAAACTTTTATTAAATTCCGGCTGAAAATTATCAAGCCTTATAACCTTGTCTATATAATGAATATTTTTAAATGAATAATTTAAAACATCTTCTTTTATTTTATGTTTTTTACGCGCTTCAATTTTAAAATCTGTTAACCATTTTTGAAAACCAAAATCATTATAAACATCATCCGCCCCAAAAACATTAAAAGAAATCAAACTTATTAAAATTACAAATATTTTTTTCATTTCACCCTCGCTACATCATCAACTATAAATTGAATAGTTTTTTTATTGTTAAAATCATTAATCCTTATTTTTCCCGCAACATTGAACCGAGAACTTGTCCCCATAACAATTGCCTCCCCCATATCTGTATCAATACATTTATAGGCAATACAACTGATACTTTTGCCATTATCACTTGATAAATAAAACCTTATATGACCACCACGCAAAACATCACTGCCTGCGAGCTTTGCATTTAATATAGCAAATCGAGGTTCTTCATTGGCTGTACCATATGGCTCTAGTACTTTAAGTTTTGACACAAGCTCCATATTAATGCCTGCAATATCAATTATTGAATCTATTTTCAAAACTGGAATTATCTTTTCACCCCCAGTTTTTTGATTTATATATTCAGTCAAAAATTCTTTGAACTTTGGAATATTTTTTTCTGGTAATGTAAATCCAACCGCCATAACATGACCCCCACCACCTGTTAAAATTCCCATCTCCTTTGCTCGCATAATTGCAGAACCAAGATCTATCCCAGCAATACTTCGCCCACTGCCATTTGCGATGCCGTTTTCATCAATAGTTGCAACACAAGTTGGTAAATTATACCGCTCCTTTATCCTGCCGGCAATAATTCCAATAACACCACTATGCCAATTTTTACCACTAACAAAAACAGAGTTATCATCCGGCTTTATTGTGCTTGCAACCTTGTTAACTGCTTCTTCTATCACTGCGGCTTCTATACCTTGCCTTGTGGAATTAAAATTGTTTAAATATTCGGCAAGATGAGTTGCAGTCATTTTGTCCTTTGTTGTAAGCAACTTTGCCCCATAACTTGAATCACCAACCCTGCCCCCTGCATTTATCCTTGGTCCTAAAATAAAACCCAAATGATACACTGATGGCTCACTTTGAATCCCCGCAACATCACAAAGTGCAGTCAGTCCCAAATTGCCCCTTTTTGCCATAACTTTAAGACCAGTTGCAACATACGCTCTGTTTGCAGCAACAAGCGGCACTACATCACACACACTTCCAAAAGCAACCAAATCTAAATAAGTAAGAAGTTCCGGTTCTTTTATAGCATTTTTTTCATAAAACCCGGCATTTTTTAACTTTTTATGAAGTCCCACCACAAACAAAAAACTAATACCACATGCCGCCATATATGAAAGCCCGGAATCATCATCCACCCTTTTTGCATCAACAACCGCAACAGCATCCGGCACCTTTACCTCTGCCTCGTGATGATCCAAAATTATAACATCAAGCCCCATTTTATTTGCAGCTTCCACTGCATCAAACCCGGTTATTCCACAATCAACCGAAATAATTAAACTTGCTCCATTATCCTGCAACTCTTTTATTCCACGCTCATTTAAACCATATCCCTCCTCTATCCTATCTGGAATATGTATTGAAACATTGTGAGCGCCTATTTCTTTAAAAAAATTATAAAGTATCGAACTGCTGGTCGCACCATCCACATCATAATCACCAAAAATTCCTATTGCTTCATTATTGTTAATGGCAAAAAGTGTCCGTTCCACAGCTTTATCCATATCTTTTAAAACAAACGGATCTGGCAATAAATTTTTAATCTTTGGCTGTAAATAATTTTCTGCATAATCCAAACCAACACCACGTGCCGACATAACCTTTGCCACTATATCAGGTTGATTATATTTTTGAGAAATAATCCGCACAAAATTTTCGTTATAATCAAATAATTTCCAACGAAATTTATTAAGCGAAGCATCCTCTAACACCAAAAATTCATCTAACTTTTTATCACTTTCTACATTATTTATCATTCTTTCATAATACATTTTTTACACTCCTTTTTCAACTTTTATTATTACAGAAAAATTAAACAACAAGAAAAAAGCTTTTTATAAAATTTATAAAAAGCCTTTCCTCCAAAAATCTATCCATTGCAAAATTATATTAAACAATTCTGCCAGAACTCTATTTTCCTATAATGGAAAATAACCTTACAGAAAACAATATTAAAAAAAGAAGCCCAACCGGACTTCTTTAATTTTTAAACATTATAAATTATTAGTCTTGTACTTTACCTTTCATACCAAACACACCTTTAAGCTGATAATCATTTGTTGTACTACTATCATTAAGAGTCAACTTATAAGTTCCAACAAGCTCATCATTATTAAACACTTTACTTTTCACTTCACCTGAACCTGGTAATGGTTGGAAATCTCCCGAACCTTCCCATGAAGTTGCTTGCCCAGTGGTTAAATTAAAATTCTTTGCTGTTATATTACCCCAATTTTTATATGTAAACTTAAGATCACCTTGTGTTGAATTTGCACCTACAGTCAAATCAGCAGTTCCAGATAACAGCTTATTTTCTAGTATATTACCTCCATTTCTTGTAGTCAAAGAAGCATAAGTTTTTCCAGAAAATTTTGTAGCTTTAGATGTATTTTTTTGATAAACAGCATCTTTGCCTACTTGACCAGCAAAGAAAAAGTCATAATCCTTAATTGCACTACCATCTTTCGTTGTTTCTAACATTCCATAATTTGCATAAGTTAAATCACTATGTGCAACCTTAAGTCTAAGGTTAAACTCTTCACCGCTATCTTCTAATTTAGCAGATTTTGAAACATCAAAATCACCATCTTTCATAAAATCATCTGCTGCAAAAAGCACTTCTTTACCAGCTTTATTAAACTTATACTGCCATTTTCCACCCTCTTTTACCAACTCAAAAATATGTGTACCAGTAGCAAAAGTTGTCCCATTTGGAAGTTTATTTAATTTATCTGCTATTTCTGGTTTTTGCACCGCTGCTCCACCGCCATTTTTTGAAGCACAAGCTGAAAGCATTGCTGCTCCCAAAATTGCAAACATTGACATTGTATTTTTCATAACATTTTCCTTTCTTTTTTATGTTAATTTCAAACAAGTGTTTCACTTTTTTCAAAATTTTTCAAGAAAAAAATCTTGAAACTATTTACACAACACTCCTTAAAATCAAGACCTTTTGCCAAAAATTTTGACACACCTCACCCCTGCCGTATCTTATATATATGTATCACATTTTTTTATTTCAAGTGGGGAAGTGAAATTTTCTCAATTTTCCATTCTTACTTTTTCTTTTAATTCATAAAGTTCCAAAATTGCTTGTTTTGGGGTAAGGGTGTCTATATTTAAATTTTCTATAGCTTTAACTAAATCTTCATACAATTTTTCTTGTCTTTCAAACTTTGCCACTTTTTCATTTGAAAAATTTATCATGTTTTGTGTTTTCTCTTTTCTATCATCAACTTTTTTAAAATTAAATAAATCCACATCTTCTGCAACCTTGTCTACAACCTTAGCACTTTCCAATTGTTTTAAAATTTCACTTGCCCTATTTACCACCTCACCCGGCAATCCCGCCAACTTTGCAACATGCACACCATAAGATTTATCAACTTCACCAACTTTAACCTTGTACATAAAAATTATATCACCGTTATATTCTTTTATATCCATAGTATGCGACGACACATTTTTCATATTATCAGTATAAGATAAAAGTTCATGATAATGAGTTGCAAACAATCCACGACAACAACATACAGAATTTAAATATTCAAGAACCGATCCGGCAATTGCCATTCCATCATAAGTGGCTGTTCCACGCCCTATTTCATCCAAAATCACAAAAGATTTTTTATCCGCTTGATTAAGTATTGTTGCTGTTTCCACCATTTCCACCATAAAGGTTGAAAGTCCCTTTGCAAGATTGTCCGATGCTCCAACACGGCTGTAAAGTTTATTAACAACACCAAGCTTGCAATATGCGGCAGGCACAAACATCCCCATCTGTGCCATTATAACTATAAGGGCATTTCCACGTAAAAATGTAGATTTTCCAGCCATATTTGGACCAGACAACAACCATAATTTTGAATTGCCGTTATCATCATTTTGTAAAACACAATCATTTGGCATAAAGGAAATATTTTTTTTATTTAAATATTTTTCAACTATTGGATGTCTGCCATCACGTACAACAAAATCACAACTATCATCAACTATTGGTTTTACATAATTATTGTTATACGCAACTATTGCAAAATCAATCATCACATCTAAATTTGCAATTGACAAAGACAAAGATTTTATATCACTATCATAAGAAATAATTTCATCACATAAATTATTAAATAACTCTTTTTCAAGCTCGGCATATTTTTCATCAGCTGTTAAAATTTTTGTCTGTATTTCATCAAGTTCGTCTGTTGTAAACCTTGCCCCACCAACCAAAGTTTGCTTGTGCCTAAACCCTAACTCTTTACCCGCATTAAATAAAATCTCAGCTTGCTTTGAACTTGCCTCTATAAAATATCCAATGATATTATTGTATTTTATTTTTAAATTTGAAAAACCTAACTGCTCGCCATATTTATTTGCTAAATCCGCAATTATTTTTTTCCCATTTAATGATAGCTGCTTATATTCTTTTAACTGATTATCCATTTCATAATTCAAAAAACCCGGCTCTTTTGTAGTTATTGGAGCATCAGGCAACAATAAATTTTGAATTTTCACCGCTAAATCATCTAAATTAACAAGTCCCGAAATAATATCATTTAAAAGAATATTTTTTTTATAAGTTTGTGAAATTTCAATTAAATATTCCTTTATCTTTTTAACTTGAAAAAATGACGTTCCCATAATTTGAATATCACGGGGAGAAACCTTTTTTGAACTTATTCGTGAAACAATCCTGTCTATATCTGGGAAACAAGAAAAAATATCCCTAATCTCTTTTGCTATATTGATATTATTAAAAAACATATCAACAAGATCAAGCCTGTTATTTATTTTTATAATATTCGTAAGTGGGGACACCATAATTTGTTTTAATTTTCTTTTTCCCATTGATGTTTTTGTTTTATCAATCAAAGAAAATAAATTGGAATCCATTTCATTATTATCGGCATTCAAACTTTCAAAAATTTCCAAATTTTTAACTGAAAAAAAATCAATTTTCAAAACATCATCTTGAATATTTTTTTGTGGAATTGCAAGGTTTGGTAAATTATCAAATTGCGTTAATTTTATATAATTGATAATTGCCCCCATTGCCGAAATCTCACTTGGGAAAAAATCACTAAACATCAAAATATTTTTTGTGTTATAAAATTCCAGCATCAATTTTTCACTTTGATCTTTATCAAAAAAACTTTTTGGACGAGACACCAATTTAGTTTTAAAAGTGGCAATAAAATCTTTAAATCTATCGTCAACCAAAATATTTTCATCTATTATTATTTCAACAGGAGCCCTTGACATAACAAAGCTTAAAAACTCTGCCATCTCGTTATTTTTAAATGTTTCAACATTAAATTCACCAGTTGAAATATCAGTTATTGCAACAGAAATAAAAGTTTCATTTTTACCATAATCCACAAAAACAGACATAAGATAGTTATTAAGGGACGATGTTAACATTGCCTCTTCCATCAAAGTTCCAGATGTGATAACTCTTACAATTTGACGTTTCATCAATGATTTAGAGCCACGTTTTTTTGCCTCCTCTGCTGTTTCCATTTGATCACAAACAGCAATTTTAAACCCAGCACCAACAAGTTTTGGAACATAAGCGTCAAACGCATGAAGCGGGATTCCACAAAGAGGAATAGGTTTGTCCTCATAATGCCCCCTTGATGTTAAAACTATATGTAAAACATCCGATGCTTTTTTGGCATCATCAAAAAACATTTCATAAAAATCACCAATATGAAAAAACAACAAATAATCCGGATATTGTTGTTTTAAATCAAACCATTGCTGCATCAACGGAGTTAATTTTGCATCAGCCATATTTTATTTTTGTTTCAAATCTTCCGGTATAACAAGCGGGTTATTTTCAGGAATATATTCATTATAACGACAATTACATCCACAAGATGATAAACACACCAAAACCAACATAGCAAATATTTTTTTCATACTCATTCCTTTTCATTTTTACTTAATAAAAATATATTACCCGCATTTTATCAATTATCAAGGTAAAACAAATTTCCAACAATTAATATGTATAAACTATCTTTATTTTCTGTATTTATTATTTTTTAACTTTGATGGGAAGCAAAATAATATGAAATTGATAAACAAAAATACTAACAATGTTATAGCTATAAAAGTATTGATATTTATTGGAAATACATGAAATGAGTATATTCTTGCAAGAATTGATGAAACAAATGCATAAAATCCAGAATATCCTATATCTTGCCATCTTCTTATAACCAAAGTTGTCTGCGGAATCGCTTGTATCAAATAAAACAACGATACAACTACTGCATAAATTGGAGTTGCAATAATAGTCTTTTCAAGTATTTTATTTATTAAAATAAATATCACAGCATAAAACAAACCTGCAAACCAATACTCACTTCGTGATGACACACCTTTTACATCAAAAGCCCTTATCCAATAATTTTTAAGAGCATCAAAAAAAGAAATTTTTTGTGGTTTCTTTTTAGTTGTTGATTTTTTACTCATAATTTTTCCCCTTTTTATAATTTAGATTGTATTTATTATTTTTTAAACCTCCACTTTCCACAAACCATGTAGGTTGCAATATTCGTATATTGCTGTTGGAATTTCACCGGAGGCAAGAATAAATGTTGCCTTTGGCTCACAATTTGGCTTTAAATATTTTACTTGCCCACCAATATTTGTTTCAAGGTATATAAAATTTATAAAATGATCTTCCTCCATTGGATGCAAAATTTCACCAACCGCAACCTCAACTTTATCATCCATAACTCTAAAAGTTGGCAAGTGTTTTTCCCCGCCTTTATCCGTAATATTTGGAACCAGTTTTGTAAAACCATCAATATTTAATTCTGTTTTTGAATTTATAATTGTTATATCCGTGTTTTTAACACCTTTAAAAAATTGAACTGACATTTTTAATCCTTTTACTAGCCTTTGCTATTTTATGAAAATTTTTATCACTTTACAACAATTTTATATTGACAAAAATAAAAATTGTCTATATAATACTTTTAATAAATAGGAAATTTAAAATGAAATTAGATAAAAAATATTTATTAAATTATATTGTATCCGCAATTTTTATCTTTGTTGCGGTTGTATTTTTTTATAATTTATCGGCAAAAATTTTTGGACTTGATTTATTAAAGGGGGGCCACCAGTATAAACTTTTAAAAATGATTACAAGCGGCAAGATGTTTTTAAATCTTCACAATTTTTCCCTATTTATAAGTTTTATTGGATTTATTTTTGTGCTGGTTGGTGGGGTAAAATTATCAATGGATATTGAATATAAAAATGATGAAAGAATTGAAAATACAGAAAATTTCAATAACGAAACCGCAGACAAAAATTTTGAAGTTGCAAGTAAAAAATTAGAAATAAAAGACAGCGAAAAAACAGATGAAAATATAAAAAATGATACAAAAGAACCGGGAATTAAGGAAAATAAGTTCAGTATCTATGATAAACCAAAAGAAGAAAAAATTATTGAAACTACCCCTAACAAACCAGCTGAAAATCCTGTTCTCAATCCTACCACCCCAGTTGTTAATGATGTAAAAAAAGAGACAGAAAACACAGAAAGGGCAGCACAGCAAGAGCAAGAAAAAGAGCAAAAAGAAAAATCCAATTTCACAATAGATGAAGCATTGGAAAGAGAAAAATTAAGAAACAAAATCAAAGAAATGGTAAATAAAATAGATGGCGACAATAACAGCCCTGATGTAAAAGAAGAAGAGAAAGAAAAAGTTGAAAATACACTTGAACCAGAAAAATTATTATCAAAATTTGATGTTTCAAAAATCAAAGGCAAAGAAACCACAACCAAAAACGAAACAGAAAAAAGTACAGAAAAAAGTGAAGTTTTAACAGCAGAAAAAGTTGCAACAAAAATGAATTATGAAACTATCACTGAAGAGCAAAATATGATTTTTGAAAATGTTTTAATTGATGCCGGCTTCAAATTATTAAGTGAAATAAGAATTGGCGACACAGGCATTGATTATCTGGGTATTTCAAAAGAGCAAATTGCAATAATCCAAGTTGACACACAACCTGGAAAATGGATGGCAAATGAAGAAATAATTGCCGATAATAAATATCCATTGTGGTACAGCGAAAATGGCAATAAAATTTCACCATTTTACAGAGTAAAAGAAAGTGTAAATACAATAAAATCACTTTTCAAAGATAACACTATCCCTGTTAATGGCTATGTTTGTTTAACAAATAATACCATAGTAAATATGGATGAAGCAGAAGAAATTGCAAAATCACAAAACATAAAAATTTTAAAGCTGGAAGATTTTGATGGCAACGAATTTATTGATAATTTAAACGAACAATTTGAACAAGAAAGCCAAACAGAACCAGACACAAAAACTTTAAATAAGATGATAGGAATCTTGGAACAAGCCGAAATTCCAGAATAAAAATTTTGCCACTTAATTAAAAATTAACTATCTTTTTTATTTTTTTTAGTCGCAAGTTTTGCCGTAGTTTCAACCGCTTTTGCTGTGGTCTCAACAGCCTTTTTCATAGTAGTAATACTGGTTTTTAAAACCACCATACTTGCCGCTTTGGTAAGTTCCGCAGTTTTAAGAGTTGTATTTTTTGCAGTCTCGGTGATTTCTTTTGTAATATCACTTATCTTATAACTTGCATCTTCCAACATATCCAAAGTTTCAGTGCCAAGTTCCTTTGATATATTGATTATGTTGTTTGTCATTTCCTTTGATTTATTAAGCATTTTCATACTTAACGGAAGCAGCTGTTTTTGTAAAAGCTCATCCGCCTTTTCATACTCTTCTTGCCTTTTTGCTTTTATTTCTTGCTGCTGTTTAATATAATCTTCCAACCAGTGAATAGGATAAGTTCCATCCAAAAATTCTTTTTCACATAATAATTGTTTTTGAAGCGGAATAGATGTTTTAATGCCATCAATAATTGTTTCACCAAGCGCATAATACATCTTTTTTATTGCTTCATCACGCGTTGGTGCAAATGTGATAAGCTTTGCAATCATGCTGTCATAACAAGATGGAATTTTATACCCAGTATAAATCCCGGTTTCAATCCTTACCCCAATACCACCTGCCGGATGATAATATTTTATTGTTCCCGGAAATGGAACAAAGGTTTCTGGATCTTCGGCATTGATACGACATTCAATCGAATGACATTTTGGAACTATATCTTTTTGCTCTATGGTTAACTTTTCACCACTTGCAATTTTAATCTGCTCTTTTACAAGGTCTATTCCATAAACTTGTTCTGTGATTGGGTGTTCAACTTGTAATCTGGTGTTCATTTCCATAAAATAAAATTCACCATTTTCATACAAAAACTCTATTGTCCCAGCGCCCTCGTATTTCAATTTTTTCATTGCATTCGCAACTATTTTTTGAATCTCCATACTTTTTTCACGAGAAAGAGTTGGTGCCGGTGCCTCCTCAATTATCTTTTGATTTTTCCGTTGCATAGAACAATCACGTTCACCAATGGTAATCACATGTCCGTACTTGTCGCCTAAAAGTTGAATTTCAATATGTTTTGGATTAACCAGGTATTTTTCCATATACACGCGGTCATCTGCAAACGCAGTCTTTGCCTCTGCCCTTGCGATTGGGAATTGTTCGCTAACTTGCTTGTCATCATAGCAAATTTTCATACCACGACCACCACCACCACTTGCCGCCTTTATTATAACTGGATAGCCAATTTCATTCGCAATCTTAAGTGCAGCCTTTACATCCTTTATTTCACCTTTACTGCCTGGCACAACCGGAATGCCAAGCTCTATTGCAGTTCGTTTTGCCTCTACCTTATCACCCATACGCCTTATATGTTCGGGGGTTGGACCAATAAATGTAATTCCATGTTCCAACAACATTTCGGCAAAATCCGCATTTTCAGATAAAAATCCATACCCAGGATGAACCGCATCGGCATTGGTAACAACCGCAGCAGAAATAATCGCAGATTTATTAAGATACGATGCAAAAGAAGTGGCAGGTCCAATACAAACAGATTCATCCGCCAATTTTACAAAAGTCGCATCTTTATCAGCGGTGGAATGAACAGCAACCGTTTTGATATTCATTTCACGACAAGCCCTTATAACTCGTAATGCTATTTCACCCCTATTTGCAATTAAAACTTTTTTAAACATATTTTTATTCTAAAATAAATAAAGGTTGATCGTATTCTATTGTTTCCGCATCGGCTACAAGTATTTTTTTAACTACGCCGTCCCTGTCTGCCTTTACAGGGTTAAAGGTTTTCATTGCTTCTATAAGACAAAGTGTATCACCCTTTTTAACTGCTTGCCCCTCGGATACAAAAGGATTTGATTTTGGATCAGATTTTAAATAAACAACACCAACCATAGGTGATTTCAAAGCATTTGTTAAATCAATTGCAGCCCCAGATGAAGCAGCCTGTATACCAGCAGGCGCAGCAATCGCAGCCGCAGGCATAACAGGAGCAGCAGCAAAAGAAGACATAACCCCCACTTGCTGATTTGCAACTTTTATTTGAATATTTCCCTTTTTATATTCCAGTTCAGTTAAATTATGTTTATGTAAAAGGGTGGACATCTCGTCAACCATCTTTTCAAAATCACTTTTTTTATTAAACATATAAATCCTTTTTTGATAATTTTTTAAAATATGGGAAAATTATAATATTTTTTTTTATAATGTAAAGTGTGAAAATTTTTAACTATTTTGTAAAAGTGGCAACCAATTCTGTATGATAAGTCAGTGGAAATTGGTCTATTGGGATAATAGTTTTTATTTTATAACCACTTTGCAACAAAATATCTGTATCTCGTTTAAATAAAATTGGATTACAGGAAACATAAACCATATTTGAAACATTGGAATTTGCAATCTCCATTATTTGATTTATTGGTGTTTCTCGTGGTGGATCATAAACTATTAAATCATAGGTGTTTAAAATTTTGCTGGCAACCGGTTTTGAAAATAAATTTTGCGCTTTTGCAATAATTGGAATTTTATTTTCTTTTGCAATTTTATTTATATTTAAAATACTTTGTTTTTCACAATCTATTGCTGTTATATATTCTGCCCTGTCATATAAATAAAAACTAAAAAGTCCAAGTCCACAAAACAGATCAATTATTTTTAACTTTTTATTTATATTTAAATTTTTAACCTGATCTAAAACACTATTTACAATTACATTTTCACTTTCTTTACTCACTTGTAAAAAACTTGTTGCTGGTAAATTTATTTTTACATCATTAAAAACAACAAAGGATGTTTCCTTTTCATACAAAATAATACCAGCGGAATCAGTGATGTTATTTATATTTTTTCCACTTGCAGAAATCATTGTGATATTTTGATTCTCAGCAAAAGTTTTAATTTTTGAAATATCATTTTTCATAATATGAATATCACTAAAATGAATAACCACTCCATTATCCGCACATGTTATTTGCACCTCACCACAACTTCGTTTTGTAAAAGTTTTAAGCAGTTGTTTTAATGGCAAAATTATATTATTTATTTCATCCATAACCAAAGGACAATTTTTTAAATCCACAACATCATTTGTTTTTTCTTTAAAAAATCCAACATTTACACCATAATCAAGCTTAAGGTTCACTCGCCTCCTTTTCCCATTTGGAAATTGCATAGGTTCAAAAATATGTTCAGGAATATTATTTAAAATTTCTTTTAAATATTTCTGTTTATAATTTTGATATTCTACATCTTGCAACTTAAATAAATTGCAACCACCACATTTTGAAAAAAGTTCGCATTTCACCATTTAATAAATATAACAATAAATTTTTGTAAATACATTAAAATTCATTGAGAAATTAAAATTTGTGTATTAAAATAAAACAAGGTAAAAATACAAGCGGGGGGTATTATGGAAAATATAAAAGACACATCATTTGCCAGAAATTTAATAGCATTTATTTTAGTGTTATTTTTGCTTAAAGCTGCAGATTTTGTTTTAATCCCTTTTGTCATTTCAATATTTTTATTTATTATAATTGAAATTTTAACCTCCAGATACAACAGATTCTTTTTTCGTGATAAAAATATCTGGTGGATAAATGCTATATCAAAAACTCTGGCTATTATAACAATGATTGCCGTTTTATATTTTATAATTATTGGAATAGAAAGCAACATTTCCCAAGTTGCCCATAAATTTTCAAGCTATCAATATTATTTTAATGCTTTGATTGAAAAAACAAGAATTTGGCTTGGTATCAGGCACAAAATAACAATGAATACTATTTTTCAAGAATTTAATTTAACTGGAAAAATCACAAATTTTGCCGGTTGGTTTGCAAGCTTTTTCAGTATGTTTTTAATGGTACTTGTATACTTGTTATTTTTGCTGCTTGAAAAAAAATATTTTTATAAAAAAATTTATTTACTTTTTGATGACGTACATACAACAAAAGTAAAAAACATTTTGAAAAAAATTTCTTCTAAACTAGAAGTTTATATGGCAGTAAAAATATCAACAAGCTTTCTTACAGGTATTTTATGTTATATCATAATGAAAAGTTTTAATTTAGACTTTGCACTATTCTGGGCAATTTTGATGTTTTTATTTAACTTTATTCCAACAATAGGTTCTGTTATATCATCCGTTCTTCCAATTATTTTTGCACTTTTACAATTTGGCGGCAACAGCATTTCATTTATAACAATCACAGCTGCAATAATTTTAATACAACTTTTCATAGGAAACGTTGTTGATCCAAAAATGATGGGTAAAAAATTAAATTTAAGTCCACTTGTTATAATAATATCACTTGCTGTTTGGGGTGCAATATGGGGAATTGCAGGAATGTTTTTATCAATTCCAATTATGATTGTGCTTACAATTATTTTGCTTCAAATCCCAGCGACAAAAAAATTCTCGCTACTTTTAACAAGCGATGGTGAAGAGTTTTAAGTTAGAATAAAATAACAACCAAAATAAAAAACACTAGATAAAAAAATATAACTATGTTAATTTTAAATGGTTGGAGAGTTTTATGTCTATCAGGGTTTTACCACAAAATTTAGTAAATAAAATAGCAGCAGGCGAAGTTATTGAAAGACCCGCAAACATCATAAAAGAACTTATTGAAAATTCCATTGATGCTGGTGCAACCTCTATTGCAATTAACGTTAAAAATGCCGGTAAAACTTACATCTCTGTCAAAGACAATGGCTGTGGCATGAACAAAAATGATTTACAAACTTGCATTTTACGACATGCAACATCAAAACTTCCAACCGACGACCTGTTTAACATAAATTTTTTAGGCTTTCGGGGCGAGGCTTTACCCTCTATCTCCTCCATTTCAAAATTAACTATTACAACCAACAATGGAAAAGAATGTTGGCAAATCAAAGTTGAAAACAGCGCTGTTAAAACCCTGACCCCTGCATCTATCACAAATGGCACTCAAATAGAAGTAGAAGATTTATTTTATAACATCCCAGCAAGACTTAATTTTTTAAAAACTGACCGCGCTGAAATGTCAAAAATAATTGACATAGTTGAACGTATAGCCCTTTCAAACCCAGATAAAACCTTTATGCTAAATGATATTTTGATCTTACGCCCTACAAATAGTATCGACCGAATTGCATCAATTATGGGAACAGATTTTAAAAACAATGCCATAGAAATTGATACTCAATCCTATAATATAAAAATCAAAGGATACATCTGCCGCCCAACCTTTACACGTGCAACTTCCGCCTATCAATATATTTATGTGAATGGACGAAGCCTTGATGATAAATCACTTCAAGGTGTTATAAAGGCAGCATACATGGACACAATGGAAAAGGGAAAATTCCCATCTGTTTGCTTGTGGCTGACACTACCAAATGAAGACATAGATGTTAACGTTCACCCACAAAAGGCAGAAATAAGATTTAAACAACAAGCATTCGTAAGGGGCAGCCTTATCAGCGTGATAAGAAAATACCTTGCCGATGCTCCGGTTGATCCCAATGTCATATCACCAAATTATTTTAAACAGCATGAAAATCCAACCCTTGCAAATATTTACAACATGCCTTTTAACGATACTTCTTATACAAATCCATACCTAGCAGTAAGCGATATCACAGCCGATTCTTATACTCCATACAACACAAATTATATAAATTATTTAAAAGAAATGAATTTTTATAATCATGTTAATGAAACGCAAACAACCTTTGATGGCAAAGCCATTCCACCAAGCATAAATCCCGCATCAATCACAAGCGACAATCCAAATTGGCAAGATTTTATACATTATCCACTTGGCACTGCCAGGGGACAGCTGCATAAAACCTATATAATTTCACAAACAACCGATGGCATAGTGATAACCGACCAGCATGCAGTACACGAAAGACTTGTTTATGAAAAACTTAAAAACCAAATTTTAAACGGCAATATCAAAAGACAAATTTTACTAATCCCAGAAACAATAAACCTTGGCGTAAAAAAAACTGCCGCTATTATGGATATAAGGGACGAACTTTTACAATTCGGACTTGTTATAGAAGAATTTGGCGCTGACACAATAATAGTTCGCGAAATTCCTGCACTCATTGGACTTTCCGATATCACAGGCGTTATAAATCACATAGCAGAAGACATAAATGACATAAACAAAGCAAAATTTCTAGAAAATAAAATTGCAATGTTTGCCAAAACTTACTCTTGCCACACAGCAATAAGAGCAGGCAAAGAACTAACCATTGATGAAATGAACGAACTTCTCCGCCAAGTTGAACAAAGCGACAATGCAGGCGAATGCAACCACGGACGCCGCGCCTATGTCAAGCTCAACCTATATGACCTAGGAAAATTATTTGATAGATAATTCTATTGCAGATTTACAGAATAAAATATATAGTTACATCCAAATGTCATACAATAACAACTTTTTAATATAAATGATAAAAATTGTATATATTTAAAAACTTTTCCTCCAGAGGTTCTATTTATTTTTATAATAAATAGACATAATGCATCTATGATATTTAATATTTACATTATAAAAACCAACCAATAAAAAAGAACGAAAAAAATCGTCCTATTTTATAGGAAATAATTTTACAAATTATTTTAAATTCTATCTATATCTCTGTGAAAAAGTATACTCAAACTCTCTAGCTTTCTCATCATGTTTAAATTTAACCTCTCTGATCTTTTTTGCTTTAATAAATTCTAGTTCTCTTTTTTTTATGTCCTCAAGTTTTTTTCTTAGCTTATTTAATGCAACTCCCAAAGCACAAGTTGCCCGACGAATCCATAAAACAGCTTCTTCACATTCTATCCTATCCATTTCATAATAATAAAAGCCATAACTAGCAAACTTTGTTCTAGGTCGATCTGCATATTCAATAGCAGGAATTGCTATAATACGTTCAAACTCAAACACTCTATCATTTATACACTCAGTAAAAGTTTTATCATCCATCTTTTCATTATTATGTAACTTTCTAAATTCTGCATCAAGGGTATCTCTTTCTGCAATAAAACTTATATACTTCTTAAAATATATTTTTCCCATTTTAACAAGAGAAGGACTAATTGCAGCTGTCTCTAACCATTCATTAACAAAATCATTGGCTTTTTTTCTTTTCTCTTCCTCTAATTCAAAAATCTTATACTCTTCCGTCTTACGAACAGCTTCTGTCAAATTACCTTCTATAAATTTTTTCTTAAAGTATTTTCTTGCTTTTTTGAATTCTCTATTAGACATTGAAATATTTTTCATAATCAAACTCCCTTTTATTATTTTAAACATAACTGATATTAATATTTTTTCAACAAGTATTTAATATCATTTTTTACTCCTTTCATTGTTATTAATAGATAAATTAATTTATAATTTTATAAATTTTTGTATGTAATCTAAAATTCTGCTAACAAAAATTTTTGATAAACATATCTTTTTGTTTGCATTTAGTTATAATATTTTTATCAGCAAATTTATCTGCTAAACCACTTTTCATTATTTCAGTTTTGCTGCCACAAGCTGCTAACATTGACAATGTTGCAATTGTTAATAATGACGTTTTATTTTTCATAATTTACCCTTCCTTTTTTGTTATTATTTTTTTAGTTTTTCACTTGACTTCATTGTCAAGCAGGTTTACATTCCCCCCCCCCCCCGCTGCAAATTCAAGTAAAAAATTATACATAAACAATTCCGGCAGGAAACCATTGTTCTGTACAGGGAAATAGGCATATTATTTTATATTAAAAATTTCCTATCTTATTTTGTTGATCAAAACTTTTTATAAGCAGTATTCATAAAAATAATTCTGCCAGAACTCTATTTTCCTTTAATGGAAAATAGGTAATCAGTATTTTACTTATCACTAAAATTTAGATAATAAAAATATAAGATTTTATAAATGATAATCTTTAATAAAATTCCACCAGAACTTCTATTTTTCTGGAATGAAAAATAGGCTACCAGTATATTTTTTGAAACAATTATCCATATCCGCACTTTAACTGCAGATTATAAAATACCATCTTTTGTAAAACAATTATCAAATTTTCACAAACATTTACACCTACACAAAAATATTTTTGTAAATTTCTTATAAGCAAGTTAGATCGCAAAAGTTTCTCCAAATAAAAAATATTCTTACAAAATTTGCGAACTTTTAAAACAGCCAAATTGGTATTTTCAAAAGCGTACAACTCCCAACTTTGCTCTCTTGCAAAATCTTGATTTTGCGCTTCATCTAACTTACAAGTTATATATTTTTCCTGCTTGCAATTTCCATAATTTGGATCTCTTGCAAGCGTATTTACCAAAGTTAATGTGCTTATCACATCATCATATTTAAACATAATTTTTCTCCTTTTTTTGTTTGTTAATGTTAATAATTTTCCACCCACAATTCACTATCACTTGGCTTTGCAAAAAACAAAACCACATGACAGCAAAAATCTTTTGATTTAATTTATTTTATTTTAGAAACTTTTTCCACTCTCTGGAAATTTTGAGTGTACTTCACCCGTTCGCTTATTTTATATATATGTATCCAATTTTTAAATTTCAAGAGGGAAAGTGAAAAAATTTTAATTTTTTTTCAATTTTCGCATTTTTCATAAAAATTTCTCTATTCTCTGGAAATTTTGGGTGTACTTCACCCTTTCGTTAGTTATAATATAATCACTATTTTTTAAAAGTCAAGAACAAAATGAAAATTTTTTATTCATATTTATATAATTCTACAATTTCACTACTACATCCACCATATGTTATAGAAAAATAATCTCCTGGATAGGAAACGTCCCATTCTCTCCATGTATTATCCTTTGTTACATTCAAAGAATCACCATCTAAAGCTTCGAATATTTCTTCTCTAGAACAAAGTTTTATTTTATATTTTCCAAAAGTTAAAGGTATATCAATTTCTCCTAAATGTATTTTTTTTATCAACTTCCAACCAGATTGTGGTTTTGGAATTGATCCTGCAACTGCATTTGCTATAGCATGTGCACTTGGAACATTATTTCTTATACTTTCACCCATGGTGTCTTTCCACCAACTTTTCTTTGGGACACAGGTGTAAAATTCTTGGGCGTTTACCATAGTTGCTACAAGCAAGCTTGCGAGTATTGTTATTTTACTAGTTGTTTTAATCATAGTTTTCTCCTTTCCTTTTTTTATGATTGTTTAAACATTTCGTATCCTGATGGGCAGTTATTTCTTAAATCTATCAACTCCATTCCATCTGGGCATTTGCCATTTGTTATTTTCTTTAGTTCATATCCCTCTGGACAGATTCCTTTACTTGGAGCAAATAAATCCATTCCTGCGGGACAATTTCCACCGCTAACTTTTATCCCAGTTGTACCCTCGGGACATATAATTTGATTGCAGCTTTGAAAGGTTGTTTTGTTAAGTATTGTTCCAACCGGACAAGATTTACAAAGCCTATCACTTGGCGACCAAAAATTATTTGCACCATATCTATTGCACTTTACTTTGCAACCTGGTTCATTACAAATTGGTTCTTCATCACCCCCGCAAACTTCCTTGCCACCGGCACTTATGCCATACTTGGCAAGGGTTTCGTGTATCAACCTTTTAGTTGCTTCACTTGCAGAAAATGCTTTGTGCGAAAATAAACAGATACCCGCAAACAGCAAAATTTTGCCATGATTTTTTATATAGTTTTTCATCTAGTCTCTCCCTGTTCCGATAGGAAGTTGACAACTATATTAACAGGAAATAGTGTATAGTATTTGTATATTCCCATACCTTCCTACCATTAATAAAAGTAGGAATCTCTTTCAATACCATATGCCTTACAGCACACCTGTTAAAGGGTTGTCACACCCTATCGTTCTATTCTTATGATAATATCAAAAAAATTTTTATACAAGCGAAAATGTTTTTATTGTTTGGAAATTTTCACATACCTCACCCCTTTAGTTGCTTTATATATATGTATTCAATTTTTAAATTTCAAGAGAAGAAGCGAAAAAAATAAAAAATTCACTATATATAAAAAAAGAAGCCTGCAACAGACTTCTTTAATAAAAATATAAATCTTCCTTATAATTTTTCCATAAGTGGTGGAACAACTTGTTTTTTACGACTAAGCATTCCATCACACCAAGCAGAGTTATTTACAAATTTCACACCATAAACTTTTTCTATATCTGCAATATTTTGTGAAACCACAAACATTTCACTTCCCTCTTTCATAATATCTGTTGAAAGGAAAATTATGCTGTGATAACCATCTGCCAATTGTTTATTCATGGCATCAAAAATATCCGCCCTTTTTGGCTCTATCATTGCACCATCAATAAGCTCAATTTGTCCTATACCAATTTTTTTGCCATTCACATCAAAATCTTTAAAATCTCTGTGAAGCAAAGCTTTGCCATTATCATTATCAATTGATGATTTAATTTTAAACATTTCCATACCCAAAGCTATTGGATTGTCAATTTCTGCAATCTTAGAAAGCTCCTCAACCGCAATTTTATCAATTTCTGTTGTAGTTGGAGATTTAAAAATAACTGTATCTGAAAGCACTGCACAAAGCATCGCCCCAGCAACAGATTTCGCAATTCGTAAATTTTCATTTTTATACATTAAATATAAAACGCTTGCTGAACTGCCAACTGGCATTATATAAGTATAAAGTGGAGCGGCAGTCTTAATTCCACCCAACTTATGATGATCAACTATATATTTTATATTTGCTTTATCAAGATCTGGTGGAAGTTGTGTAAGTTCCGTAGTGTCAACTATTGCAATATCCTTGCCATCAACACTTGTTATTGTTTCTGGCACATCAAGATGAAATTTTTCCAAAATAAATTTTGTTTCTGGATTTATATCACCTTGCTTCATAGCCTTTGCATCAATACCTTTTAACTTTAAAAATTCCACCAAAGCTATTGCAGAAACTATCGCATCGCTATCTGGACAAGTATGCCCCATAACATATATCATATTTAACTCCTATTTTTTTGATACAAAATAATACTATTTATAAAAAAATACAACTTTTTTATTTTTTCTGCTTTATTTCACCTATATAGGTACCACATTTAAGCGCAGTTGAAACTATTAAAGAATTTGGATTTAATCCCCTTGTTTCTTTTTTAAACAGATTCTTTATTGCCATTTTTATTGGTCTGCCATGCCGAAACGCAGTAATCACAGATGTATGACCCGTTGCCATAAGGTCAACTGCAAAAGTTCCAAGCTCTGCCGCAATCATTCTGTCATACCCGTTTGGAAGACTTCCACGTTGAAAATAACCAAATATATCTGACCTTGCCTCAATTCCCTGTTTTCTCAAGGCTTTTTCAATATATTCTGCAACATTTACTTTGGAATTTTTTGGAATTTTTTTACCTTTTTCATAACCTGCCCCCTCGGCAACAACTATTATAAAATGCTCCCTATTTTCCACTTTCATAACTTTTTTAAGCTTTGAAATAACACCATTTAAAGTATAAGGAATTTCTGGAACCAATATCACATCCGCAGCACTTGCCAACCCAGCATGCATGGCAAGATGTCCGACATCACGCCCCATAACTTGAACTATAACTGCACGTCTGTGCCCTTTTGCCGACCAATAAACATTATCTATATTGTAAACTATACTATCAACCGCACTGCTGAACCCAACGGAAATTTCTGTCCCCGGGGTATCATTATCAATAGTTTTTGGAATACCAACAAACGGAATTTTACATTGATGACATAAATAATTTATCATAAACATAGAACCATCACCACCAGTTGCAATAATTCCATCTATATTTAATGCCTTAATATTTTTCTTAAATCCAGACAACATTGCTTTTGCAAGCTCTTCATCATTTTTAATATCACGATATTTTTTTTTGTTAATTTTTTTAAATGAACCTAAAAATGTTCCACCCTGCCTTAAATATTCACCAAATGAAAAATGCGGAGTAAATTTAACAATATTTGAATCTTCACTATCTAAATTAAGCTCTTCAACCAATCCATTAAGGGCGTGTTTTACACCAATAACTTCCCAATTATACCTTTCTGTTGCATAACTTGCAATTGTCCTTATCACCATATTAAGACCCGGACAATCACCCCCAGCGGTCATCACAGCAATACGTTTTGTCTTTTTTTTATTAAATCCAAACATAAATCCCCTCCAAAGCACAATTCTATTTGATTTCATATATATAGTAAAGTCCTTTTTAAAAAATTTATTTTTTTACTTTATTTTTTTTTTATTATATTTATAATCACAACCAACTCGCAACAACATACCCACCCCGTTGTTGCGAGCCTCCTTCTTAAAAAAATCTTATAAAGGCAAAATATAATGATAAAAATTTATTCCAAGCAAGATTTTGAACATATGAAAATTGCAGGCGAGGCCGCTGCAAACACACTTGATTTTATAACAGATTATATAACCGAGGGTATTTCAACATACGACCTTGATAAATTGATTACGGAACACACAAAAAAACAAGGGGGCATCTGCGCTCCATTAAATTATAATGGTTTTCCAAAACATTGCTGTATTTCAATAAACGATGTTATTTGTCATGGCATTCCAAACAAAAAAGAATTTTTAAAAGATGGCGATATTTTAAATATAGACGTTACAACAATAATCAATGGATATCACGGCGATACAAGTCGTATGTATATAGTTGGAAATACAAGCGATAAAGCAAAAAAACTTGTTGACATAACTTATGATGCAATGATGAAAGCAATTTCAATTTGTAAACCTGGGATCCCCCTTT
The DNA here is from genome assembly GCA_963541275.1 of uncultured Pseudomonadota bacterium. GTDB lineage: Bacteria > Pseudomonadota > Alphaproteobacteria > Rs-D84 > CACZYB01 > CACZYB01. Next base: position 39,330 of record CAUTSC010000001.1, read on the forward strand.
CAAAAATAGGAATTGTTATTGAAGAGTTATGTGAACCAAAAGGTTTTTCCATAGTTCGCGATTTTTGCGGACATGGTACAGGCAAAGTTTTTCATGATGAACCAAATGTGCTTCATTATTATGAAAAGCAAAATGAAAAAATTTTATTACAAGAAGGTATGATTTTCACAATTGAACCTATGATAAACACTGGGACTCATGAATTGTATATAGAAGATAATGACTGGGTGGCAAGAACTGCAGATGGTGGTCTGTCCGCACAATTCGAACACACACTTGGCATCACAAAAAATGGTGTTGAAATTTTTACAAAATCACCAAAAGGTTTGACAAAACCACCTTATAAAAAATAGGATATTTTATGAATAAAAATATTGTTGCAAAATATAAAGATAATTGTGCCACATGCAAGTATAAAGATAAATCTGTTTATCCCAATGATTGCAATAAATGTCTTTACGATCTTTATAAAAAATATCACCATACAACACTTGAAAATATCGCAACAAAATATGTTGTAAATAAAGAATTAAATAAACTTAAAACTGAAAAATTTTTTATTCTTAATATGTTTTATAACATCCTTTTAAAAGAATCTGATATACACTCTGCCACAGATTGGATTGACAGGATAAAAGAAAAAATTGATGTTTCAACACTTAAAATTTTATCAGTAAAAATGAATGATATGGAAAAATTATTGTTTAAAAAAGAATATGATTATTTTTTTGGAAAAAATTCCGAATTTCAAAAATTGGAAAATGATATAAAACAACTTGGAATAGTATCTACATCTGGAATTCTAGATTTTAATGAAAAAACAGAGTTTATTCACAACGCAAAAACAAGATAGCATCTAACAAATAAATTTAAACATCCTATTATTTTATATCTCAAATTCATAGCTTATAATACTCTTCACTTTTTTCAAAAATAAAACTATTACATTAAATTACAAAAACTATCTTTTTTATTTCTTATTATTTGCTTAACATCACAACCTTCTCCAGTATCTTTAAAAACCAATTCATTATCATTTACCAAAAGAGCATCTTCACTATAAGCATATTCAGGACAAGATTCAGTTATAATAATAACATCACAAGTAAAATCTTTATAAACATTATTATCTATTTTTTTCACAGATAACTTTTCAACACTTGTTGTTGCTTTTACGTTAAAACCAACTAAACTAATTAAAAATAAAAACAAAACTTTTTTCATATTCCATCCCCCATATCAACAACTTAAAAAACATGGTATAACAAAATAAATATATAGCAATAATTATTATATAATTTTAAAACAATTCTTCTTGTTTATTTTCTAAAAACCCGGTCCTTTTGATATTTTTTTGTTTTAAATCAGCATTTTTATTATTATCAAATAAAACTTTTCCATCAAACATTTCAATTATAAAAGCAGGTTGTTTTTTTAATTTTTCAGCGCTATCTATAATATTATTTTGCCCGTCCCACACTATTGAAAAGCCACGTTTTAAAACATTTTTAAATGAATAGCTGTTTAACATCTTATCAAAATAATTTATTTTTTCTTGCTCTCTTTGTAATTTATTTCTAATCAAAAAATCCAACTTTGCACTTTTATCATCCAATCTTTGCATCGCATCCAATACAAATTGCATTGGACTTTTAAGCTTGTTATAAAGACTTGTTAATTTTAATTTCAAAAATTCCAATTTATTAAAAATACTTGTATTCAAACTAACCGCCATTTTTGCAAGTTGCAATTTTAATTCTGCCCTAACCGGTACAACTTTTTCTGCTGCCCCAGTTGGTGTTGGCGCACGTAAATCAGCAACTAAATCAATAAGTGTTGTATCAGTTTCATGTCCTACCCCGGAGATAACAGGAATTTTTGAATTAAACACTGCCCTTACAACATTTTCTTCATTAAACGGCATAAGATCTTGCACACTGCCACCACCACGCGCAACTATTATCACATCCGGTCTTTTATCACCAACCATCTTATTAAAATTATTTATTGCTGTTGTTATTTCAACATCCGCCCCCTCCCCTTGAACTGCCACCGGATAAACTATCACAGATACCGGAAACCTCTCACTAATCCTGTGTAAAATATCTTTTATAACTGAACCTGTGGGTGATGTTATAACACCAACTAATTTTGGTAAATATGGAATTGATTTTTTATGAGCAGCATCAAAAATTCCCTCAGCCAATAATTTTTGTTTCCTTTGCTCTATTATTTTTAAAAGAGCCCCCACACCAGAAACTTCAACCGATTCTACAATTATTTGATATGATGATCGCCCAGTATAAGCCGTAATTTTCCCAGTTAAAATAACTTCCAACCCATCTTCTAACTTTACATCTACCTTTGTGTACTTCCATAAAACACAATTTAAAATAAAATCTTTACCATTAAAATTTTCTTTTAAATCAAAATAATATGTCCCTGACGAATGTTTTTTTAACCCTTGAATCTCCCCTTTAATTTTTATTTTATGAAATGCACCCTCCAACAAATTTTTTAACAGATTCGAAATCTCACTTACCGAAAAAACTTTATCCTGACTATATAAATGATTGGAAACAATTTTTTCTTTTGGCTTTTCTATCATCTCATCAATAAAATCAAAATTATCCATTTTTTAATTCCTCTAACGGCCATCTTGGTTTTGGTGCCATCACAAAATCACTTTTTTTTCCTGCTAAAAAATTTTGCTCTCCAGCATACGCAATCATAACACCATTATCCGTACAATATTTTGGATCCGCCACCGCAAATTTCATATTATATTTTTTTGATAAATTATAAAGTGTCTCTCGTATTTTAAAATTCCTTGCCACCCCACCACTTACAATAATATGCTCTATATTTTTATTTTTTATTTTTTTTTTTGGGTTTTCCATCTTAAAACTCAACACATAACAAATTGTTTTTTGAAAACTAGCACATAAATCAGATTTTATTTTATCTGTCATCTTATCCGCAATTTTTTCAATTGTCTGCCGCACCGCAGTCTTAAGTCCAGAAAAAGAAAAATTCAAATCCTTTGAATCTATAAGTGGCCTTGGAAAATCAAAAGCATTTTCATCGCCATCTTTGGCACACTTTTCTATCTCTGCCCCACCCATATAATTCCATCCCAAAAGCTTTGCAGTCTTATCAAAACATTCCCCACACGCATCATCAATGGAAGTGCCAAGCATATCATAATCCGAAACCCCATTAACAACCAAAATCTGCGTATGACCACCACTTACAAGAAGAAGTAAATACGGAAATTTTAAAGTGCGATCAAAAAACATTGGCATCAAGGCATGAGCCTCAAGATGATTAACCGGAATAAATGGTTTACCAAGGGCAAATGCCATTGCTCTTGCAATTGTTGCACCAACTATCAATCCACCAATTAACCCAGGTCCCAACCCAGCAGAGAAGACATCTATATCCGACACTTTGATATTTGCTTCCTCTATCGCTTGTTTAATCAAAACATCAACATAATCAAGATGCGCCCTTGATGCAATTTCCGGCACTACCCCACCATACTGACTATGCTCTTTAAATTGAGTGATTAACTTGTGCGATAAAATCTTGCCATCACTATTTATAATTGCAACTGCTGTTTCATCACAACTGCTTTCTATTCCTAATGTTATCATAATTTTATTGCTTTTTTTACCAGTTAAACTTAACATAAACCATATAAAGATTTTTGTAAATAAAAAGAAGGAATCTTTCATGAAATACTTATTTTTATTATGCTTTGCTTTTGTAATTTCATCTTGCAACAAAAATAATATAAACAACGCTGATTTTTCTGCAATCAATCGTTCCGCCCTTACCGGCAAAAGTCGCATAGTACAAAAACCAACACTACTTCGTATGGGAATTTTGCCAATACCACTTGATAAAGCTCGCCCTTATATGATTTCAATATACAGAAAACTTATACCATACCTTGAAAGAACAAATATAACCTACCAAATGGCAGGCAACGATATAATATTAACTATCCAATCACATATACTACTTGATGGAAACTATGAAATTATATCAACAATCAAACCACAATTAAATAATATTATAAAAATTTTATCACAAAATAATCAAAATTTTATTGAAATAGTGGGACACACATCAAGCATAGGTTCCAGTTATAATAATTTAATAAAATCAAAAACTATGGCACAAAGCGTTGCAAAATATTTTGTAAATAAAAAAATCATACCTGAACGAATTTTTATGACCGGAATGGGTGAAACTCATTGGATTGCACCAAATAACACTATCGAGGGTCAATATTTAAATAACAGAATTGAAATAAAAATTTCCCCATTAATATAAAGTTATTTTTTTATCCACTAACTTAAACAACTCAACTTTTAGGTTTATCTTTTTCTTCTTCCTTTTCCGCTTCTTCTCGTCTTTTTTTATCTTTTGCTCTTTTTTCTTCGGCTTTTTTCTTTTCTTCCGCTTCTTTTTTTGCTTGTGCTTCCTGTGCTTTTCTTTCTCTTGCTTCATTTTCTGCATCATCTTTTTCTTTTTGAGTTGTTCTTGTCTTTAAAACATCCAACAATTCTTGTCCTTTATCCAAAACTTCTGCCTTTAATTTTGATGCCTGTTTTACAAGCAAACTTTCATAATTTTCACAACTTTTAGCAATAATTTTTCTTACATTTTGATTTGACCTTACACCACAAGTATCAATAACTTTTTTTGTTTCTTTTTTACAATGTTCTATATCAAACAAAGATTCATTCATAGAAAGAGCCGTTATTTCAACGGATTTTGCATTTATTGCACTTTCATCTACCGCAGACACATCCATATTTTCCAAAACATGCTCTGTTAAAAAATCAAGTATTTTTGCTTCTTTTAATGTTTTTGCCGCAATCCCATCCAAAATATATTTATAATATTTTGCTGCTCCCTTTGGCGGATTTTTAACTTTCACAAGCGTACTTGTTTGTTTAACCGAACTTTCCTTTACACCATAATTTTGATAAAAATAATAATCATAAACACTTTCTATCCTACCACTTGGCTTATCTTGATACAGACAAAAAAATGGATCTTTTAATTCTTTTTTCATCTCTTCACCAAGCAAAAATTTACAATCTTTACCAAGTAAAAAATCTATATCTTTATTAAGGCATGCCAACTCAACTTTAACATCACTATTTTCTGTAAGTTCCAAAGTCTCCTTACTCATTTTTGAAATCATATCTTGAACTTCTTTTTCTTTTTTTATTTCTTCCTTACTTTTCCCTGAATTATCCTTATCACTTTTACCTTTATCTTTTCCCTTACCTTTTGAATTTGATTTTCCCTTTTTTGATTTTGAAGCAACAGATGATGATGCGGATCTTCGTGCTGATTTACCCCTTGATGAAGATGCAGATCTCCTGCTTGACTTACCAGCTTTTTTCTTTGCTGTAAATCCATTTGAAACGGAAACAACAAAAAACAAAATTAGAAAAAATATAACCCTTATTTTAGATTTCATTTTTTATCTCCGGATTTGCTGGATAACCATCCGTCTTCCACCCCTCTGGAACTGGAACATAATATTTATCTAAATCACCATCCGATTTACAACCTGGTTGTGCATTACTGGATATAGTTGAAAGTCCAAGCGAAAATATTGCACCAAAAACTTTTCCTGCTGTTTTATTTCCATCTGTTTCAACATTAGTTCCCCAATATCTTACAACTCTGTCATTTTCACTTACAATATAACATTTTTCATGGCACCCAGTTTTCAACTCTTTAAATGAACCACGTCTGTCATCACAAACAACCGTTGTACCAGGTAAAAAGAATTTTTCATCCATAGTACCACAAGTTTTTCCACTGCCACAAGAATCTGCCCTATATTGAAACTTAAACATACATTGACCACCAATTAACTGCCCCATTGCAGACCTGCAACTTTGTCTTACTTTTTCAATTTCAAGAGCTTTATTTATTGTCTTATTTAAATCCACCAAAACAACTGAAATATTTTGTTCACATTTTCCATAATTTATTGCACGACATTTTTTAATAAAAGTTTTTCGTTTTTGTGATTCGGCACACTTTGTAAAATTTTCACCACATTGTGTTTTCATACAAGTTTCATATTCTATATAGCAAGCTGGCGTTTCAAGTTGATTTAACTTTTTATATTCTTGCTCGTTAAATTTTTCTTGATTTTTTTGCGCCTGCACTAACAAATTATTAACATTATCTGCTTTATCTTTTAATACTGTAGTATATGCAGAACAATCTGTTTCAATTTTTTTCTTATAATCTGCAACAAAAGCATTCATTTTTTCTTTATCAGTGATAAGTGGTTCACATTTTTCATGTGCCTTGTTATAAAGTTGTATTCCCTCTAATACACCAAAATTTTTATCCATTGCACCAAAAGACATATTTTTTGCCTTTTTTTCAACAGAGTTAATATTTTCATAAACAGCACCCAAATTATCATTAACACTTGCTGTATTATCAACATTCATTAAAACTTCTAAATTTTTATTTTGCTCATCCGCTTTATTTTGCGCTTTTTCTATATCACGTAAAATTTTTCCAATACGCGTTAATTGAGCAGAACAACGACATCTTGCCTTATCAGGATCCATTTCATTTATACAATATTTATCCATACATGAATTATAAGTCTCATCTTTCTTCTCTTCTTGATTTTCAAGAACTTTATTTTCTGTATCACCTACTGCTGGTTTTTTATCTTCTTCTTTTACTTCTTCATTTTTTACTCTATTACCTTTAGAAAGGGCACTTCGTCTGCCTCCACTGGCTTTCCTGGTTGCTTTACTTTTTTTTGATGATTTTGCCGTACGCCTTGCCACTTTCTTTGATGTCTTTCCTGCCATCACATCAAAATTAAAAACAATACTTAAAAAAAATATAACTAAAACTATAAAATTTTTCATAATTAAACCCTTCACCTGTAAATAATATCATATTTTAAGAACCCTTTCAATCTTATTAAATTGATTTTTTAAAATGAAAATGCTACTTTCCATCCATGGAACAAATATCTGTAAAAATATTAAAAAATAATATAAGGCTTATCACTAACTATAATGATTCGATTGAATCTGTTGTTTGTGGTGTTTGGGCGGCAACTGGTTCACGAAACGAAGAAGCAAACTTAAATGGAATCTCACATTTTTTAGAACACATGGCATTCAAGGGAACCTCAACAAAAACCTATACTGACATTGCCGAAAAGATAGAAGATATTGGCGGAGATTTCAACGCCTTTACAACCCGTGAAAATACCTTTTACTATACCAAAACTTTAAAGGAATATTTACCAACATCAATTGAAATCTTGGCTGATATAATTCAAAATTCCATCTTTGATGAAACAGAAACAAATAAAGAAAGAGATGTTATTTTACAAGAATATTACAACTCTCTTGATACCCCCGATGATATAATTTACGACTATTATTATGAAAATGTATATAAAAATCAAGCTCTTGGCAGAATGATTTTGGGAACTGAAAATACGATAAAATCTATCACGCCAGAAATGTTAAAAAATTATATCAAAAAAAACTATACAACCAATAACATATATATTGTTATTTCCGGAAACTTTAATGAAAAACAAGTCATTGAACTAACCGAAAAATATTTTGATAAAATAACAAACTCAAAAGAAACAAAATCTTTTGAACCTGGAATTTATACTGGTGGATATAAAATTTATGAAAAAGATTTAGAACAAACTCATTTCATGCTTGGATTTAAAAGCAACAAAATCACAGATCAAAAAGAAACTATTGCTGAAATAATGCTTGCAACAATACTTGGTGGTGGAATGTCATCAAGACTATTCCAAGAAATCCGCGAAAAACAAAATCTTGTTTATACTATTTATGCAAGTTGCAATAATCACATTGATACAGGCAATTTTTATATTTACAGCTGCACTTCGCCAGATAAAATAAATAATGTTATTGACGCAACCACAACCGAAATAAAAAAATTATTGTCAAACGGAATCAGTGATAAGGAATTGTTGCGTGCAAAATCTATGTCAAAGTCTTCCCTTTTAATGTCTCTTGAAAAACCTATGAGTAGGGCAATCAGTTTATGCAAACAAATACAATTTAAAAATAAAATCACTCCTTTAACTGATACCATAAGAGATATTGAATCCATTACAAAAAATGACATAATAAATGTTGCAGCTGATATATTTAAAACTGATATAACTATCGTTGCACTTGGAAATGCAAAAAACATTTATGATAAAAACAAAATTGAAAACTTGCTTAAGGTTTAACCATGAATGATAAAAAAGAACCGGATTTTATACAATTTGAAGCACCAGACACAGATTTAAATGATGTAGAATTTAATATTGAACCTGATGCAGAAATCCCAGAATTTGAAACTGAATCTTTTGAATTTGACGTGCCAGAAACAATACCAGAATTTACCCCTGAAGAATCTGATGAACCAATTTTTGAAATTGAAAATGAAGTTGTAAATACAAAAACCAATATAACAACAATAGAAAAAAATTTGGCAGATGAATTTATAAACACAACTGAAAACTCTCCTGATTTCAAAATCCCAGAAAATTTACAAAATGATGAAACATTCGAAATTGCAACAAAGGAACTTGAAACAAAAATAAACCATAATACAAAAGAAACAAAAACATCTTTTTTAAACAAGTTTAATATAAAGAACTTATTCAAAAATAAAGATTGATTTAAAAATAAAAAATCATACAATGCAAATGTCAAAATAAAATAACAAAAAAGGACATAAAATGAAAAAAATACTTCTACCAATATTGTTTTCAACAATACTTATAAAAACAGCCCCAACAAAGGCATCTTTCTATACAACTTTTGATTTCATGAAACTAGATTCTGTTTACAGATTCGGTGCAAAAATTGGCAAAAATTTTACAAGACAATTTGACACTAATATAAGCGTTGCATTCCAAGAAGATACCGATTCAACAAGAGACGGCGTATCTTTTTTGTCCCTTTATGGCGCTTATAAATTTAACCCTAAATATTCACCAGCAGTATTTGCATCCATAACAAAAAGTGTTTCAAAAAATGTTGGTGATTTTACACTCATAGATTTAGGTTATAAAATGGCATCTAAATTCAAGGCAGGTCCAAAATATGATATGTCAACAAACCTAAATTATGCAAGAATGGGCTCACAAGATTCCTTTAATTTTGTAATAGGTGGAAACCTTACATTTGATTTAAATAAACAATTATCATTAACAACTGGTGCTGATTTTACACTTAATAATAATTTTCACCTAATAAAAAATATAATTGCACTTAACAAAAGCAGCCTTCTTGCAAAAATACAACTTAACTACTACTACCACGGACTTTGGAACTTATACTATAACAATGTTCTTGGTGAAAGTGTAAATATATTTGGACTTAAATATTCAAGAAGTTTTTAATTGAATGAATACTGATATTTATATAATTGCAGGAGAAGCCTCTGGTGATATACTGGGGGCTGATTTATTAACTGGCATTTTAAAATTAAATCCACAAATAACCTTTGCTGGCATTGGTGGTGAAGAAATGTCAAAAATTCCAAATTTCAACTCTTTATTTAATATAGATGATATTTCTGTTATGGGATTTATTGAAGTTTTAAAACATTTCAAAACCATAAAAAAAAGATTAAATGAAACAATAAAAGATATAATAAAAAAACAACCAAAAATTGTAATAACAATCGATTCGCCATCTTTTAATTTACGGGTTGTAAATAAAGTAAAAAAATTTCTCCCTAACACAAAATTTATTCATTATGTTGCACCACAAGTATGGGCATGGAAAGAAAAAAGGGCAAAAAAAATTGCAAAAATATTTGATGCTTTGTTATGTTTATTTCCATTTGAACCACCATATTTTGAAAAATATGGACTTAAATGTTTTATTATGGGACATAGCGCAATAAATGAAATTTACACAAAAAAAGCCGGCTTTTTAACAAAAAAACTTAATAAAAAACATTTAATACTATCTTTTTTACCAGGGACAAGAAAACAAGTTATCACAAAACTCCTCCCTGTTTACAAGGATATAATTGAACTTTTAAAAATAAAATACACAAATATAAAAATTTTTATTCCAACAACAAAAACCTTGTTGCCTTTTTTAAAAAATCAAACTTTAAACTGGAAAACAAAACCAATTTTTATAACCAGCAAAGAAAAAAGATATGAACTTTTTGCAAATACAAATATAGCAGTTGCAGTTGCCGGCACAAGTATTTTTGAACTTGCTTTATTTGATGTGCCAACTATTACATGCTATAAAATGAATCCTATTTCTTACTTTATTGCAAAACATTTTGTAAAAATCAAAAATATAACCTTGCCAAATATAATAACAGATAAAAAATTTATCCCTGAACTTATACAAAATAACCTAACTCCAGAAAATATAATCACTGAAATTGAAAAATTTTTAACTGATAAAAAAATTATTTCAAATTATAAAAATAATATCTTAACAATGAAAAATATTTTAAATAAAAATTTAACTACCTCAACACAAAAAGCACAAATCATCCTAAATTATTTAAAATAATCACTTGCATTTACAAAATTTTTACTTTACCATCAAAAAAGTTTTATCGCGGGATAGAGCAGCCCGGTAGCTCGCAAGGCTCATAACCTTGAGGTCAGTGGTTCAAATCCACTTCCCGCCACCAATTCTTTTCTGTTGAAAAATCAAAAAACAATCACTATAATATAAATGTCAGCAATGACTATGATACTAAACCTTAATTGGAATAGATGTTTCGGACTGGGGGGCAGTACCCCATACCTCCACCAAAAAAACAACCTTATTTACGGGGGTAAAACAGCATTGACGGATATAATAAAGGATTAAGTTGTATTAAGTGATGATTCCGGCTTTTTATCGGGTCAAAAAAAATGAACGCAAACGATAATCGTTCTTTCGCAATGGCTGCTTAGTTTAGTAGTCGCGATACAGATTCTTTAAAGATTTTGAACCTTTAAAGTGGGGAATGGAACACCTAGCAACAGAAATGTTCCATTTTATAACTTGACTTTTATAAAATAAAATATAGTATAAACGAAAAATTTTAATAGGTGATAATATGAAAAGAACATTTCAACCATCAAAAATAGTTCGCAGCCGCAGACATGGTTTTCGCGCAAGAATGGCAACAGTTAATGGTCGTAAAGTATTAAGTGCAAGAAGAGCAAAAGGCAGAAAAAGAATCTGTGTTCAAGTTGCATTTTAATTTGCAGTTTTTATGGTAAATTCCCTTACAAAAAAAAATACTAATGTAAAAATAATCCCTTTAAAAAAACAACTTGATTTTGAAAGGGTCAATCCTAAATACAGAAAAGCCAAAAAAAAACCAAAATATGTGATTGTAAATAAAAATCTTGACGTGATTGCACCACCACCAAAACCTACAAAAGAAGAACAAAAAAACGAACTTTCAACAATAGAAGCTCCAAAATACATATCAAAAAGTTTTATTTTAAATGGCGCAGAAACTTTTTTTGAAGATATTCATTATCACATAGGAATAATTGTTGGCAAAAAAGCAGTGGCAAAACTTGCAGTTAAAAGAAATCTTATAAAAAGAAGACTTCGCGCAATCTTAAACAATCACATGCGAAAATATGATTTAAGCGAATATGATTTCGTACTGACAGCAAGAAAAGAGATTATAGATACCACTTATCAAGAGCTAGAAACCGAAATTCAAAAGGCTTTGTCATCAATTGCCAAAACTATAAGATGGCATAATAAAACAAAAAATCGCTACTAACTTATAAAAATCTTGACTTAAAAATATAAAAACGCTATAAAACAAAGGTCTTACAAGACAAATACACATACTGACATGGTTATTTTATATTCTTAAAATCCCCTTTAGTCTGTTTTTTTTACAGCAGGTCAGTAGAGGAAATAACTAACAAAACGAAAGGATAAAAATATGGCATTTCCACAATTTACAATGAAAGAACTTATAGAGGCAGGTTGTCATTTCGGACATCACACAAGAAGATGGAATCCAAAAATGGCTCCATACATATATGGTACAAAGGATAAAATTCACATAATAAATCTACAAAAAACCGTTCCTATGCTTCATGCAGCATTAACTGAACTTCGTAATGTTGTTGCAAATGGCGGTCATGTGTTATTCGTTGGTACAAAACCACAGGCACGCGATATAGTTGCAAATGGCGCAAAACTTTGCGGTCAATATTATGTAAATACAAGATGGCTTGGTGGTATGCTTACCAACTGGAAAACTATTGCAAATTCCATCAAAAAATTAAAGGATTTAGAGCTTAAACTTAAAGATGCAGAAAATCTTGGTTTCACAAAAAAAGAAATTGCCAAAATGGATATGGAATACAAAAAACTAAATGCTGTTCTTGGTGGCGTTCTTGAAATGAATGGTTCTCCAGATATAGTTTTTATAATTGACGCAAACAAAGAAGAACTTGCAGTTATAGAAGCAGACAAACTTGGCATCCCAGTTGTTGCAATTTGCGATTCTAACTCTAATCCATCACTTGTTGACTTCCCTGTTCCAGGAAATGACGACGCAATCAAAGCAATAAAATTATATATGGATTTGGCTGTAAAAGCTGTTCTTGATGGACTCGAAGCTCAACTTAAAAAATCAGGTGCAGATCTTGGTGAGATTTTAGAACCAAAAGTTGAAATAAAAGAAGAAAATAAAACAGAACAAAAATAAGGAGCAATTATGACAGAAATCACAGCAAGTTTAGTTAAAACTCTCCGCGACAAAACTGGCGCAGGTATGATGGATTGTAAAAAGGCATTAACAGAAACTGGTGGCGATATTGAAAAGGCAGTTGACACCCTAAGAAAAAAAGGATTGTCAAAAGCAGCAAAAAGAAATGATAGAGAAGCCTCAGCTGGTCTTGTTGGAATAAAGGCAACTGACACCAAAGCCATAGCCATAGAAATTAACAGCGAAACTGACTTTGTTGCCCGCAACGAACAATTCCAATCTTTTGTATCGGAAATGACAAACATCGCATACGATGCAAACGGCGACATGGATAAAATTATGTCATCCAACCTTAACGGCATGAAAGTAAGCGATGTAGTAATTGAAAAAATTGCAACAATTGGTGAAAACATAAACATAAGACGAAGCGATGTTGTTGAAGTAAAAAATGGTGCGGTTATCACTTATCTTCACAACAAAGTTGGTGAAAATGCCGGCTCTATCGCGGTTATTGTTGGTATAGAATCATCTGCAGACAAAGCAAAAATCAACGAAATTGGCGAACAAATCGCAATGCATATCGCAGCAAGCAGCCCACTATTTTTAAACATAGCTGATGTTGATGAAAAATCTCTTGAAAGAGAAAAAGAAATATTTAAAGACACAGCATTAAAATCTGGCAAACCAGAGGAAATAGTTGAAAAAATGATTGCTGGCAGAATAAATAAATATTATGAAGAAGTTGTTTTAACAGAACAAGCATTCATAATGGATACAGCAAAAAAAATAAAAGATGTTGTTGGGTCAATAAGTGATGATGCAAAACTAACAAAATTCGTTCGTTTTGCAGTTGGAGAAGGTATATCCGCATCATAACAACAAGAAAATAATTTTTCTTATAATTGGAGTCTAACCGACTCCTTTTTTTATAAAATTTACCCCCGCAAAAACACCTTGCAACAACAAAAAAACATAATATAATAAATCGCATAGGGAGAGATAAAATGAAAAAAGTTTCATTATTCATATTGTGTTGCTTTATGCCAGCTGTTGCAAATTCATCATCAAATATTGATGTTGGTAAAGATTATGAAAACAAAAATGCCAGAAAAACCGAAGTACAACCAGTTTTAAACAGCGAAATTAACTCTTTTATTCCTAATACAGAGGAACACACTGCCCTTGTTCCCAACATAAAAAGCCGTAATAAAGACGGCTGGGGCGAACAAAAACACGAACCTTTCACTGCAAAAAAATTCCGCCTTTTTGAAGGTTCAACAAAAAGACCAGCGGACAACAATACAAAATATTTTTATAACTGCCCTATCTCTAGCGATAAAAAATATTGTAAACCAGTAAAGGGACAACTTAACTCTGATGTTGGCCTGATATTAAGAAAGGAAAAACCAACCCTTGACGCAGACGGATTTATAACCGACCTTCAACCCCCAGTTTTATATAAAGAAGGCAGCGAAGGTTTCAAAAATTATTTCTACCGCTTTTGGAACAACAACGCCAAAGATTGCGAAAGTACCGGTCAAACATCTTGCTGGTCCCCATCTTATCCACTAGTATGTAATTCGGCATTTAATTTTGCCAACTTCAATAATTTTTACAAAGATAAAGACGGCGCAGAAAAAGCCCGCCACTATTTCGGTTGGAAAGATAAATTAAGTGGCACAATAAACAACACCTACACCACAGAAGACGACTATAAAATCCATGTTTTCATGGCACCTATTAAAAAAGATGGAAAAAGTTCTGATGAAGATATAAACAGTGGTATTTTCACAGCCTTATCTCCAACCGGTTGGAAACTAGATACAACTAAAAATTGTCTTGAACCTGAATTTGATTATGATCTAGTTCACACTGATACAGATAATAAAGACAATACAACAACTGAAACTTTAGTAGTTGACGACAATAATTCATCATTAAGCGAACCAAAAAAAGTAAAAACAGGAGGACAAATACTTCCTTGCGGCAGCTTCAGCGATAACAGCAAATATAAAGGTAAAGGATTTAAAGAAATAGCAAGTGATTATTGTCCAAATGGTTACTATTCTATAGGAAGTAGCTACAACTATAATTACGATAGATATATAGTACACATGCCTTTATCTACAAAATTTATAAACAATAATTCTTTACAAGATAAAAATAATTATGATTTACAAAACTCTTCCAAAGAGATGAGAACAAGAATTTGTGGAAGCTGCATTAATAATCTTAACGTTAAAGATATATGTACAGAAATAATACGTGGAGTTTTATACGAAAAATGTTCTAAAGATGGCAACAAATTTAAATGTAATGCCGAACAACTTGACAAAGTAATTTCAAGGTTAAAATTTGATAATCCAGGAAATTTTACTGGAATGATAAGTGGAAATAAAATTTCAGGATATACAAAAGTTTCATTAAAATGTAATATTTGTCTATATAGATTAGATACAATACTCGGCGGAGGAACAGATACAGATGGCGATAAATTTGAAGGGTTACTCAATTAAATCTCAGCTCCGTATTAGAAAACAACTCCAAAATATGCTATAATATGATTCGTATTATTATAAGTAATAGGAGAAATCTATGAAAAAATTATCAAAAAACACATTTGCTAAACTTTTTGCTACATTTTTGGGTGCGTCAACAATATTAACACCACTTGTAACAATAGTTTCATGCCAACCAATAAGTAAATCTCCTACAATAGAACAACAAAATTCAAATTCTAACAAAAACAACAATGGAAATGGTAGTGGAACAGGAAACACACAACCCGGAAATGGTAGTGGAACAGGAAACACACAACCCGGAAATGGTAGTGGAACAGGGAACACACAACCCGGAAATGGTAGTGGAACAGGGAACACACAACCCGGAAATGGTGGTGGCACAGAAACCCCTAAACCAAATGCAGAAGAAACACAAATTGGTTCAACAATTGATAACACTGCAATCATAGTTAAAAATAACAATTCAGAATATAGTATAAAAGGATCTATTTATATAGATAATATTGGAAAACTAGAAGCAGAATTAGATTCTTTAACTGAATTGAATGGAAAAACAATTAATACATCAGCACTCAATATTGATTGTTTTGAAACAAAAAAAGAACAAATATCAGGACAATCCATAACAACAAGAAATACAAAAAATCAAGCTATAACTTATATATCAAAAAAAATAACTCCTGATATATTAAAAAAAGTTTTAGAGTTAAAAAAATCAAGGAATTTCACAACTTTAACATTAAATAACAATGGAACAATTAGTATTCCATTTGAAAGTACAATTGAAAAACCTTTTAATATATCTGACCTTGCTAAATTTAGTTTTAGTAAAGATTTTAAATTAACAGAAAATTCTGAACTTGTTTTAGGTGGATTACCACTACAAGAAGATGAAACAGAAAACGATAAAGCTAAATATGTTACCATTGATGAATTAGTACGTGTTATAAAACAAAAGCATTTTAAAAATTTTAAAATAAAAAACATCGGACTTCGTGGAAATATAAAAACAATTCTCCCTTATCTTACAGACGGAACTTTTCAAGGTAAAGAGATAGAAGGTAAAGGTGTAGAATTTGCTCATTCTTGGCGTTATTCTTGTGATGAAGGATATTTCACTGGATATCAAGGAAGTGGAAAAAATGACATCTTAACTTTAAATCAAGTTAAAGAAATAAGCAAAAGATATCCATATAATGGAGCAAGATTACAAAATGTAACTCTCACTGGCATAAACACTAAAAATATACAAGAAGGAGAATTAGACGGAATAATAAAAACTAGCTCATTAGATAATATTATATTTAAAGATTCTGATTTGAGTAAAGTTGTGATGGAATCTATTAATAGTCTTGGCTATTTAAAATTTGAAAACACAATTCTACCACAGGCAATACCAGGTAGCACTTTTCAAAAACTTATATTAAAAAATGCAACTTTACCTGAAGAATTAAAAACAACACCTTTAAAAAAGATTCTAGATAGATTCCCAACAGAAATAGGTACGTTAAAGATATATAATTTACAAGGAAGATTTCTTGATAAATATACTGAAGAAGAAATAAAACAAGTTAAAAAACAATGGCAAAATTATGGAAATATGCCAGGAGGCGTTCCTTCAAGATATGCCGGTCCACAAGATGTGTGGAATAAGTTAAAACTTTTATTACAAGAAGGGAAAACAACAAAAACTCATTTTACAAATGAAGATTTAACTGATGTTGATAATAACAATATAAACTTTTCTGCTATACAAAAACCTCAAGATACGTTCCTTGCTTTACTTGGCAACAATAATTCTCGTGGTTAAAAAATAAAAAACTTTCCTTTCACTCCCTATCTGTAGGGAGTTTTTTTATTATAGCTACATAAATTAAAAAAATTATCTAACCTGTCCACCAAATATCTTTTATTGTTTCTACTTTCCTTTTTTAACAGATAAATTTTAACAACAATAAAAGATATTAAAAATTTTGCCCACAAAAATTATAAACTAACAATAATTGCAACTATTTAAATACTTTTTCTTTGTTGCAATGCAGCGGAGATTGTTCCTTCGTCCAAAAAATCCAACTCTCCACCTATTGGAATGCCTTGCATAAGTTCTGTTATTTTTACATCTATACCTGAGAGCAAATTTATAATATAATGACTGGTTATTTTTGCATCTATGGTTGCAGGAAGTGCCAAAATAACTTCTTTAATATTCTCTTTTTTCACACGCTCACACAAACCCGCCAAATTCAAATCAACCGGCTCCACACCATTTATCGCAGACAAAATTCCACCAGTTATATGATACTTTCCGTTATAAATATCTCCCCGCTCCATAGCCCACAGGGATGAAATATCATCAACTATACAAAGCGTCCCAGCATCCCGCCGCACATCACTACATATAGAACAAGGATTGCAAGTATCAAAATTTCCACACACAGAACATTTTGTGATATTTTGCTCTACATCACAAAGAGCCTTTATAAGTGGTGTCAATTTCGCATCTTTGTTTGAAATTAAATTAAGCACAGCCCTAACTGCCGACCTGTTTCCAAAACCTTGTATCTTTGACAATGCCTTAATTAAATTCGCAATTTCCGGTGATTTTTCCATATTTTATACTAAA
Organism: uncultured Pseudomonadota bacterium; assembly: GCA_963541275.1. GTDB lineage: Bacteria > Pseudomonadota > Alphaproteobacteria > Rs-D84 > CACZYB01 > CACZYB01. The sequence continues at coordinate 57,249 of CAUTSC010000001.1, forward strand.
TTTTCAAAATTTCTTTTGCAATTTTTTGATTTCCATCCTTAAACACAGACAATTTTAAAAGAGTGTAAACAAGCGCTTCTTCATAACCCTTTATTGTGCCACAATCCAAATATTTATCAGTTTCACGCTTAACAAAGGTTCTTATATGCATGAGAGCTTTATCCTTTAACACTTCATCATTTAAATATTTATCAAAATGAATTTCTTTGCCTTGACGCTCCCACATATTATACTCTTCCGTCCCCATAGTATCAATCAAAGTCGCAACTTCTTCTAACCTTGCAGCCACCTTTTTATCAAAAATCGCCATAGTATTAAACGCTTCTTTCGACTGACTTTCCTTTGGCTTTTCAATAAACACACCATTTTCTATTATTCCCCACCTGCTTGGATCTTCAACCTGTCGCGTAATAAACATATTGCCACCATCACCTTTGATATATTCATTTACACAAGCAACAATAAGGGAATTTTTAAACACATTTTCATCAGGGAATGTGGAAATAACTATATCATCAGGGAGCCTTACCACCAAATGTCGCACCCCCGCAAGTTTGTTTGCAAGCCCTATTGCATGCCCCAACCCTTTTGGTTCTTTTTGTATCACATATTTTATTTCAACATCATTCGGAATATAAACTTTTTTAAGAAGATTTAAACCAATAACATTTCCGCTACGCTCAAATTTTTCCTCTATATTTTTTTCACGTGCAAATGCCAACTCAAATGCCTCTTTTGCCTTTTCATCTGACACAACTATTGTTATATGTTTTGCCCCTGCATACAACAATTCTGCCATTATAAAATCTATTATCTTAACAGATCCAAATGGCATAAGGCATTTATGAGAAATTCCCTTTGAATGAGGATAATTTCTGGTTGACTTACCAGCTGCCAAAATCACAAATTCTAAATCATTAGTTGTCATCATTTTTCAATATCTCACTTAAAAATTTTCTGTTTTCATCTTTGAATTTTGATTGATAAATAAGTGTGTATAACAAAGCTTTTTCATAACCCTCTATACATCCACAATCAAAATATCTGTCCTTATCATTCATACAAATTGTTTGTATTTTTTGATGTTCTGGATCTTCATCTATTGTTTTATTAAGGGCTGCTGCAAATACCAACTCTCCACCAACAACACCATCTACCTCTTCTCCATTATCCATTTTTACTGACGCTTCACATAATTTTTCCAAAACTTTATTATCAAAAACAAAAAGCCCACATGCCGCCTCATTGGAAGTTGTATCCTTTGGTTTTTCCTTAAAATATCCATTATCAACTATACCCCACCTAGTTGGATCTTCAACCCATCTTGTAATACCTAAATTTCCACCACCCATTGACACATATTTATCCACCACCCTTTTATAAATTAACTCCCCCTGTGAAACAATAATGTCATCCGGCCATATCATAACAATAGTTCTGTTTGTATCTTTTATTTCATTATAAACTTGTGCCACCGCATGACCTGTACCTTTTGGCTCTTTTTGTATCACATATCTAATTTCAATATCATCTGGAATATAAACTTTTTTTAACAATTCCAAAGAATCTGTTTTTCCTTTCTTTTCAAATTTTTTCTCTATTTCCGGTTCTTTTTTAAAACAATCATTAAAATAATTAATTGAATTTTCATCCGGTACAACAATAGTAATATATTTTCCACCTGCCTCAATTATTTGATTCATTATATAATCTATAATTTTAATAGAGCCAAATGGCATAAGACATTTATGAGGAATCCCCTTTGAATGAGGATAATTTCTGGTTGATTTTCCAGCTGCCAAAATCACAAACTCTAAATCTTTACTTGTCATAAAATTTCCTTTCTTTATTTAATTATTTTTATAAAAAAGCCGGTTCTTTTTACAATTTTTGATGTTTTTTATATATCCAAGTTCACAACATTAAGTGCATTTTCTTGAATAAAATCACGCCTTGGTTCAACAACATCACCCATCAAAGTTGAAAATACTTCATCTGTTTCATTGCTGCTTTCAACTTTAACTTGCAACAAAGTCCTGCAATTTGGATCCATTGTTGTTTCAAATAATTGCTCTGCATTCATTTCACCAAGACCTTTATACCTGGAAATAGAAAGTCCTGTTTTACCCACCTCAAAAATAAGATGCAATAATTCAATTGGAAGCGACACATCATACTCAACACCTTTAACAACTAATTTCATTTTGCTAGTAAATAAATCTTTAACACCTTGCATCATCATATTTATCCTTTTTGCTTCACCACTTTCCATATCTTCAAAACGTAATAAATGTCTTTCCACAACGCCACGAAGTTCACGAATAAACTCTACCCCAGCCTGTGTAATTTCAAACTTCCAACCTTTAAAATATTCTGTTTCAAAATTATTCATCCTGTCTATTGTTTTTTGCGATACATTTTCAAGAACAGATTTATTTGACACAATATTATCTTCAAACATTCCACAAATAGCGGCATTTTCAACAATCTTAAGCGGAGTATATTTTGTAATAGGTTCAACAAGTTTTGACATCTTTTTTGCTCTTTCAATCAAATCTTTAAATTGAACCCCAACTATCTGCTCACCATTTTCAAGTTTTAAAAATCCATCCAACACAATATTTTCAATCAAATAATTTTCAAGCGCATTATCATCTTTCATATAAGTTTCACTGCTTCCTTTTTTAACTTTATAAAGTGGAGGCTGCGCAATATACAAATAACCTTTTTCAATAATTTCTGGCATCTGTCTGTAAAAAAATGTTAAAAGAAGCGTTCTAATATGTGCACCATCAACATCAGCATCAGTCATAATAATAATTTTATGATAACGAAGTTTTTCAATATTAAAATCATCTTTTCCAATACCACAACCAAGCGCAAGTATTAAAGTGCCAATTATTTCTGATGATAAAACTCTGTCAAATCTTGCCCTTTCAACATTTAAAATTTTTCCACGAAGTGGTAGTATTGCCTGATTTTTTCTGTTTCTTCCTTGCTTTGCCGAACCACCAGCGGAATTCCCCTCAACAATAAAAAGTTCCGATTGTGCTGGATCTCTTTCCTGACAATCTGCAAGCTTTCCAGGAAGAGATGCAATATCCAAAGCAGATTTTCTACGAGTAAGTTCCCTTGCCTTACGTGCTGCCTCTCTTGCACTTGCCGCTTCCACAATTTTTTCAACTATCGCACGCGCTTCTGTTGGATGCTCCTCAAGCCAAGTTGATAATTTTTCATTAACAACACTTTCAACAACTGCCCTTACTTCACTTGAAACAAGCTTATCCTTTGTCTGGCTGGAAAATTTTGGATCTGGCACTTTCACAGATAAAACACAGGTAAGCCCCTCTCTCATATCATCCGATGAAATTTCAACATTTTTCTTTTTTAAAAGTCCCTTTTCATTAACATAAGCATTTATTGAACGTGTTAAAGCACCACGAAAACCAGCCAAATGAGTTCCACCATCTCTTTGAATTATATTGTTTGTGAAACACAAAACATTTTCATGATATGAATCATTCCATTCAACCGATGCCTCCACCATAATATTATCTTTTTCACCAGTAATAGAAATAGGATTGTTTATAAGCGGTTTTTTACTTCTATCCAAATATTTAACAAACTCCTCTATTCCACCATCATAACAAAATTCTATAACCTTTTCTTCATCGCCCCTTTTATCAGTCAAAATCAACCTTACACCACTATTTAAAAAGGCAAGTTCGCGAAGCCTTGTTTCAATAGTTTTAAAATCAAACCTTATGTCTGGAAATATCTCAATTGATGGATAAAAACAAACTTCCGTTCCTTTTGTAGTTGCATCACAATCACCAACAACTCTTATCGGTTCAACAACATTTCCATCTGCAAATTTCATAAAATGCTCGTGTCCATCACGCCAAATGCGAAGCTCTAACCAAGATGACAAAGCATTAACAACCGAAACACCAACACCATGAAGTCCACCAGAAACCTTATAAGAATTTTGATCAAACTTTCCACCAGCGTGAAGTTCCGTCATTATAAGTTCCGCTGCCGATCTGCCAGTTTCTTTATTTATACCAACTGGAATTCCACGACCATTATCCTTAACGGAAACAGAGCCATTTTTGTTAATGGTAATATTGATTTTATCACACCAACCAGCAAGCGCTTCGTCAATAGAATTGTCAACAACTTCATATACCATATGATGAAGCCCAGTTCCATCATCTGTATCACCAATATACATTCCCGGTCTTTTACGAACAGCATCCAAACCCTTTAAATATTTAATACTATCTGCTGAATATTCCTGCTCTGCCTTTTTTATCGCATCAGTATCATTTGCAAGCTTTTCCCTGTTAAGTCGCAAACTTTCATCACTTTCTTGTGTATGAGTTTCCTTTAAATCAAAGTTATTTTCATTCACATCATTAAGGTTTATATTTTCATTATTTTCCATTTTCTTTCCTTTTTTTTATTATTGTTTTATTATCCCGATACTACAAAATCTCCCTCTATTTTTCAAGTAAAAAGATAAATATTTTTCCGTAATATCACATAGTTAGATTAAAATTTTAATGGTTTTATACAAAAAAATCACCATTTTTTCAACACAACTAAAAAACACCCCTTTATTTCAATTTTAAAGGGGGTTTTTAAATGTTTATAATTGACAAAAATAAATTAACTAACATCAAAATTGACATAGTGAATAAGTTTCTTCCTCTGCTGGGGCAAGAATGCGGTTCATAACATCTGCCACCAATTTTGCAGTTGCAAATGCGTTATGTATGTTATATCCACCAAGTTCCCCCGTTATATCCAAAACTTCCCCTATAAAATAAAGCCCTTTTGTCCTGTTATGTTCCAAATTGTCATTAAGCCAACCAACATCAATACCTCCGCGCATAACTTCCGCCTTGTCATAACCAAAAGTTTTTGTATAAGGGAACGAAAAATTGCAAAGTTTTTCCAAAACATCTTCATCTTTTTCAACTTTAAATTTTTGCATAAACGCCTTTATAACTCGTTTTGGCAACTTTGTTAAATCTCTGTCTGGCACAAGATCTATATTAAGTATATCACCATTTTCAACATACAAACTTGTATTATAAACAACAGGTCCGGTAATACCAAAATGAGCAAACAACAAACTTCCCTCAAATTCGCGACGACGAAGCTTTATTTTTACTGGCAAACTTACCCCTGCAAGCATACTTAAAAACTTAACATCTTTTGTATATTTTAAACCTGTAAGCGCCGGTTGATTTTGTATTAACTTTAACCTAAATTGTTTTGCAACCGACAAACCAAATTCCGTAGAACCCAACTCTTGATACGCCTTGCCACCTGTTGCAATTATCACATTTTTTGCAACATGCCTTTTCCCATTTGACATTTCAATATAAAATAAATCATCCTTTTTATAAACAAGCGTCACAGTTTGAAGCAAAACTATTTTTGACTTACGCTCTTTTATTTTCATAAGCAGGGGCATTATAATATCCCTGGATCTTTCAAGGAATATTTGCCCAGTTGACAATTCATTATATTTTATCTCATAATTTTCTAAAAAATCTATGACATCATTAAAGGTCCAATTATCCAAAATATCAGAAACGCGCCTTTTATTTTTTGAATAATATTTATCAACTGAAACATTTCTGTTTGTAATATTGCATTTTCCACCACCAGACACAAATAATTTTTTCCCAAGTCTATTATTTTTATCAATAATAATAACTCGCCCATATTCTATCTGCGAGGCACACATTAAACCAGCCGCCCCACCCCCAACTATACAAACATCATATTCCACTTTTACAACCCATATATTTTTGTTTTAAATTTTTTGGTAATCTTTCTATTGAATACCTTAACATAACTCGTGGCATTTGTAAGTAAAAAGAATCTAAAAATCTAATAAGTTCTTTATACCCACTATCACCCATTTTTCCCATCTCTCGCAAAATCCAACCAACTGCTTTATGTATTAAATCTTGCGAACTTGTTAAAAAAGATTTTGCAATTTCAACAAACACATCAAACTTTTTATTGTGAACCAGCCACCAATTTGAAACTATTGCAATTCTTTGTTCCCATAAATTGCTACTATTTGCAAGGTTATACAATATGTCATAATTTTTTGTATTATAACAATATTTACCAATTATTTTATAAGAACTTAAATCAACTAAATTCCAATTATTTATATATTGTAAAAATTGTAAATAAAAATCAACTATTTTTTGTTGCTGTGATAAATCTGCCTTATTAAACATTTCAACCAGCAACAATAAAGCACACAACCTAACTTCATTATACTCATTTTTAATCAAAACTTTTATATCATCTATACTAACAGCTTTTTTATATTTTTTTACAACCTGCCTTACCTGTGGATTAGGGATTCCAAGCCACCTGTCAAATTCTGCATACCCACCCTTTTTACATTGAAAAAAACGCATTAAAACGGCAGCTTTTTTCTCATCCTTTAAATTATATAAATCATTTAAAATTTCTTGCATAGTTTTTATAAAACAAAATATTTTATGCCAAATCTCCCATAGGATCCCAAGGTTCTAACTCTATTATTTCATTTTCAAGTGCAGCAAGCCATTTTTTATCAACATATTTTTTATCAACCATAATTTGATAATTATATTCATCAAACCAATCATCACTCATAGAATAAATTCCCTTATCTCCCACTTTATCACCCCAAGAATTTTCAACCTGCCATTTTATCGGCTTACCATTCTCATCCAAATCAACACCGGTAAATACCATAGCATGAGTTAATCTACTTTCACGATATAATAATCTTTCTGCTTTTGTAAATTGTGGCATATTTTCTATTATTAAATCATAATTATAAATTTTTGTATCCATAATTCCAGATGCCAATTTTGTATCATTTTCACCACCAGATAACAACATCTTACCAACATCACAACCAAACCAAACCGCATTGCCATCTTTAATAGATTTTATTGCAGCATCCTTTAATACTTCAATTGGAACATTTATGTGTTCTACTCGTTTAGCCTCATAAATTGTTCCTAAAAATTTTATTGTAAATGCTCTACCATAAGATTTTTCATTTATTGGAGAATTTATAAGACTAACTTTATCCTCTAAATTCCAACCTACATACTTTTTAAAAAATTCTTGTGGAGTTAAATTTAAATCCTTATGAAATTTTTTATCTTTATCCTTATATTCAAAATCAAATTTTTCTGGTGGCTCACCCAAAGCTTTCACAAGCAAGCTATAAACATTTGATAAAAACTCCTCTTTTAATTTACGAAGATCTTCAATTGATTTTCCTCGGTTATAACCTTCCCTTAAAATCTGCGCATCTTTTCTGAGCATTGAAGACAATATTTCCACCAAAACTTCAGTATTGGAAGAATGAAAAGTCTCTGGCATCATATATTTTGGAACTATACCATACTTATTAAGAATGCCAGCAAACATAGCCCACTGACCACCATCTTGTACTACATTTCCAAGCAAAAAACACACAATTCTGCTGTCAATTTTTTCATCTAATGTCGCAAGAATATTTTCTAAAAAATAATTTGACTTTTCAAGTTTATCCCAAAACAAAGTATAATTTTCCGAAAACTCTATTGTTTCCATATTAAATTTTTTCATTGTTTCAATTCTGGCAGTATTAAGTGATGCAAACATCCAACATCTGCCACTTCGTTTTTGATTTGTAATCTGCCCTCTTTTGGTTTCATGTGAAAACAAAAAATTATGTTTTCTTATCTGCTCGTTATTAAGCGAAGCATTATTTATTCCCTTGTTTGCAATTGCCCCTGCAACTGCTAAATTCAACTTTGATTTATGAAAATCATCATTAAACTTTTTCACCATCTCTTTTGTTATAATCATAACTTCCCCTTTCTTTTTATTTTAATATTTTATTTTTTAATCTCTGGCGGAAAGAGGGGGATTCGAACCCCCGGTACCTAATGGTACGCTCGCTTTCCAAGCGAGTACATTCAACCACTCTGCCATCTTTCCAATGTTAACTTTATGTTAACAACTTTTTTCATACCACCCCAAACACAACCTTTACTTACTTGCTTTTATAAAATGAAGCATATTTTGCACTTCATTTTTAACACTTTCCGGTTGTTTTTTATCTTGCGATAATTTAACAAGAATTTTTTCTGCTTCCATATAGTTTTTTTCATTTACTAAAATTGACGATAAAACTATTTTTGATGTTGCATAAAATGCCTGTCCTTTTGAAATATCACCAAGCATTTTTTTTGCTGTTTTAACATCATCTTCACTTAAATTACTCATTGCACCAAATTTTATAACTGCAAGATTTTTAAAACTTTTATCACTTGTTGTTTTTATAATTTTTTTTAATGTCTCTTTTGCTTCATCCTTTTTATTATCTTCCATATAAAGTGCATACACATAAAAACTTGCAACATCTTTATAACCAAACTTTGCCTTATCTATAAATTTATTAAGTTCCAAAATTTTACCACTATTTGAAACAGCAACATTTGAAATAATTTTTTCAAACTCACGCGCCTGCTTTAATGAAATATTTTTTTTATAACTAACATATAAATTTACTGAAATTGTGATAAACAAAATTACAGCTATCACACCCATTATATAATTTTTATACTTTTTTAAAAAGTTAACTATTTTTTCATTGTTAACATCTTCACTTACTTCCCTTATAAAAGCTTTCTCCTGCAAAGCTTGTCTTTCCGTTCCGTTCATTATATCTCCTTTATAATTTGTTTTTGTTTTTCAATTAAAACAGCCATCCCTGCTTTTGCAAGTTCCAACATCTCATTAAATTGTGCCTCACTAAAAGGACTTTTTTCACCAGATCCCTGTATCTCAACAATCCTATTGTTTGGTGTCATAACAAAATTACAATCAACACTTGCTTTGCTGTCTTCTTCAAAATCAAGATCCAATAAAACTTCACCATCAACAATACCACATGAAATAGCAGCAACTTGATCCTTTAAAATACCTGTTATCTTTTCCCTAAATTCCAATTTTTTAACCGCCTGATAAAGTGCAATATAACCACCAGTTATCGCAGCAGTCCTGGTCCCACCATCACCTTGTATAACATCACAATCTATAATTATTTGACGTTCACCCATAAGCGCTAAATTGGCAACAGAGCGAAATGACCTGCCTATCAATCTTTGAATTTCTTGTGTTCTACCTGTTTGTCCACCTCTTACTGCTTCTCTGTCCACCCTGTCGCTACAAGAAGCAGGAAGCATCCCATATTCCGCAGTTATCCAACCAGTCCCAGTTTTTTTTAAAAAAAACGGCACCCAACTTGCAATTGTCGCAGTACACATAACCTTTGTTGCACCAAACGATACAAGACAAGATCCATCTGCAAATTTACTTACACTTGGCACTAACTCTATTTTTCTTAATTCTGTATTTTTTCTTGCTAAATTTCTCATATTTTTTATCCTTGAATTATAACAAAACCTTATTTATATTTTATTTACTTTAAAAGTTTTTTTTTGATATTGCAAGCATGAAAGAAAAATTACAAAAATCTTTGGAATTATTAAATTTGACAACTGATGAATTGTCAAAAAAAATTTATAATCTAAAAAATTTTTCAACAACGGATAACGAAGAACTTGCCTTGTATAAATTAAAATATGAATCACTTGAAAAAGAAAATATAAAATTACAAAATGAACTTACAAAAAAACAAGAAAAAATAAATTTTGCCTTAACCGAAATACAACAACTTAAAATTATGTTAAAAAATAAATTGAACGGAGTTGAATAATTGTCAAGCGTAAATTTTAAAATAAATGAAAAAAATTACTCTGTTGATTGTGGCGCCGGTCAAGAAGAGCAAATTTTAAACATAGCAGAACAAATAAATATCAAAGTTATTGAACTTAAAAAAATGTTTGGTAATTTAAACAATGAACCTCTTTTACTTATGACTTGTATTTTAAAATATGGCGAATTGGATGGATTAAAACAAAAACTTGTTGCAAGCAACAATGAACTTTTAAAATTACAAGAAGAATTAAAATCAACTTTTAACCAAGATGCAATCGCAGATGAAATTGTCAATATTGCAAGGAAATTAAATAACCTGTCAAAACAAATAGAAGGAAATTAAAATGTTAAAACAAGAAAACAATACAAATAACATAACACACGAAGTTATCACAGAAATAGTTGAAAATAATAAAAAACATAATCAATTTTCCATTTTTCAAATAATAATTTTTTGCTTTTTATTTGTTATTTTAATCTGGATTATTGGATTTTTAACAATAGAGCTTAAAACCCAAAAAAAAACCATCACAATAATGAACGAAAAATTTACAAAGCTTGAAAATATCAATACAGAGCTTGTTGACAATTATGTAAATAAAATTCGCGATTTACAAAAACTGGATATCAAAACCGAAATTGATAAATTAAAATTTGATAAAAATTATCTTAATTTAATAGAAAACAAAGTTAATAAAATAGAAGAATACAATAATAAATATCGTGGTGTAAATATTTTAAAATTTATCTCTCTTTTATCTTTTAAAACTGCTTTTGAAAATGGCAATAATTTCACAACAGAATTTGAAACCATGAAAACAATTTTTAAAAATAATAATGATGTAAAAGAGTTATCGGAACTTCTTGAAACTTTTATAAAAAGAAAAATTCCAACCGATAACGACCTTAGACAAGAATTTGAAAATATTGCGGGTTCCATTGCATTTGATATAAAAACAGCCGGGTTTTCACCAAGACAAAAATTTTTAAAAAAGATTTTAAGCCTTATTAAAATAAGAAAAATTGATTTCAAAGATAAAACAGATATCCATAATCCAGAAATAATAATAACCGAAATTGAAAAAAATTTACATTTAAACAACCTGGAATCTGCTGTTAAATTATTTGAACTTTTGCCTATCACCCACAAAGATTATGATTGGTATAACAAAGCAAAAGAAAAAAATACAATAAATCAAAAAATCAAATTGCTTTTAAACAAAGAAATTGAAAACCTTAACTCTTTATTAAATGAAAAACAGGTATAATCATGTTTATAAAAACTTTTAAAATTTTCATAAAATTACTTTTACTTTCTCTTATCGCTGTATGGTTAAGCGAAAATTATGGCGTGGTACAAATCACATGGCTTGGTTATAAAATTGAAACATCTCTGTTAGTGTTTATAATTTTAACCTACATTATTGCATTATTATTTAAAGTTATGTTAAAAATACTTTTTACAATTCCAAAATTATTTAAAAGAAAGAAAAAAGAATATTAACTTCTTTTAACATACTTTAATAAACAAGTAAGTGCCGCCGGAGTAATCCCTGGGATTCTCGCAGCAGACGCCAAAGTTGCGGGTTTTGCAGCATTAAGTTTCGCCCTTAGCTCTAAATTAAGTCCACCAATATTATTGTAATCTAAATCACAAGGAATCTTAAGTGATTGATCTTTTTTATATGCAATAATATCTTGCTCTTGCCTTTTTAAATAACCCTGATACCTACCCTCTATCTGTATTTGCGAAATAATTGATACGTCAAAATTTTTAATTTCTGGCACCAGTTGTGAAAGTGTCAAAATATCAAACTCGCTATATTTTAATGCACTATAAGCATCAAGCCCAGCGATACTATATTCCTTTACACCCATATCAATTAACATCTTTCTTGTTATCTTTGTCTCTTGCAATAAATTTTTTAATCTCTGTAATTTTGCTTGTTTATCATAAAAAAAATTTTGCCTTTTTTTACCAACACATCCAACTTTTATTCCAAGGGGTGTTAACCTTTGATCCGCATTATCTTGCCTTATGCTTATCCTATATTCCGAGCGAGAAGTAAACATCCTGTATGGCTCATCAACACCAAGCGTTGTAATATCATCAATCAAAACACCAATATAACCCTGGCTTCTATCTATTGTTATTTCATCCTTACCCAAAACAAACAAAGCCGAATTGATACCTGCAACTATTCCTTGCGATGCCGCCTCTTCATACCCACTTGTTCCATTTATTTGTCCTGCAAAATAAAGCCCCTTTATTTTTTTAGATGACAGGGTCGGCATTAACTCTCTAGGATCTATTGCATCATATTCTATTGCATATCCATATTGCAAAATTTTCACATTTTCTAAACCTTTTATTGTGTGAATAAACTCTTCTTGTATATCAACTGGCAGTGATGTAGAAATTCCATTTGGATATATAACATCACAATCATAACCCTCTTGTTCCAAAAAAACATGATGAGATGGATGAGACCTGAACCTTACAACCTTATCTTCAATACTTGGACAATAACGTGGACCAATCGATTGAATCTGCCCATTATAAAGTGGCGTCCTGTCTTTGTTATCAAACAAAATTTGATGCGTTTTTTCATTTGTATGAGTGATATAACAAGAAATTTTTTTCTGTGAAAGTTTTTCCGTTAAATATGAAAAACCCTCTACATTTTCATCACTTGCTTGCTCCTCCAAAACATCATAATTTATTGTTGATTTTGAAAGTCTTGCTGGCGTCCCGGTTTTAAGCCTATACATTAAAAAGCCGGCTTTTTTAAGAGATTCAGTAATTCCTTTACTTGCATTTTCACCAATCCTACCACCCTCTTTCTGCGTCTCTCCACAATGCATAATACCATTTAAAAATGTACCTGTTGATACAACAACTGCACCTGCATTAACATCTCCCATAGCTTTTAAAACAACTCCGCTAACTTTTCCATCTTCTATTTTTAATTCCAAAACTTCATCTTCTATAATTGACAGATTTTGATACTCGCTTAAAATCTCCATCACAGCTTTTTTATAAAGTTTTCTGTCTGCTTGCGCCCTTAATCCTTGAACTGCCGCACCCTTTGAAGAATTAAGCATACGAAAATGAGTCCCTGCCTTGTCAATCGCCCTGCCCATCACACCATCAAGTGCATCAATTTCACGAACTAAATGCCCCTTGCCCAGTCCACCAATTGACGGATTGCACGACATTTCACCTATATTATTTTTTGAAAAAGTGATAAGCGCAATTTTACAACCCATTCTTGCAACTGCCGCTGCCGCTTCTACTCCGGCATGTCCGCCACCTATCACAATAACATCATAATCTTTTTTCATTTTTATTTTTCCTTTATTTTAAAATATTAAATTCTCTGTAATTTTTCAATAATATTTCTGTCAAAAAAACACAAAAATACTTGACATTGTATAAAATAAGAGTAATTGTAAAAAAAATAACTCTAACGGGAGGTTTATTATGGCAAAAGAAAGTTGGGGTAAAAAACATATCTGTCCTTTTTGCAATTCTTTGTTCTATGATATGAAACAACCTGTTCTTGTTTGTCCAAAGTGTAAAAAAAATTTAACACCTGATGACGAATTGGAATTTATTAAGAAAAAAACTCTTGTTAACATTCCACCAAAAGAAGAAGAAGTTGAAACATTAAAAATAGATGAAGACGAAGCAAGACTTAATGAAGAAGAAATGTTTCTAGAGGATGTTGCCAAAAAGCCATCAAAAAATTATGATGATGACGGCGAAGAAGAAGAATACAATTATTAAAAAACAATCTTTTCTAAATTTCGCGTTTTAACAACACCAGCCATATATTCTTTATTCGGTTTGTCATTAGCCACATCATATTCCACTATTAAAATTTCTTTTAAAGTTAACAGGTTGTCCCTTTCTTTTTCTGGAATATTATCTATCACAACCGACTCTGTATTATTTCTGTAAAGTATCGCATTTTCACCACCATCATAAACCAACTCTGGATTTTCTGGCTCACTAGTTGGCAAAATATTGGGCGTTAAAATAATACATTTTTGATTTTCTGTATTGGTAAGCATCAAATATATTTTTGCATTTTTATCGCGATTTTCCATAACTATACCCTTTCAATATCAAAAGTTATAGATGTATTTTCAAGAGTATTTTTTAACGCCTTATCACACACTATAATCTCAGTTGCAAGCGCAGTTTTTTTAATAACTTCCGCCCATTTATTTATACCTGCTGCCATATCACCATCTGCATTAACATAAAGCTTTATTCTATCGCTTACATCAAAATCAAGGTTCTTTCTGGTCTCTTGTATCGCCCTTATAAAATCTTTTATTATACCCTCCACCCTTAACTCCTCTGTAATAATAGTATCAAGTATAACAACCGCAGAATTATCACTTGTCGCCTTACCCTTTAACCCGTTTAAAATCTCTATCTTTATTTCAAACTCATCTTTTTCTAACACTTCACCTGCAATATAACATTTATTATCTTCAATCTTGTAATCATTATTATTTTTTGCTGCTGTTATATCCTTTAACTTTGAACCTAACCTTTTACCAACTATCGGCGTATAAATATAAAGCATATTTTTTGCATACTTTTCCGTTGCCACATCATAAATAACTTCTTTCACATTACATTCTGTAAGTAATAAATCATTAAAAAGCTTTATGTTTTCTATATTTTTACTACAAATTTTTACACTATTAAGTGGTTGTCTGTTTTTAATATTTTCATTTTCACGAAGCCCCTTTACAGCCGAACAAATTGAAATAATATTATCCATATCATTCATCAATTTTTCATCTCTATTTTTTGCTATTGGATAATCTGCCAAATGAACCGATTTTTCACCTGTTAAATTTTTATAAATATAATCACTTATAAACGGCATAACCGGTGCAATTATTTTTGATATATCTGTAATCACCACAAACAAAGTATTAAACGCTTCTATCTGTACACTTTTTTCAACCGAAGTTCCCCAAAACCTTTCACGCGACAACCTTATATACCAGTTATTTAAAATATCAAAAAAGTTTTCAACTAATAAACAAAAAGCAGATATGTTATAAGTATCCATATATTCTTTTGCTTTTTCTTTTACAAAATCCAACTTTGATAAAATATATTTATCCAAAATATTATTGCTGCTGGTATCATATTCTGCCTTTATGCTATCCGCATTCGCATACAAAGTAAAAAAATGATAGGCATTATAATATGGAATTATTGCCTTTCTTGCAGTTGTTGCAATCTCACTTCCTTCTTTTGAAATTTTTGTAATTTCACCTTTTAAAAGTGGCGATGACAACAATAACCAGCGAAAAGAATCAGATCCATATTTATTAAAAAATTCTGTTGGTTCACTATAATTTTGAAGCTTCTTTGATAATTTCTGCCCTTTATCATCAAACACAAACCCCGAACACAAACAAGTTTTAAATGGAGCTTTACCAAAAAGTGCAGTTGAAAGCACAATCAAAGTATAAAACCAACCCCTTGTTTGATCCGTTGCTTCTGTTATAAAATCTGCTGGAAAATTCTTTTCAAACCATTCCTTGTTTTCAAATGGATAATGACAAGATGCAAAGGGCATAGCACCACTTTCAAACCAACAATCAAAAACATCTGGAATCCTTTCCATCATACTTTCACCTGTTGGATCATCCGGATTTTTATATGTTATTTTATCTATATATGGTCTGTGTAAATTGGTAATTTTTTGACCTGATGCCGCTTCTATCTCGGCAATAGAACCAAACACATCAACACGTGGATATTTTGGATTGTTTGATTTCCATACCGGAATTGGCGCACCCCAAAACCTGTTTCTTGAAATGGACCAATCACGCGCACCCTCAAGCCATTTTCCAAACCTACCATATTTTATATGCTCTGGTATCCAGGTAATATTTTCATTCGCAGCAATAATTTCATCCTTTATTTTTTCAACCGACACAAACCATGAACTTATCGCCCTGTAAATAAGTGGCTTGTCCGTACGCCAACAAAATGGATATGAATGAGTAATTTGATCTTTTTTAAACAAAATATTTCTTGATTTCAAATTCTCAAACACTTTCTCATTCGCATCAAAAACTTGCATTCCTGCAAAATCCACCACCTCATCAACAAAACAACCACATGAATCTATCGGACATAAAACCGGAAATTCAGGATTAAATTTTTTGCATAAATTATAATCATCCTCACCAAATCCTGGGGCAATATGAACTATTCCTGTACCATCTGTGGTTGATACAAAATCACCTGCAACAACTTGAAACGCATCATATTTTTCCCTGTAATCTTTAAAATATGGAAATATCGGTTCATAATGAATCCCCACCAAATCAGACCCCATAATTGTTTTAACAAAAAATGCAGAACCCAGCTCTTTTTTATAATTTTTAACAAGATCTGTTGCAATAACCAAACTCTCACCATCAAGTTCAAACACAGAATAAGAAATATCCTTTCCAACTGCAACCATAAGGTTTGATGGCAAAGTCCAAGGTGTCGTGGTCCAAACAAGAAGTTTTAACCCATTTTCAAGAGTAAATTTAACAGTGGCAGTTTTATCGGTTGTATCCTTATAACCTTGATTCACCTCAAAATTTGAAAGTGGAGTTTCCGCCGCCCAAGAATAAGGAAGTATCCTAAAATCCTCATAGAGCAAACCTTTTTCATAAAGTTGCTTAAAAGCCCACAAAATACTTTCACTATAATCTATATCCATAGTTTTATAGGAATTATCCATGTCAACCCAACGACCCAACCTGTTAACAATACCTTTCCATTCACCGGTATATTTTAAAACATCCATCTCACATTTATTCGTGAACTTATCTATTCCATACTCTGTTATGGCTTTTTTTCCACTAATACCCAGCTCTTTTTCAGTTTTCAGTTCAGGTGGCAACCCATGACAATCCCACCCCCAGCGTCTTTTTACCTTTTTACCAAGCATAGTTTGATACCTTGCAACACTATCCTTTGTATAACTTTGAAGTACATGTCCATAATGAGGAAGCCCATTTGCAAACGGAGGTCCATCATAAAAAACAAACTCATCGCCCCTGTTTTTATCAACAGATTCCTCAAAAACTTTTTCCTCATTCCAAAATCTAAGAACTTGCTCTTCTATCTCTGGAAAATTCGGCTTTACAGCCGTCTCTTTATAATATTTTTTCATAACTTTACCCTTAAAATTTTTCAAAATTATTTTAACCTAAATTTATTCCCTTTTCCCCGAAATTCAAGGAATAAATAAAAACCACAAAAAAAGCACACTTGCCGTGTGCTTTCTAATATACTACAAAACTTTACAAAAATTTAAAATGAACGTTCACAACTAGCTGCTATTTCTGCAAGCTTTTTAGCTTTATTCAAAACCGCACCACTTACAGCAGTAGTTGTAAGTGAAGTTCCAGCTGTGATTCCAGCCATAATATTGGATGTTAAATCAAGCTTCTTTCTTTTATTTTCTTCTGCTCTAATAGCATTTGAAACAGCAACAGGATCTGTTCCTTGATAGTGTGTCGGCATATCAGTATTTGCAATTGCAGAAGTCGCAGTCCCAGTAATCGCAGTTGCAGTTCCAATCCCGGAAATCACCGCAGATGCAGTCATACTATTTTTAATAGTATTTATATCTGTCATATCAAAACCCTTACACGAAGAAATTATATACATAGATCTTTCTATATCTTCTCTCCACATAGATTTCGCTTCTTCTTTCTTATTATTATAATCCACAAGTGCTTTTACTTTATTGTTAATTGAACGAAGTTCACCAAGAACAGCATTACATTGTTTCATTTTTTCTGCTACCTGTCCCGCATTTACACTTGCAGCAGCACTTGTTCCAACAGAAACTCCCGATGTAGCAGCAGAGGCAGCCATCAATCCAGTTCTCACATGACCCAAAGTTTTTTTTGACTTTTCTCCAACTCCATCTTTATTTTTCATAACTCCAACAGCTAATGCCGAAGCTGCAGTTCCTACTCCAGCAGAACTTACAAAAGTTGTTGCCATGTTTAAATTAAAAATAGTGTTAAGATTGCTTGCAATACCACCACATACAGCTTGTACACCCCCTATTTTTGTTTTTAAATCTGCAACTGCAAGATGCAATTCTTTAAGTTCTTTTTTATCTTCTTGTGTTTGTTGTCTTACACCAAAATTTGGATCTAATTGCATAGGAGCAGAAGTATTAACAACAGAACCATCAACTACTTTTGTATCAAGAGAGTTAGATACAGAATTTTCTCTAACCGCTCCATCTGCTGCACTCCTTCTTCTTCCATTTATTTTTGCATCTACCAGATTTGGCATAAAAAACGAAGCAATTAACATACTTATAACTATTTTACTAACCTTATTTTTCATATTTTTTCTCCTTTTTTTTTAAAGTTAATATACCACCAAAACAAAGGCGGTTGGAGGTTGATTACTATGATAAGAATAGTGCGGTGTATTCAGCAAAAAGCCTTATTTCACCAGCCCACCAACCATAAAAGGTCGTAGGGCATTTTATGTCCGCGCGGACACTTATCAAAGGTAATCACACCTTAATATTGCACACACAATATCCATTTTATTTTACACTAAAATACAAGTTGAATCAAGTTATTAAACAACTACCAATTATCACACAATTTATTTACTCTTAAATACTCTTCTTGACTATCATATTCTTGATTTTTTAAAACCAGAACTTGTTGTAATTTATCTTTTAAAACTAAAACTTCCGGTGAATTAAAAATTCCATCCAAAACTTTTTCTATCTCTACTTTCTTTCTATTTTCTAACATATCACTATTATCAAAAATCTTGTTTTTTATCGCAGTCAAAATCATATTTCCATAATGTTTAAGTTCACTTTGATAAATTTTTACATGCCCTTTTTCATGTTCTTTTATTGCCTTATATTCACAAGAATTTTTTTTATACTTACTATCTATCAACACATCTAAATTTTTATAACCTAACAACAAAGACACTTTTTTCAAACTAACATTTTGCTCATCAACAGGCTCAAATTCTGCATCATATTTCATACGAAAATTCGCAAACGTTAACCCCAAAATCCGGTGATTTGGTGATATTTTTAAAATCTCAGCTTTATCAACACTTTTATAAACTGGATTTCCATAATTGATAGTTGTAAATACCTTTGGAACATTCGCCCTTACATCAAAAATAACAACAAAAACAAAAATAAACAAAGATTTAAGAAAAGCTGTCAAGATAAACCTCCACAAATTTATCCCCATGTATTTTTCTTAATTCTTCCGCAATCAAAACTTGCTTTCTGCCACTATTAAATATCTGTAAATAATTGCCAAGCCCGGACAAATCCACATTCAAAATCACAGATTCGTTTATTGACGGCTTACGAAACAAAATAGCATATTTCAAATCTTTAAATATTTTTCCTTGAATAAATGCCATTTCTTTATTGGTTAAATTCCAATTTTCATAATCTTCAATCCTTGCTTGAACGTTCCTGAAAAATATCTGTGTTTGACATTGTCCCCTTACCACTTCACCTATACCCAACTTATCCAAAATATTGGGTTGCTGGAATGCCGCCAAATAAGCTTGACGTTTTTTTCGTCCCTCTTGAAGTCCTATTACAAAATTATTCCTAAATTCTGTATTGGCAAGCATAGGTGCAGTCTCATCAATAATAATAAGTGATGGATCCGCCGTTCTGGCTGTGATATTTTGTATTCTGTTCATGATATAACTAACCACCGCAGGCGCCAACACTTCATCTTCAAAAATATAGGTAAAATCAAAGGTTGTGAACCTGTTTGATAAATCTAAATTATCAGATTGATTATTAAACAATAAGCCATATTGATTATCATCAACCCAACGGAATAACTCTCGCCTCATTTTTCCAGCCGGAGAAAAACAAGATTTATAAAGGTTTTTTAAACTTCTCTTACTTACATCTAAATAATCAAACGAAGTTGTCACAGCCCTTGCAATTTCTGTCTCACTAAACGCATCAGTATTAAGTGTAATTTCCTTTAACCAGCGCCTTAAAAAAGCCCTATTTTCCGGAGTATCATCAATCTTAAACGGATTTAAATAAGCGGTTGTTCCACCCTTTTTAATTGTATCATCCTTTGTATCACCTTGAAAATTGATATATGCCCCACCTATGGAATAAGTAAATATTTCTGCTCCTCTGTATCTATCAAAGAAAAAACACCGCAAATCTTTAAAGCGAAGCGATTGCCCAGCCAAAAACGAATAAAGCGTTGTCTTACCTTGACCTGTTGGACCAATGGCAACAGTATGCGCCACCGCAGCATCTGCATCATCAATATGAAATTGAAATTGATACGCTGTTCCTTGGTAAGTTGGAAATATAGAAATTGCCCCCTCACCCCAATCACATTTTGATTTACCCTCTGGTTGCTTTTCAAAATTAAAACTTGTTGCAACCGCACGTGATAGCATTTTATACATACGCGGATATTTATCATAAGTTGGAAATTGTGAAAACCACGAAGCCTGTGCAACCCAACCCTCACGAACCGGAGTAATTCCATAAAGCCTGCAAACTTTTTCTATCTCAAACACAGATTTTTCTAACTCTTCCAAACTATCCGCACTTACAAAAAAAGTTTCCGCATAATTTACAAGCGTTTGGTGATCTTC
The DNA here is from genome assembly GCA_963541275.1 of uncultured Pseudomonadota bacterium. Lineage (GTDB taxonomy): Bacteria > Pseudomonadota > Alphaproteobacteria > Rs-D84 > CACZYB01 > CACZYB01. Next base: position 77,755 of record CAUTSC010000001.1, read on the forward strand.
GTCCCCTTGCTCTATTAACGCCAGCGCATCATCAAATTGCCGTAATACGTCATATGAAAAAGTCGTGGAACTTGCCATATTTTTTTGATTATTAAGTATCATTTGAGCTTTCAGTTTTGAAATAGGGAAAAGATTATGCACCACATTTACTTCAAAATTTTTGGATAAAATATCACTTAACATCTGCTCGTCAACAACACCTGCTTGCTGCTTTATACCAACAACAGCCATGTATTTTCTTTTTGACCCAGATGAAAACCTTATCACTCCTTTATTATCAAAAAATATCTCATCCGCAACCAAAAGTTCACTTATGCTATCATAAATCATATTTTTTGAAACTGGTGATGGCCTTGAAACCCTGTTTATAATACTTGCAAAAAATGATAACGGACTTTCACTTTTTCCATCCTCAACTAACACTTCCGCTTCATAATTAGAAAGCATCGCCATAAGATTGGAACTTGCAGTATCTAAATCCTTAATTGCATCCTTTCTGTCATTAACAGACAAAACTATATAATGCAAATTTTGAAAAATTTCCGCTTGTGCCTTGTTCCATTTTTCACTTATATTTTTTAAAAGCTTGTTATATTCATTAACTTTTGCCTCTTGATGTATCTTTTCACGTAAAGTAAAAATCCTTGTCTCAACACTTATTTCTGCCAAACTATCTATCCATTTTTTCCGCTCATCCAACAAATTTTTAATTGTCTCACGCGCCGCAAAACTAACTGGCATTCCCTTTACTTTAAAAACCCTAACAAGAGTTCCATTTAAACAAAGTATAGTTTTTTTATCATCTAACAACCTGTTAAATGGTAAATAATCAACAAGCCTTGTATCAAATGGTTTTTTAAGAAAAATATTGGAATTTTTACTAATAAGGAGCATAAAAATCACAGACACAGAAATAACCAGCAAAGTCCACAACAAATAATCAACTTCCGTCATTTTAAAAAACAATAATTGCTGTAAATTAAACATAATATTCCTATAGTTTTTAAGGTGTAAATTTATTTCCTTTTTCTTTTACTGCATTTTTTGTATTTCTAACTTTTATATTGCTTCTTGCTGCAATAATTGAACTTATATGCGGTTCTTTTTTTCCAATTAAAATAGCAATTCCATGAAGCACTACAAACAAAACCACAGAAAACAAAACATAAGTTCCCTTGCCATACATTAAAAATAACACCATCAATATAACACAAAAAACAAGGTTCATTATAAACAAAGAAAATGGTGCATAAAATATCACCATAGGCTGTGCCACAGATTTAAGTATTTCCTCTTTCATACTCCCCTCATATCTTCAAATATTATAAGATAGATACAGATTTTTTACAAGAAAATTCAATAACCACTTATGAAACAAAAAATTGTTAACTAAACAAACCCTGTTGTTTTATTGCAAATTTTATTCTTCTTTTTCTGTTGACAACTAACTTTTTACAATGATTTTTTTGACAATAAAATATAGGATTTTTTTATAAATTATTATGTTAATATAAAAATTCTTCCAGGACTCTATTTTCCTATAACGGAAAATAGACAACAAGTATAAAAATTTTACATTATAACCCTATATACTCCAACTCTACGCTTTTATTTTCCTATAAACTATTTATGTTAATATAAAAATAACTCTACCAGGACTCTATTTTTCTATATTGAAAAATAGTCTAGCAGTATTTTTTATATTAAACATTTTTGCCCACAAAGTTTATACTATCCTTAAAGATTTTAGTTCAAATAAATAAAAACTTCCTCCAGAACTCTATTTTTCTTTAATGAAAAATAGTCTACCAGTATATTTTTTATGAAAAATTTTTGCCTGCAAAAATTATCAAACTCTTCACCCATAATCCAATAACGATTGCAGGTTGTATAATACCATTTTTTGCAAAATTATTATCAAATTTTCACCTATATAAAAATATTTTTGTAAATTTCTTACAAGCAAGTTAAATAGCAAAAATTTTTCCACATTAAAAACTTTCTTACAAAAATTGCAAACTTTTAAAACAGGCAAATTACTATTTTCAAAAGCACACAACTCCCAACTTTGCTCTATCTCAAAATCAAGATTTTTTGCTTCATCTAACTCGCAAGTTATAGCTTTTACATGCTTGCAATTTCCATAATCTGGATCCCTTGCAAGCGTATTTACCAAAGTTAATGTGCTTATCACATCATCATATTTAAACATAATTTTTCTCCTTTTTTGTTTGTTAATGTTAATTATCGTCCCACCCACAATTCACTATCAGCATAGCTTTGCCAAAAACAAAACCACAATGAGAGTAAAAATTTTTTGATTTAATTTAGACTATATAGCTAGTATTTTGGGTATAGTTTACCCCTTGGTTAGTTATAATATAATCATTATTTTTTCAAAAATCAAGAACAAAATAAAAATTTTTTACATTTTTTATTAAACTATTCTTGTTTATAAACTTCCAAAGTTGAGTACCTAAATATATTTAATGGATTTTGTGATAACCATTTACAATTGGAATCATTAACTCTTTCATTCACAACAAAATTTTCATCATATAATTTATCATTATAGTATTTAGATATATGTTCATAACTAAATAAAACAACATTACCAACCCTCACCAAACCTATTCCAATATTATAGAAGTTATTACTAGAATCACAATTTGTCAAATTTATTAGATTTCTATTCTGCACAAACTTTAATGCATTTAAACTATATTTTTTTATAAAATCCAACACTTTATTTATATGGTACTCATAAAAACAACTGATCGCATACGAATCAAAAAATAATTTTTCATTATTATTAAGAGTTGTAATAGTTAGAAAACTACCTAATAAAACACCATTTTTATTTTTTAATACTAACTTAAATTTATAACTTCCAGGCAACAAAAAACTATCACTAACTACTAGATTTTGACTACTTAAATTAGAATCGTTTAATATTTTAGAAAAATCTATCCTAGTTATAAGTTGCCATTCATCTTTTTGCAAACTTTTCATTCCTTTAGCAACAGCTTCCGCCAAACTATCTGCACTTGGAACATTATTTCTTATGCTTTCACCCATTGTGTCTTTCCACCAACTTTTCTTTGGAACGCAGGTGTAGAATTCTTGGGCGTTGACTACGCTCGCAACAAGCAAGCTTGCAATTATTGTTATTTTACTAGTTTTTTTCATCATATTTTTCTCCTTTCTTTTGTTATGATTGTTTAAACATTTCATATCCAGACGGACAGCTCTTTCTTAAATCAATAAGTTCCATACCATCCGGACATTTTCCATTTGTGATTTTTTTTAGTTCATATCCCTCTGGGCAGATTCCTTTACTTGGTGCGAATAAGTCCATTCCTACGGGGCAATTTCCGTTTGAAACTTTTATCCCTATTGTACCATCGGGACATACAACTTGATTACAACTTTGAAATGTTGTTTTGTTGAGTATCGTTCCAACCGGACAAGATTTACAAAGCCTATCACTTGGCGACCAAAAGTTGTTTGCACCATACCTGTTGCATTTAACTTTACATCCTGGTTCATTACAGATTGGCTCTTCATCACCCCCGCAAACTTCTTTGCCCCCGGCACTGATACCATATTTTGCGAGCGTCTCATGTATAAGTTTTTTTGTTGCTTCGCTTGCCCCAAAAGAACCGGATTTATAGAGCAATAACACAAGCAAAACAGCATACTTAATTTTTGTTTTTTTCATATCATCCTCCTTTTCGATAGGAAGCTGAAAACTATCAATGAATGTAAATAGTGTATAGTATTGGGTATTCCTACACCTTCCTACCTTGCAGTAGGATACATTACAAAAACATCACCAAAAATGATGCTCACTCATTGAGGGCTTTCAGACCCTTTTATTACCGATACTAAAATAAAAAAAATTCTTATACAAGAAAAATATATCTATTGTGGAAATTTTGGATAGAATCCACCCCTGCCGTACTCTACATATATGCATCATAAAATTGAATTTCAAGAGCAAAAATAAATTTTTTTAAATTTTTTGCATTTTTAATTTTTCTTGCCTTTTCATCTCGTATTTCATTGCAAGTTTGTAAGAAATAATTGTTGAAATAATACACCAAGGAATACATCCAACAACCATTGACACACCCCAATCTTTAAGCAAAATTTTAAAAATCAAAGTCCATTTATCAAGAAAAGAAATATCCCCCATAAAATTTTCTTTTACCACACCAACAAGCATACTATAACCGGAACTATCAACCACACCACCACGCATAAATTGACCAGTTATATAAAACACATAATAAACCGGAATCATAGTTATAACATTCGTAATCCAAGTAAATGCAAGCCCCAAAGCAAGAGAAAAATCAAACTTGAAAAATTTTTTAAAAATAACCCAAGTTATAAACACAAGCCACATTTGTATTCCAATAAGTGGGGTCATAGCCCACGCAACACCAACCGCAATCCCCCTTGCCTTTACAACAGGTGGCAATTTTACACGTTTCACAGGAATAAATAACCTGTACTTAACAACCCTTTTTATCCTTTCCCACAAATTATATTTTTTTAATCCCATACAAAAATTCCAAAATAACAAAAAAAATATACTTTTAATAAAAATTCAAGTCAAACAATAAAACAATTATCTTTGTTTTTGGTTTTTAACAAGGTCATCTTTCAAATCATTAAGTGATGGATATTTTAAAACTAAATCTCTATAAATTTTAATATTGTTTATCTTTTTTATCTTTTGATACAATTTTTAATAATTGTTCTTCTATTTTTTTCTCTAAAACCAAAATTTTTTTATATATTTATCAAATTCAACTGCAATAAATGGATTTTTAACAACAATATTATATGGAACATATTTTTCTAACTTATCTGATGAATCATAAAACTTTTCAAGTCTTTGATCTTTAATTGAATAATACAACCTTGATAACTCTGCGAAAACAATATCACCTGTACTCCTACCTAAAATCATAAACAACATACTATGATCTTCAAAACTCTTCATAATCACTCCTTAAAAATTTACTGGCTGGGGTGGCTGGATTCGAACCAACGAATGGCGGTACCAGAAACCGCTGCCTTACCGCTTGGCGACACCCCAAAAATAATGAACTAAATAATACTATTTCCAAACATTAAGTCAAATGATAAAAAGTTATCTCTGTTTATTATTTTGTAAAGAATTAAATTCAATAACATCATACAGCATTTTATCAACTATCTCAAATCTTGGTTTTCCATCAATTTTTTCCTGCCAAATTGAAAGAGGTCTACACCACACCTGATTTTTTGGAAAATCTTTTCCTTTATATAAAGCTTTATAAATCACAATATCTTCTAAAGTTTCCGAATTTTTTCCAACAGCTATCACTTGATACAATTGATGATTTTTATAATGCTTGTAAATTGCACCTATTTTAATTTTTTCATACATAAAAATTTATCTCTGTTTTTGATTTTTCAAAAGTTCTTTTTTTAAATCGTTTAAAGTTAAATATTTCAAAACTAAACTTTCATACCCTTTTACACTATTTTTTAATTTTAAAAGTAAATCTTCATAATTTTTATCAACTTTTTCATTTCTATTTTTAAATCTTAACTTATCCATAAGGTTATTTATTTTTGCCTCTAAAACCAAAATATTTTTGATAAATTTATTAAATTCCACAGCAATAGATGGATTTTTATTTGCAATAATATAAGGAATATATTCATGTAAAGGATCTGCAAAATTATAAAATTTCATAATCCTTTGATTTTTAAGTGCATGATAATGTTTTGCAAGATCACTAAACCTGGTATCTTCATTATGCACAACAGATAAAATTTTATCTATCTCATCCTGAGTCAACATATTAGTTTGAGATACAACCTTTTTCATAATCACTCCTTAAAACTCTTATTGGCTGGGGTGGCTGGATTCGAACCAACGAATGGCGGAACCAAAATCCGCTGCCTTACCGCTTGGCAACACCCCAAAAGACCACATTACTATAAAAATTTTATAAACAAAAATCAACCTTTATTTTTTAATAAAAATATGTGAATAAATTGTTAATAGATTGTGAATAACTTTCATTTTTTATCTATATTTTTATAAACTAAAAAGTTATTAACATTTTTACTAACAATCATAAATTTTTATAAAAGTTATAAACATGTTAATAGATTCCGCACAACATAGTAAATATAAACAATTTTATTTTAAAATTTTAATTTTTTCCGTGAATAAATAAGTGAATAAAATTTTATAAACATTATCAACAATACAACAACAACTATTATATTTATTTATAATTTAGTTATATTTTTAATGTAAATAATATTTCCATTTTTTACTTTAAAAACTTTATAATCAAAACAAAATTTTTTCATTGCATCATCTATCTCACTTTTCACATTAACACCTTTTAATAAAAAAAATTCTGTATTTTTATTTATAATATTAAAAGTAAGTTTTATAAAATTTTCTATACTTGCAAATGCACGTCCAATAATAACATCTGCTTTTACATTTTTTATATTTTCAACTCTGCAATTTAAAATATTCACATCCAAATTATACAGATTTTTAATCTGATTTAAAAATATACATTTTCTTTCATCACTTTCAACAAGGGTGATATTTTTAATTCCTGAAATAGCAAGTACCAAAGCCGGAAAACCAGCACCACTTCCAACATCAAAAATATTTTTTTTATCCTTTAAAAATGAGGTAAGTAATAAACTATTTTCAAAATGACGCTCCCATAAATCATTTATTGTACTATTACTGATAAGATTTATAGTTTTTTGCCATTTTAAAAGCGTTTCAATATATAAATCAAAAATTTTCTTATCAATCATTTTAAAATTTAAACTTTTCTATAAACATTATTTATGATATAATAACATAAAAATAAAGAAAACAAAACCACTATGAAAAATATTTTAAAACTTATTTTTATTCCTATATTTATAATTTATTTTATAATAATCAAACTGCCATACAAAAATGCAAAAATTGAAATACAAAATAAATATAATTTTACAGAAAATAAATATGGTAATTTTTTAAGTGAAAAATTTGCAGGTAAAAATAATGATTATCAAACAATAAAAAAATTTCATAAAAAAGATAATGATATAAAAACTTACTTACTTACAACAATACCAAAAAAATATGATATAAATAAAGTTAAAAACCTTGGACTACAAACATTAAAAAAAGATAAAAATGATATAACTGCCGGTCTTTTTTTATTTAAATATTATTTTTATAAAAAAGATTATAAAACTTCCATAAATTATTTAAAAAAAATAGATGATAAAAAATTTACAAAAATCTTACTTTATGCATGGAATTTAGCAGCATTAAAACAATATTCAAAATCATTGGATTATCTGGAATCTTTTCTTGAAAATAAAAAATACGAAAGATACAGAAAATATATTTTAATGAATCTTGGTCTTATTGCAGAACTTGGTGGTGAAAAAATTTTTGCTGCTGAATGTTATGATGAAATAATTGAATCGGAAAAGCCGGATATTTATGACATAGAAAAAATCACAGCATTTTATATAAAAACAAAAAAAGAAAAAAAAGCTTTTGAGATTTTAGAAAATTATTACAAAAAAAATCCAACATCCCTTGCAAGTTTTAATTTATATGAAACATACAAAAATAAAACCTATATTCCAACTGGTATTAAAGATATAAATACAGGTATGGCAAAGGCAATTTTTGACACTGCTTATATAAATTTTCCATTACATAATGAAAAAAATTATACAGATTTTTTAACAACCTTGTCATTTGTAAACTATTTTGATAAAGAATTTTATATGGCAGATTTAATAACAGCCGAAATTTATAAAAAGTTGCAAAATAAAGAAATGTTTAATGCTTTTTTAATGCCTGTTCCACAAAATCATTATTTATATCAATTGATGGAACATACAAAAATTGAATATATGATAAAAGATGAAAATACCAGAAAAAATGCCATAAACGAATATAAAAATCTATTAACAAAATACAATAAAAACCCAGTATTTTTTTATAATATTGCTGAATTTTTAAGAGAAGATAAAAATTATAAAGAAGCAATTGAAAATTATACAACAGCAATAAATTTAACAAACAATGATAGTTTTAAAGGTAAAATATTTTATAAACGTGGTATCTCATACTATGAAAATAGTGATTATGATAAAGCATTAACAGATTTTAAACAGGCACAAAAATTAAAAAACAATGACTATCAATTTTTAACTTACTATTCAAATATTTTAATAAATAAAAATATAGATCTTAATAAAGGTATTGATTTAATAGAAAAGGCATTAAATCAAAATCCAATAAACAGCGCACTTTGGAATAATTTAGGACTGGCTTTTTATAAAAAAAATGATTTTAAATCTGCACTTTCAATGTTTGAACTTGCAAAAAATCTTGATCCAACCAACGCGAATATTATAAATAATCTTGGTGATTGTTATAATAAAATGGGCAGAAACCGAGAAGCAATTTTTGAATGGAAAAAAGTATTAAAGATTATAGAAAACCACCCAACAAAAGATTTAAATATCACAGAACTTAATATTAAAATAGATAGTATCAAAGAATAAAAACCAGACATTTTTTACCTTTTAAAATAGTTTTTTATTGTAAATAAGAATAAAATTTATTGTTTAAAGTTGATAAAAATTACCGGAATTTTCATGAAATATCAGGTGATTTCATCTGCCATGAATAATAATAAAAAAGCACGCTTTCACGTGCTGTGTTAAATAAATTGCAATATGTTATTATTGCTTTTTCATTCCAAACACCCCATCAAGAGTATAACCAGTTGTACCTTGTTGCATATTTACTTTATATCCACCAATTATTTCTTTATTATCAAGAATTTTATGCTTCCAAACAGGCTTTAAATCTTCACGATTCATAAAATGTAAATTAGGATCTGACAATCTCCAAGTATCAACATCACCAACAGTACCATTTTCTAAATTTACATTTTTTACAGTCATTGTTTTATTCCATTTATTATATTTAAAAATAAGGTCGCCCGTTGTTTGATTTGCACCTATTGTCATTTTTGCAGTTCCGGTTAAATTATCATAAGAAAATTTATTTCCCGGTTCTCTTGTTGTTAATATTGCACTAGTTGTACCAGAAAAAGTTATATCTTGTTCTGGTTTCACAAATGGAACTTCTTTATCCTTTTGTGTAAAAATCACAGATTCATAAGCTTTTACTTTTTTACCTCCAAAAGGTACTAAAAATTCTAAAAATCCATAATTACCATAACTTAAATCACTTTTTGCAATTTTTAATTTTGTATCCATTTCAACAATTTGACTTGTACCATCTGAATTATTTAACTTATGCTTCATTTTTTTATATTCTGTTTCATCAAAAACTTCACCTTTTTTCATTTTATTTACATCAAAAGCAAAAGTTTGTTCATTATCTTTTACTGTATATTGCCATTTATCTCCAACTTTTTTTAATCCTACATCACCACTATTAGAATTAAATTCTGTGCCAGATGGTAATTGTGCCAACTTTCCTGCAATATCTTTTGGTACTTCTGGTTTTGGAGTTGGTGTTGGCGTATTTCCACCTGGTTTTTGTGTCTGTGTTTCAGGTTGCATTTTTTGATATACTCCACCTTTACTGCTACACCCAGCTACCATTACAACACTTGCCAAAACTAACATTGATACTTTGTTTTTCATAGTTTTTTCCTTTTTTTGTTAATAAATCACTTTGTTTTATTGTTATATCAACAAAGGATTCAAAATTGCCTGTAAATATTATAATGTTAAAAATTTGATTTTACAAGAATTTTCACTTTCCACACATTTTTAAAAATTCATCTTCTGTAATAACTTTTATATTTAATTCCTGCGCTTTTTTTAATTTAGATCCTGCATTTTCACCAATAATAACAAAATTTGTTTTGCTACTTACACTGCTGGTTGGATTTGCACCAAAACTTCTTGCAATATTTTCAATTTCTGTCCTGGTATAACGTTTTAAACTTCCGGTGAAAACTACTATCTTACCAAAAAGTGGGTGATTTTTATCAATTTCCTTTATTTCTGGATTTTTTATATTGATATATTTTAATAATTCATCAATTTCCAGCATTTTAGATGTATTATTAAAAAATTGCTTTATTTCAATTGCCATGATTTCGCCTATTCCATAAATATCCATATAATCTTTTATGCTGGCATTTTTGAAATTTTCGAAATTTTTAAAATGGTTGGCAAGTATGATTGAAGTTGCCTCACCAATATTATTTATCCCAAGCGCATAAATAAATTTAGCAAGGTTTATATTTTTTGCATCTTCAATACTATTAACTAAATTTCTAAATGATTTTTCCGCCATACCATCCATTTTTTTTATTTCTGCTTTATATTTATCAACAAAAATAAAAATATCAGCTGGCTTTTTTATAAATCCTTTTTTATAAAACAATTCAATTTTACTTGCTCCCAACCCATCTATGTTAAATGCATCACGTGAAACAAAATATTTTAAATATTCCATCTCTTGTGCCGGACATTTTATATTGGAACATCTAAACGCAACTTCATCTTGCTTCCTAACTAACAGGCTTTGACACACAGGACAAATTTCTGGCATCACAAATTTTTTACTATTTTCCGGTCTTTTTTCAATCAAAACTTTTATAACTTGAGGTATCACATCCCCTGCTCTTTTTATAATAATTGTATCACCAATCCTAACATCAAGATTGTTTATATAATCATAATTGTGAAGTGTTGCCCGTGATACTATCACCCCACCAACATTAACAGGAGAAAGTTCAGCAACCGGAGTAATAACACCCGTTCTGCCAACTTGCAAGATTATATCATTTATAATTGTAATTGCTTCTTCTGGTTTAAATTTATGCGCTATCGCCCATTTTGGTGCCCTTGCAATAAAACCCAGTTTTTTTTGTAATTCAAAATCATTTATTTTATAAACTATTCCATCAATATCAAACGGAATTTCATGCCTTAAAAATTCAGTTTCATTATAAAAAGCAAGCAGTTCATCATAAGTTTTAGCAGTTATATATTTTGGTTGTATTGGAAACCCAGCATTTTTTGCAAATTCATAAAATTCACTTTGACTTTTCCATGTTTTATTTGAAACTTCACCAAACGCATAAACAATAATTGAAAGATTTCTTTTTTTTGTAATGTTTGGATCAAGTTGACGAAGCGAACCAGCAGCAGCATTCCTTGGGTTAGCAAACAACTTTTCCCCAATACTTTCTTGTGTTGCATTCAAGTTTAAAAAATCTTGCTTTGACATATAAACTTCGCCGCGCACTTCTAAAATATCCGGTGCATTTTCAATTTTTAAAGGTAAAGTTTTAATTGTTTTTAAATTTTCTGTTATATCTTCACCAATATAACCATCACCCCTTGTTGATGCACTTACAAAAATACCATTTTCATAACGCGCATTAAAACCCAGTCCATCAATTTTATATTCTGCAACTATTTCAAAATTATCTGCATTTATACCTACATCTTTTTTTATTTTGAAAAACCATTCCTGTAAATCATCATCAGTAAACAAGTTTTCAAGTGATAACATGGGTTCTTTATGTTCTATCTTTTTAAACCCAGATTTAACCTTTGCACCAACAATATTTGAAATTAAATTTTTGTTATCATTAAATAAATCTGGTGTAAAAATCTCTTTTTCCAGATTTAAAGTCTCAATTTTCAACTTATCATATTCAAAATCACTAACACTTGGATTATCATTATTATAATATTCATCATTGTATTTTTTAAGTAATGCGGTTAGTTCTTTAAGTCTTATTTTTTTTTCACTAAGTGTCATTTTTATTTTCCAAAATTCCGGTCATATTATAATAAATTATATAATGATAATACAGACATTGCAGCAGTTTCCGCCCTTAAAATCTGTGAACCAAGTGATATACTTACAGCCGGTGTTTTTGACAATATTTCAAATTCACTATTATCAAAACCACCCTCTGGTCCTATTAAAAAAGAAACTGGTTTATCATGTAATTGTTGTAATAACCCAGCTTTATTTTTAATCTCCACCCTTTCATCCAGGTAAATTAAATTCCGCATATTAAAATCAAAACTTGCAATCTTTTCTGTAAATGAAACAAGTTTATTTACTTTTGGAATTGAAAGTCGTCTTGACTGCTCGGATGCTTGTTTTACAATTTCATTCATCCTTAAAATATTTACATCTTTAACCGCAGAATTTTTCGTCAAAACAGGTGATAAAGTTTTCACACCCAACTCACAAGTTTTTTCAATTAAAAAATCCTGTCTATTATGTTTGATAGGAGAAAAAATTATTTCTGTATCAGGTAATTTTTCATCATCACTTTTTCTTGTTTGCAAAACCAAATTCAAAACTAAATCATTTTTTTTTATATCAATAACTTTTGCTTCAAACTCTCCACACATTTCATTAAAAACATACACAATAAATCCACATTTTACCCGCATCACATTTTTAAGATAATGAAAATCTTTGCCGCAAATAACAATTTCAGCACCCAAAGACAAATTTTGTTCATTATAAATGCGAATTTTTGACATATAGTTTTGTTCTTTTCAAATTTTATGCTATTATATAGTAAATAAATTTAAAAACATTAAAATTTTAAAAGATATGAAAGATTTTTTTATAAAATTAAAATACTATATTCTTATTATATTGTCTGTTATCACAATAATAACAACTATTTTTATTTTAAGGAACAAACTTATTATACAAAAAGTTGATATTTTAAACAATATAAAAATTGAATTTACTGGCAAACTTTTCATTCCACACAAACTTGCACATTTTCAAATTAAAAATAAACTTGTCCCTTTTGTAAGTAATGTTGATAATTTAACAGGGCTTAATTTAAAAACAATTTACAATGAACTTGAAAAAACAGCTTGGATTGAAAACTTGGCAGTGATAAGGATGTATCCAAACACACTTAAAATAATAATAAAACCTTATGATGTAATAGCATGTAAAGAAGAAGTTAACAAAATAACCGGTGATATTGAAAACTATCCTATCACAAAAGATGGACAATTATTAAAAGAAAATGTTTTTTGCACTCGTATTAAATTTTCAAATGCAGATGATGTTCATATAACTGATATAGAAAATTTAAATGAAATAATGATTCCATCTGTGCCACAATTTTTAAAAACCCTGTCATTATATAATGATTTATTAAAATATATAAGTGGTATTGAAATCACAAATGAACTTTGTTTTAACTTAAAATTTTTTGATGGTGAAAATTTATTGCTTGTGAAATTGCCAGAAGATTATAAATCAGGTCTTGATAAATTGCTTTTGATGCAAACTGCAGATTCAATTTTAAGTAAGGATATAGAAGTTTTGGATTTAAGGATCAATGATAAACCTCTTGTAAAATTAAGGAAATAAAATGAAACAATTAAACACAATTTTACTTCTTGAAATTGGCAGCGATAAAATAATCGGTGTTTTATGTAAAGTCATAAAAGTAAATAATAAAAATACACTGGAATTTATAACAAATGAAGAAGTTAAAACACAAGGTATATTTGCAGGGAAAATAGTTGACAGATCAAAACTTTTAACATCTCTTAAATCTTTAAAAGATAACATAATACAAAAATCCGGTGTTAATATAAAAGACACAGCTTTAATAACATCAAGTTTTGATTATAATTCAAAATTTATAACTGCAACAAATGATTTTACTTTTACCGAAGAAATCACACAAGAAACAATTGATAAAATAAAACAAAAATTAAATTACACAGGAATAGTTGATTTAAATAAAGAGCAAATAATTCACATAATTCCAATAATATATAAAGTAAATAATAAACAGGTTGCAGATCCAATTGGGTTAAAAGCAAACAAACTTGAAATAAAATGTCATGTTTTGACTATACCGGTGGAAGATTATCAAGAAATAAAAACCTTGCTTGAAAAACTGGGGCTTGATGTTTTTCATATAATTGCTGGAATCCGAAGCTCTATTATATCATCCCTTACAACCGATGAACAAAAATTAACAACTATGACAATAGATATAGGTAAAGGTAATATCCAGCTGGGAATTATGAAAAACAACACACTTATTTATTGCCATAATTTTTCTGGTGGTACATCAAAAATAACAAAAAATTTAATGAAATATTTTAATATAAATTATAACGAGGCAGTAAGAATAAAAAATAAATATGGTGTGAAAAAACCGGATTCAATTGATTTTTCACAAACGGCAGAAATAAATATTTTAGATGCCGAAGGTGAAGAACAAAAAACAACAATAGATCTGTATAAAATTTTAAACATCACTTATAAATCTTTTGAAAAAATAGTAAATGACATAAAGCTTACTATAAAAAATTTTCCAATAGAAAAAATCATCCTTGTTGGTGGTGTAAAAATGCTTGGAGTTGAAAATTTATTCAAAGAAAAATTTGATAAATTGATAAGAATTGCAAAACCAGAAATTCCAGTCGCTATGCCAGCAGAATTTAAAGACGAAAAATATTCATCAATAACCGGCGCTTTTATATATATGGAAGATTTTATAAAGGATAAACAATTAACCTTTTCTTACAGCACAAAAATAAAAGAAAGGATAATAGAAGCCTTTAACCGATTTTTAAAAGAAAATTTTGAATAAACACTTGACAAATTCTTTTAATTTTCTATAATACATCTATATTTCATAAAATTTTAAATATGTGGAATATGTGATAAACGGCGAGTTTCGCTCTTTATCATTTTTTGTATTATAAAAACGAAAGGTAAAAAATTATGGCAGTTAAAATAAGACTTGCAAGACGCGGCTCAAAAAAAAGACCATTTTATCACATAGTAGTTGCAAACAGCCGTGATCCAAGAGATGGCAATTTTATTGAAAAAGTTGGAACTTATAATCCAATGCTTGAAAAAGGCGATGAAAAGAAAATAACACTTGTATCTGACAGAATAAAATACTGGCTTTCAACTGGTGCACAACCAACAGACAGGGTTGCAAGATTTTTGGGTGATGCGGGTTTGATGGAAAAATATACTATTAAATCACAAACTAAACAACCACAACCAAAGGCAAAAGCTCAGGAACGTGCAAAACAACTTGCTGAGAAAGCTGCAGCAGCAGAAGAAGCAAAAAAACAAGCCGAAGAGCAAGCAAAAGCAGAATTTGAAGATAAAAAACCGGAATCTGCTCCTGCTGAAGCAACTGAAACTACAACAGAAAATGCTTAAACTTTTTTGTTTAAATTTAAATCATGAGTGTGATAATTATTGCACTCATTTTTTATAAAGGGCATATATGACAGATACAAATAAAATCCTTGTTGCAAAAATTATCTCGGCACATGGTATTCGTGGCGCTGTAAAAATATCAACTTTCACCTGCAATCCAAAGGATGTTTTTAACTATTCCCCACTTTACGATTCTCTAAATAATCAATACAACATTCAATTCGTTGGAACAGGGAAAAATTCCACAATCATAGCAAATGTAAATGATATAACAGATAGAAACGAAGCTGAACAATTAAAAGGAATTGAACTTTTTGCACCTCGTGATAAAATCACCACAAATGATGAAATTTTATTTAACGACCTGATAGGTTTCACCGCTACATCAAACGGAAAAAAAATTGGCATTATAACCGACATTTTAAATTATGGGGCAGGGGATATTTTGGAAATAAATACCGGAAATGATAAAAAAACAGCACTTATTTCCTATAACGAATACTCAATAAAACATGTAAATAAAGATACAAAGGAGATAGAAATTGACGAACAACACCTCGTGGAAAGTTAACATTTTAACACTTTTTCCGGCTATTTTTGAATCTCTTAATATCTCTATGTGTAAAAGGGCAATTTTAAATAACATCTTAAAATTGAACCTTATAAACATCCGCGACTTTGCAATTGATAATTATAAATCTGTTGATGATACAATATATGGCGGTGGGGCAGGGCAGTTATTAAAACCAGACGTATTGGGTCGCGCAATTGATAGTTGCTATGATAAACAAAAACCGGCTGGATCAATTATTTATTTATCACCAAGGGGTAAAGTTTTTAATCAAAACATAGCGGAAAGTTTAAGTAAAGAACCGGAAACAACCTTTATCTGCGGTCATTACGAGGGTATAGATCAAAGGGTGATAGAATATTATAACATCACAGAATTAAGCATAGGTGATTTTGTTTTATCAGGGGGCGAATACGCCCTTATCCCAATCATAGATGCAGTTGCAAGATTAAAAGATGGCGTACTTGGTTCAAGCGATTCGCTGCATGAAGAAAGCTTTTCAAAAACATTAAATGGCATGCTTGAATACCCACAATACACAAAACCAGCAATATGGAATGATTTAAAAGTACCGGATATTTTACTATCCGGCCATCACAAAAACATACAAACCTGGCGCTATGAACAATCCCAAAAACTCACAGAGCAAACCCGCCCAGATTTAATAAAAAAATAAATTTTCCAGTTTTTTAGCTATTTTTATATGTTTTTTTATAAATAAAACTTTGTTATATTTAAAAAACAATTCCACCAGGAATCTATTTTTCTGTAAAGGAAAATAGGCTATTAATTTTTAAAATATTATAAAATAACCAGTATTTTTATTACCCTATATATTTATAAATTTTAACATATCCATCACCTGAATTTCCATTACCTGATGAAGCACAACTACCAGCATTTACACGACCCTCATCATCAGGAAGGTTTCTAATAAAATAACCACCTTTTGAACATTCCTTACCTCCATCAAATCCTGTATAGTCCCCTTTTTCTTTTTTTATTTTATAATCATCACAACTTCCTTTACCAGGGATTCCACTAGCTAGTAAAATAGCAGAGTATGATATTTTACCCCCTGAAGTAAAACTAAAATATTCACAATTTTTATCATAACTGTCTACCGAGTCTAGATCTAAACCTTTACCTCCAACTGCACATCCATAACCTCCTCCCCCACCTATTCCAATATGGTTCCAAAAACTTCTACAACCTCCACCACCTCCTCCAGACACATTTATTACTAAACTTTTATCTTCGAAGGCAAAAGCAGAGCCAGCTCCACCTCCACCACCGAACGAATAATCATCATACCTTCCAGATTTTCCAGATTTTCCAGATTCTCCTGCAAATCCAACACAAGCATTATAATATTTCATTTTTTTAGCAAAAATACTTTTTGAACTACTTCACCAAGTCCTCCAATACCACCAGCATAACTACGCCCAGTATCAGAACTACCTCGTCCACCAGCACCACCTGCAACTATCACTTTATATATTCCAATGTTTAAACTATTTCTTAAATCATTGTTATACATTAGTTGCCAATATTTATCATTATTTATTTGCGATTCTGCAAATTTTAAATTCATTTCCAACATAGCAATTTTTTCTTTTTCTTTACTATTTACAATACCATTTGCAATAATTTCTGCCAACTTGTCTGGATTTTGCAAACTATTTGATACACTTTCATTTATAGTATCTTTCCACCAACTTTTCTTTGGAACGCAAGTATAAAATTCTTGGGCGTTTACCATAGTTGCCACAAGCATTGCAATCAATAAAGTTATTTTACTAGTTTTTTTCATCATAGTTTTCTCCTTTCTTTTTGTTATGATTGTTTAAACATTTCGTATCCTGACGGACAATTGTTTCTTAAATCAATAAGCTCCATTCCATCTGGACATTTTCCATTTGTGATTTTTTTTAACTCGTACCCATCTGGACAGATTCCTTTACTTGGCGCAAACAGATCCATCCCTGCGGGGCAATTTCCACCACTTACTTTTATTCCAGTTGTACCATCCGGGCATACAACTTGATTGCAGCTTTGGAATGTTGTTTTGTTTAGTATCGTTCCAACTGGACAGCTTTTACATAACCTATCACTTGGCGACCAATAATTATTCGCTTTCAATCCAGTTGTTGCATCCACCCTGTTGCATTTTACTTTGCAACCTGGTTTATCACATATTGGTTCATCCGGTCTCCCACAAATTTCCTTACCCCCGGAACTTATTCCATATTTTGCTAGCGTCTCGTGTATAAGCTTCTTTGTTGCTTCACTTGCACCAAAAGAACCGGATTTACACAGCAATAAGTTGACCAAAATTGCATACTTGATTTTTGTTTTTTTCATATAGTCTCTCCCTGTTTTGATAGGAAGTTAGCAACTATCAATGAATGCAAATAGTGTATAGTATTGGGTATTTCTATACCTTCCTACCTTGCAGTAGGATAACCCACAAAACACCATTAAAAAAAATGATGCTCACTCATTGAGGGTTGTCACACCCTGTCATTTGTTTTCATAATAAAATTAAAATTTTCTTTATACAAGTGAAAAAATCTGTACTAAAATTTGTATATATTTGCATAGCTTTGAAATTCAATATCATCCGCTGACAATTCTTTTAAAAACACAGATGGTAAATTTTGTTGATATTGCCCAAATGTCCGGCGAGATCCAGCAAAAAATATCTCTACAATCTTTTTTGCCCTTGTAATACCAACATAGGCAAGTCGTCTTTCTTCCTCTATTGATGATTGCATATTTTCCGCCAAACTTTTTTCATTTGGAAAAATTCCCATCTCCCACCCTGGCAAAAATACTATATCAAATTCCAGCCCTTTTGCAGCATGCAAAGTCATAAGGGATACATATTCTTGATTTATATCATCATTATTATTTTTTTCTGTAAACAAAGTTATATATTCCAAAAATTCCGGGATTGATTCAAAATCCGATTTTATAATTCCAATAAATTCCAATATGTTTTGAATTTTTCCCTCTGCTTCTATCTTTTTGGAATTGTGCCACATATTCACATAACCAGACTCGTAAATTATATTTTCCACCAACTTTGCTTGATCAACAACTTTACTTGACAATAAATCAATATTTTTCCCTTGATAGGTTAAACGCCATCTGTAAAAATCATCAACAAATTTTTGTAAATTTATACCGGCTTTACCGGTGATTTTGTTTTGTTTTAATAAATTATCAAGAGCATCAAACATAGACACAGAATTTTCATTTGCATATTGTTTTATTGTTTGTAGTGTCCTTTCCCCAACACCACGACGTGGCACATTAACAATTCTTTCAAATGATAAATCATCCTTTGGATAAACAAGTAATCTTAAATAAGCAATAATATCTTTTATTTCTTGCCTGTCATAAAATTTCAAACCGCCAATAATTTTATAAGAAATGCCGGCTCTTATTAACTGCTCTTCAAACAATCTTGTTTGATACCCGGCACGAACCAAAATTGCCATTTCCGATAACTTGTATTTTTTTCTTTGATAATATGAAATTTGATCTATTATCTGTAAAGCTTCTTCTTCACCATTATACACACCATGAACTTGCACTTTATAATTTTCTTCATTTTCTATTGTGCTTTCACATGGGACAAGTTGTTTGCCAAGCCGGTTTTTATTGTGTGAAATAAGATGTGATGCAGCATTTAAAATATGCGATGTTGACCTGTAATTTGTTTCTAACCTTATAACTCTTGCATCTTTAAAATCTTGTTCAAATTTTAAAATATTATCAATTTCTGCCCCACGCCAAGAATAAATTGATTGATCATCATCACCAACACAACAAATATTATTATGTGCGGCAGACAACATTTTCAAAAGTTTATATTGTATAAGGTTTGTATCTTGATACTCATCAACTAAAATATATCTAAACTTATTTTGAAATTTTAACAAAGTATCCGGATCTTTTTGAAAAATTATATATGGATATAAAAGTAAATCACTAAAATCAACTGCATTTAATTCCAACAATTTTTTTTGATACAACTTGTAAATATCAAGTAAATATCCATTAACACTTTCTGTTTCATAATATGGAATATCATCATCAACACTATATCCTTTATCTTTAAGCTTGCATATATTTTCCAAAACTATTGCTGGGTTCCATTTTTTCGTATCAATATTAAGGTCATTTTCCATAATCTGCTTTACAATAGTTTTTTGATCATTTTCATCATAAATCAAAAAGTTTTTTTCTAAGCCCACAATTTCCGGATTTTGTCGCAAAATTTTAAGCCCTATAGAATGAAAAGTTCCAATCCATAAATTTTCACTTTTATCCCCTATCATATTTTTAATACGAGATTTCATTTCATTGGCAGCTTTGTTTGTAAAAGTTACCGCCAAAATCTGCCATGGAAAAGCCAGCCCTTTTTGTATAATATATGAAATCCTTGCTGTTAAAACCTTTGTCTTTCCGGTTCCTGCCCCTGATAATACCAACAAAGGACCCTCGGTTGTTTTAACCGCCAACAGCTGCTGGTTATTTAAAACATCAAGATATTTAAAATCTGCATCTGTTGTATCTATATTCATAAAACAATTTATAAAAACCGGTTTTTATTTCTTTTCTTCGGTTTTTTGTATCTCTATTTTATTAAAATCTATCGCTGTCATAACAAAAGGTGGAAAACCACTATCTTTTGTAAGTATGCTTACTATCTCTCTTACATAAGGATATAAATATGGTGATACTTCCTTTATAAGTGTTTCAACAATTTTGTCAGCTGCAAGTTCTTGTGGATTAATACTTACCATGGCAGAATAAGAAATCTCAATCAAAAACAAAGTTTTTTCAGCTATCTTACTTGAAACTTGAAGTTGTAAATTAACCTCAAATAAATTTTCACCAGAATTTATTGTTTTTATTTCAAATTTAGTGTCAATGCTTGGTGCAGTCTCGTTCTTTTCAAAAAACACAGCTGGCGAACTTGGTGCTTCAAATGATAAATCTTTTAAAAATTGATTAAGTATTTGAAATTTTTTGTTATTCATATCATTATTCATAAAATTACCCTTTAAATTATAAAAAAACATACTATATAATATAAAGTAAAGTAAAATAAAAACAACAATTTTTTAAAAGGTTATTTATGACTATAACATCTATTGATATTGTGATTTTGGGGCTTTTTGTTGCCATAGTTTTTGCAATTTATAAAATGCTTAAAACTGACAGGAATATTTTATCTGTGAAAGTTATCAAACTTGATAATGTTTTGCCAACAAATAAAATAAATGTTTTGGATGATAAAAAAAACGAAAATATCACAGGTGAAGATTTAAAATCTTTTGTAAGCGAAATTGAAAAACAAGCTGGATATAACATTATTTTCAAAGAGCTTAAAAAATATGATAAAACTTTTTCTCCATTGCAAATGTTTAATGATATTCGTGAATTTTTTAAAACAATTTTTGCTTCATTTTATGCGCGTGATATAAAAAAAATCACACCCCAATTATCAAATGAAGTTTTACAAAAATTCCAAACAGAAATTGACGAGCTTAATAAAAACAAACAAACAATAATTGCAGATTTAATAAGAGTGAAAAGTATCAATATAAAAGATATAAAAATAAATAAGAAAAAGTTAATAGTTATGGTGGAATTTATAACTGAACAAACCGCATGCGTAAAAGATGAAAATGATAAAGTTATAAAAGGTGATGACAATAAAATAGAAAGCATAAAAGATTTTTGGTGTATAACAAAAAATTATGCAATCAAAAATCCAACATGGGAACTTGAAAAAACAATTGGATAAGGATTTATTATGCAACATATAACTCTTGGTGGTTCAAGAAGAAAAAATAAAACCATAAAAAACAAAATTATAGCTGGCATTTTGTTGGTGCTGATTATTTTTTTAGCAATGTTTAAACCACAAATAAAAGTGTCAAATACTTCTATAAAATTGGAAACTCCAAAACCTCGTGAAATAGAGTGATTTTTATTTACATTAAAAATTTTTTGTGATAGTTTTTTTATATAAATATTGGAGATTTTTTTATGTATGATAGTTTTGATAATTTAAAAGCTGATTTATCAGTTAAGATGGAAAAAACTATAAATGTTTTAAAACAAAATTTAACAGGGCTTAGGACTGGACGAGCATCAGTTAACTTACTTGATAACATTATGGTGCTTGCATATGGAACGCCAACTCCTATAAATCAGGTGGCAAGCCTGTCAACTCCCGAGGCAAGACTTATCAGTGTTTCCGTATGGGACAGGGGATTAACATCCGCAGTTGAAAAAGCAATAAGGGATGCAAATCTTGGTCTAAATCCAGCAGCAGACGGCTCTTTGATAAGGGTTCCAATCCCAGAGTTAACAGAAGAAAGAAGAAAAGAGCTAACCAAAATTGCAAGCGGTTATGCCGAAGATGCAAAAATAGCAATAAGAAGTATAAGACGTGAAGGTATGGATGAAATAAAATCTATGGAAAAAGAAAAAATTATTTCCGAAGATGATAAAAAAAATTATGAAACGGAAGTACAAAAATTAACCGACTCTGTGATTTCATCAATCGATTCTTTGCTTGCCGAAAAACAAAAAGATATTATGATAGTATAGAGTTTTATTATGACAACCGATATTTCAAATCTTAAAATTCCAAACCATGTTGCAATAATTGCAGATGGAAATGGTCGTTGGGCAAAATCAAGGGGATTGCCACGAACTATTGGTCATACAAATGGTATGAAAGCAATAGAAAAATTGATCCCAGCATGTCAAAAACAAGGAA
Source organism: uncultured Pseudomonadota bacterium (assembly GCA_963541275.1). Classification (GTDB taxonomy): domain Bacteria; phylum Pseudomonadota; class Alphaproteobacteria; order Rs-D84; family CACZYB01; genus CACZYB01. Next base: position 100,435 of record CAUTSC010000001.1, read on the forward strand.
TAAAAATTTTGACACTTTATCTTTTTTCAACCGAAAATTGGAACAGACCAGAAAGTGAAGTTTCCTTTTTAATGAACCTTTTTTACAGATATCTAACAAAAGAATTTAAACAACTTATAGAAAATAAGGTACGTTTCAAAGTTCTTGGTGATAAGTCCAGGTTTTCACCCGAAATTCAAGATGCTATGATTGAGCTTGAAAATAAAACCAAAGATTTTACAGATTTTACTTTAAATTGTGCCTTGAACTATGGCGGACATGCAGAAATTTTACGGGCAACAAAAAATATTGTTAAAGATGTTAAAGATGGCAAAATCACAGAAAAAGATATAAACGAAACTATGTTTGAAAATTATCTTTATACCGCCGGACAACCAATGCCTGATTTAATCATAAGACCGGGTGGAGAGCAAAGGTTAAGCGGATTTTTATTGTGGCAAAGTTTTTACAGCGAACTTTATTTCCCAAAATTTTATTTCCCAGATTTTGATGAAGAAAAATTGGTGGAAGCAATAAAAGAATATAATACAAGGGACAGACGATATGGAAAAGTTTAAAAAATTTTTAAATACAGATCCAAAATTAAGAACATTTACTGCAATTATTATGTTTGCTGTTGTTTTTGCCGCTTATAAAATCGGATTTTGGGGAATTAACGGCTTGATAATTGCTATCACATCAGCAATGATTTACGAATATGATAAAATGTTTAATAAAAAACTGGGGCTGTCTTTTTTAATTGATGAACTTGTAATTGTTGGCTCACTGCTTTATTTTGTATTAAATAAAAAAAATATAATAATTTATGATAGTCATTTATATAAAACTTTTGCAACTTTACTTATTTATTTTTGTATAAAACTTATATCTAATTCTATGTTAAATAAAAAACGCTGGTTTCTTGAAAGTTTGCAACCTGTTTATATAGGTATAGGTTCATTTTCAGTTTTAGTTTTATATAACACGAATATCCCTGCTTTGATTTATGCATTTATCATAACTATAACAACCGATACATCTGCATTTTTCATAGGACGAAAATTAAAAGGTCCCAAACTTTGTCCGAAAATAAGTCCAAATAAAACAATAAGTGGTGCATTGGGAGGCTTTATTACAACTTATGCAATTTCAACAACTATAATAATTTTATATAGTTTAAAAAATAAAGTTGATGATAATAAATTCATCTATTTTATGGCAGTTGCAAATATATTTTTACCTATTATTTCACAACTTGGCGATCTTTTCGAATCCCATATAAAAAGATTAAATAATGTAAAAGATACCAGCAACTTACTTCCAGGACATGGTGGCTTACTTGACAGATTCGACAGCATACTTTTTATAGCACCAAGTGTTCTTTCAACTTTGATACTATTTGTAATATTTATTTTTAGGGTTTTTTAGCTGTAATTTTTCTAATTAACAGAGCTGTTTCTTTTTAAAATACGGGCTTTATTTTTATCCCATTCTCTCTGCTTAATTGTTTCACGTTTATCAATTTTATTTTTACCTGTTCCAACCCCTATTAACAATTTTGCAAGCCCTTTTTCATTAAAAAATAATTTAAGCGGGATAATAGTAATATGCTCTTTACTATAAAGACCAATCAAACGTTTAATCTCTTTTTTTTGTAATAAAAGTTGCCTTGGTCTTTTTTCTGTATGTATGGCAAAGGGATTATTTGCCTCATATTTACCTATTGTAATATTGTTTATAAGTATGTTGTTATCACTTGGTGTTGCATACCCATCCACAATATTGGCATGACCCATTCTCAAGCTTTTAACTTCACTACCTGTAAGGGATAATCCAGCAACAAAAGTTTCCATAATTGTATAATTAAAACCGGCTTTTCTGTTTTCTGCAACAACGCCGGTTGATATAAAATGTTTAACTTTTGCTTTACTATTCACCATTATTTACACGATTTTTTTATTAAGTTTGCAATATCTTCTTGCTTTTCATCAACTTTTACTTTTGGCATATTCATATCAAAATTGATATTCACACCATCACCTGCTGCTTTTCCAAAATTAATAGTTGGCAGTTTAAAATCAAGATCTACATTATAACTTTCCATATTATAACCTTGAAGCTTTTTTGCATAAAACAAAGAGATTTTTTCTAAATCTTTCTTATCAAAAATACAAGTTGTGGTTTTTGTTCCTGTCTCTTTAAACACACATTTTTCATTTTCTGCCTTTACTTCTTTTTTTGATTTTTTGCTTGTATCAAAAGTTGCAGTTGATGTGATATTAAATTCATGACAATTTTTAAGGTTTGATAAAAATTTATTATCCATCTTGTCAAGATTTCTTTTATCCCCAAAATCAAGATTAATATTTGTTTTTAACTTTGCACCTGTATTGCCAATTTTTTTTGCTTCTTTATTTATATCTTTCATTGTTTCATCATCAAGAACAGAATTTATTGTTTCACCCGCAGTGGCAAGAACAGCACCAAGTAAAGATCCCCTGCCACCAGTTTTGATATTTGCATTTATTTTTTGATTGTCATCTTTTTCCTTTGTCATAGAAATATCAATTTCTGTTCCAACATTTTGCTCTTCTTGTTGAACTTGTTTTTTATCAGTGTTATCACAACCAGCAACAACAAAACAACCAAGCATAACACTTAATACAGATATTTTATTTAAATAAAATTTTGATTTCATAATTCCTCCTTTTTATTTAATCTTATACCTATATTATATATATTTTTTTTTGGTGTTTCAAGAATAACAGACAACAACTCACTTGCATCTTTAAGAGATAATTTTTTCCCTATCACACGCAAATATTTTTCAATCTTTCCTGCATCCATATCTTGACACTTATCAACATACGGATAAACAAGCCCCACAAATTCGCCCTTTGGAGTATTTACTGAAAAATATTGCAATAATTCACTGGCAGTTCCAATTTTCACCTCTTCATATATCTTTGTCATTTCTCTTGCAATTGCAATTTTTCTGTCAGGCAGAATATTTTTAATCGTGCGCAAAGTTTCAATAATTCTATTTGGTGATTCATAAAAAATTGTTGTTGCATCAAAATTTTTAATATTTTCAAAAATCCGGCTTTTTTCAACAAGTTTTGTCGGAACAAACCCAATAAATGAAAATTTATTTGTTGGAAATCCAGACAAAGTTAACGCACCAATCACTGCACTTGCCCCAGGAATAATTGTAATATAAAAATCATTTTCACGTAAATCACTTACAATTTTATAACCTGGATCTGAAATAAGCGGAGTCCCAGCATCACTGACAAGAGCAATTGCAAAACCCAGCTTTATTTTATTTTTTATAAAATCAACCTTGTCTTTTTCATTATAATTATGAACTGAAAATAGGGGAGTTTTTATATTATAATGAGACAGCAATTTTTTTGAAACCCTGGTATCTTCGCATGCAATCAAATCAACATCATTCAAAGTTTTAATCGCACGAAAACTGATATCATCCAAATTTCCAATAGGAGTAGATACAATATAAAATCCTGCCTTTAATTTATTTTTTGGAAAATCACTTGTCATAAGAAAAAGCCTGTTATAATATATAATTATAGTATGGTTATAACAAAAAGAAAAGAATATGTTAAAAAAAACTTCTAAAATCTTATCTCTTGGTTCTGTTGCAATATTAAGTGCATGTAAAAATTATGACCGCGTTCCAGTTGCAATAAATAAACCACAAAATCTAACAACTATAAACAGAACATATGAACCAGAAACAGATACAAGACCAAAATACAGTGAAGAGTTTTTAAAATTTCATAACTATATGAATGCCATTCCACAAGATACAAGTAATCTGGATGTAAGAAATTATTTTACAATACCTGAAGCTAAAAAAAACAACAATAAAGATGATGGACTTTTAAAAATTGCTGTCATATTGCCATTTAATAATAAAGAAGGCAACAACGTTGCAAAAGATTTAAAACATGCTTCTTTAATGTCCCTTTTTGATAATAAATCGTCAAACACGATTTTACAATTTTATAACAGCGATGGTACTTATAAAACTGCACAAAAACTTGGCAATATCGCAGAGCGTGAAGATGCAGATATTATAATAGGTCCATTATTCAAAGAAGAAGTTGACGGACTAAATGGAGTCAATATTCCGGTTATTTCCTTTACAACTGATTCTTCTGTTTTATCAGACAAGATATTTTCTATTGGCTTTTTAATCGATCAACAACTGCAAAAGTTGGTTGAATTTTCAATAGCAAATAACAAGAAAAATTTTGCGGTCATAGTTCCAAATTCAGTTTCCGGTAGATATGTTTATAATAACTTAAAAAAATACATAAATTATTATGATGGCAATATCATTGAATATGAAAATTTTGAAAATGGAAACAATAGATCTCTGTTAAATGCAGTTAAAAAAATTTCTGCATTCGATGACAGAGTTGCCGAACTTAACGAAGCCAAAAACGAACTACAACAAAAATTAAATTCCACAACAGATGAAATTGAAAAACAAACGCTGGAACAAGAATTGGCATCACTTTCAAAAAAAATCACTATATCACAACCAAAATATGATAATGTATTTGTTTTTGCAGACGATATAAATGATGTTGTTATGATTGGATCCACTCTTTTATATTATGATGTAAAACCATCACAAATACAATTTATGGGTACATCACAACTTGCAAACCCAGTTGTTTATAAAGAAAAAGCATTTAATGGAGCTTGGTTTCCATCTATCACAACCAAATATAACGCAAAGTTCAATAAAGAATATAAAACCTATTTCAAAACAGAACCATCAAAACTTGCATCCCTTGCCTATGATGCGGTTGCATTATCTGTAAATCTTGGTGCAAAAAAAGGATACATTGAACCAAGCGATATCACAACACCAAACGGATGGACGGGAATAAACGGAGTATTCAGGTTCAGGGATAATGGCAAAAGTGAAAGAAATATGGATATAAAACAAATCATAACAGGAAGCAACATTAAAACCAAAATTATTTCACCAGCAAGCAGCAATTTTATAACTCTAAAGTAGTTTATAACAGCAAAAACAACCGGCTTTTTTAGTTGTAAATAGTTTGAAGTGAAAGAATGTTAGATGAGCTTTTTCGTAAAATAAAATACTTGCATATTTTATAGAGTTTTTTTATTTATATACTTCTCTTATATATATTTTCATGTGAAATAAAAATATTTTATATAATTTTTTCATAAACCCTAGGTATTTTTTGCTTAAGTTTTTTACTTTTGTGGCAGATTTTTCTCATTCACAAAAACTTTCTTTTTATAAACATTTTTGATGTTTAATGCTAACAATAATTTTTGAAAGTTTTTGATAAAAATAATCACTATTTTTCACTTACAAAGATTTTGAAATAAAAAAATTATATAAGTTTTTTTGTAAAACAAAAATCCAAATATCTATTATGTAAAATATTTCTCACTCACAAAATTTTTACCAGAATAAGTTTATAAAATTGGCGTATTGTTCAGTGAATTTTTTTCACATTTATACATTTGTATAAAATATTTTGTTTTTATGAAATGAAAATTATTTCTGGTGCACTTGAGAGGATTCAAACCTCTGACCTTTGGTTCCGGAAACCACTGCTCTATTCCCTGAGCTACAAGTGCATCCCCACATTCTATTCCCCTCTTTCCCATAAGTCAAAACAAGTTAGAAAATTTTAAAATAATAAAATTTAAATATTAATACAAAAATTTTTCCGCCAGTACTCTATTTGATGGATATCAAATAGGCATCTTATTTTATATTAAAAATTTTCATTTTATGTATCGATAAAAATTCTATCCATATAATTTTGTATTATTTTGAATAAACTTCCTACAGAACTTCTATTTTTCTTTAATGAAAAATAGTCTATCAGTATATTTTTGAAACAATTATCCATATCCGCACTTTAAGCACAGGTTATACAATACCATCTTTTGCAAAAATATAATCAAATTTTCACAAACATTTACATATCTATAAAAATATTTTTGTAAATTTCTTACAAGCAACTTAAATCGCAAAAATTTCTTTGCTACAGCAAAAATATTTTTATAAAAATCGCTATTTTTAAAAACAACAAAATTGCAACCTTGCTCTGTTTTTAAATAAATATTTTGAAAATTTTTATCGCAATTGCAATTTACTTGCTTGATATTCCCATAATTTGGATCTCTTGCAAGCGTATTTACCAAAGTTAATGTGCTTATCACATCATCATATTTAAACATAATTTTTCTCCTTTTTTGTTTGTTAATTTTAATTATTGTCACACCCACGATTCACTACCATCCCAGCTTTGCCAAAATCAAAACCACAATAACAGCAAAAATTTTTAAATAATTTTCCTAAAAAATAGGATTTAAAATAAAAATTCACTCCAATATCTTTTTTTTTATAAAGATATTAGCCTGCAAGCTTTGCTTGCATCAATAAAAATTCAGCTTATTTTTTGTAAAATTATTACTCTAACGAATGGATTTTGTAGACTCCACCCCTGCCGTATTTTACATATATTTACCCGATTTTTAAATTTCAAGAGGTAAAGTGAAAAAAATTTTATTTTTTGAGATTTTTTTTGCAAACTTTGTTTGCGGCCAACATTTTTCTTTAGAAAAATATTGGGATGAAATCTTTAATAAAATTTATATTACAACAACTACCTCTACCCACATCACAGCAAATTAAACATCTATTCTCTGGAAATTTTGGGTATAGCTTACCCTTTGGTTAATTATAATATAATCATTATTTTTTAAAAGTCAAGAACAAAATAAAAATTTTTTACATTTTTTTGATAAAAATTTTCAAAATGGCGGATTTCTGCGGTTTTTTTAAACGTGGAAGAAGAGATAGACATTATATACAGAGGAAGAGTAAATATCTGTGGAAGAAGATTGGAATCTGCAATAAAGATTTATATCTATATAATTTTTACTTTGTAAAAATTGGCAAATATATTTATTGATAAATATATTTGAATGATTATTTTTTTATTTAAATTCTGTAAAACAATTAATATAACTAGCATAGCATTGATAGCGGATTTCTGCGATTTTTTGCGGTATGGTAGTAAAGGGGGAGCCAATATAGAGAAAAACAACAAAAATATTTGATGGATAGTTGTTTAATTACACTTCCTTATAAAATGATGATACATTATCTACAATTATCCACCAGGAATCTATTTTTCTTTAATGAAAAATAGACTGCCAGTATTTTTTATTAAAAATGTTGCCTGCAAAAATTATTGAACTCTTCATCCATAATCCAATAATAACTGCAGATTATACAACACCATCTTTTGTAAAAATATTATTAAGTTTTTACAAACATTTACATATCTATAAAAATATTTTTGTAAATTTTTTACAAGCAATTTAAACTGCAAGATTTTTTCCGCGTTAAAAACTTTCTTAAAAAAATTCCTATTTTTAAAAAAGCACAACTCACAATCTTGCTCTGTTATTAAATAAATATTTTGCAACTTTTCTATATCGCAATTGCAATTTACTTGCTTGATATTTCCATAATTTGGATCTCTTGCAAGCGTATTTACCAAAGTTAACGTGCTTATCACATCATCATATTTAAACATAATTTTTCTCCTTTTTTATTTGTTAATGTTAATAGATTTTCCACCCACAACTCACCATCACCATAGCTTTGCATAAAAACAAAACCACAATGACAGCAAAAATTTAAAATAATTTTCCCAGTAAATAGGATTTAAAATAAAAATTCATTCCAATATCTTTTTTATAAAGATATTGGCCTGCAAGCTTTGCTTGCATAACTAAAATTTTATTTAATTGTTTGTAAGATTTTACTGCAATGGGCAATTTTGATACAACTCACCCCTGCCGTATTTTATATATATGTATTCAATTTTTAAATTTCAAGAGGGCAAACGAAAAAAATGAATTTTTTTACTTTTTTCAAAATTTTTTTATTCTCTAGTTTTTTTGCAAACTTCGTTTGCGGCCAACATTTTTCTAAAGAAAAATATTGGGATGAAATCTTTAATAAAATTCACATAGCAACAACTATCTATGCCCGCACCATACAAATCAAAAATCTATTCTCTGGACATTTTGGGTATAGTTTACCCTTTGGTTAACTATAATATAATCACTATTTTTTAAAAATCAAGAACAAAATGAAAATTTTTTGTCTTTTTTTATAAAAATTTTCAAAATGGCGGATTTTCACAAAAATATATCAAAATTTTAATCATCATTTTTCTTATAAATTTCCAAAGTAGAATATCTAAAAATATTATTTTTATAATACTCATCAATAGGAGTATCATCTATAATATAATCTTGTTTATTATTATTATCTCTGTATGTTTCATAGATAAACAAAACAATATTATTTAATTTTAAAATTTTTATTCCGATATTATAGCAGCTGTTAGTTATTATATTCCTTAGATTTCTATCTTGTATAAAAATAACTCTATCATAATTATAAGATTTAACAAATTTTAAAAATTCTGGAAATTCAAGATTCCAATCACAATCAATATCAACAAACGAACCTTGAAACAAATATCCATTTTTATCTAAATCTAACTTATTTTCAAAAATATTTAAAATAGTTCCGTTTTGATGTTTTAAGTTTAATTTAAATCTGTATGTTCCGGGCGATAAAAGACCAGGATAAATAGAAAGGTTGTTTTCATTTCTATTCCCGTCATTTATTATTTTTGTAAAATCAATCGTTGTTATATGATTCCATTCTTGCCTTTGTCCTTTCCTTACACCTTTTTCAACATTCTCCCTTATCACATCTCCCCACCAACTTTTCTTTGGAACGCAAGTATAAAATTCTTGGGCGTTGACCATAGTTGCAACAAGCATTGCGCTTAATAAAGTTATTTTACTAGTTTTCTTCATCATAATTTTCTCCTTTCCTTTTTGTTATGATTGTTTAAACATTTCGTATCCAGCTGGGCAGTTGTTTCTTAAATCAATAAGTTCCATACCATCCGGACATTTTCCATTTGTTATTTTCTTTAACTCGTACCCATCTGGACATATTCCTTTACTTGGTGCAAACAGATCCATTCCAGTAGGGCAATTTCCACCACTCACTTTTATCCCAGTTGTACCCTCGGGACACACAACTTGATTACAACTTTGAAAAGTTGTTTTGTTAAGTATTGTTCCAACAGGGCAAGATTTACATAACCTATCACTTGGCGACCAATAGTTGTTAGCTTTCATGCCGGTTGTTGCATCAACTCTGTTGCACCTTACTTTGCAACCTGGTTTATCACATATTGGTTCATCCGGTCTCCCACAAACTTCTTTACCACCGGAACTGATGCCATACTTGGCAAGTGTCTTGTGTATCAACCTTTTAGTTGCTTCACTTGCCGCAAAAGAACCGGGTTTATAAAGCAACAAGCCGACCAAAAAAGCATATTTTATTTTTGTTTTTTTCATCTCATCTCCCTTTTTTTATGATAGGAAGTTAGCGACTATGTTAAACAAAATAGCGTATAGTATTCTTAGATCTATTCCTATACCTTCCTACCTTTCAGTAGGAATCCACTCCTTTAATTCATGCTCTTACAAGCACATAGTTTAACAAGGGTCGCTAAACCCATTCATTTATTTTCATGATAATATCAAAAAGATTTTTATACAAGCGAAAAAAAATTGGAAAATTTATCTTATATTTTTGATTGAATTTTCCAACACTTGTTTTTTTGTTGGCGTTTTGCCACAACAAAATTTTTCCGGACAATACCCCATTGCTTCGCAATTAACAACAAGCATATTATCTGCAATCCAAGCCCATTGTGGCGAATAATTTTTAATAGTTTCTTTCATTTCTTTTGATAACAATCTTATTTCTTTATACGCTCTTGTACATAACCTTACATTCATAAAATGTTGTAAAGCCCTTAAATTTATTTTTAAAATTATGGACGTATGCATACCAAGTGGCAAAATATTTGCTGCATCTTCACGACTTACACCACCCTCAATAAGTTTAGAATAGGCATTTGCAATTTCTTTCATAATATTATTATAAACTTCAAGATTTTCACCTTTTATATCTTTTGATGTATAAAATTTAAAATCATTACAATTTACATATCTGGTTGATTCTTGGAGTCTTGTTGTTCCAATAATATGAGTATAAAGCTCCCTTATACACCTTGCCGAATATTCACTTATATGCATGGTTAAATCTGGATACTCTTCCACTCTGCCATGATTTGACATTATACATTCTTTTGCTCTTTTAATATTGGCTTCTTCATTTATTGGTGAATGCCAACAAATCCCAGCTGCCTCTCCTATATCGCTAAGTGGAGTTTTTGTACCTTTTATAATTTCAATCATGTTTCTCCTTATACCTTATTTTCCAGTATCTTATAATAGTCTACCGTTTTTTTAAACAAAGTTTCAAGTTTTTTTGAACCTTGATTAACATCAGGATGATATTGTTTCACAAGCATTTTATATTTATTTTTTAATTCTTCTTTTGTAAATGGATATTTTAAAGAAAAAAATTCCATTGCTTGCTGCTCTTCTGTTGTAAAAGCCGGCTCTTTTTTGTGAAATGCAGTAGTTTTTGCGCCCTTGATAAATTTATCATATATTTCAAATGGATCTTTTAATTTGCCTGCTTCTTTTAATTCGTCAAGCGATACACCAAATTTCCAAGTTGGATTATGCCAAGTTTCATCTGCTTTGTTTTCTTTGGCAATTTCTTCTTCACTCATGCCAGCATAATAATTCCATGACTTATTATATTCTGCCACATGTTCCAAACAAAACCAATAATAGCTGTTAAGTTTTCTGTCTTTTGGTGCGCGAAATTTTCCCTCGCATTCACAATCTGGATGATCACATTTTCTAAAATTTTTTGTTTTTTCCTGCATAAAAATATTTAATTTATTTTTTAAGAGACATTAACATCTGCTTGTCTTTCATTAAAATAATAGACAATTTTTCAATAGCTTTACATTCTATCTGTCTTACACGTTCCTTACTTATACCAAGTTGAGTGGAAAGTTCATCCAAAGTTTTTGCTGGCTCTACAAGGCGTCTTGCACGTAAAACTTCTTGCTCTCTATCATTTAACTTACCTATCGCATCATTTAAAATTTTTGTCCTTATATCTTTTATCTCATTATTTACCAAAAATTCTTCTGCTGTTGGTGTATCACTTGCCAACACATCAATTATTTCCGAATTATTATTGTCTGTATCATCCGTACTAACATTAAGAGAAGTATCTTTATTAAGTCTGTTATTCATTTCAATAACATCTTCTTTTGAAGTTTGCGATAAATCCGCAATCTTTTCTGCTTCTTTATCGGTTAAATCAGAATTATGAAAAATACCCAATTTCCTTTTAAGATTATTTAAACTGAAAAATAATTTTCTTTGCGCTGATTTAGTTCCTATTTTTACAAGAGACCAAGATGATAACACAAAATCGTTAATAGTTGCCCTTATCCACCACAAGGCATAAGTTGAAAGGCGAAATCCTTTACCAGCTTCAAATTTCCTAACCGCTTTCATAAGTCCAATATTTCCCTCGGAAATAATATCAGCAATAGGAAGTCCCAACCACTTATATTCATATGCTGCCGCCACAACCAGATATAAATTCGATCTAATTAACTTTTCAGCTGCCTTTAAATCATGATGTTTTTGCACTCTCATGGCAAGTTCATATTCTTCTTCTTGTGTCAAGCGGGGAATCTTTTTCACCATCTGTATATAAGAATTTATATCACCATCAACAACACTTGCCGGCAATTTTCCACTGGAAAAATTAACCGACTTGCTAAGTGCATTTTTTTTTGTATCAACAGAACTCATAACATTCTAATTTTTATTTACTTGGAAAAGTTTTATAATAAATAGCATAAGGTGGATTTTTAATATCTTGTTTAAAACCACAACTTGATACAATTAAAACAATTCCAAAAAATAAAATACTTTTTTTCATAACAATTTTATAATAGCAAACTATTATATATAATCCACACTTATTATTTCAAAAGTTTTTTCACCTTTTGGTGTTCTAACTACTATTTCATCACCAACTTTTTTCCCAATCATTGCTCTTGCAATAGGGCTAGTAAATGAAATCTTATTTTTTTCAAGGTTTGATTCATCTTTTCCAACAATTTGATAAGTTTTTTCTTCTTCCGTTTCTGTATCAACAATTCCAATTGTTGCACCAAACTTTATTGTATCACCACTTAGAGTTTTTGGATCTATCACTTCAACAGAACTTATAACACCTTCTAAAAAAGAAATTCTGCCTTCAATAAAACCTTGTTTATCCTTTGCACTATGATATTCTGCATTTTCTGATAAATCTCCAAGAGCTCTGGCCTCGGAAATAGCCTGTATAATCGCTGGTCTTTCAACATATTTTAATTGTTTCAATTCTTCACTTAACTCTTTTAATCCATTTGGAGTAATTGGGTTTGTATTCATAATAAAATCTCCTTATAAATTATAAAAAAATAAAAAACCCCGCAAAGAGCCATAACTCTAACAGGATTTTTTCTTTTTTTATTTAAAACTTACACCATCATAACACTATATTTTTTTTTTGCAATTTATTTTTTTTACAATATTATTATAAGAATAAAGGAAACAAAATGAATTATAATGCAATAGTAAAAGATATAAAAGTTTTAACAGAAACAACAAAGCTTTTCAAAATAGTTTTTGAAAATGGTAATAAGTTGGAATATCACGCTGGACAATTTGCAATGCTTGGACTGCCACAAGATAAAAATAACCTTGATGGCAAATGGATAAGGCGCGCTTATTCCATAACATCATCACCAAGCGAAGATGAAGTTGAATTTTATATAGTCCTTGTAAAGGATGGAGAGTTAACTCCAAAACTTTTTGAGCTTGAAATAGGTGATAAAATTTACATGGGTGAAAGAGCAGCTGGTACAATGGATTTTAAAAATATAAATGAAAAAGATAACATTATATTTTTATCAACAGGAACTGGTATTGCCCCATTTATAAGTATTTTACGCAATCACAAAGATGAAATTTTAAATGGAAAACGTAAAGTTGCCTTTGCCCAAGGTGTAAGGTATACATATGAACTTGCATTTGAATATGAACTTTTGGGACTGGAAGAAGATGAAGAAAATAATAAATTTTTCAAATATTTCCCAGTTGTATCCCGTGCAGAAGAAGAGGGCATTGAATGGACAGGAACAAAAGGTCATATACAAACCCTTATACATGATGGTATTATAGAAAAATTTTTTAAAACTAAAATTGACCCAAAAAACACAAAAATATTTTTATGCGGTACACCAAAAATGGTTGATGAATGTGTGAGCCTTTTCACCGACATGGGATTTACAAAAAATACTATAAAAGAACCGGGTAATTTATTTTTTGATAAACATTAATTTTTAATGAATAACCTTATAAAAAAATTCCTTGAAATGATGGTCGCGGAACTTGGTGCATCAAAAAACACCATTGTTTCATATAATACAGATTTACAAAAATACAGCGAATTTTTAAAACAAAATTGTAAAGTTGAAAATATTGAAATTGCAACAACAAATGATATAAAAAACTTTTTAAAACATCTTGTTGAAAATAAAATTTCTGCCAGAAGTCAAAAAAGAAAATTAAGTTGTCTTAATTCTTTTTATTCTTTTTTATTAAGTGAAAATATAATTGACAATAACCCTATGTCAAAAATTATCACACCAAAACAACCAAAATCTTTGCCTAAATATTTAAATAAAACTGAAATTGACTTACTAATTGAAACTGCAGGTAAAAATAAAAATAAAACCGGCTTTCGTACATTAACACAACTTGAATTGTTGTACGCAACTGGCATAAGAGTAAGCGAACTTTTAACCCTTAAAACTATATCTATTATAAAAGATTCCTATTTACAAGTCATGGGTAAAGGTCGTGTTGAACGCCTTATCCCACTTTATCCAAAAATCATTGAAATTTTAAAAAAATATAAAGAAATAAATAAACTTGAAAAATCATCCAGCTATCTATTCCCTGGAACCGGCATAACCGGGCATCAAACAAGAGACAGCTTTTTTAAAAACTTAAAAAAAATTGCAATTACCGCTGGAATTGATCCAATAAAAGTCTCACCACACGTATTTCGCCACTCTTTTGCAAGCCACTTGTTGGAAGAGGGCGCTGATCTACGTACTATACAAACATTACTGGGACACCAAGATATTTCAACAACCGAAATCTATACCCATCTTTTCCCAAATAAATTAAAAACTGCCCTTGAACAAAACCACCCCTTTTCAAAATTATTTAAAAAGTAAGATTTATTCTTCTTCTTCCAATTCGTCCTCTTCTTTTTTTTCATTTTCATTATCTGTATTCTCAACTTTTTTAACTTCTTCAACTTTTGTCTCTATTTTTACAGCTGTTTTAATTTCTGCTTTCTTTGTTTCAGCTTTTTTCATTTCAGTTCTAGGTGTTTCAACTTTTTCTATTTTTGAATCTTTACTAACATAAAACTTGCCATTTACAGCTGTCAAACACATAGTATATTTATAAGTATCATCACTATTATATACTGAACCTTCAGACTCTTCAGAAGACCTATCATCATCTTCTATAATCTTTATATTTCTTTTTCTAAACTTATCCAAAACAGAGTTATAAGTTTTTATTTTACAATCAGAAAAAGAATCTAAACTTTTTATTTCCTTATAAAGCAACTCATTATCATTATCTTCTTTACCACCACAAAATATTGTTTCTTTATTTTTTTCTTGGCTACAAAAGGCACTTTTTGTTAAATGTTGTGGTAATTTTATAACACACGATGAACAAAGTGTTAATTCATTCGGTAAATAAATTGTTTCACCAGCAAACACAACACTTGCACTAACTAACATAAATAAAAATAATATTTTTTTCATAATCTCCCCTCCTATTATTTCATAATAATAACACATTTTTTGACATTAAAAAAGAGCTTTGTTTCCAAAACTCATTTCAAACAAGTAAACAAGAACATTTATTTTTTCTCTTTTAAATTTTTCAAACTTTTAACTATCATAAAACTTGCAATGATAACAACTATTAAATCGAGTAAAGAATTTGCCCACCAAAGAGCTGTCTTATATAATCTTGGTAAAAATATAATTGCAGGAATAAACGAAATATTTCCAAGCAATACAAGAAATCCAGCTTTTTTTGCATCTCCAATTGATTGAAAAAAGGTCATAGTCATAATCATAATTCCATACAAAATAAAAGAAGCATAAGCCCATCTAAAATTAGAAAGATTATTTAATATGATATTTTGATCTATTTTAAATAATGCAAGTATTTGAGAAGAAAATATTTGAACCAATATCCAAAATATACCAGCAAGTAGAGTGGAATAAATTATAAATATTTTCATTGTTTCTTTTACTCTTGTATATTGTTTTGCTCCATAATTTGTTCCAACGATAGGTTGCAATCCTTGTGCCATACCCCATAAAGGAATAAAAGTAAATGCATAAATTCTAAGATATGCCGACATTATAATTGCCCATTCATCACCGCCATAAGTAAAAGATTGTTTAAAAAATAACATTTGATGTATTATAAAAAACACCTGCATAACAAAAGATGAAATACCAACAGAAAACATTTCATTTGATACTGCTCTTTCATTTGTGATTTTTCCAATTTTAACAACTTTACTTTTATTTTTAAAATAATAAAAAGTGATAGACGCGCCAATAATCTGTGCAATAACTGATGCTATTGCACCACCCTCAATTGCATATTTTCCCATTAAGTTCATAAAAATAGGATCAAGTATTATATTTATAATTGCAGCAAAGCCCATAATCATCATTGCTTTTTTCATTAATCCTTCACCCCTCATAACCATATTTGCTGCTTGCATAAAATTAACAAAAATAGATCCTAAAAATAATACTCTTACATATCTTATTCCAAGTGTTTTTATTTCTCCACTTGCCCCAGCCATATCCATAAAATAAGGTGCAAATAATATTCCAACAATGGTCATAATGGTTGAAAAAATTATTACCCAATAAATTAAATTACCCATAATTTTATCAACAGTTTTTTGATCATTTTTACCAATAGCTCTTGATAGTACCGAGGCACTTCCAACTCCAATTAAAGTTGACAGACCTCCATTTATAAAAGTAAGGGGAACTGCAATCCCACATGCTGTCATAGCAAGCTGCCCAATAATACGTCCAGCAAAAATTCCATCCATTAAAGGGAATAAGCCAATTATCAACATTCCAAGGATTCCTGGAACTGATAACTCTATCATAAGTTTAAATATATCTTTTGTTAAAATATCTTTTTTTATGTCTGTATTCATATTTTTTCTCCTTTTATATAAAAATTACCCCCCCCCCGCAAAAATACGAGAGAGGGTAATCTCTGGCTCCGGTGGATGGATTCGAACCAACGACCAATTGATTAACAGTCAACTGCGCTACCGCTGCGCTACACCGGAATAATGTTGCAATTATAAAAAGAAGTTTTTACAAAATCAAGTTTTTTTTAATCCAAAGGAAATAATAAATAAGTTGGAAAATCTTTATTCTTTATAGTTTTTGAAATTTTATTTTGATATTTATTAACAAACTTTTCTAATTTTTCACCATAAATATCTTCACCCCAGGAATTTTTTTCTGTAAATTCTTGTATCTGGTTATATTTTAAACATACCAATCTTTTTGCACCTGTCTTACTATAATATCCTGTATTATAATAATTTACATCTTTTATTTTCCACTTTTTAAAAGTTGCTTTTGTATCTTGAATATCCATTTCTGCAACCTTGATACATTCTTGTTTATTATAAAAAAGAGTTTCAGCAGTAGTATTATCTTTTTTATTTGCATTATTTGAGTTAATACTGCCAGAAACTATTTCAAGTTCTTTTTTCTGAGAAATTAAACTTTCCTTATCTATAGAACTAAAATCAGCAATAACATCTAAATCTTCACTATGCAATTTAAGTAAAACATAATCTCTTTTTGGAAATATCATTGCAACAATAACTAACAAAATGAAAAATAACAAAAATATACTTTTTTTATACTTCAACATCATAATTTATATCCTTACTATATGAATAATAACAGGTGGTTTTTTGCCCATAATATGAAACATAATTCTTTTCATATCACTTGTGATTGCAGAAATTATATCTTTATCACTTTTTAATTTTGATTTTTCTATATTTTTAAATTTACGCTCTATTTCATCAACCAACATTTTATTTAAATCATTATTGTTATTTGATTCAAAAACACCAAGAGAAGAAATTGCAACTTTTATCAAAGAATTTTTTTTAACAGATAAAGTTATAAATATATTGCCATTATAATTTATCTTTCTTCTGTTTGCAAAAATTTCATTACTTGCATTTATCTTTCTTGTGCCATCAATTATTATGTCATCAATTGGAATAACTTCTATAGTTTTTGGAGCTTTTTCTTTTTCTATAGTTATAAATTCACCATTTTGTATAGTTTTGATATTTTTGATTTTACATTCTTTTCCAATTTTTGCATTCCTTATAAGATGTAAAGGCTCTCCATGAACAGGAATTAAAATTTGTGGTTTTAAAAGGTTATACATATCTTTTATTTCTGGAATACCGGCATGTCCCGAAGCATGAATATCTTTATTATCAAATGTTGCAATAATATTAACACCTTTAAGTGATAATTTATTTTGAACTGCTAAAATTTCCTCTTCATTTCCTGGAATCATTTTTGATGAATAAATAACTGTATCACCAGAATGAAGTTTTAAATCGCGATATTCATCATTGGCAATCCTGGTAAGCGCACTTCGTGGCTCTCCCTGTGTTCCAGTGCAAAGATACAATAATTTATCATCATCAAATTTTTTTGCACTTTCACTTGATATATATTCAAAATCCTGCAAATAATTTGTTTCAGTTGCAATTTCAACTATTGATTCCATTGAACGACCAAGGATAACAAGCTTTCTGTTAAAATGTTTTGCGATATTATAAACGCTATTCATTCTCATAACATTAGTTGCAAAACAGGTCAGCACAATTTTGCCAGATTTTATTTGCGATATTTCTTTCTTAAGGGCGATAAAAACATCCTTTTCACTTGCTGTATGTTCATCAAGTATTGAATTAGTTGATTCTCCAACAATTGCAAGGACACCATCATTTGCAAGCTTTTTAAGTGCAGTCATATTATATGGTTTCCCAATCATAGGAGTTTTATCAAATTTCCAATCTCCAGTATGAAAAATATTTCCTTGTTCTGTTTTTATAACTATGCCACATGCTTCCAAAATAGAATGGGTAAGGTGAATATATTCTATTTCAAATGCACCAATTTTTAATTTTGCCCCCATTGGGTCAATTATTTTAACAGGGATTTTTTTTTCTAAATTAAATTCAGCTGCTTTTTTAAGAACCATTTTTATTGCAAACGGAGTTCCATAAACGGGACATCCAACTTCTTTCCATATAAATGGAATTGCCCCATAATGATCTTCATGCGAATGGGTAAGCAAAATTCCTTTTATCTTATCTTTGATACTAGATAAAAAAAGTGTATCTGGAACCACATATTCCGCCCCGGACATTTTATGAGTTGGAAAACCCATTCCCATATCAACAATAATCCAATCGCCTTTTGTACCATATAAATAAAGATTTGCACCAATCCTATCTCCAACTCCACCAATAGCTCCAAAATAAACTTTGTTATCTTTTGAACTAAGATTCATTTTTGTTGTGATTTTTTTTCTGCCCATCATCCAAAAATTTTCTGGCAGTTTATAAAGTGATAGCTTATTCTTATTTTTAATTTTTTCTTTTTTCTTTTCTTTATCACTTTTTTTTCTATTAAATAAAAACATCCTTTTTCCTTTTATATTTTTTTAAATTAACTTATTTGCCTTAAAACTATAATAATTATTTTTACCAACTATTATATGATCTTCCACAAAAACATCAATATTTTTAAGGGCTTCACATATCTTTCTTGTTATATCAATATCCGCAACTGACGGCACAACATCACCTGATGGGTGATTATGAGAAAGTATAACAGATGCAGTATTATTATGTAAAACATTTTTTACCACTTCACGTGGAAATACAAACGAGCTGTTAATTGTTCCAGTAAATAAAGTTTCATCTTTTATCAGTTTTAATTTGCTGTCAAAATGTAAAATATGAAATTCTTCTGTTTCTTTGAAACTTAAATTTTTCTTACAATAATCAAGCAAAGTTTCATAATTGTTAATGATAACGTTATCCACTTGCAACTGATTTTGTAAAGTTTTTGTAATACAAGCAGACACAAGATTTATTAAAATTGCACTATTTTTTCCAATACCTTTTATTTTTAATAATTTTTCTGTTGGAGCATTTATAACACCAGCAAAATTTTTAAATTCTTTAATTAAATTTTTTGCAATGGGTTTTACATCAATTCTTGGAATGGCAAAAGTTAAAAGCAACTCCAAAAGTTCATAATCATAAAATGACGAACTTCCACAACTTAAAAACTTCTCTTTTAACCTTTCTCTGTGTCCTATATTAAGATTATTTTCCACAATAAATTTTTACTTTTTTGCTCTTATATCAACTTTAATGGAAAGCTCGCGAAGTTGTTTTTCATCTATCACAGATGGTGCACCCATCATCAAATCTTCACCCTTACCATTTATAGGGAACAAAATCACTTCACGCAAGTTCGGTTCATCAGCAAGCAACATAACAATTCTGTCAACCCCAAGCGCAATTCCAGCATGTGGTGGCACACCAAACCTAAATGCATTCATCATTCCACTAAATTTTTTCTCTACATCTGCCCTTGTATAACCAACATTTTCAAATGCACGAACCATGATTTCTGTGTCATAATTACGAACTGCACCACTTGCCATTTCATAACCATTGCATACTATATCATATTGAAATGCTTTTACAGACAATAAATCCTCTTCTGTCTTTAAATTCCTTATATCTGTTTGTGGCATAGAAAATGGATTATGCCCAAAATCAATTTTACCTGTTGCTTCATCTTTTTCATAAAAAGGAAAATCTTTTATAAATGCAAACTTGAAAACATTTTTTTCAATTAAATCCAAATCTTGACCAAGCTTTATTCTTGTCTGTCCAGCAAATTTTTGCGCAACTGATAATTTATCACAAACAAAAAATACACTATCATTATTTTCTGCACCTGTTAATTTCTTAAGTGTTTCAATCCTGTCTTTATCAAGATTTTTTGCAATAGGTCCTTTTGATTCACCATTTTCATCAAATGTTATGTATCCAAGTCCTTTTGCCTTATTTTCACGCGCCCATTCATTTAAATTATCAAACCAAGATCTAGGTTTTGAATTAGTATTTTTTGTAAGTATAGCTTTTACAACACAACCATTTTCTATTGCCCCTGCAAAAATTGCAAAATTGGAATTTTTAAATACTTCTGTTGCATCACAAATGATAAGCGGATTTCTTAAATCTGGCTTATCACTTCCATATTTTTCCATTGCAGTTTGATATGGAATTGATTGCCACTCTGCAATTTTTCTGTTCCCTTTAAATTGATTAAATACAGATTCCACAACACCTTTTGCAACTTCTAATACATCATCTTGCGTTGCAAATGACATCTCCATATCAAGTTGATAAAATTCCAAAACTCTATCTGCCCTGGTATCCTCATCTCTAAAACAAGGCGCAATTTGAAAATATTTATCAAACCCAGCAACCATAGCAAGCTGTTTAAATTGTTGTGGTGCCTGTGGTAAAGCATAAAATGTTCCTGGATGCATACGACTTGGTACTAAAAAATCTCTTGCTCCTTCTGGTGATGATGATGTAAGTATAGGAGTTTGGAGTTCATTAAATTCTTTACTCCACATATAATCACGCATAGCTTTTATAATTTTTGAACGAAGCGTTATTGTCTTTTGCAATTTTTGACGTCTTAAATCTATATAGCGATATTTAAGGCGCAAATCTTCTGGAAACAATTCGTCTGTTGCAACAAGAACCGGCAAAACATCTGCAGATGAAATAATTTCAACACTATCAACTTTAAGCTCTACCATCCCAGAAAATAAATTTTTATTTATCGTCTCTTCACTTCTCTTTGCAATTTTTCCAACAACCATGATAACACTTTCAATTCTTAAATGTTCCAGTTTTGAAAAATCTTTATATGTTGTATCTATCACACATTGTGTCATACCATAATGATCGCGAAGGTCAATAAATATCAATCCTCCATGGTCTCTTTTTGAATTTATCCATCCGGAAAGTTTAACTTCACGACCTATAAAATTTTCGTTAATTTCACCACAAGTATTTGTTCTATATTTATGCATTTTTATACCTTTATCATACACTACATAATTGCTTCATTATGCTAAATACAATAACTTTAATAGTCAACAATTAAAATAATCTTGATAAAAACTTCATTATAAGATATTTTTTGAAATCAGTTAAAATTTAAGAAAGGATAAAATTATGGAAACAAAAGTTTCAGTTGCAATCATAGGTTCTGGTCCTGCCGGTTATACCGCTGCGATTTATTCGGCAAGGGCAGGGCGAAATCCACTTATTATAACAGGAGTGGATTTTGGAGGGCAAATTGTAAAAAGTTTTGATCTTGAAAATTATCCTGGATTCACAGAAAAAATAGATGGTGTTTATTTAACCGAACAAATGAGACAGCAAGCCGAAATTTTCGGGACAAAAATTATGACTGACTCGGTGAAATCTGTTGATTTTAAAACAAAACCTTTCAAACTTAATCTTGAAAGCGGAGATACAATAATCGCAGATTCTGTGATAATTGCAACCGGTGCTCGTGTAAAAAAATTGGGTCTTGAAAATGAAGATAAATTTACAAGTCGTGGACTTTCATATTGCGCAACCTGTGATGGATTTTTCTTTAAAAATAAAGAAGTTTTTTTAATAGGTGGTGGCAATTCTGCAGTGTACGAGGCTTTACATCTTTCAACCCTATGCAAACAGGTAAATGTAGTTCACAGACGTGATTATTTTACCGCAGAAAAAATAATGCAAAATCATTTATTTAATACACCAAATATTTCTGTATTATGGAACAATGAAGTTGTTGAATTTACAGGTGATGATAAATTAACAGGTTTAAAGTTAAAAAATACTATCACAGGAGAAATCACAGAATATAAAACAGACGGAGTTTTCATTGCGGTTGGTAATACCCCTGCAACTGATATATTCAAAGGACAAGTTGATTTAACTGATTCTGGTTATATAAAAACAATACCTGATAGTACAGCAACAAATATTGATGGGGTTTTCGCCGCTGGTGATGTAAAAAATCCAAAATTTAAACAAGTGGTGGTGGCTGCCTCTGACGGAGCAAAAGCTGCAATGGAGGTTGAAAGTTATCTTCTCTCTCTTGAATAAATTTTTTGAAAAAAAAACAATTACCTATGCCATAAAATATGGTGTGGCAATTTTGAAAAATGCAAACAATAAAGAATTAGATTCTATTGATTTAGATGTAAAAATTATATTGGCATTTTTTTTGAAATGTGAAATTTACAAACTATCACTTAAACAAAACGACACTATTCCATATTTTACTTTTTTGTGCTATAAACACGCCATAAAAAAACGAGCTAGCGGCATGCCAGTTGCCTATATCACAGGAACAAAAGAATTTTATGGACTAAATTTTTTTGTATCCCGTAAAACACTTATTCCACGCCACGATTCCGAAACTTTAATTGATGCTGTGCTTTCTACCTATTTTAATAAAGATGAAAATTTAAAAATTTTGGAATTTGGTGTTGGCTCTGGCTGTCTGCTTTTGACATTGCTTTCTCTTTATAAAAATGCACACGGATTCGCCTTTGATAAAGTTGTGGGTAGCGTTAAAATCGCAAATAAAAACGCGGCTAATTTAAACATAAACAACAGGGCAAAAATTATAAAATATTCTTGGAATTTTTTAACTCCTCCAAAAAATTTAAACAATCGCTTTGATATCTTAATTTCAAACCCACCATACATAGATAAAAATGATCCGGCACTTGCAAACGTGGTCAAAAAATATGAACCAAAAACTGCATTATATACAAATAATTTTAACGCTTATAAAAAAATAAAAATGGCAATTTTAAATTGGAAATGCCTTAAATCACGCGCTCATATCTTTTTTGAAATAGGAGAGGGACAAACACAAGATATAAGTAATATTTTTACTTATCCCTATTTTACAAAATTAAATGAATACAAGGATTTATCAGGAAAAATTCGTGTCCTGGAGTTTCAATATATAGATATATATGACGAAGTTTTAATAGAAAAGAAAGAACTATAATTTTTTTTACGTTTGCCACTTGACAAGCAAAAAAATAATAACTATATTTATGGCATAAGCAATTTTAACTGGTGAAAACTTTTTAAAATTGTTTATAAGAGAAATAATATTAACAAAGAAAGGAATATATTATGAAAAAAGTATCTCTTATGGCTTTAATGCTTGTAGCAGGAGCAAATGTAAACGCTGCTAATATGATGATGGACAACATGATGTCAACTAAATACTATGTTGGTGGTAAACTTGGTTATACAAGCCTACAAACAATCCAATACGTAGATGACAAAGCTGTTGATAATACAGACAAAAAAGCTAATGCATTCGACTACTCTGTAAATGCTGGTGTAAAAGCTGATGATATGAGATTTGAACTTGAACTTGGAACTATGACTTTTGGTGAATATGAAAAAGAAACAACAAAAGGTAAAATGACAAGTTTAATGTCAAATGCATATTATGATGTTGATTTACAAAAACTTGCTGGTGTTATGACTCCTGTAAAACCTTATGTTTCAGCTGGTCTTGGTTTCACACACACTGATGCTCAAGTATGGAATGCTGTTGATGAAGAATATAAAAATGCTCCAGCTAACAGAAATGAATATGCAACATGGCAAGTTGGTGCTGGTGTATCATACGAAGTAATGCCAATGGTAACTCTTGATGCAGGTTATAAATACCAAAGATTGTTTGCTAATGATACAAATGATGGTAAAAACTTCCAAAAAGATACAAAACACAGTGTTGTATTTGGTGCAAGATACGGTTTCTAATCATAGTTGATCGTATAAACAAAAAAGACTGGTTTGCCCAGTCTTTTTTATTTAAAACAAAAATCCCTTGTAAAATATAATTTTTATGTTAATCTTTTCTTAGTGATTAACACCCTTGGAGGCAATCACAATAAAAAATAGATTTTATTTTAAACAGGTTAAGGGTCCTTTTAAATTCATAAAGTTTTTTCAAAACTTGTCTTTTGAATTTTTTTGGTCTTTTAATAATAAACAATTTATGAAAGGATTAAAAATGGCAAACAAAGTATCATTTAAAGTTTTAAAAAGAGAAAAATCAGGTAAAGGTTCGGCAAGAGCTGTGAGAAGAAATGGCTTAATCCCAGCAGTTATTTATGGTAATAAACAAGAACCAGAACTTATTTCTATTGAACCAAAATTGCTTTTAAAACAAATGGAAATCAAAGGTTTTAAAACCAGACAATTTGAACTTGAAATAGAAGGACAAAGCAAAACAGAACTTGCTCTTTGTCAAGATATTCAATTTCATAAAGTAAAGGATAATCCAATACACGTTGATTTTTTGCGAATTGATGTAAATAAAGAAATTTCTATTGAAATTCCATTTAAATTTATCGGTGAAGATGTTTGTGTTGGTGTTAAAAAAGGTGGAGCACTTAACATTATTCGTCGTGTGATAGCAGTAAGATGTAAACCGGCTGATATAGTAGATCAAATTGAAGTTGATATATCAAAATTGGATATAACAGAAGTTATTCACTTAAAAGATATAAAACTTCCAAAGGGTTTAATTATGGACGAATCTGGTGAATTTGCAGTCGCAACGGTAACATCTGCAGTTGGCGATGTAAAGGAAGAGACAGATTCAACATCCGTTGATGTTCCATCAGCAACAGAAGAAAAGGCAGCAGCAAAAGAAGATGCAAAAAAATAATACAAGTAATTTTGAAACAAGAAAGGAGGTTTTTACAAGAAAACTTCCTTTTTTACTTGCAAAAAATAAAATAATTTCAGCTGTTAAAAATTTTTTTGATAATGAAAATTTTACAGAAGTTGATACTCCAATTTTACAATATTCCCCGGGGATGGAAGTTCACTTATCTGCATTTGAAACTTACTTTAACAGCATAGATGGCAGTAATAAAAATAAATTGTATCTGCATACTTCCCCTGAATTTTCAATGAAAAAATTGCTTTCATATGGGCTTAAAAATATTTATCAATTTACTCACACTTTTAGAAACGAGATAGTTTCAAATACTCATTATCCAGAATTTTTAATGCTCGAATGGTACAGAACAGGTGTAAATTATGAAAAATTGATGAATGATTGTGAAAATATTTTAAAACTTGCTTTAAAAACCACAGGACAAGATTTTTTTAGATATAATGATAAAATTTGTTGTCCCAAAATTGAAAAATTAACAATTCAAAATGCTTTTTTAAAATATTGTGATTTTGATATTTTAAAAACTATTGATGATACACAAAAACCAACACCAAAACTAATCACTCCATTTGCAAAAAATCTTGGTGTTTCAGTTTCAATAACTGATACTTGGGATGATATTTTTGAAAAATTGATGCTGGAATTTATTGAATCAAATCTTGGAATTGATAATGCAACAATTTTATATGAATATCCAATACACCAGGCAGCATTATCAAAGGCAAAAGAAACTAATAAAAATATAGCAGAAAGATTTGAACTTTATATTTGTGGTGTTGAACTTGCAAATGCCTTTACAGAGTTAAATGATCGTAAAATACAAGAGGCAAGATTTATCGCGGATCAAGCGGAAAAACAAAGGCTTTATAACACAACATTTCCAATTGATTATGAATTTTTAGATTCTGTTGAAAACTTGCCACTTTGTACAGGAATTGCGCTTGGTGTTGACAGACTTGTAATGCTTGCAACTCATGCTGCTGACATTAAAGATCTGTTATGGACGGAAATTCCAACTATTTAATTAAAATATTTACATTTTGTCGTTGACATATAAGGTTTTAGGTATTAAAAAAGAGTTATGTATTATTGTGATACATAGGGAAAAGTTAATAAAAGGAGTTTATTATGAATAAAACAGAAATAATTGAAGCACTTGCAAATCAAACTGATATTTCAAAAGCAAAAGCTGGTGAAGTTCTTGATGCATTACTTAATCTTATAACAAAATCATTAAAGAAAAAAGAAGAAGTAAAATTTATCGGTTTTGGAACATTCGCTGTTTCAAAAAGAAAAGCAACAAAAGGTCGCAACCCAAGAACTGGTGAAGAAATTAAAATTGCAGCAAGTTTACAAGCAAAATTTAAACCAGGTAAAGCATTAAAAGATACCATCAATGGAAAATAAAGTTTAAAAACTAGAAGTTTACTTCTTATTTTTAATTAACCAAAATCCTTCGTAAGAGGGATTTTTTATTTTCTTGTTTTTAAAAGTGCTATTTAATAAAATATCCAAAAATATTCCAAAAGGATTTATTATGAAATTTCTTGATGAAGCAAAAATATATATAGAAGCTGGAAATGGTGGAAATGGGTGCTGTTCTTTTCGTCGTGAAAAATATATAGAATTTGGCGGACCAAATGGTGGAGATGGTGGAAAAGGTGGAGATATAATTTTTAAAGCTGTGAAAAATTTAAATACACTCATAGATTTTCGTTATCAACAACATTTTAGGGCAGAAAGGGGTAGAAATGGAGCAGGACAAGAAAGAACCGGCAAAAGTGGTGAAGATTTGTTAATCAAAGTTCCTGTCGGAACAACTATTTTAGCAGAAGATAAAAAAACAATACTTGCAGATATGATAACTGATGGTGAAGAAAGATTGCTTGCAACAGGTGGCAGGGGTGGTTGGGGTAATGTTCATTTTAAAAGTTCCGTTAATCAAGCCCCAGAAAGGGCAGATGATGGTAAACCAGGTGAAAAATTGGCTGTATGGTTGCGCCTGAAACTTATTGCAGATATTGGACTGGTTGGATTCCCAAACGCAGGAAAATCAACACTTATTTCAACTTTGACAGCTGCAAGACCAAAAATTGCAAACTATCCTTTTACAACTCTTCACCCACATCTTGGGGTTTTGTATTTATATGACAAAGAATATATAATGGCGGATTTACCAGGATTGATAGAGGGAGCAAGTAAAGGTGTTGGTTTGGGACACAGATTTTTGGGACATCTTGAAAGATGTAATATAATTTTGCATTTAATTGATGGTACAGAAAATGATGTTGTAAAATCTTATAAAACTATAAGAAAAGAACTCCTTGATTATGGAGATGTTTTTAAAAATAAAATAGAAATAGTTGTGCTTAATAAAATTGATAGTTTAAATAAAGATCAAATAACAGATAAATTAAATGCTCTTAAAAAATTTAATAAAAATATTGTAGCAATTTCTGGGGTTGCAAAAACCAATATTGAAGAATTAAAAAAACTTATTTATAAGATAATAACCAAATAAAAGATTGAGTTTATTAAAACCGCTCTTTATAATCATTTTTGAAATTATAGGGAAGAAAAAATTTTTTTAAAATTAAAAATAGTTGTTTTTTTATTTATTCTTTTAAGTGAAAATTTTGTGTATGCAAAAAAGATTGATTTATTTGCGGATGACAGCCTTGTTTGGAACAGAGAAAATAAAATTGTACAACTTCACAACAATGCAACAATCAAAACAAATGAATATACAATAACAGCAGATGACATAACTGCTTTTTACAAAGATACAAAAGATATTTTTAAAATAGAAGCAACCGGAAATGTAAATATAAAACTGGATAATACAGAAATCACAGGTCATAAAATCTTATATGATATAACAGGTGAAATAATAACTTTTTTTGCCAAATCTGATAAAATAATAAATTTTAAAAATGATAAAATAAAACTTATATCAAATGATAACATTATTTATTACAGAAACAAAAATTATGCGACTGCAACCAAGATAGAACTTTCCTATGATAACAGAGTTTTATCAGGAGATAGCGCAAAAATAAATTTTGAAAATGGTAAAGCAAATAAATTACAAGAAGTAAATATGACAGGCAATATAAAAATTGTTGATGATTTTGATGAGTTATCAGGTGATAGTGCAAATTATAATGTAAAAAATGACTATGCAACAATATCAGGAAATGTTTCTTTGAAAAAAGGAAATAATGCCAATTTACAAGGTAGTTTTATCGAATATAATATGAAAACAGGTATCATAAAAATCTTACCAAACAAAGATACGGGTAAAGTTAAAGGTAGTTTTAAAATGAGTGATATGTAAGTTATGAGTGATATATTACAAATAAAAAACTTAAAAAAAACATATAAAAATCGTGAGATTTTAAAATCTATTTTCATGGATGTGGAATCTGGTGAAGTTGTAAGCTTGCTTGGTCCAAATGGTGCTGGTAAAACCACTTGTTTTTATTGTATAACTGGTCTTATTAAACAAAATCATGGAACTATTACCATAAATGAAAAATCAATTTCTCATCTGCCATTTTATCAAAGGGCAAGACTTGGTATTGGATATTTACCACAAGAATCATCAATATTCCGTGGTATGTCAGTGGAAAATAATATAATGTCAGTTTTGGAAATAACAGAAAATGATTTTGATAAAAGAAAACAAAGACTTGAAGAATTATTAAATGAATTTTCAATTACTTATTTAAGGGATGAACCATCAACTGCACTTTCAGGTGGTGAAAGGCGAAGACTTGAAATTGCAAGGTGCCTTGCCACAAATCCAAAATTTATTCTGCTTGATGAACCATTTGCTGGGGTTGATCCACTGGCTATAAAAGATATAAAAAATATAATAAGTCATCTAAAAGAAAAAGGATATGGTGTTTTAATAACAGATCACAATGTGCGTGAAACACTTGGCATTTCAGACAGAGCTTATGTTATTTATGATGGAAAAATTTTATATGATGGTACACCAGATCAAATTATATCACACGATGATGTAAGACGAATTTATCTGGGTAATGATTTTAAATTATAAAATTATTTTAAGAGGTTAAAATGCTTGAAAATTTTTGGAATATATTCAGTTTTGATTTACTTCCAACATTGCCTTTGGTATTTTCTTTTTCATCTTTTATTTCTTTATTGATATTTACAACTATTCCAACAATTATTGCTTTTTTACGAAAAACGGCTGAAAGACATAAAATTTATGTTGTAAATATTGTAATATTTTTGTTGTTTTATGTATGTTTTTTTATTCCAGTTGAAAATTTTTATTTTAATCGTGGTGATATGACTATATTTGTAAAAACTCTTTATGTGTTAATTTTTATAGGCAGCATTTTTGATAAAAGTGAAGGTCAAGAAAGAATACTTAAATTAAAATCATTTTTTTATAACGTATACAGAATTTTTAAAAGTTTAAAAGAAAGGAAAAACAAAAATGATAAATCAAAACACAATAAAAAATGAAATAACAATTTCTGGTATAGGTCAACACAAAGGAACAATAAATACTTTAATACTTTCACCAGCAAGTGAAAATACAGGAATAGTTTTTGATTTAAAAGGTGAAATTTTTAAATTAAATATTGATAATGTTGTTGGTACAGGTGGTTTTACATTTATTGGAAATCCAAATAGCAATAACCTTAAAACAATAGAGCATTTAATGTCTGCTGTTTGTGGCGTTGGAATTGATAATTTAATTATAAAAACAAATGACGAGGAAGTACCAATTATGGATGGCTCAGGGATAGAATTTGTAAAGTTGTTGAATGAAAAAGCCGGTGTTTTTAAACAAAATGCCAAAAGAAAATATCTTAAAATTATAAAAAAAGTTGAATATAGCGATGATAACGCAAGTGTTTCCTTATCACCAACAGATGACAATTATCTTACACTTGATGTACAAATAGAATATGAAAATATAAAACCTATTGGTATACAAAAAGAAGTTATAAAATTAACCCCAGAAAATTATATGGAAAAAATCGCATCTGCCAGAACTTTTGCAAGGTTATCAGATGTAGAATATTTACATTCCAAGGGTTTATGTCTTGGTGCCAGCCTTAAAACAGGGATAGCAGTTGATGAAGAAAAAATAATAAATCCAGAGGGGTTAAGGTTTAAAAATGAATTTGTTTTCCATAAAATTTTAGATGCTGTTGGTGATTTATTTGTTGCAGGGAACAGAATTATAGGAGTTTATAAAAGTATTCGTGGCGGTCATACACAAAATAATATGCTTGTAAAACAACTCTTAAGCGATAAATCAAATTATGAACTTGTGGAATTATAATGAAAATAATGGGTATTGATCCAGGACTACGTTTTACAGGTTGGGGTCTTGTTGAATTTAGAAACAATCAATTTTTTCATATTGCAAATGGCACAATAAAAATTCCAACTAATATGGATCTTGCAAAACGACTTGCCTTTATTTACAGGGAGCTTTCAAATATAGTAAAAACTTTAAATCCAGATGAAGTTTCAGTTGAAGAAGTTTTTGTAAATGTAAATCCAAATTCAACATTAAAACTAGGTCAGGCAAGGGGTATTGCGATACTTGTTCCAAGTTTGCTTGATATTCCAGTTTTTGAATACACTCCAAACTTAATAAAAAAGTCAGTTGTTGGTGTGGGACATGCAACAAAAGAGCAGGTACAAATGATGGTAAATGTTTTACTTAATAAACCAACAATAGACTCGGAACATGCAGCCGATGCCCTTGCAATGGCAATCTGCCACGCCCATAATAAAAAATTATAATATTATATTTTTTTATGATATAATGACTTTGTTTTTGATTTAAATATTTCACAATAGAAAAGAGAAGTTATGGAGTTTTTTATTTATTGTTTTGCTTTAATTATTTTTTGTTTTTCAATATTTCGTAGTGTATGGTATGAAATTGCAAGGTTAACAAATTATATTTTAATAAAAATTTTAGATGAAAATAAAAAATACAAATCAAAAAGTAAGAAAGTTAAGTCAGAAAGAAGTTGGATACAAAAATTTTTTTATAAGGATATATCAAGCTTCCCATACGAAAGACAAGCAACTAAATTTGCAACTTTTATTACTATAATATTGTTGATAGCTTTATTTTTTTATTCTTTTTTTAAATTTGATTTTAAATCAAGAGATTTACTTGGAAAGATTATTTATCCTGTAAATATTGCTTTTTTATATAGTATTATTTTTAGTATTCTTTTATGTTGGGATATTTTATTTTTTTTAATAAATAAATTTTTGATTTTAAAAAATAAGAAATCTAGTAATGAAAGAGAACTATACACAAAACAAAATCTTTTAAAAACAGATATAAAAGACAAGGTATATGATATTGTTAAGGGAATTTTATTTGTGTTTAGTTATTTAGTCTTTTTTGTAATTATTGCTTTCTTGTATAAAATATTATTTTTATAATCTCAAACATTAAATTATCATCAAAAAACATAAATCAATTATGTTATATATGTATTTTTATGATATAATAGTAATTATATTTATATAAAAGTTAACATGGAGACTTTATGAAAATTTTAGATATATTGTATAATGCTGCTTTTACATTTGCTTTTTATGTTCTAATATTTCGTAGTTTATGGTATGAAGTAGCAAGGTTAACAAATTATATTTTAATAAAAATTTTAGATGAAAATAAAAAATATAAGTTAAAAAGTAAGAAAGTTAAGTTAGAAAGAAGTAGGATAGAAAAATTTTTTTATAAGGATATATCAATTTTTCCATACGCAAAACAAGCAAGAGAGACAGCTACTTTTATAACTATAATGTTGATAATAATTTTATTTTCTCATTTTCTTTATGTTGAATTTAGTGAAGCAATTACAGATCCTTTTTTAAAAGGTTTATATCCAATGATTATTGCAATTATATATATCTTTATTTTTAGTATCCTTTTATGTTGGGATATTTTACTTTTTCTTGTAAATAGATTTTTGATTTCTAAAAATAAAGTTGCCGATAGTAAAGAATTATATATAAAAAAGAATCTTTTAAAAACAGATATAAAAGAAAAAATATATGACATCCTTAAAGGAATTATATTTGTTATTGCTTTTTTGTTTATTACTGCTTTTTTAGCTCGTTTAACAAATAATTTACCCTCAAAATCATCAGTATCCATTCCCGCGACAAACAAAACTTTGTAAATATATTATGGGAAACAATCATAAATGATATAGTTTTATACATACCTTGAAATTTTGAAAACTTGTTAATATATTATATGATGTTTTAAAATGGGTAAGTTATGGCAAATAGTGATTTTTATGAAATACTTGGCGTTTCCAAAAATGCAACTGATGCAGAAATAAAATCTGCATACAGAAAACAGGCAATGAAATATCACCCAGACAGAAATCAAGGTGATAAAGCAGCAGAAGAAAAATTTAAAGAAGTAAATAAAGCGTATGAAGTTTTAAAAGATCCACAAAAAAAGGCTGCATATGATCAATATGGTGCTGCAGCTTTTGAAAATGGTATGGGTGGTTCTCAAGGATTTGGTGGGCAAGGTTTTGGAGGACAGGGTTTCGAGGGTTTTGATTTTTCATCCGCTGGTGGATTTAGTGAAATGTTTTCTGATATATTTTCAGATTTTATGGGGGGGGGATCTCATAGCCGTGAAAGGGAGACAAGAGGACAAGATCTTCGTTATGATATAGTTATCAGTTTAGAAGAGGCTTTTACAGGACTTGTTAAAACAATATCATTTAAGAAAAATGGAAAATGCCAAAAATGTAATGGTATGGGCGGTGATGAAAAAGTTGTTTGTTCAAAATGTCGTGGTTCAGGTGTTGTGAATATAAGACAAGGAATATTTTTCACTCAACATCTGTGCCCAGATTGTCAAGGAACAGGTTATAAAATTAAAAATCCTTGTCATTATTGTTCAGGAACTGGTATAGCAATGGAATCTAAAACTTTGGATGTAAAAATTCCAGCAGGAGTGGATAGTGGTACAAAACTTCGTATAAGAGGTGAAGGTGAAGCAGGTTTAATGGGTACTGCCCCTGGTGATTTATTTGTATATGTAGTTGTAAAACCTCATAAAATTTTTACAAGAAGTGATAAAAATCTGTTAATAGAAGTACCAGTTTCATTTACCGAAGCTGCACTTGGTGGTACAATAGAAGTACCTATTATAGAAGGTGGCAAAGCAGAAGTTAATATTCCAAAGGGTATACAAAATGGAGAAAGGTTGAGACTTCGTAGTAAGGGTATGAGTGGCATAAATTCTGGTATTCGTGGCGATATGTATTTAAATATAAAGGTTGAAACTCCAACAAAATTAACCGACCATCAAGAACAATTGCTACGCGAATTTGAAGCGGACAGAATCAAAAATGGTGATAAGAAAAGTTTTTTTGATAAAATAAAAGATTGGTTATAATTTTTTATGGAGCACAAGCAAAAAACATTTTTTGGCAGACGCAAGGGAAAAGGTATGAGTAAAGCAAAGGAAACTTTGCTTGAAACCTATCTTGATAAATATTCAATTATTTTACCTATAAACAAAAATGAAAAAATAAATTTACAAGATTATTTTGATTTTATACCAAAAGAATTTGTTTTTGAAATAGGTTATGGAACAGGAGAACATTTAATTGAAATAGCAGTTAAAAATCCTGATACTGCATTTATAGGGACAGAAGTTTTTATAAATGGTAATGCAAATATTATTCGTAAAATTGTTGAAAAAAATATAAAAAATATAAGGATTTTTCCAGATGATGTTTATTTGCTTTTTCCTTATTTACCAGAAAATATTTTTAAAACTATTTATATTTTATACCCTGACCCTTGGCCCAAAAACAGAAATGAAGAAAGGCGAATTATAAATAAAAATAACTTGCAACTTTTTCATAAATTGCTAGTTGATAATGGAAATTTATTTGTTGCAACAGATCACCCTGTTTATAGTGTGTGGACTTTATTCATTATGCAAAATCAAAATTTATTTAAATGGAATGCAAGCAGTTCAAAAGATTTTGTTAATCCACCACAAAATTGGGAAACAACTCATTATGAACAAAAGGCATTAAAAGAAAACAGAACTCCAATCTATATGAATTTTAATAAAGTATAATCTTTTAAATTGTTTCAAAAATAAAATCAGTCAGTCTTTGCTTTAAGAGATTAATTTTTACTCACTTACTTTCTTTTCAGTTTCATCTTTTGATTCCGCTTTATCATCATGCTTCCCTTTATAGGCTTCTGTTTTTTCTTCTTTTTTTGCTTTCTCTGTAATAGGGAAAGATGATTGACGAACAAACGATTCTCTTACTTCAACATCTGCATCTTTTTTAATACTAATATCTTCACCTTTTACTATTGCTCTTATTTCATCCCCTGTTAAGGTTTCATATTTAATAAGAGCTTGCGCAATTTTAGAAACGATTTCCTTATTTTTAATAATTAAGTCATAGGCAGTTTTATACGCTTCATCCACCATCTTTTTTACTTCTAAATCTATTTCACGCTGGGTTTCTTCGGCAACTTTATAATAGTCATTTTGTTTATAACAAACTTGACCAATTTTTTTACTAAATCCCCATTCTGTAATTGCTCGTCTTGCATAATTGGTTGCTTGTTCAAAATCGGAACTTGCTCCTGTTGTGATATTTTCTTCTCCAAAAAATACACTTTCACAAATACGTCCAGCCATAGCAACAGCCATATCAGATTTTATTTCGGTAATACTTACACTTACTTTATCTCTTTCTGGTAAATTTTGCACAAGACCCAAAGATCTGCCCCTTGGAACAATTGTTGCTTTGTGTATTGGGTCAACTTGTGGCAATACTACTGAACAAAACGCATGACCTGCCTCGTGATGAGCTGTATTGCTTATTTCTTCTTCTGTCATAGTTTTTGATTTTTTTTCTGCTCCCATTAAAATTTTATCACGAGCATATTCAAAATCACCTTTTGTTATGGATTTTCTGTTAAACCTTGCAGCAATAAGAGCAGATTCGTTTACAAGGTTTGCAAGGTCCGCACCACTAAATCCTGGAGTTCCTCTGGCTATAAACAATGGATCAACCTCGGACAAAATTTTTACTTCATCCATATATTTTTTTAAAATTGCTTCACGCCCTTTTAAATCAGGAAGGTCTATATGAATTTGTCTGTCAAATCGTCCAGCACGTAAAAGGGCGCTGTCTAATACATCAACTCTATTTGTTGCAGCAATAACAATAACACCTTTGTTTGATTCAAAACCATCCATTTCAACAAGAAGTTGATTTAATGTTTGTTCTCTTTCATCATTTCCACCACCATAGCCAGATCCTCTGTGTCGTCCAACTGCATCTATTTCATCAATGAATACAAGACAAGGTGCATTTTTGTTTGCTTCTTCAAACAAAGATCTTACACGACTTGCTCCAACTCCCACAAACATTTCAACAAATTCAGATCCAGATGTTGATAAAAACGGAACTCCCGCCTCCCCAGCAATTGCCTTTGCAAGTAAAGTTTTTCCAGTCCCAGGAGGACCAACCAACAAAACACCCTTTGGAATTTTTGCTCCTAGTCTTGAATACTTTTCTGGATCGCTTAAAAAATCTATAATTTCACTTACATCTTGTTTTGCCTCGTCTATTCCCAATACATCTTTAAATCTTGTTGTTTGTTTATGTGGAGCAAATTCTTTTGCATTGCTTTTACCAATTCCAAATCTTTCAACGCCACCTTTCATATTTTTAAACATCATTATAAGAACAGTTATCCACAAAATTGTTCCAAAAATATCAAGCACACGAAAAAAACTTATACTAGAAGTACCTTTCCCCATTGGTGGATTATGCAGTTTCATCACAACATTTCTTTTTTCCATTTCTTCTATTAAATTTTTGTGAAGTAAAACATTTGCACTAAAATCTTTTGCTTCTGCTTTTTTACCTGCTGGTGCTTTTGTAAGTTTTAATTTTCCTTTAACAAGCCCACTTTCTGTAATTTCAACTTCAGCAATTTTATTTTCTTTTAAATTTTTTAAAAATTCACTATGGGTCATTTGTTCTTTTTTTAAACTTTTAGTTTTATTTTTATTTCCATTCAAACCATTTATTGTAAAATAAACTGCAGCTACCAATAAAAAAGTTAATATAAGCGGAAATAAATCTTTGAATATTTTTTTCATAATATACCTTTTTTGTTTAAAATTTATTTAGTATATTATTTAAGCATTCTTTATGTTAGAATCAAGACCTAATACAAAAATAATTTAAGATAGTTTGATATGAATAAAATTAACGGATTTATAAATATATATAAGGAAGAAGATATAAGTTCTTTTGCTGTGATAGCAAGATTAAAAAAAATTATATTTCCTTATTTTGATAAATGTAAAATGGGACACACTGGAACACTTGACCCCCTTGCTTGTGGTGTATTGCCAGTTGCAATTGGCGAGGCAACAAAAATAATTTCTTTTATGGATAAAGATATAAAAACCTATAATTTTATAGTAAAGTTTGGAGCTGAAACAGAAACAGATGACAGAGAAGGAAAAATTATAAATACCACCAATCATATTCCAACATTGGATGCAATAAAAAATATTTTGCCAAAATTTAAAGGGCCTGTTAGGCAAATTCCACCAAAATATTCTGCAATAAAAATAAATGGAGTTAGAGCATATAAACTTGCAAGAAATAATACAGATTTTGAAATTAAACCTCGTGAAAATTTTATTCATAATATAGAAATTTTAAAAGTTGAAAGTGATAACGAAATAACTTTTAGCGCAATAGTAAATCGTGGTTTTTATATAAGAAGTCTTGGACGAGATATTGCACGGCAACTTGGAAGTTTAGGTCATATAACTTTTTTAGAAAGGATCACAACAGGCAATTTTACAAAACAAAATTCAATAACCCTTGACAAATTAGAAAATATTTGTAAAAATACCGAAAGTTTAGATGCACGAAGTTTAAAAAGCTTCAATATTTTGCAAGATATATCTTATGGACTGAACGGCATCTCGGTTATAAGAATAAATGAATTGCAAAATAAAGATATAAAGTTTGGACGAGTTGTAAGTATAGATGAAAATTTATCAAAACAACTTAAGGTTTTAAAACCATCAAATGGAACTTTATATCAAGCGGAGTTTAATTCACAAATTTCAAGCATTGTTAAATATGAAAATGGAATTTTACAACCAGTAAGGGTTTTTAATATGTAAGATTTTATTTTTTAATTTTAAAAAGAAAGGAATAAAAATGTCATTTACAAAAGAACAAAAAACAAAAATAATAAATGAATTTAAAACAACAGAAAATGATTCAGGATCATCAGTTGTGCAAATTGCAATTTTAACAGAAAGAATAAAAAATTTAACAACTCATTTAATTGCAAATAAAAAAGACAATTCTTCTAAAAGAGGATTGGAAAAAATGGTTAATACAAGAAAAAAACTTTTAAAATATCTTCAAAGAACAGATATAAAATCTTATGAAGAAATTATTAAAAAATTAGGATTAAGAAAATAATATAAAAGAATTTATCATTAAGCCGTCCAAATAAAAAATAAATCTTTTTTTATGGGCGGTTTGATGGTATGATAAAATTGGAAAAGGGAATAGGTCAAAATATAGAATCCACCATAAATGAGTATAATATTTTGGATTGTATTTTTTGACTTTGTGCGAGTTCTTTTTTCCAACTAACAAACAATAAACTAAAAACGAAAGGATGATATATGTTTGGTTTAGGAAAAAAAACTATGTTCAACATAGTTGAAAAAGAAATAATGTGGGCAGGTAAAAAATTAACCTTGCAAACTGGTAAAATTGCAAGACAGGCAACAGGAGCTGTTTTTGCAAAGTATGGTGAAACCGCGGTTCTTGCAAGTGTGGTGGCTGCAAAACAAGCAAAGGAAAATCAAGATTTTTTTCCACTTACCGTTAATTATCAAGAAAAATTTGCATCAGGTGGAAAAATTCCTGGCTCTTTTCCAAGAAGAGAAGGTCGCCCATCAACAAAGGAAACTTTGATATCAAGACTTATTGACAGACCAATAAGACCGCTTTTCCCAAAAACTTTTAAAAATGAAGTTCAAGTTATTGCAACAGTTTACAATTATGATAAAGCAAACAGCCCAGATATTTTAGCTATGATTGCAAGCTCTGCTGCGATTGCTATTTCAGGGATTCCATTTACTGCACCAATAGGAGCAGCAAGGGTTGGTTATATTGATGGCAAATTTATAATAAACCCATTAAGACATGAAATAGAAAAATCTGAACTAGATCTTGTTGTGGCAGGTACAGATGAAGGTGTTTTAATGGTTGAATCAGAAGCAAATGAGTTAAGTGAAGATACGATGCTTGCAGCAGTTGAGACTGGATTTAAAGCTTTTCAACCAGTTATAAAACTTATTCGTGAAATGAAAAAAGAAGTTGGAAATCAAGACTGGGAAACCCCAGAAGTTCCAACAGAATATTTTGAGTTAAAAGCAAAAATAACAAACAATTTTGCAACAGAAATTAAAAAAGCATATCAAATACATGATAAATTGTTAAGGCAAGATACCTTATCAAATCTTCGTGAAAAAATTATTGCAACAATTGACGCAGAAGATGAAGTTTCATTATCTATTGTTCCATCAGTGATAAGTGATATAGAGGCAGAAGTTATGAGAGCTGCTGTGTTAAATGGTGAAAAAAGAATTGATGGTAGAAAAGAAACAGCAATAAGACCAATTGAATGTGAAGTTGGTATTTTAAACAGAAATCACGGCTCTGCATTATTTACTCGTGGAGAAACTCAAGTTCTTGTTTCTGCTACAATAGGTATCAAAGATGACGAACAACTTATAGATGATTTAAATGGAGTAAGCACACAAAAATTCTTACTACATTATAACTTCCCGCCATTTTCAGTTGGTGAATGTGGAAAACTAGGGTCCCCAGGAAGACGTGAAATTGGACATGGTCAACTTGCATGGCGAGCAAATCACCCAATGCTTCCAAAAGAAGATGAATTTCCATATACAATTCGTGTAGTATCAGATGTTACAGAATCAAATGGTTCATCATCTATGGCAACAACTTGTGGAGCAAGCTTGGCAATGATGGATGCGGGCATTCCTGTAAAAAGTCCCGTTGCTGGAATTGCAATGGGTCTTATCAAAGAAGGTGATAAATATGTTATTTTAAGTGATATTATGGGTGATGAAGATCATCTTGGTGATATGGATTTCAAAGTAGCAGGAACAAAAAAAGGTATTACTGCATTGCAAATGGATATCAAAATTACCAGCATTACTTTTGATATAATGAAGCATGCATTATCACAAGCCTATGATGGAAGAATCCATATATTAAAAAAGATGGCAAGTGCAATAAAGTCAGCAAGAAAGGAATTGTCCCCTTATGCACCAAGCATATTTGAAATGACTATCAATACTCGTAAAATCAAAGAAGTGATAGGTAGTGGTGGCAGTGTTATAAGATCTATTTGCGAAAAATCAGGCACAAAAATTGAAATACAAGACACTGGACTTGTAAGGATTGCCGGCACTTCACAAGCAGAAATTGATATAGCAAAAAGTTTAATTGATAAAATTTGTGAAGAACCAGAACTAGGCAAAGTTTATGATTGTGAAGTTATAAAAGTTCTTGAATTTGGTGCTGTTGTTTCATTTATGGATGGAGAAGAGGGTATGATTCATATAAGCGAACTTCAAAATGATAAAGTAAAAGAAATAAACGATCTTGTAAAAGTTGGTGATAAAGTGAAAGCAAAAGTTGTTGACATATACAACGGAAAAATAAAACTTTCACAAAAACAAGTTGACTAGTTATAAATTAAAATCATTATGAAAAATATAGGTGTTTTTGATAGTGGTCTGGGTGGCTTGATTATAGCCACCTCTATTATAAATTTCATGCCAGAATATAATGTCATTTATCTGGGGGATACAAAACATCTGCCTTATGGTACAAAAAGTAAAGAAGTTGTGAATGAATATTCTAAAACTTGTATAGAAAATTTAGTGAATAATTTTGATTGTGAACTTGTTCTAATTGCCTGCAATACTGCCAGCATGGCAACAAAAAATTTATTTGCCAAAGATTTTCCTGTTTTACATCCCAACTCATATTTAATGAGTATCATTGATCCAACAATAGATTATGTTATTTCAAAAAATTATAAATCTGTTGGTGTTCTTGCGACAAACAGCACAATAAATTCCAATATATATAAAACTGGATTACAAAAAAAAGATTCTAGCATAGATGTTGTTTCAATTCCAGCTCCATCACTTGTAAATATAATAGAAAACAAAGAGGATGATTTAGCAGAATCTGCAGTTTTAAATTATGTCTCTGGTTTTAAAAATACTGATATAAAGGCAATAATTCTTGGTTGCACTCATTATCCATTTTATAAAAATTTAATAAAAAACACAGCAAAAGAGATTTTAAAAAGAGATATAGATATAATTTCACAAGATGAATTTATTCCAGAGTATATAAAAAATTTTTTAACAGAAAATAAAACTTTAGAAAATAAATTATCAAAAAATAACATACACAGATATTTTATAACTGAACTTCATCCACAATATAAAACCCAAGCAATAAATATTACAAAAAATAAAGATATAAATATAGAGTCATTACAATTTTAAACTATATCTGTGATTGTTCTTATGTTTCCTTCTCTGCCTATTTGTACCACATGGATTTTTTTTTGCATTTCTTTTAATGCTTGCTCTTGATTAAGGTTTGGAAATGTGTGAATTATTCTGTCTATAAAAGTTTTATATGCAAACTCTGGTGATTCTGCATGAATTGTTGCATAAAAATGTTTGTGCCCAGTATTCATAAGTTCCCAAATCGCACCGGCATTTTCAGTTGAAATTTCACCTCCCATTATAGCATCAGGTGTCATCCTTACAACAAGATCTATAACATTTTTATATGAAAAATTGTTTGTTTGTTCAGTTCTTGACAATAATAAATGTACATGATTTTTTTGTGGAACAACAAGTTCTCTTGAATCTTCTATTGTTATAACTCTTATATTCTGTGGCAGCAGGTTTAAAATATTATTTAAAAAAGTTGTTTTACCAGTTGCAGTTGCACCACTTACCAGTAAATGTTCCCCACTTTTTATTATCTGCATCAACCTTTTATACGGATCTTGTTCTGCCTCTGGGATAATTTTATTAAGCTTTATCAGCTCTTGACCTTCTTGTAATCCATAATCTGCAAAATTAAAATCTAAACTTTTATTTTTTGTCCTTAAACTAAGTGCAATACCACCCTCTATATCATCATTATCATACAAAACATTTTTTCCACAGATCCCAGAAAATCTTTCTTCGTTTGGAAGTGTGGCATAAACAACAGGAATTCCATTAACAGGATCAAACGGAACACCATAACTATTTGCAACTATATTCATTATATCAATTATATATTGCTTACTAAGATGTTTATCTTGCTCCATTACCCATGGAAACTCACGCTTTCCACGAAGACGCAACCATATTTGATACTCTTTATTCACAGCAATTTCTTCTATACTTGACTGCGAATACCAGTTAGAAAGATATTTTAAACTTGATAATAAAACCTCATTACTCATAATGATAATTATACTATAATTTTTAATTATTTACAAATATATCAACTTTTTATTTTTTGACTTTTATAATATCTTTTTTTTTGATATACTGAAAAAGTGGAGAAAGAAATGTTTATAACAAATGAAATACCAAAAGAAAATGAACTTAATGAAATTTTAAATACTTTAAATACTATTGATATTTCACTTTATGATTTATTAAAAAAAAGAATGGAATTAACAAAATATTTACCTGATTCCAAATATCCCGCCCAAGATTTTATAAATAAAATAAACCATACTATCACTTTTATTACAGAAAACAGAAAATATGAAAAAGATTTGTTATTGATGCTTACCAATATTGTAAGTTTAACAAATCTGTATAAGATAAATTTATACATAGTGGATGATAACAACAAAGACAATAAAAATATTACAGAAAGATTTTTGCCTAACCCAGAATTTTTAAAGTATGAAATTGTTTCATCACATAAAACAGCATTAAATATTTTAACAAAAAATAAACAAAATCTTGTATCAATTCCAACTATAAAAACATCAAAAAAAGAAGTATGGTGGCTCGATTTATTAAATTTTGATGTAAGAAATGTTGGTGTTATTGGAAAAATCCCATTTGCAAGTGAACCAGCAGAAAATGAATATTATCTGTTGGGACAAGCAAAAAGTTTATATGGTTTTAACAGATCTCTTTTAATTATAAATTCATCCGAACCAATAACCTTTAATTGGTTAAAAGCATTCATGCATAAATTAAATATTTCTTTATATGCTTTAATAGATTCTACTGCCAGTTATGATGGTTCAGTTTTTCATTTAATAGAAGTTTCAATGGAACTTACAGAACAAAGCGAAATTTTAAATTTAAATGAATCTTTAAATGGTATAAATATAAGAGTTGTTGGTTCAATTGGTGGATATAATTTATCACTTATTGATAAAGATAAAATTGTTCCATTTATAACAAAATAAGTGTTAAATGTTTTTATGTTAAAAAAAAATAAACAACACATACTTTACAAATTTATTGCAAAACATTTTATAAAAACATTGCTTGGTGTTAGTTTTGTTTTGTTTGCAATAACTTCAATCTTATGTGTTATGAAAATTGGACGAGCAATTGACGAACCTGTGCCAATATTATTGTTAATAGAATTTTGCTTACGCGATATTTTTACATTTATGCATTTACTTCTTCCTACTTCTGTTTTAATTGCAACACTTATCACTTTTAATAATTTATCAAAATCTCATGAACTTGTGATAATAAGGTCTATTGGAATTTCAATATGGCAAATGGCAAAACCTATTGTAATAATACTTATTTTCTTAGGTTTTTTTAATGCGATGGCGATAAGTCCTTTTCATGCAAAATTAAGAGAGGATATAAACAAAACCTCTTATGAAAAAAAAATAACATCAACAAATCCTTTTGAATTTTCACAAAATAGTTTGTGGTTAAAAGAAAAAATAAATGATACCAATGTTTTTATAAAAATAGCTTTTGTAAAAAAAATAAAAGATGAATTGTATGGGGATAAAATAACTCTTATAAAAACAGATGCCAATAATAATTTAATTGAAAAGTTAGAGGCAGAAACAGGAATTTTAAAGGATAAACATTTTTCATTAAAATCAATAGATCTTTTAACCAAGGATTTAGAAAAAAAATCCCTTGAAACATACGAATATAAAACAAATTTTAGTATACAAAAAATTGAAACTGTTGCGCAATCAGCATTTGACATTTCTTTTTGGGAATTGCCAAAATTTATAATGTTTTTTAAAGGTGCGGGATTTGCAGTAAAAAATCATTTAT
Organism: uncultured Pseudomonadota bacterium; assembly: GCA_963541275.1. Lineage (GTDB taxonomy): Bacteria > Pseudomonadota > Alphaproteobacteria > Rs-D84 > CACZYB01 > CACZYB01. The sequence goes on from CAUTSC010000001.1 coordinate 144,031, forward strand.
CTTATTTTTATATACTTTTATTTTTGCCATTGTCTTTAGTTTATATGTTTTTTATTGGGTTGTTATTTTCAATCTCTTCTACCAGAAGACAGGTATTTACAACGTTAAAATTGTTTGCTGGTTTTATAACTGGATTTACATTTTTGTTTTTGGAACAAATGATCCATGCAATTGGAATAACTGGCAGTTTAAATTTACTTGTTTCAGTTATTATTGTACCAATCATAGTGATATTATTTTCTGTAAACATGTTGTTATATAATGAAGATGGATAATTTTTATGTTTAAAAATACTATATTGTTTTTGTTATTATTTTTTTCATCTTTTAATATGTCTTACTCGCAAAATAATACTTTGGGACAAAAAATAGTTATAAATTATACAATTCCACCAAATATGGCAGGGATAAGTGGGACATTAAATAATAATAAAATTTATACAGGTGGATTGCATGAGATTATAGCGGCACTTACAAAAATTTTAAATATAAATTTAAATTTTTTATATTATGAAAGTTTTAATAAAACAATACAAAATACAATTATAAATGATAAAAATTCACCAGAAATTATTGCTGGAATTCCATATGACGAAAAATTGTTAAAATATTTTGATTATATTTCTTTTCCAATTTTTAATGATTTTTTAGTTTTAATTTATGACAAAACACAAATTTCAAAAATTAAAACAGGCAAAACAATTGATGAAACTTTAAATATTTTAAAAGAAAAGGGTAAATTTTTAACACTTGCTGATTTTAACATTCAATACAAGTTTTTTGAAAATGTTAGTTTGAATAACACAAGTGAAATTTTTAATAAAGTTTTAAATGATAAATATATTTTTATAACAACAGATTCTATTTTAAATGGTTATATAGAAACAGAAACAAATAAAAATAAATTTCAAAATCTTGTTATAATAAAATATAAAAAAATAAAAATTCCATTATTTATTGCAGTAAATAAAAATTCACCTTTTTATCATAAAAAATATAATGAAACAAAAACATTTTTTAATGTCTTGACAGATTCTGTTAAAAATTATGTAAATGAAACTAATCAAAAATCAATAACTGACTTGAAAAAAACTTTTTGATATTGTAAAATGAAATTGGAGAGGGAGAAGTTATTTTGAAACTTACATCTTTATTGTTGTTGCTGTCCGTTTTATCGCCACCGCTTGTATGCCAGGTAAAAGCACAAGAAGTGGAAGAAGCAGATGCAGAAGTTCAAGACGAAGCAGCAGATGAAAGTACAGAAGAGAAAGCAGAAGAAAACAAAGAAGAATCAAAAGATACAGAAGAAGTAAAAGATGATGCAGCAGATGAAGATGCAGATGCAAAGGCAGATAGCGGGGATGAGGATGAAGGTGCAGCAGAGCCTGGTACAGCAGCTCCAAATAACATGCCACAGGGTTTAGATGCTGATCTTGCAAAAATTGTTTCATCAAAGGATTTTCAAAAACAAACAACATATGAAGATTATGACGATCCAGATAAAAAAGTAGTTGTAAATCCAAACATAACAAAACAAGTAAAATTTTTTGATATAGCAGGAATAAAACTAGGGCAGTCAGTAAATGAAGTAAAAGCAGTCTTTAAGAAGTCAAAAAATAAATACAGACTTGCAGATATAGAAAATAAAATCCCAGAATATTTTACTTATAATTATGACAGAGATTGTCGTGCCAGAAATATTTTGACAAGTGAAAGTTTGAAACTTTGTATAAAGGGTTTGGCAAAAAAAGACAATATGGAATATGTAAGCAAAATGGTTTATACAAAACCAGATACAAAAGAACAAATTCATATTTTTTTCACAAGTCCAATCACAAAAAATACAGTTTGGAAAGTTGAATATAAAAACGATGCAAATAAAAAACTTGGTGATGCGATAAATTTTCAATATCAAAGGGATGAAGAAAGACGTGCTTTTTGGTATAGCGTTATAAAAAAATATGGAGAACCTATTGTTGCACCAAACAAATGGGTTTATAATAAAGGTGATAAATACTCTATCTCTCTTACTGCAAAATACAATTCGCTTATTTTGGAAAATCCAAAGCAAAATGCCTTTGATGTTCTTGAAGCAACAAAAAAAGCAAGGCGCGATTTCAAATATACAAAATATACTTTCTAATTATAGCTTTTTTTATTTTGTAAGTTCAGTATATTTTAAAAGTTCATTATCAAAAATATTTCTGTATTCTTCTTGTGATATGTGATTCTTATATTTTTCATCCAGATATAATTTACCTTTACTTGCTGTTTGACAAGGATGAGAATCTTCTAGAATTGATGTAAACCAAGATTTTGTAAAATATGCCAACCCTACATTAACAATAGGAATCCCACTGGTAAGAAGTCCAAGCAAAGTCCCAGTTATATAAGTTTTTGCAATTTGATTATAAACTCCCGATCTGTTTAATACTATATCAGGAGAGGCAAGAGCTCCATATATTTTTATAAGTTCTAATAACCCGCTTGATATACGAAAACCCTCTTTTGTTGTTGATAAAATGGAAACATCTAAATGTTCATCCCCTAAATTTGCCATACCATCAACAACAATATTTGCTATATCTGTTTCTGCTCCTATTCCACGACTTGTAATAGTTTTTCCATCTTTTACATTTAAATTTACAACTAAACAATTTATCTTTGATTTTGGATTATCTTGGTTTTGTGCGGAATTTTTATCAATTCTTCCCATCTTTTTAATAAAATCAGTTATAAAATCACTGGAATAAAGGCTGTTTTCTATTTTATAAGTTATCATTGGTTTTGTGATATGTCCTGTGATATATCCTTCAATATTTTCCATAAATATTTCTAAATTTTTACCATAACTTCTAAAAATTATATCAAGATCTGTATCTCCATCTTTGACTATATTTTTTACACCAGTAGAATCAACAATCTTTCCAACATTTATATTTTGTCCTTCAACTCTTCCTATTGCATTGAACACGCCATTATTGTTATTTGAAAGTATATGAATTTTTCCTTTTCCATCCATATAATCAAAGGTCAAAGGAGCAATTGTTGCAATCCCATCTTTTACCTTTAATTTTAAATCTATATTTGTGATTGGCATTTCTGGCATAGCTTTTAACTTTGAAATAAATAAATTTAAATCAACATTTGCAATATCAAACTCAGCTGCAGGAAGTGGAACATTGGTAAATGCCTTTGGATCTGGGTTAACAGGTTCATTATTATTATCAAAATTTATATTATGAGTTAGCAAATAAAAATAATTTTTCTCCCATGTTTTGGAAAACATATTTGGAATATCAAAAAATGGAAGTATAAGGTTTGCAGTTATTTCTGGTTTTTCATTAAATTTTACTTTTATATCACCACTTATATCTGCAGTAAAATAAGAAAATTTAAATTTTTCAAAATTTAAAACTTTATCTTTTGCAGTCAACTTGGTTGAAATGTTTAATGGAAAAATATGAGTAATAGTTGTGTTTGGAAATAAAGCCTTTACAAAATTTGAACTGGTAATATCAACATTTGCAACAAATTTTGGAGTGGCAGTATGAATATTATAAATATTTCCAATAATATTGGCATTTATGCCATTTAAATTTAAAACCGCAGTTATTGGAATATCATTATTTTTGTTATTTATAAGTGTAAAAAGTGGTAAAGTTGATATGTTTCCATGTATAACTTTGTCCTTAAAAGTAGTTTTAAAATTTAAGTTAAGAGGTTTATTTATATTATTTGAATTAAGAACTATATGATCAATATGAACAAAATATTTTTCATTCGTTAAATCCCTGTAATAATTAAATTTAACATTGCTAACTATTATTTGTTTTACATCAAATTTTAAATCAGGGAAAAATTTATCATTGTCAATTATTTCTTTTTGGTTTGATTTAATATTTGTGTTGTGATTTTTGCTTAATTCTATTTTCTCATATTTCCAATTTTTTGATCCATCAATATTTTCTTCTAAATTTATAACTGGGGATTTTATAATAATTTTATTAACAGAGATATTTTTATTAAACAATTCTTTTATGTTAATAGAAAGCAAAATAGATTTTGATTTAACAAGATCTTTATTTTTAGCCCAAATCGCATTGGCAATGCTTACATTTTGAACTTCAATCACAGGATAAAAAGAAAATAAAGTCCAAGATAAATTTCCATTGATTTTTACATCTTTTTTTAAAATTTCTTTTAATTGTTTTTCAATTATTGGTTTATAAATATTTGGACTTGTTTTTTTAAGAGTAAAAATAAAAGCAATAAAAAACACAAATATAAATATAAACAGATATTTAACAAGAAAAAATAAAAACTTATAAAAAAACTTTATCTTTCCATTTTGCGATTTAATTAAATTTATCATATTAAAAGTTCAAATATTTATTAAGCTTTTTAAAATGTTCTGGATAAGGGGCAATAATTGTCGGATAACCCTCTATTGTAATGGAATAAGCATGCAAAAATAAAAACCTTGGGATTTCTATATCAAGTGATTGTTTTAAATTAACAAACTGGTTGTTGTTTCCATATCTAAAATCTCCAACAATACTATGTTCCACACTGGCAAGATGTATTCTTAATTGATGTGTCCTGCCAGTTTTTGGAGAAAGCTCAACAAGAGACATTAAATTATAAGCTTCATCAATAACTTTATATTCTGTAATTGCAGATTTTTCATCACCATTTTTATCAATAATAGGTGTGTCAATAATACCAACTTTACTATTTTTTGAAAAATTTCCATAAACAAGAGCTCTATAAACTTTATTTACTTTTCTTAATTTAAAAAGTTCTGTTATTTTATTTGCTGCATCATAATTTTTTGCAATAACTAAAAGTCCGCTGGTATCTTTGTCTATCCTGTGTGTAAGGCGTAAATTGCCATTAAATTCTGGTCTTGCAAAATTGATAAGTGAGTCAATTGATTTTGTAATACCAGTTCCCCCTTGGCTTGCAATTCCAGATGGTTTATTTATCACAAAAAATTCTTTGTTTTCATAAATAATACTATCAAGCAACTTTTTTTTATCATCAGCAGTATAAGATTTTGTTTCAGTTTTCCTTACAGAATCATTTTTTGAATTTTCATTTTTATAAAGCTCTTTATAATTTACAATAAAAGGTGGCAATTTTATTTCATCCCCCTCAATCATCATGGTTGTAGGGGTTATTTTTTCACCATTTACCTTTATATCACCTTTTCTACATAATTTTTGTAAATTTGAAAGGGTAAGTGCCGGATAATTTTCTTTTATCCAGTTTTTTAATTTTATCTTATCTCTTTTTATTTTTTCTATAATTTTACTTGCTCTTTATAATATTTTGTTTGTGTGATATTATATAGTAAAATGTTTTCTTTACAACAGGAAAAATCTATGACCAATTTGTATTTAAAAGAGAAATATTTTAAAAATATAAACCTTTACATTCCATCTTATAATATAGAAGATGGTGAATTATTTAGATTATATACAACCGCAGAACAAAATAATTTATATAGTGTTTCAGTTCCATTTGAAAAAACTTCTGCTGTTTGGAATGCCCTTAATTTATCAAGTGTTAAATTAAATGCTGTTATAAATAATTTTATGGGAAAATTAACTTTAGAACAAATTTATCAAGGAACAAGGAATTCTTATAATCAAGGTGCAGATTCTGTTGAAATTATCATGCCAATAAAAATGTTTAATTTTTTTGATTGTCGTGTTGGTAAAGAAAGTTTTCAAGAACCAAAATTAACTCAAGAGTTTAATGAATTTTTATCTGCTATGACAGAAATGAGACAAAAAAGAAATAAAGAAATGAAATTGGTGATAGAAGCAGCTTTTTTAAAAAATACTTATAAATTACAATTTTTCGTGAATTTATTTGACAAGCTGCATATAGACATAATAAAAACTGCATCTGGCTTTTATAATTCCAATTCTACAATCACAGATTTTTATATAATTTTAAAAGAAGCTATAAATAAAAATATTAAAATAGATTTTTGTGTGGATGATACACAAGAATTTATTATTCGCGATTCTTTTCGTCTTTATGATAAAATAACAGAAGAATATAATATTGAAATAAATACAGAAAACCCAAAAATAATAACCAGCATAAGTCTTGAAACTTTTAAAAAATCATTGGAATAAATTTAAATAGAACCACAAGAATTTTGAATTTCACTTATAATAGTTTCAATTTTTGGATTACTTGTCATAAGATCCTGAACTTTTTTAACTGCATATATAACAGTTGCGTGATCTCTTCCTCCAAAAATTCGTCCTATATCAGGAAGTGATTTTGTTGTTAAAGTTTTTGCAATATACATTGCAACTTGCCTTGGAAAAGCAATATGTTTTTGTTTTTTTGTGGAATTTATATCTGCAACGCTGATATTATACTTTTCTGCCACAACTTTTTTTATCTCTTCAATACTTACTGGTTTGGTATTCACGGCAAAAATATCTTTCAATAACTTACGCACAAAAGAAAAAGTCAAAGTTTCATTGTTGTGAAGTGTTGAAAAAAATGAAATCCTGTTCAACGCTCCCTCTAATTCTTTGATTGATGATGATATCTTTGTCGCAATATATTCTTTAATGCCACTTTCTAAATTGATTCTAAATTTTTTACACTTGTCATCTATAATTTTTAACCTTAAATTATATGTAGAATTTGCAATATCTAACATAATGCCAGATGCAAGAATTGATCTTAAATTTTCATCAAGTCCTGTAATTAAAAGAGGTGAATTATTTGCAGCAACCACTACCTGTTTACCATTTGCTATATAATCATTTATAATTTGAAACAATTCACGTGCTGATGATTCTTTTCCAGCAATAAAATGTAAATCGTCCACTATTAAAACATCGGCATTTTTAAAACTTTCTTTGAACCTGTACGTGTCATTTTCTTTTAACGCTTTAACAAAAGAATACATAAAATTCATTGCTGAAATATAAATAACTTTTTTGTTTGGTTTATTTATTTCAAAATCATTCGCAATAGCGTTTAATAAATGAGTTTTGCCAAGTCCACTTGCCGAATGAATAACAACTGGATTATATTTTATATCATCACTTTCAACTATCTGTTTAACAGCAGCAAACGCAAAATCATTAGATTTATCTGTTATAAAAGAAGAAAAAGTATAAAGATTATTCGGTTTTGTCCCAACATAATTTTCATTGTTTTGTGATAAAAGAAAAGTTTCACAATTCCCATTTTGATTAACAGCTAAATTATTTCCAAATTTTTCATCTGACACAACAATTGCATCGGTTGCAAGGTTTGCAACTTTTTTTGAAAAAATATTTATTTTTATGTCTTTTATGTTTGGATAAAATTGTTTAGTTGAGGAAAGTAAAACAGAGAAGAAGTTTCTTCTAATAAAACCAGCAATAAACTGGGTAGGAGCATTTATATATAATGTATCAAGATCAATCTTGTCAAAATCAAGCGGGGCAATCCAAGTTATAAATTCACTTTTCTTTATGCTTTTTTGAACAGTCTCTTGTATTTCTCTCCAATGCTCCATTTGTAAAAAAGTCTCCTTCTCTCTTAGTTTTCCTTTTCACTCTTTTTTTGATGTCAACTTTTCAACATCAAATTCATATTAAAAAACAAACACCAACATTTCAAACATTAAAATATTTTTTTTTCCTTGACTCTATTTTGATTTGACACTGAATTTTTATATAAAAATTTTTAACTAAAAAATCCCTTTAAATCCTTGTTTTCTAAGGGTTTAAAGAAAAATTATAAAAATAAAATTATAAAAATTTTTTCTAACCCTTTATATTTCATATACGAATCGCACTTTTATAAAATTTACAAAAAATGAAACCTATTGATTTTAAAGGTTGTATCAAAGAAAAATAAAAGCTATTTTAAAATACATAAAAATTTTTAACTAAAAAAATAACAGGAATTAAAATGAAAGACACAGAAATTTTAAACATAAATTATTATGAAAATGACCTACCTTCGAATCTTAATTTCACAGGTTCCATTGCAATTGATACAGAAACAACCGGTCTCTCTCTTGTACGCGACAGATTGTGTCTTATCCAAATCGCAGATGAAAATAAAAATATCTATATAGTAAAAGTTGACAGACCTTATAACTGCCCTAACTTAAAAAAAATCCTAGCTGATAAAAACTTGCTTAAAATATTTCACTATGCAAGATTTGATTATGCCATGATTTATAAATATCTTGGTGTACAGGCAACACCACTTTTCTGCACAAAAATTGCATCTCGCTTGTGCAGGACGTCAACAGATGCACACGGATTAAAAGCAATAGTAAAAGAATTTTTTAACATAGATTTAAACAAGGGCGAACAAACAAGCGATTGGGCAGCAACTGAACTTTCACAAAGCCAACTACATTATGCAGCAGGCGATGTCCTATACCTACACAGAATCAAAGATATTATGACTGAAAAATTAAAAAGAGAGGGCAGAATGGAACTAGCCGAAAACTGCTTCTCCTTTTTACCAACCAGATGCGAACTTGACCTGCAAGGGTGGGATACAGAAGATATTTTCAGCCACCATTAACCTACTATAAGGTGTATAGGTAAATAGATACATTACTTTCATCAATGTCAACTTCTTTTTCATACCTATGTGAGGGTAAAACAAGTAGTAATTTGTGTTTTTTATAAGTTTCTTCAGATATTTGTAATATATCTGTAGTCAAAATTTCAAAAAAAAATTCATCATGACTTTCTACAATAACTTTATATTTACCTGCAGATAAAGGAAAATCTATTCTAGAAGACCAACTACTTGTAAATATATTCACTAGTCTCCATTCTTTTTTATTTGATTCTTTAATTCCTTTTGCAACAGCATTTGCTATATCATTTGCACTTAGAACACTACTTTTAATACTTTCACTCATGGTATTCTTCCACCAACTTTTCTTTGGCACACAGGTATAAAATTCTTGAGCGTTAACCATTCCAGCCACAAGCAAGCTTGCAAGTATTGTTATTTTACTAGTTTTCTTTATCATAATTTTCTCCTTTCCTTTTTTATGATTGTTTAAACATTTCATACCCTGATGGGCAGCTCTTTCTTAAATCTATAAGTTCCATTCCATCTGGGCATTTTCCGTTAGTTATTTTCTGCAGCTCGTATCCCTCTGGACAGATTCCTTTGCTTGGGGCAAACAGGTCCATCTCATTGGGGCAATTTCCACCACTCACTTTTATTCCGGTTGTACCCTCCGGACATATAATTCGATTGCAACTTTGAAATGTTGTTTTGTTGAGTATCGTTCCAACCGGACAGCTTTTACATAATCTATCACTTGGCGACCAGAAATTGTTTGCTTTTAATCCGGTTGTTGCATCAATACTATTACACCTTACTTTGCCATTATCATATTTTGGTTCTAACGTAGTACCGCACACTTCCTTACCACCGGAACTTATTCCATATTTTGCGAGCGTCTCGTGTATAAGCTTTTTTGTTGCTTCGCTCGCCCCAAAAGAACCGGATTTATACAGCAACAAGCCGACCAAAACAGCATATTTGATTTTATAGTTTTTCATGTTTTCCTCCCTTTTTCGCGATAGGAAGTTAACAACTATATTATTCAAAATAGCGTGCAGTATTCTTGCATATTTCCACACCTTCCTACCATTATAAATAGTAGGACGTTTATGATATTTTACATCATCACTGATGCTGAATAATAGGGTTGTTAAGCCCATCGTAAAACTTAATTTTACTCACATATCATGATAATTCTAAAAAATTTTTTATACAAGTGAAAATATTTTTATACTGAAAAATGGCTTATTTTCTTGCTCCTTTTGTAAAACTTATCACTCCATTTTTACTGGTTATAACAAGGTGCGAAAGAGTTGCTTTGAAATCTTTACGAGTTGCTATTTTTTCACATAATAAAAATATATTTTTAAATCTTGGTGGATAGATTCCATCTGTTAAATTCTGTATCACACGCCCCAACACTTTTAATACTATTGCCTGTGGGAATTCCAAAATTTTTTCAGCTAAAATTGAAACACTATCATCAATATTTTTTACTGATTTTTTTATACAATCATTTATATAAAATTCATACATTTCACGCGTTAATTTCATATTTTCTATTGTGTTTTTGATTCTGTCTGTTGTAAGTTCTAAATCTTCAAACACAGATTTCAATTTTCTTATTTTCACTCTTTTATATTTTTCATCATTATTGCTTGGGTCTTCAATCCATTTTATATTATTTTCTGTTAAAAATTTTTTAATTTCATCTTTTGTAAAAATAAGCATAGGTCTTATAATTGTGATATTTTCTCTTTTTGAAATTTCACTTATTCCCGATAGACCATAAACACCACTGCCACGTGTTAAATTTAATAAAAAAGTTTCAACTTCTTCATCCTTATTATGCCCCACAAATAAAGTTTCAATATTATTGTCCCCCATATATTTAAATATCATTTTATAACGATAATTTCTTGCGACATTTTCTATATTGGAATTTGGAATTTTACCATCATAAGTCAAAATAACATGATTTATATTTTGCAATTCACAAAAATTATGAACTATCTTTGCTTCCTGCTCCGATTCTGTTCGTAATCTGTGATCTATTGTGATAGCAGTTAAATCCACATTGTTTAAAATTGCCCACTTATTTAATAATAAAGTAAGTGCCAAACTATCGCTGCCACCAGAAACTGCCACAGCAATTTTATGCAATTTTATGCCAGATAATATTTTTTCAAGATTCTGTTTAAATTTTTCAAATGACAACATAACACTTATGTTATATAATAATTTTTATCTTGCAACAAATGATTCTTTTTATAGAATAGGGGAACTATGAAAAAACTTTTAAAATATTTAATAATATCTTGTTTTTTGTCTGTGTCTGCCTTTTCAAATGACAAAAATGTTTCACAGCAAATAGCAAAAGATTGTAAAATAAATAAAGATCTAAACAAAGACACTTTTGATTTATATGATGTGATAGAGCTTGCACTTTGCAACAATCCAAATCTTCGTCAAAGTATTTTATCTGTTGATGTTGCAAGTAATTATAAAAAGGCAAGTTTTGGTGAATATTTACCAAATGTGAATGTTGAATTGGGTGTGAATAAAAGTGAGGTAAATGATAAACTTAATCCTTTTGCTTCTGGTAAAGGAACCTCGGCAAATTTTGGTGTGAATTTAAGTTGGTTGCTTTTTGATTTTGGCGGTCGTGAAGCAAGAATAAAAAAAGCATTTTCATATTTTGAATCTGTGGAATTTAAACATAATGCAACATTGCAAGATGCAATTTTTAATGTGATTTATAGCTTTTATTCAACCTTGCAAGTAAAAGAAAATGTAATTGCTCTTCAAAAACAAAAAGAAACATCAAAAAAAGCATTTGATATTGCCAAAAAGAAATTTGAACTTGGAATGAGCGCAAAAGCAGAAGTGTTGCAGGCAGAAACCGCATTTTTACAAGCAGATTTACAAGCGTTAAAGGCAAGTCAAGATTTTAACATCGCACTTTCAAAAATGTCAAAATCTGTTGGTATTTCAGGAACTATTAAATTAAATTTATCTAATAAAGAAAAAGATATAAAAGAAAATAAAGTTTTAAATAAAGAACTTGAGGATTTTATAGAAATTGCATCTAATTCAAGACCAGATTTAAAATCAAAAATTGCAGAAATAAAAATGGCACATAGTGATGTTTATATTGCTGGGACAAAATTTTTGCCAACACTTTCTGCTTATGCGTCAAAAACTTGGAATGATAATACTGATCCAACATTTAAAAATTATGGAAATGACAGGGATATTTTTGGAGTCGGTGTAAAATTATCACTTCCTTTATTTTCTGGTTTCCGTGATTATTATGGTTTAAGTTCGGAAATGGATAATTTAGAAATAAAAAAAGAAAATTTAAAATCTTATAAACAAGATGTAGAGTTGTCAGTTGTAAAGGCTTTTTATTCTTATAAAACTGCAATAAAGGCAGTTGAAATTGCAAAAAAATTATTTGAAAGCGCAACTGAAAATGAAAAAGTTGCAATTGGTTCTTATGGAACTGGTGTTGGTAATATCATAAATGTTATGAAAGCGCAAACTGCCCTTCTTGATGCAAGAAAAGAATATATTTCTGCAAAATATGGATTTTATATAAGTCGTGCGGAACTGCTTCGTTCTGTTGGAATGTTAAAAGCAACAAATATAAAAAATGTGAATTTATAGGAGTATAAGTTATGTTTATAAATAAAAATCTGTTAACAAAACCTTTTGATTTAATAAAAAAACTTTGGCATTTTTTAACTAAAACAAAAACAAGAAAAATTATTCTTATTATTGTTATTATCGCTTTTGCTTTTAAATCTTGCTCTGGTGGAATAAAAAAAATAACCCCAGAAATGTTTGAAATGGCACCTGCAAAAATTGCAAATATAAAAAAGAGTGTTTCCGCATCCGGTTCAATAAATCCTGTAAGTGTTGTAACAGTTGGCGCTCAAGTTTCAGGTATAGTAAAAAAAATATATAAAAATTTTAATGACAGCGTTAAAAAAGGCGATTTACTTCTTGAAATAGATAAAACTCTTCTAAAAGAAGAAGTAAAGGCGGTAGAGGCAAGATATTCACAGGCAGTTGCCAACTATAAGATGGCAGAAAAAAATAAACAAAGAAAAGGCGAATTATTTAAAAGTGGTTTTATATCAAAAATGGAACTTGATTCTGCAAACACAGAATATATTGTGGCAAAAGCTGTTATGACCAGCTCAAAAGCAGATTTTGAAAGAAGCAAAAGGAATTTAGGTTTTACAGAAATAAAAGCTCCAGTTTCAGGTGTTGTTATATCAAAGGATGTAGAGGAAGGTCAAACAATCGCAGCTTCTTTTTCATCGCCAACCCTTTTTAAAATTGCCGAAGATTTAACAAGAATGAAAATTTCTGCATCTGTGTCCGAGGTGGATATTGGCAACATAAAAAAAGGACAAGAAGTTTCATTTGTTGTTGATGCATTCCCAAATGATAAATTCAAAGGTAAGGTGGAAGAAATAAGACTTAATCCAACAATAGAACAAGGTGTTGTTATATACAATGTGATAATTTTAATAGATAACAGCAATCTAAAATTTTTGCCTGGTATGACTGCGTTTGTTGAAATTGATACTTTTAAACAAAATGAAGTTTTATCAATTGATAATTATGTACTTGGTTTTAACCCTGATAAAACTCTTGAACCTTTTGTTGATTATCAAAATATGGAACTTGTTCTTAAAAATGGCAAGGTAGTTCCAAAACTTGAAAAAGATGAAGGACTTTTATACAGACTTCAAAATGGCAAACTTGTTGCTGTAAAAATAAAAAAAGGAATAACAAACGGAACATTAACAGAAATAAAATCTGGTGATGTGATAGAGGGTGATAAATTCGTTTTTGATTTTATAACTATTGGAAAATAAAATGCAGGTTTTAGAAATAAAAAATTTATATAAAAGTTATTTTATAGAAAATGCCCCTCCCTATCCAGTTTTAAAAGGTTTAAATTTTGATGTAAATAGTGGTGAATTTGTTGCTATTATGGGATCTTCTGGTTCTGGAAAATCAACATTGATGAATATACTTGGATGTTTGGATGTGCCAACATCTGGCAGTTATAAAATTGATGGAGTTGATGTTGGACAACTTGATGCAAACGAACTTTCAAAAATAAGGGGTGAAAAAATAGGTTTTGTTTTCCAAGGGTTTAATTTACTTATGAAACGAACCTTGCTTGATAATGTTGCGCTTCCTTTAATTTATTTTGGTGTTGATAAAGATACCAGAGAAACAAAGGCACTTTCTCTTTTAAAATCTGTTGGACTTGAAAAATTTGCTGATCGACTTCCAAGTCAAATTTCTGGTGGACAACAACAAAGGGTTGCTATTGCACGTTCACTTATCAATGATCCAAAAATAATTTTGGCGGACGAACCAACCGGAAACCTTGATACAAAAAATTCTTATGAAGTGATGGATTTATTCGGCAATTTACATAAACAGGGTAAAACAATAGTACTAATAACTCATGAACCAGATGTTGCCGGTTTTGCAAAACGCCTTATCAATTTAACAGATGGCGTTATAAAATATGATGGAGCAGTTGATGATTTTAAAAAGTAAAGGACTTATATTATATAAATTTATGTTTGATGAAGCGTGGCTTTCCATAAAATCAAACAAACTTCGTTCTTTTTTAACAACACTTGGAATTATCATAGGGGTGTTTGCTGTTGTTTTAATGGTTGCTGTGGGACAAACGGTACAAAATGAAATAAATAAACTTTATGATACTATGGGTGCAAATGTTTTGTTTGTAAGTAATGGGTTTAGAAGACGTGGTATCCAAAATTCAAATGCGCTTCCTTTCAAGGTTGAAGATGCGGTGATGCTTTCAAAACTTAAATATATAAATTTATCTGTTCCAATAGTTCAAAGACAAGAAACTATAACCTATGGTTCTAACAGCTATAATGCCAGGTTAAATGCCTCTGATCCAAACATTATGGTTGTAAGCAATTATCAAATTGCAAAGGGTCAAGGGTTAACAGATGAAGATGTTAAAACAGGGGCGTCCTATGTAATAATAGGGAAAACCATAAAAGACGAATTATTTAAAGATGAAGAACCAGTTGGTAAAACCATAAGAATAAGAAATACACCACTTATAGTAAAAGGTGTGATAAAAGAAAAAGGAAGCATTTTGGGTATGAATTGGGATGATGTTGCAATTATGCCAATCACAACCTACAGACGCAGGATAAATCCGGCAAAATTTCCAAATTCCATTGATTATATATCAATCAGTGTTGATAAATCGGAACATATTCCACGGGCAAAAATGTATATAACAAATGCTATTCGTGAAAAACGAAAACTACGTGAAGGTACAGAAAATAATTTTGAAATTTTTGATATGAAGGAACAACAAGAACAAATTTCTTCTATCGCTGGCTATTTTTCAATTTTGCTTCTTGTGATTGCATTTATATCTTTGGTGGTTGGCAGTATTGGAATTATGAATATGATGCTTGTTTCTGTAACCGAAAGAACCCGTGAAATAGGGATTCGAAAGGCACTTGGTGCAAATAACAAAAGCATACTTTCTCAATTTTTAATAGAGGCAATAATTATATCCCTGCTTGGCAGTTTTGCCGGAATGATTTTTGGTACGGGTATCTCACAAATCGCTGGAATGCTACTTGGCTTTAATGTTCCACTTTCTTTTATAACTATTATTGTGTCATTTACAGTTGCGGTTATTGTTGGAATAAGCTCCGGTCTGTTCCCAGCAATCAAAGCAACCAAACTAAATCCAATTGACGCCTTAAGGTATCAATAAAACCAGAGAAATCTACCATCAATACTATACCAGCTATATTAATTGTTTTATAGAAATTTAATTAAAAAATATTCATTCAAATATTTTGTTGAGCAAAATATTTGCCAATTTTTACAAAGTAAAAATTATATAGATATAAATAAGTCCATTCAAAAAAGCCTAGAAATCCACCACTTACACTATTAGGGCTATCTTATCTTTCTTTTGCAACTCAGTTTTCTACTCTCTCTTCCACTTCCCCCTTTCTTCCACGTTTCAAAAAATCGCAGATTTCCGCCGTTTTAAAAATTTTTATAAAAAAATGCAAAAAATTTTCATTTTGTTCTTGACTTTTAAAAAATAATGATTATATTATAATTAACCAAAGGGTGAAGTACACCCAAAATCATCAAATATCAATAACTAAAGAAACATATTTTTGCTTGTATAAAGACTTTTTTTATTCTACTATGAAACTTAAATAACAGGGTGTCAGAACCCTTATCGTGCGGGTATGTTAAATATAACATATGCTATTTTCCTACTGTAATGGTAGGAAGGTATGGGAATATGTAGAATACTATACACTATTTTCGCATGATATAGTTCTGAACTTCCTATCGTGAAAAGGGAGAAGAGAATGATAAAAACAAAAATTAAATATGCAATTTTGGTCGGCTTGTTGCTGTGTAAATCCGGTTCTTTTGCAGCAAGTGAAGCAACAAAAAAACTGATACACGAAACCCTTGCAAAATATGGAATAAGTTCCGGTGGTAAGGAAGTTTGTGGTACTACTTTAGAGCCAAAATGTGATAATGGCAAAGTCAGGTGCAACACTATTGATGCAACAACAGGATTGAAAGCTAATAATTATTGGTCGCCAAGTGATAGGTTATGTAAACCTTGTCCTGTTGGAACGATACTTAACAAAACCACCTTTCAAAGCTGCAATCAAGTTGTATGTCCGGATGGTACAACCGGAATAAAAGTTATCGGTGGAAATTGTCCAGCAGGAATGGATTTATTCGCACCAAGCAAAGGAATATGTCCAGATGGGTACGAGTTAAAGAAAATCACAAATGGCAAATGTCCAGATGGTATGGAACTTATTGATTTAAGATCAAGTTGTCCATCTGGATATGAAATGTTTAAACAATCATAAAGAAAGGAAAGGAGAAAACTATGATGAAAAAACAAATAAGTAAAATAAGTATGCTTGCAAGCTTGCTTGTGGCAACTATGGTGAATGCACAGGAATTTTATACCTGCGTACCAAAGAAAAGTTGGTGGAGTGATGTTATGAGTAATAGTGTAGCGCAAGGAATTAAAGAGGAAAAGAAACAAAGTTTGAAAATAATACATCTTACTCCAAAATCTAAACAAGAAGAATTTATGCAAGTGTTGGAACCAGGTAGATATAGAATTACTGCCACTGCTGCTGGTGGAGAAATTCATAAACAAGAATTTTTAATTGCAAAACCATCAGTATTTAAAGCTTGTGTTGGAGAAAGAGGAGAAGATGGTTGTAATGGTGGTTATTATGGAGAAGCTTATTGTCCATCTAATGGTGATGATAGACATGGTGGGGGTGGTATGGGATATAAAGGAAGATATTCCAAAACAAAAGATCCTAATTATAATGCAGATGATGGCATAGGATATGATGATTTTCCTAAAAGTTATGCTGGTAAGGGTGGTAGATATGCTGCTATTGGCAATAATAGTGGAAGTGGGGGAACTGGCGGTACAGGTTGTTATGGTGGTGGAGGGGGTGGTGCAGGTTGTGGTGCAGGAGGAGGTGGTGGTGGAGGTAGTTATTTTGCTGTAGCAGATATTGAACTTATATTAAAAGGTGCTGATGGGGCAAATGGTACATGTCCTAATTATTATGGTTATGGAGGTAAGGGAGGTGGTCCAGATGGATATATCAAGATAGAAAAATTTTACTAATTTTAAAATAAAATTTAAATTTTTAATGACTCCTGATTTTCAGGAGTTGTTTTTATAGAAAAATGTTGGCCGCAAACAAAGTTTGCAAAAAAAACTAGAGAATAGAAAAATTTTGAAAAAAAGATAAAAATTTTTCATTTTCCCTCTTGAAATTGGATTTTTGAATACATATATATAAAATACGGTAGGGGTAAGTTGTACCCAAAAGGCTAACTTTATAAGTTTTTTCATAACAAACAAAAATTTCTGTTCTTGCAATTTTGGTTATTTTGCATACTATATTGGCAAATAAAAACAAGGATTGCGGGCAGTTATAAAAACAAAATTAACAATGAAAATAAAGGATTAAAATGGGATTTAAATGTGGTATTGTTGGGCTTCCTAATGTTGGAAAATCAACGCTTTTTAACGCTCTTACACAAACTATACAGGCAGAGGCAAAAAATTATCCTTTTTGTACTATTGAACCTAATGCTGGGGTAGTGGCTGTTCCTGATTCTCGGCTTGATACCCTTGCAAACATTGCCGGATCAAAAGAAATAATTCCAACAAAATTGGAGTTTGTTGATATTGCGGGGCTTGTGCGTGGGGCAAGTAAAGGTGAAGGTCTTGGCAATCAATTCCTTGCAAATATTCGTGAAGTTGATGCAATAATTCATGTTGTTCGTGCCTTTGATGATGATAATATTATTCATGTTGAAAACAAGATTGATCCAACAAATGATATTGAAACAATCAATACAGAATTGTTGTTATCAGATATGGAAAGCTTAACAAAACGCCTGCCACTTATGCAAAAAAAAGCAAAAAGTGGTGATAAAGTTGCAACAATAAACGCAAAAGTTATGGAAGAAGTTTTAAAAGTGCTTGAAACTGGCAAGCCAGCCAAAATGGCAGAGCCAGACAAAAAAGATATTGATAAATATAAAGCATTTAAAAATTTACATCTTATAACTGCAAAACCAGTTTTATATGTTGCAAATGTTGATGAAAATTCTGTTGCTTGTGGCAATAATTATTCAAAAATAATTGATGAAATTGCAAGAAAAGAAAACAATGTTTCAACAATTATTTCTGCAAAAATAGAAGAAGAAATTGCAACCCTGCCATCACAAGATGAAAAAAGGGAATTTTTGGAAAGCTTGGGGTTAACAGAATCTGGTCTTGGTAAAATTATCAAGTCTGGATATTCTCTTTTAAACCTTATCACTTTTTTTACAATAGGTCCAAAGGAGGCTCATGCCTGGACATTAAAAAAAGATGCAACCGCACCAGAAGCAGCAGGTGTAATACATACAGATTTTGAAAAAGGTTTCATAAGGGCAGAAACTATTTCTTATGATGATTATGTAAAATGCGGTGGGGAATTGGGTGCAAAAGAAAATGGCAAATTAAGAACAGAGGGCAAAGAATATATTGTGAATGATGGCGACATTTTTCACTTTTTGTTTAATGTTTAAAAAATGCTAGTAAAAAATAAATAACTATTATAAACTTTATATGGAAAGGAAAAAAATATGGTAAATACAGAAAATAAATATAAAAAACCAACAAAAGGTTCATACAATAATACACAAAGATACAGAACACAAAGACCAGTTGAATACAGAAGTTTTGTAAGGTTTTTAATTTCACCATCTGGCAAGATGTCAAGGGATTTATTTGTGGGATTAAGACTTGTTATGTATTTAATTTCACTTGTTGTGTTTATTGGAAATTCATTTGTTCCACAAACAAATACAGCACTTGTTTATACTTCAAGAACGTTATTATTTATAGCGTCATGGATAACTATTGCTATGGGGTATAAAAGGGCGCATGCTTTGGGAATAAGTGGTTTTTATTCTATTGTTGGCACATCTTTTGCAAGACCATTTTTTGAATTTAATAAACAAGACAACGACTACATAACTGAAAACATAAAAACTCCATTAAAAAAATTAAAAAAGTTTGGAAATTTTATAAATAAAAATATCTGGACCAAACTTGGATATTTAATTGGTTTTTATATTATAGGTTTTATTTTCATGCTGATAGTAGGAAATAAATCACAAATTATGGATATGTTAAAATTTATTGGATTTTTTGCAGGAATAAATATTATTCAATTGCTGTTGGTACAAGTAAGATTTTTCCGCCATATCTATATGCAGCTTGTAAAAGTTGTAAGTTTTATTATCTATCATGTTATATTGTTTGCTGTGATAATGGCAATTGCAAGAATGTCGCAACTTCCATATTGTCTTGAACTTTATCAAAAGGCAGCAATGAGTGATGATATTATAGAGAGAAAAATAGAAAAAAGAACTATGCAAAAACAGATGCAAAAACAAACAGAAACGAAAAAATTATCAACAAAAAAATAGGAGAAAAAAATGATAAAAAATAAAAAATATATAGTAGCATTTATAATTGCAATTTTAATCGCAGCAATTGGTATTTCAGTTGCAGTTAGCAAGAAAACAGGAATGCCAATGCAAAAAGAAGAAGTTGTAAAATTGGATATTGATGAAACAAAACCTTATATGGTTATATTTTACACAAAACATTGTCCATTTTGCCACAAAGCGTTGGAATTTATTTCTAAAAATATAGAACCTAAATACAAAGATTTAAAAATCTATAAATATGATTTAGATAATAATAAAAACATGAAATATTTTTCATACTTTTTCAAAAAGTTTGATTTAAAAGGTATCGGTGTTCCGCTTGTAATAATTGGCGACAAAAACTATGAAATGGGATTTGGGGATGAAACAGGTGATATATATATCAAACTTATTAACGAAGAAATTGAAAAGAAAATACCAAATCAAAAATAAAATTTTTTTATAGGATTTTATTTACAGGGGATGTTTAAAACATTCCCTTTTTTTGATTTATAACTTTTTTATAATGTTAATTTTTTACTAGAAACTAACATTATAATATGATAACATAATACAAGAAACAGAATGTTTTAATAGGGGGAAATTTATGGATTTTAATAACAACAACGAAAATTTTAATAATTCTCGCGATAACTTTTTTCAAGAAATTGATTCTGATAACTTAAAAACTTCTAATATAAGTGGCAGCGGTATCTCCTATGGTGGTGAAAAAAATGATAATACCAAAACTATTTTAATGGTATTTTTTATTTTATTCGCAGTCATTTTGCTGGTTATAATGGGTATGAAATTATCAAATCGCAACACAAGAAATAATACTGCGGAAATCCCGGTAATAGAAGGTTATAAAGACATAAGGACCGAGCATGAAATGCCAAAACCAAATGAAATTTATGACGCAAGCATTTACAAAAGGGATAAAGATGAAGTAAAAGATCTTGCAAAAAAAACAGAAATGAAAATAGAGGCGGAAGAAACAATCCCTGCTACATCTTCACAAGCAATGATAACAGAAGAAACCATTCCAACAATTAAAGAAGTAAGGGAGGTTAAAGCTGTTAAAGTTGTGCCTGTAAAAAAGCCGGCTGTTAAACCAGTTCTTACGACAAAATCAAAAAAAATAATTCAAAAACCAAGAATTAAAATTTTAAACCCGGCAGTTAAAACACAAAAGCTTGTTGAAAAGAAAACCGAAGTTGCAGGTGAGGTTGAAGTTTTAAGTGAACCAGTTGCAATGAAAAAAACTGCACCAACAACAGGTGGCAATTGGTATGTTCAACTTGTATCAACTTTGTCCGAAACATCCGCAAATGCAGCATGGGTAAAGTTAAAGGGTCAACATCCACAACTTTTTGCTGGCATAAAATATAAAGTTGTAAAAGGTGGTGTAAATGGCAAAACTTACTATCGCCTACGTGCAATTGATTTTGATGTAAATTCTGCAACTGAATTTTGTAATAAATTAAAAGCTGCAAATTTAACTTGCTTTGTTGGAAAATAGGAGAAAGTTATGTTTGGCACCAGTGAAATAATAGTTATATTATTGGTAGTTTTGATTTTATTCGGCTCTGCCCGTTTTCCAAAAATTATGGAAAATTTTGCATTGGGATTAAAAACTTTTAAAAAATCTATGTCCGGTGATAATGTGGAAAAAGTGGGGACAAAAGAAAAATCACAAACCAGCCATAAACAAACAAAAACAAAAAAATCTGTAAAAGGAAAAAAATAATTGTTTTCTCATTATAATAATTTTTTGTCTTATATACAAAAACTTCACTATTGGCTTTTAAATAATAGCTTTGGAATTTTCATTTCTGGCTGTTTGGTTATGACTTTTGCCCTTATGATAAGGACGCTGTTTTCAACATTGGTGATGCAAGTTTTAAATATTTTTGGACTTGAAAAATATGTGTATGGTCAAAAAAGATTTTTAAATAAAATAGCTGGCAGTATAAGTTTTATTCCGGTTGTTTTGGGTTTTTATTTTGCACTTGAAATTGTAAATATTCCACACAAGTTTGTTTTTTTTACACATAATTTATTTAAATCTTTGTATGTGTTTAATATAACTTGGTTGGTTTTCACATTCGTTGACCCTATCGCCTTTGTTGTGAAAAAAAGCAATATCTATAACTCAAAATCGGTACTGCTTACTTGGATTGTACGTGTTATAAAATTTTTCATAGTTTTAATTGGTGCTTCGGTTATTTTGGAATTTTGGAATGTCAAAGTTGGCACCCTTATCGCATCTCTTGGAATTGTTGGTATGGCAGTTGCTCTTGGCGCCCAAGATTTATTTAAAAATGTTATTTCCGGTATTGCAATTATTGGTGAAAAAAGATTTGGTGTTGGTGATATAGTAAGGATACAACAAAACGACGATTCTCTTTTTGGTGTTGTTGAAAATATAGGCTTCCGTTCCACCGCGATAAGGAAGTTTGACCGAACATTATTATATATTCCAAACAGCACGGTTGCCGATACCCCAGTTATAAATTATGCATCCAGAATGTATCGTGAAATCTATTGGACTATTAATTTAGAACACAGAACAACTGCCGACCAACTTCGTTATATTTTAACAGAGATAAGAAATTATGCCACAGAAAATAAAGATTTTGTACAACAACCAGAAGAAGGTATTTATGTACATCTTGAAAAATTTAACGACTATTCAATCCAAGTAATGTTGTGGCTATTTGCCAATACAAATAATTGGAGCGAAATGTTAGTGATAAAAGAAAGATTGATTTTAAAAATAAAAGAAATAGTTGAAAAATCCGGTGCAAATTTTGCAATGCCAACTCGTTCTTTATTCGTTGAAAAAACAGATAATAAATTTATGAAAACTGACTTACCAAAAGATCTTAAAAAAATCTTGAATGATAAGACGGAAAAATCTAATTCTGTTGATATAAGTATCATTGATACTTAAAGCGGTTTTTAGAAAAATTCACATATCTTTTTTAATTCGCTTTTTTCTTTTTTATATCAAAAAATTATAGTACAATAATGTTGAGGTGAGAAGTATGTTTAAAATTTTAAAACTTTTAATTGCATTTGTAATGCTTGTGGATTCAACATTGGTATTTGCGGCAAGAGCAAAGAAAAAAAATAGAAAAAGAAACAGAGCTGCCTTGTCATACAGAATAACAAGGGGCAAAACAAATGGTACAAATATAAAAGATGGCGACCTTAAGTTTAAAAAACCAGGAGAAATTTTTAATAAAATAGAAAAAGATTTAAAAACTCCACCTGCAAATTCAACTCCAAACTTGCGAGATAATAAACAATCTGAACCACAACAAGGTAATGATTTACTAGATGATAATTTACCACCACCAGAGGCAGTTCCATATCTAGCTCCATATATATCAACACAACAACAAAACTCAAAAGCACCAGAAGATCCAAATAAAGAGTTAAAAGAAACAATAAAAGAATTAAAAAACAAACTTGCAAGTGCAAAAAATACTTGTGGTACATATACAACAATGATGTCAAATATAAATAAACAACTTGGACTTGGGGTAAGTATGACCTCTGGTATAGGCTTGGGATTATCTGCTATTGCAACTACAACTGGTGCGATCAGTTATGGTAAATCAAGACAACAAGATAAAAATTTTACCACTCACGCTGGAAATCAAGGTGCTATAAAAGATATGGTAGAAAAAGAAGATTCCCTTTTAAATTTCAATGGTGGTACAGATGATAACGACGACTTAAGTAAAATCACCGCAACCAACAAAACACTTGCAGATGATAAAATAAAAGCTTTTGAAGATGCAAAAACAAAACTTGCAAATGCAAAAGAAAAATGGGATGACGCAAAAAAAGACGTAGAGGACGAACAAAAAAGATATGATGAGTTGAAAAAAAAGTTGGATGCAGAAACCCCAACCCCACCAGATTTTCCAGTACCAGGTGATTTACAAAAAAAATTAGATTGTTTACAAGATACAAGTAAAACATTTAAAGATTTAGTGAGTTTAAATTGTATGGAAGACAAAGAAGGGTTGGTTAAAAAATTAGAAGCTAAACCAAAAGCAAAAACTCCGCCAAAGAAACCAGATGAAGATCCAGAAAAAGAAATTATAAAGCTTGAAGATAAAGCAACAGCAGCAGAAAGGGCAATAGCTGAAGCTCAAGAAAAATTAAAAAATTTAAAAGATCCTAGTCAAAACCCAGCAGAAGAAAGTGAAGAATATAAGAATGCCAAAACAGCAGCAGATAATGCAAAAATAGCATATGATAATTGTGAAAAAATAGATCCAGAAAAGTTGGAAGAGGTAAGAAAGGCAGCTAAAGCAGCAGAAGAATACACGCAAAATCCTAAAAATAATCCAGAAAATTATTCTGGTAGAGTTAATCAGAATTATGCAAATATTTGTTCGGCTGCATCTGTCTATCTTGCTGGTATAAAAAATTCTTCAAAGTCAGAGGATATTGCAATTTATAATTATCTTAGCGGAAAAAGTGGTCTTGTTAGACCAACAACGACACCTAAAAACGAGTTAAAAGCTGTGGCTAATAAGAGTGAAGAATGGTCTACTATTAAATATTTTATAGGTCTAGGTCATTGTTGTAAAAATGGTACTAATAGAAAGGGGAGTGAAGTTAATTTATTAACAGATAAATGTCAAGTTGTTAGTAATTTATCAAAAGAAGATATGCAAAAAAAATGGGATGAAGAACTGGCAAAGATAAAAGAATATAAACAAATGTCGGCAAAATCTGAAAAGGAAGAAGAGTTAAAAACTAAAAAAGAGAATGCAGAGAAAGCTTTTGCAGCGATAAAAGCAAAAGAAGAACAAAAAAATAAAAAAGCACGAGAAGCATATGAAAAACAAAAGGCGGAATTTGATGCTGAAGTGACAGAAGACAAAAAGACAGCAGCAAGAACTTTAAGACAGAAAGCAACAGCTGCAAGAGAGAAGTTTAAAAAAAATAAAAAAAATACAGAACTTGCAGCTGCAGAAAAAGAAAAACAAGATAATAAAAAACAGCTTGAAGAATTAGAAGCTAAAAGATTAGAGGCTATTCAAAAAGCAAATGATGATATTGCAAAATATAAAAAAGAACAATTAGAAAAATGGAAACAAGAACAAGCCGGTAAACCAAATCCAATGCTTGTTGCAGCAGATAGAGAATTAGAGAGATTAAAGGGAATAGCACAAGAAAAAGAACTAGCTTATAACAGCAAAGTTAAAGAAGCAGAAGAAAAAGAAGCAGCAGCCAAAGAACAAGCAGAAAAAATTGAACAGCAAAAACGAAAAGCAACCGAATTTGCACAAAAACAAGATGCTTTGTCTAATTCTGCTGCGACTATACAAAAAAATCATAAAACATCCCGCAACCTGGATATCGCAACTGCAACCTTATCTGCTGTGTCATCTGTGGCTTCTGGTGTAAGTATGGGATTTTCAATCGCAACTATAGAGGCAGTTAAAAAGGCAATAACACAACTAAATAAATGTAAAGAGGATGTACGCCAAATAAAACTTTTACACGGAAAATATGTTGCATTGACTGTGGACTAAAAAATCCATCATACATACGGCAACATTTTTCTGTTTAATATAAGATAAAAATATGATAAAATAAAACTAAACAAAAGGATATAAAAATGAAAATTTTAATGATATTGATAAGTTTTTTAAATCTTGTGATTGCACCTATATTTTCAAATGATGCAGCTGCAAGCTCTAATACAAAAAAACGATATTCCAGGGCAAGGCGTACAAAACTCGGCTCTCGTGGTGGTTCCAACTCATCACAAAAAAAACGCCAAGAACAAAATTTAATGGAAGATTATAGCCGCTTTGTTTTTTCAAGTTATGGCACAACCTTGCAATATGGTCAAAGCTATAATTTACAAAGCATGTTAAAATACGACGTGCATAAATATTATAAAGAAAATGGCAGCGAACAAGACCTTAACGAAAAATTTTGCTTTGGCCCATATATGAAATTGACTTCCACTGTATCTGGTCCGGGTGGCGAAGCAATAGATTTAAAAGCTGGTGATGGTACAATTTGTACTTATATCAAACCTAACACCAACTATGCAATTTCTTTAACCGATGCAACCGAAAAACAAATCAGTCAAGCAGTGAAAAAAAATGCAACTCCTTGTATGACTTCGGTTGATAAAAGACGTGTTTGCATCACAAGAAATGGTCAAGATTTACAAACAATGCACCTAACAAGCGAAGTGTACCTTGACACAAAACCTTATGTAAGCCAAATAACCGATGCGATAGGTAAAGTAAAAACTTCTTGTGGAGAATTTACAAAACAAATGGCAAGTATAAATGATAAAATGGGTCTTGGTGTTCCGCTTACATCCGGTCTTGGTATG
The DNA here is from genome assembly GCA_963541275.1 of uncultured Pseudomonadota bacterium. GTDB lineage: Bacteria > Pseudomonadota > Alphaproteobacteria > Rs-D84 > CACZYB01 > CACZYB01. Next base: position 170,098 of record CAUTSC010000001.1, read on the forward strand.
GCACTTTCTGGTGCTGCCACCGCAGTAGGTTATATGAACTATAAAGCAACAAACGAGCAAGATGAATTGCTTGCAGATCATAAAAATAAACAAACAAAACTAGTTCAAACAATAATCGGCAACAAAGATAATATTAAGTATAATATGAAACCAGAAGATTTAACTACGCAAAATTTATTTAAGAAAGATTTAACAGGAGAAAGTGATAATTCTGTAAAAATAGAAAAAATAAAAGCTGAACCACAATCAGAGATTATTGAAAAACCGGCTGAAAAAATAGATACTGTACATACAAAAGAACATAAAGAGTTGTGTGAAAAATTTATGAGTTTTGGAGAAAATGTATATATAAGAAATTTTGTAAATGGTACAGCAGTGGAAGAAGTAGAAGAAAAAGGTAAAAAAGTACAGAAATATGTTGTAAATAAATTATGTGGTCCAGGTGGAACAAAAGACAGTACTTGTATATTACCTGCAGGACATTCCGAAGATGTAAAAAAAGATGGTGCATATACTATCATTGTAAAAGATGCAGATGTGTTAAAACATTTTACTGGTATCAAATCAGTTACAAGAAATAATATTCTTACTTATATAACAGCGAAAGGTAATTGTTGTGAAAAGGCAAGAAAAACAAGTGGTACAGATACATGTATTTATCCAGATAATACAACACAAACAAATGGAGACCAAGGAACAGGAGAGAAAGTAGTAAAAAGTACAGAAAAGAATAAGACAATAATGAATTTTAATAACTTACAAGATGAATTAAAAGAATCTGGTACGAATATAGATGCAAACCACAAAAAATCAAGAACTTTGGATATCACGACTGCGGCGCTTTCCGGTACTTCCGCGATAACATCCACTATTAGCATGGGACTTTCCGTTTCAACAATTGAGGTAGTAAAAAAATCTCTTGAAACATTAAAGGAATGTAAAAAGGCAGTTAAGGATTTGAAACTTTTAAATAACAAATATGTTGCAGAACAAAACCAAGCAGAGGGGGAATAAAATGAAAATACAAAATAAAATTTTATCAATAATGACTTTAATCACTGGCATTTCAAACGTAAATGCAAAAACATCCAGCAATATACTACGGGATCAACAACCAAAGATAAAAGAGGTTATCAATAAATGCCAATTTTCTGATACAAAAGTACTTGAGGAAATAAAGGGACTTGCAACCGGAGCGGCAGTAACATCCGCAATTGCAACCACCGGATCTGTGGTATCAACGGCAACATCATCTGTTGCTGCATACAAAGCTGGAAAAGCTATGAAAGATGGAAAATTAGAAGTTAGTTCTATAGAGCAAAGGCAAAAGGCAGAAACTAACAATCAACAATTAAAAAATTTACGTCTTACATCTTTAATTGGGGCAGGTGTTGCAACAGGTGCAAATCTTGCAACGCTCAGCTTATCAGTTGCATCCACAAAAAAATTAAAAGATTTAATAACAGAAACGGATGATTGTATGAAAGCAATAGAAGATGTTAATTTAGAAGCTATAAAAGAATAGTTTTTTAATTTGATATTTATCAAAAATTATGTTAAAATATTAAAGATTTATAGGAGAGAGATATGACAAAATTAAGATCTTTTTTTAAACCAGCCTTTTATGGTTTTATGTTGTTTTTATTTACAACCTTTTTTATGCCAGAAATGGTGTTGGCGCAAAGTACAGGTGCAGATGTTGGTCCATTTAGGGCATTTCTTGAAAAAGCAGCAAGATTGTTTTTTCAATCAAGAAACGCTTTATTTGTAATTGCTATATTTGCATTTTTAGTTTACGCTTGGGAAGCCATTCTTAACGGAAAGATCAGTTGGGAAAAAATATTTTATTTAATTGTTGGACTTACAATACTTGGTGTTGCTGGATTTGCCGTAAATTATATGGCAGGTGGTAGTTTTGATGTACAAAATGAATATCAAGAACTTAACAATATTGAATGGCAAAATAAATAATTAAATAAAGCTTTCCTTTTTTATTTCTGTTTTGGGGGTGGGATATTTTTATTGAAAATAATATCTTTTATAGTAGTATTTTTATATTATGCGATAGTGGCGAAATTGGTAGACGCGCAGTGTTGAGGTCGCTGTGGGGCAACCCTTGGAAGTTCAAGTCTTCTCTGTCGCACCATAAAATTTTACATTTTCTTTAAAACATTATTCCATGCTTCTGCAGCGAGTTCAGCTTCTACATAAGTTTTATTATTTTCACCACTATGATAAATATTAATCTTATCATTTAAAGTTTGCGCTGCCTCCTCAAACACATCCTGTTTAGGAGTTGCGCTCTGTGGTGGAGTTGTTGTTTTCGGTGGAGTTATCGTTTCCGGTCCTTGTGGGGGTGGATTATTTGTGGGTTCCTCTACTGGAGGCTTTGCTCCATCCTCTGCTGGCTTTCCACCTTGAAAATAATTATTTTGTATATTTGTTGGACTGCTAACATCAACATTTACAACTACATTTACAGGTTGAGGTGGTTCTGGCTGAGGTTCTTTTGATTGAGAGTTCATAGCTTTACCAATCCCAAAACCAATACCTCCTGCAGCAGCAGCTACAACAGAACCCAAAATAATAGCTTTTATAACTTTCCATTTTTTATTTTTTTTATTAGTGTCTCCAGGAAGTTCAGTTCCTGGCTCTTCATCCGTGTTTGTTGTTTGAGGAGGCTCCCCATTAGTATTAACACCAGCTTGATTTCCATTGCCATTTTCTATTCTTTCCAATCTTGCTTCAATATCATCAACACGATCTGTTAACTGATTCATAATTAGATCTAAATTTTCAAAATTATGTATAAATTTCTGATCTAAGTCATGTAATTCCTTTAATTCGGCTTCTAAATTTTTAATCTGGTTTTCATTGCCTTTAACTTTAGACTTTACTAATTTATACCTCTGTTGCTCTTTGTTAAATCTTATATCTTCTATCAGATTATCAATACCTTCATATATCTTTATAATTTCTGGGAATTTTTCAAAAACTTTTTGTTGTAGATTTGTTTTCATCAACATACTTACTATAGCTGAAAATCTAGCTTTAAAATTATGTAGAGTTTTAAAATCTTCTTCATTGTCTTTTAATTTACTTATCTTTTCATAAAGATTAACACCTGTATTAGGTTTTTTACTAGTACTAGTTTTATCTTTATACGACTTAACAAAAGTATCAAGATTTGCATTTATTTCTGCAATTTTTTCATTAAATAATTGTTTATCCACTTTCATGTTTTCACCTCATATTTCCTTTAATTATATCACAAAAACATACCTTTTTCAAACTCTATTAAGAATTTGACCCGTGATTATTGTGCTTTGTGATATTGGTTTAATGCTGCCGGATTTTCTTACAACAACATTGCCATCAATGTAATTGCCATGATTTAAATCCAGGTTGTGCGAATTTATCACATACACATTTCCAAACACCCTGAAATTTTTTGGAAGCTTTAAAAAATTCAAATCTTTAATATAAACATTTCCTATCACATCAGTATTTGGTTTTAAAAATGAAAGCTCGCTATCTGTGATAAGCAAATTTCCCTTTATAACCTTTGTTGACACAAGTATTGGATTTTTTACTGGAACTTTGATTGTAAGTTTTATTTTATGACTAACTTTGCAAGGTTTTTTTACAAACTTATTTTTTGCTTTTTTTGTTTTTGCCGCATAAAAAACTTTATCATAAAAATAATGTACAGGTGTTATTTTTTTTGCAGGCATAAATTCTTTATCTTTATAAGGTTTGTGATTTGCAAAATGAATTTTATTTTTGATTGCAGTTTTCGTTGCATCATCAGTGTTAAGATAAATTATTCCTCCAACAAAACAAAAAAACAAACCAACAAGTATAGAAAAATATTTTTTATTTACCATTTTTTTACTCTCTTTTTGTTAAACTTGAATAGAATATAATGACAAAATTTTTATTTGTCAACAATTATTTTTTGTCAAACAAAACTTTTTATTGCTAAAGCATGATACAAACAAAAATCATCGCTAAAAAACGTCCTGCTAAACAGGTTCTGCAGCATCATCAGTACACAAATTTAAATCCCTATTGCTGAAAGTATTTGATTAAGCTCTTTTTCCGCAGTTATATGAGAGTTGGTAAGGTCCTTTGATTTAAGATATAATAAATCATAGATGGTAAGCCCCTTTAAAAACATCTCGCGATAAACAACCCTTTCCGCAAACCCTTGCATATAGGTAAAGCCAAGTTTATATTGTAAGCTATTTAAAATATTATCAACTTCTTGCTTATTTTTTGCATTTATCTGCGACGTCCTGTTCCTAAGCACTATCCATTTCAAAGGTGGCTTATTTAAGATACGTTGCTTTTCCTGTATATCCCTGATATTTTTTGTGTATTGCGCCTCGCCAATCAATTCTTTTGTTTCCGGATCAATATTGGCAATCACATCTATATCAATCAAGCTGTCATTCACAGGTGTCAACAAAATATCCGCATTTTTATGCCCTGCATTCGATAAATGATGAAAAGTTCCCGGCGTGTCAATAACAATAATGTCATAACTTCTCTTAAGCTCTTTAATCTCATTATCCAATTGCGCTTCATCTTGCCACGAAGTCCTGTGATTCATGTATTGAGACGGAGTTATAACCAAATGTTCCGGAAAAGGTAAATTCAAATCATTCGCATTGGAAAATTTTACTCTGTTTTCAATATAATGGGTAATAGTTCCCTGCCGTCCGTCCAAATCAATTGTTGCAACCTTGAACCCTTTGTATAAAAAAGCAACCGCAACATTGATGGACAAAGTTGACTTGCCACTGCCGCCTTTTTCATTTCCAACAACTATAACTTTGGGTTCTATCATAACAAAAATTGATTATATCACAAAACAAAGGAAATATAAAGACAATTTAAATATAAATCAACAAATAAAAATGGTGGCCAGAGGCAGAATCGAACTGCCGACACAAGGATTTTCAGTCCTTTGCTCTACCAACTGAGCTATCTGGCCCAAGAAGACAAGATGACAAGGATGATATATGACAAAACTCCTTTTTGCAAGTAAAAATTATAGTTATAAAAATGCAAATGGAAAATTTATAAAAAAAATCCCTGTCGCGAGGAGAGAAGGAGGAAAGGAGAGAAAAGGAACGCGACAGGAAAACCAAAAAACAAAATTTAAAGTAAAAGGAAAACTCTACCTAATTTCGTTTCATAAGTGATTCATAAGCATTTTAAACGAAAATGTCAATAACAAATATTTTTGTCAATAAAAATTTAAAAGGAACACAAACAAAAATACTGCAAAATCAAAAACTTACAGATTTTTTATAAAAGCACTAAAAACAAATTATAGCCAAAAAATAACTATAATTTAACATTAAAAATGAGAAATAACACCGCGCGATTCTAAAAAGATTCTATCTTTTACGATCTATGTCATACATTTTTAACAACAAATATTTTGTAGCAATTTAAAAACCAAAAATCAAATAAAAAAATGAACAATTTCAAGCAATATTTTTACTTGCAAAAACCATACTTTAATTTTATCATGAATTTAGATGAAAGGGACTGAAAACCCTATTGTGTGTTTGTTATATGACCTGACTTAGGTTTGGTTTCCTACTATAATGGTAGGAAGGTATGGGAATATCCAATACTATACGCTATTTACACAATATAGTTTTCAGCTTCCTATCGAAAAGGGAGGATGAGATGAAAAAAACAAAAATAAAATATGCTGTTTTGGTCAGCTTGTTGGTGTATAAATCAGGAACTTTTGCTGCAAGCGAAGCAACAAAAAAACTTATACACGAAACGCTTGCAAAATATGGAATAAGTGCCGGTGGTAAGGAAGTTTGCGGGCGACCGGATGAACCAATCTGTGATGAGCCTGGATGTGTTATAAAATGCAACAGGGTTGATTCAACAACTGGATTGAAAGCAAACAACTATTGGTCGCCAAGTGATAGATTATGTAAATCTTGTCCGGTTGGGACAATACTTAACAAAACAACATTCCAAAGCTGCAACCAAGTTGTATGTCCCGAGGGTACAATTGGGATAAAGGTTTCAAACGGAAATTGCCCCAATGGGATGGATCTGTTTGCCCCAGGCAAAGGAATCTGCCCAGAGGGATATGAACTTAAAAAAATAACAAATGGAAAATGTCCAGATGGGATGGAGTTAATAGATTTAAGATCAAGTTGCCCATCCGGATATGAAATGTTTAAACAATCATAAAGAGAAAGGAGAAAACTATGATAAATAAACAGATAAGTAAAATAACTTTATTAAGCGCTATGCTTCTTGCCGGCGTAGTAAACGCCCAAGAATTTTATACCTGCGTACCAAAGAAAAGTTGGTGGAAAGATATTATGACAGAAAGTATAAAGGATGGACAAAAGAAAATATGGAGTAAAATAATAGATCTTCAAATAACTTCTCCTTTAGATAAATTTAAAGGTTGGTTACAACCTGGAAATTATAGAGTTACAGCAGCTGCTGCTGGAGGTGTAGAAGAAATAGGAGAATTTACATTAATAAAAACAAGTGAATTTAAAGCTTGTGTTGGTGCTGGTGGTGGTAATGGGGGTATTGGAAATTGGGGACGTGGGGGAGGAGCTGGCGGTGGTGGCGGAGGAAAAGGGTATTTAGGGGCTTATGGAGGCGGTGGTGGATGTTATGGTAGAGGAGGTGGTTCAGGTGGTTATGGAGGTGATGGTGGTTTCGGTAGTGCTGGAAAAGATGGAAATAATGCTGGCAGTGGAGACAAGAGTAATATTGCTGGCAGAGGTGGTGGGGTAGGTACTACTTATGGCGCTTATGATCCAGAATGTTATTTTCCTGAAAATAGAGGTGGCAAGGGTGGTGGTTATGTTGGTATTGCTGGTGAGGGAGGTAGTGGTAGTTTTAATGAATCTGGAATAGGTGGTGGAGGCGGTAAAGGCGGTAAAGGTTGTACTGGTGGCGGTGGTGGAGGAGCTGGTTTTGGATTTAGTAATAACGGTACTGGAGGAGGTGGTGGAGGTAGTGGAGGTAGTTATTTTCAAGTTGCAGATGTTGAATTGAACTTAAAAGGTGCAGATGGAACAGATGGTAAAGGTCATGATGGAGGCATAGGTGCAGGTTCAGATGGTTATGTTATTATTGAAAGGTTGGAATAACATATTATAAACGTTTTTATTTATGGTATAAAATAAAGTCTCTTAAGAGAGGCTTTTTGTGTGTATGACAATAAAAGCATTATTATCTATCTTTATCTTTTAGTTTTTCAATTTCATTTATTATTAAATTTACTTTATTTTGCATTGTTTCGGTTAAATTAAATTCACCCATGCTGCTGTATTTTGCTATTCTTAAAAATTCTCCCCAAATATATTGTTGTGAAAGTGGATGTTTCATCCAATTATTTTCATCAACACTTATATTCATACTTTTCACTCTTGCTGTATAACCTATTGTTGAAATATTTATACTTGGTAAATATCTTTTTGCTGTTAATTTTGCACGAAGAGTTTGTTCTTTTGTTGTGATAATTGCAAGATTTTTTGTATCTTTATAAAGTCCACCATCCAAACACTTTGTTATATTTTCTTTACAATTTGTACTTTCTTTTTCAAGAATAAAGTTATTTTTTACTCCAGCTAAAACAAGTTCTTTTTTTATAATTTCTGCTTCGCTGTTATTTAATACATCATTCCAATCTTTTGCTCCACCTTTTGTGTAAAGCATTTTTATAAATTGTGTTTCTTGTGTATCATTTTTATATTCTGGATTTATTCCACCACTTATAATCATATTTTTATTATTTCCAATTTCTTTAACCTTTGCTGTCATATCAGTCAAAAAAGCAAGGTTGCCAAAAATTTGATACATAGTATCATTTGGTAAAGTTTTTTTATCTTTTAAAAATAACAAACTGGTTATTAAATAGATTATTTTATCATTTAATTTTGGGGTTTGTGGTAATTTGTTTATCATTCTCATTAAAATTCCTTTCTTATAAAATTAATTATGCAATTTTAAACATAAATTTTAGAATTGTCAATTATTTTTCACAAAATTAACTTTCCTATTGATTTTATGAAAAAAAAAGTTATTATCGTGAAAATATGGAAGAATGGCAGAGCGGTTGAATGCGGCGGTCTTGAAAACCGTTATAGGAGCAATTCTATCGGGGGTTCGAATCCCTCTTCTTCCGCCAGTTTTTACACTTATGGAAAAGCAAGATTTAATAAACCAACTTGAAAATTTAAAAACACAATGTCTTTCATGTCAAAGATGTGAGCTTGCAAGATATAGAACCAATATAGTTTTCAGTGATGGAAATCCAATTGCAAAAATAATGTTAATTGGTGAAGCTCCCGGTGAAAATGAAGATTTACAGGGAAAGCCCTTTGTTGGTAGATCTGGGCAATTATTAGATAAGATTTTGGAATCTGTTGGTTTATCACGTACAACCAATGTTTATATATGTAATACAATAAAATGTCGCCCACCAAATAACAGAAATCCATTGCCAATTGAAAAAGAAAATTGCAGAAACTATCTGGACAAGCAAATAGAACTTATTAAACCAAAAATAATTTTGCTTTGTGGTGCGGTTGCTGTTAATTCAATACTGCCAGAAAATAAATTGGGGATAACAAAAATTCATGGAAATTGGTTTGATTATAATGGAATTTATGTTATGCCAATATATCATCCTGCATATTTACTGCGTAATCCATCCAAAGAAGTTGGTTCGCCAAAATGGCAGATGTATCAAGATATGAAAAAAATCAAAGAAAAATTTTTAGAGTTAATAAGAAGTGAAATCTAACCTTGGTAGCGGGAGGGGGATTCGAACCCTCGACACGTGGATTATGATTCCACTGCTCTAACCAACTGAGCTATCCCGCCACAATAGACGACATTCTATTTATTTTTATATAAAAAGTCAATTTAAATTATTTTCTTTTCATCCTAATAAGTGATAATACAGGTAGTAAATTTTGCAGCTCTTGTTTTGAAATAGCAAAATTTTCAAAAGGAATTAAAACTTCTTTAAATGAAACATTGGCTTTTTCAATTTTTTCATTATTTTTAAGGTTTATCATTGTCAAAATATTTTCTTTAACAGGTGCAAATTGTTTTGGTGATAAAAATTCCAATTCTTGTCCTATATCAAAAGAGTTTTTTATTTTTAAAATCATACCATCTGCGTTATAACCAACAATAACACCAGCATATCTGTAATCACCATCAGATCTTGTTGTGTCATAACCCATTGCATGATTTGTCAATTTCCCATCAAAAAAGCCATAGGTATATCCACGATTTTGAAGTGTATTTAATTCTGCCATAAATGGTTCATAATTCCACTTATCTGGATTTTCATAATATGACTTTATTGCATTGCTGTACGCTCTTGCTGTAATACCAGCATAATATTCCGATTTATTTCTGCCTTCTACTTTTAATGATTCAACGCCAAGTTCCAATATTTTATCAAGCTTTGGCATCAAACATAAATCCTTGGAATTCATAATATAACTGCCACGATCATTTTCAATTATTTCCATAAATTCGCCTTTTCTTTGCTCTTCTTCTATAAAAAAATCAAATAAATCCATGTTATCTGGAGTTATATTTACTTGTAATTTATCAATCAACTCTGATTTATTATTTAAAACTTCATCTTTTAATTTTAAATAAAGTTTATAATTCCAACGGCAACAATGAGCGCAATTTCCTTGATTGGACGAGCGCTCTGCTAAAAAGTTAGAAAGAAGACATCGCCCAGAATAACTCATACACATACTGCCATGAATAAAAGTTTCAAGTTTCAAATTTGGATTTATTTTTTCTTTTATTTCTTTTAATTCATCAAATGAAACTTCTCGTCCCAACACACAAAGCGATGCACCAATATCATACCAAAACATAGCAGTTTCATAGGAACAAACATTGGCTTGTGTCGAAACATGAAGTGGAATATTTGGGAGTTCTCGTTTAATATACCTGAAAATACCAGGATCTGAAATTATAATTCCATCAGGTGATAAATTTTTAAGTGTATTTACAAAACTTTCAAATTTTTCTATATCTTTGTTGTGAGTTACTAAATTTACAGTTAAATAAATTTTTTTGTTAATTGAATGAGCATATTTTATACATTCTTCCATTTCATCCAATGATACTTTTGATTTTACACGTAAACTCATATCCGGAGTTCCAGCATAAACAACATCTGCACCATATAAAAAAGCAGTTTTTATTTTCAAATAAGAACCACCAGGAATCAAAAGTTCAGATTTTTTTTGAGTATCCATAAATTCACCTTAATAAAAAACTTGTTTTCAATTTAAAATACTATAAAATAATAAATATCAAAAATAAAGGAGATTAAATATGTATAGCACTATAAGGAGTTTGATTTTAAACAATTTTCCTTACAACGTTTCACAACTGATTTATGTTGGTATGATTATCTTTATAATCACCGGATTTTTATCAAGTAAAAAATGGTTGCCTTTTTTAACAACCCTGGTTATTGCCTTTATATTTGGAAGTTTGGATTATTTAATCCTGTCGGTTGCGCCAGTATTTATTGTTAAAAATTTTATAAATATGATTGTTCTTCCGTTTATAATTACGTTATTTTATTCAAAAAGATAAAATTTAAAGTGATTAGTTATAAAATCAAAAGTTTTTGTAAAGGGTGTCTTTTAACCGCTTTTTTTATAGGCTGTTTTATAAATTCATCTTATGCAGATTTACCAAAAATTTTATATGAAAAAGATATAAATAATTATAAAAAAATTTTTGAATTACAAAAACAACATAAAATTACAGAAGTAAAAAAAATAATCCCAGAAATACAAAATGATGTTTTAATGGGATATGTTTTAAAAAATTTATATCTGTCTCCTTACTATAAAACAACTTATGATGAAATTGTAAAATGGCTTGATAATTATAACGATTTATACGATGCAGATAAAATTTACAAATTGGGTTTAAGTAAAGGTTCAAAACATAATTTACATAAACCAGAAAACAAAATAATAGAAACAAAATTTTTTGATGAAGAGCCATTTCGTCCACATAAAATGATTCAAAATTCATATAACCACTTGCCCAAAAAACAAAGAAATGATATAAAATATATGATAACCATTTTTAACAGAAGGTTAAAATCGGGTCATACAAAAAATGCAAGACAAATTCTTGAAAATCCAAGCAGCAAAAAATATTTTTATAAAAATGATTATTTAAGGATGCAGGCACATCTTGCCTATGTTTATTTTTTAAACAATGAAAATGAAATGGCAATTTTATGGGGAACAAAACCAGCAGAAGAGTTAAATTATTATTTTGCAAATTGGACTTTGGGGCTTGTTTATTGGAAAGAACAAGATTTCAAAAAATCACGGGATTATTTTAAACAAGTTGCATTTACAAAACAAATTCCATCTCACATAGTTTCTGCTGCTGCATTTTGGGCTTATAGAGCGAATGAAAAAATTACAGATGAAAAAGACAAAGATAATAGTGAAATTTTTTTACAAACAGCCAGCAGCTATCCAAAAACTTTTTATGGACTTCTTGCAAATAAAGAGCTGCATAAAGATATAGTTTTAAATTGGGAACAAAATACTTTAAGTTTAGAAGATATAAATGAATTGTTATCTTATAAAAATGGAATGAGGGCGCTTGCTTTTTTACAACTGGATATGAAAAAAGAGGCAACAGAAGAATTAAAGCTTTTACTACAAAATGAAGCAACTGATACCCCAGATTTAATAAATGCAATTTTGGCAGTAGCAGAAATTGCAAACTTGCCACGATTTTTATGGCAAATATCAAATAAGATTCCAAATTTTGCAAATTATGAAATTATTGCAAGTGCAAAATATCCAACAATAAATGTTTCTGATTCTAAAATAGATTTTGCCCTTTTAAATGCAATAATAAGACAAGAATCAAAATTTAATCCACATGCAATTTCTCCTGTTGGGGCAAGGGGGCTTTTACAAATAATGCCAGCAACTGCATCTTTTATAATGAAAGACAAAGCGTATCGTTATTCGCGAAAACATAAACTTTTTGATGAAAGTGTCAATATAGAAATTGGTCAACTTTATATGGATTATTTATTAAATTTAGAAATGATAAATGGTAATTTATTAAAATTTTTAATTGCTTATAATGCAGGTCCAGGAAACTTAAAAAAACAATTAACACATATCACAAATGAAACCGATGATCCTTTACTTTTCATAGAATCAATTTCACTTAAAGAAACAAGAATTTATATTAAAAGGGTTATGGCAAATTTTTGGCTTTATCAACATAAACTTGGGCAAGAGCCAAAAACAATAAAGGATTTATTAAATAATAACTGGCCATTATATATAAGTAATAATATTTTAAATAATATCAAAAAATCTTAAGCCCATGAATAAAATTTCTTTTGATTATGAAAAAACTTTTATACAAAATGAAAATGATATAGTTGTCGGTATTGACGAGGCTGGACGTGGATGTCTTGTTGGTCCTGTGGTATCTGCATCTTGTTATTTAAATATAAATTTATTTCCAAAAGAATTGTTATTAAAAATAAATGATTCCAAAAAGTTAACAGAAACTAAAAGAACAGAAATTGTAAATGAATTGCAAAAATTGCCATCTAATGTGTTTTTGTATTCTTACTCTTATATCAATGCTTCCCTTATTGATAAAATAAATATTTTACAAGCAACTCTGTTAAGTATGAAACATTCATATATAAGACTTAGAAATAAATTAGCGTCAGCTCCAAACAAAGTTTTGGTGGATGGAAATCAAATGCCGGATATTCCAAATGTAAAATTGATAATCAAAGGGGATATGTTATCATATTCCATTGCAACTGCATCAATAATTGCAAAAGTAAAAAAAGATGAATTATTAAATAAAATAGGTGAAAAATATAAAGAATATCAGTTTGATAAAAACAAGGGATACGGAACAAAATCCCACCTTGAAGCAATGCAAAAATATGGTATAACTCCATTTCACAGAAAAACCTATAAACCTGTTTCAAAATATTTATAGTGTAATATCTTAAGCAATATAACATTTTCACTTGTATAAATAAAAATAGAATTTATTATATAAGCCAGGGACTTGAAAATCCTATTATTGAGCATCAGGGATGATGTTAAACATCTTGGGGATTCCTACTATTATAATGGTAGGAAGGTGTGGAAATATTTAAAATACTGCACGCTATTTCTCAATAATATAGTTTTCAACTTCCTATCGCAAAAAGGGAGGAGAACATGAAAAACTATATAAAAAACCACTGTAAAATTTTGCTGTTTGCAGGAGTATTTTTGCTTGCTCACGAAACATTTTCAGCAAGTGAAGCAACAAAAAAACTTATACACGAAACCCTTGCAAAATACGGCATCAGTGCTGGTGGTAAGGAAGTTTGCGGTACTACGTTAGAACCAAAATATGATAATGGTAAAGTCAGATGCAATACTATTGATGCAACAACTGGATTAAAAGCAAACAATTTTTGGTCGCCAAGTGATAGGCTTTGTAAAAGCTGTCCAGTTGGAACAATACTTAATAAACAAACGTTTCAAAGCTGTAATCAAGTTATATGCCCGGAGGGTACAACCGGAATAAAAGTGAGTGGTGGCAATTGCCCCAATGGGATGGATCTGTTTGCACCAAGCAAAGGAATATGTCCGGAGGGATATGAATTAAAGAAAATCACAAATGGCAAATGTCCAGATGGTATGGAACTTATTGATTTAAGATCAAGTTGTCCATCTGGATATGAAATGTTTAAACAATCATAAAGAAAGGAAAGGAGAAAACTATGATGAAAAAACAAATAAGTAAAATAAGTATGCTTGCAAGCTTGCTTGTGGCAACTATGGTGAATGCACAGGAATTTTATACCTGCGTACCAAAGAAAAGTTGGTGGGGAGATGTGATAAGAGAAAATACATCAAATAGTTTGCAAAATGCAGATAAGTTGGCAGAAATTATTGCAAATGGTATTAAAAACGCAAGAAAAGAGGAATGGAGTTTAGTTGCAACTGTAGATTTAAATAGTAAAGAAGAAAAAGAAGATACTGTTCAAGATATTCGTATTTCCGGTAGTTTGTTTATTCCTGGAAAATATAAATTTAAGTTATTATTAAAAGATTATAATAAAAATATTTTAAATATATTTGAAAATACTATAAATTTGAATGAAAAGGCATTATTATTTAAGAGTTCTTTGTTTGGTGTTTGGTATTTTTATACTTCCTATAAATTTTTAAATTTTATAAAACGTTATAATTATGACAAAGTTATTTTTATACAAGATAGAAATTTGAAAAATTTTAACAGTAGTTCTAGAAATATAAAAATAGAAAATATAAGATTAAATGATATGGTTTTATTTTCGTATGAAACAACAGGTGAAAATAGTAATATACAAGATTATATTGTACATAATAAAGACATTTATATAGATCAATATTTTAGACATGTTTTCTTTAAATATTCAACTTTGGAAATTTATAAGAAAAATGATGATTAAATTTTTGTGAAAATCCGCCATTTTGAAAATTTTTATAAAAAAAATGTAAAAAATTTTCATTTTGTTCTTGATTTTTGAAAACAATGATTATATTATAACCAACGAAAGGGTAAACTATACCAAAAATTTCCAGAGAATAGATTTTTGATTTGGCATGTGAATTTTGTTAGATGTTTCATTCCAATATTTTTCTTTAGAAAAATGTTGGCCGCAAACAAAGTTTGTAAAAAAAACTAGAGAATGGAAAAATTTAAATTTTTTTCACTTTCCTTCTTGAAATTTAAAAATTGAATACATATATATAAAATACGGCAGGGGTGGAATCTGTCTAAAATTTCAATTATTTTACATTAAATAAAACTAATGACATTTTGGTAAATCTGTTTTACTATATTTTTATGATTATTGGAATGGGAATTGATGTTGTTAATATTAAAAGGGTTGAAATACTCATTCTTAAATTTTCGTCCCGATTTCTTTGTCGTTGTTTTACAGATAGCGAGCAAAAAACATTTCAAAAGCTTTCAAATAATAAGCAAAAATTTATTTTAAAAATTGCTGGTTTTTATGCTGTAAAAGAAGCTTTTGTTAAAGCAATTGGAACAGGGTTTAGGTTTGGTATTTCATTTAAAGATATTGAAATTTCAAATAATAATTTTGGAAAACCTGTGCTTAAAATTAATGGAAATGCAAAAAAATATTTAGAAAAAAAATATCCCAGTATTGAAAAAATAAAATATCATCTTAGTATAAGTGATGATAATCCAGTTGTTGTTGCAGTTGTTATAATGGAGGAGGTAAAATGAATTACAGAAGGTCAAGGTTAAAAAACGAAGTAAAAGATACTTTTTTTTCTGTTTTATGGGCGGGATTTTTTGCAATTGTGATAAGATCTTTTTTGTTTGAACCTTTTCATATTCCATCAGATTCTATGATTCCGGGATTATTTGTTGGGGATCATTTGATTGTATCAAAGCTTTCTTATGGTTATTCAAATCACTCTTTCCCATTATCTCCACCAATTATTAAAAACAGGATTTTTACAAGCGAGCCAAAAATTGGTGATGTGGTGGTATTTAAAAAAATCAAAAATAAACCAGATAATTATATTAAAAGGTTGATTGGTAAAGCAGGTGATAAAATACAAATGAAAAATGGAATTTTGCATATAAACGGGCAACCTATGAAACGGGAATTTATTGAAAAATTTTATATTGTAAATTTACCATATAAGTTAAGAAAAATTGATACTTTGCCTATAACAAATGACAAGGGGCAAGTTCTTACAGTTATTGATACAAAAAAATTGTTTATAAATGGTAAACCTCTTAAAAAATCGCAGTATACCATTGCTTACAAGGAAAAAACAGATGGTGAGGCATTTGAGCTTAATAAATACAAGCAAACTTTGTATAATGGAAAATCATTTGAAATAATTGAACTTAGCGACAAAGAATTTGCCGATAATACCCAAGAATTTGTTGTGCCAAAGGAACATTATTTTATGATGGGTGATAATCGTGATATGTCAGAAGACAGCAGATTTTTAAATGATGTTGGATATATTCACAAAAGGGATTTAATAGGCAGGGCGGATATGTTATTTTTTTCACACAACAATTCAGTTAGTATTTTTGAAGTGTGGAAATGGTTTGCCCCTGTTAGATGGGAAAGATTATTTAAAATTATAAAATAAAATGAAAAACGAAACTTATGAAATATTTTGCAAAAAAATAGGTTATAAATTTAAAAATATAAACCTGTTTAATCAAGCAATTATTCACAGCAGTTTTACAAAAAACAAATTATCAAATAATGAAAGATTGGAATTTTTGGGCGACAGAGTTTTAGGACTTGCCGTTTCAAAATTATTGTATCTTAATTTTAAAGATGAGGATGAAGGTGCTTTGGCAGTAAGGTTTGCAAACCTTGTTTGCAGTAAAACTTTGGCAGAAGTAGCAGAATTTTTACATCTTGAAAATTTAATAAAGATTTCATTACAAGAACAAAAACGTCCACAAAAATTATCAAAAAATGTTTTGGCGGATTCTTGTGAAGCTATGTTTGGTGCAATTTTTTTAGATAGTGATTTTGATACTATTTTTAATATAATAAAAAAAATATGGGCAGTTAAAATTCAAAATAATTCTTATGCAACAAAAGATTATAAAACTATGCTCCAAGAATATGCTCAAAGTATAGGTGAAAATTGTCCAATATATACACTTGTTTCAAAAACAGGGGCAGATCATGAGCCAACATTCACAATGGAAACAATAGTGAAAAAAATTAAATGTTCTGGAACTGGAACTTCAAAAAAAGATGCTGAACAAAATACTGCATTTAATGTTTTAAAAGAATTAAAAATTGTAAAATAAATTATTTTTATAAAAGAGGTTAAAAATGCGAAATAAAATTTTAATTTATTGTGATTATGGAACAATAAATATAAATACACTTTATGCTGAATTGCAAAATTATTTCAAAAATACAAGTTATGGAATTGGTTTTACAGATGCAGAAAATATAAAAAATAAAAATTCTCTTAATGATTCTGTTGCAACTTTTATTATGCCTGGTGGTTTTGGATTGGGGTATGAATTAAAATTAAAAGGACTTGGCAATGAAAAAATTCGTGAATTTGTGAAAAGCGGTGGTAATTATTTGGGAATTTGTGCTGGCGCATATTATGCTTGCAGTGAGACAATTTTTGAAAAAGATATTCCTGAATTATCGCTTATTTCTCAAAGCGGTCTTGATTTAATAAATGGAAAAGCAATTGGAAGTTTATATAAAGAATTTAAAATTCCACCTTATTCTAATGTTGTGCCATCTGTTAGTATTGCAAACATTGAATACAATGATAAAAAAGAATATTTTTCATTTTATTCTGGTGGTCCATTTTTTGATATAGCAGGAAATAATAATGTTGAAGTATTGGGACATTATGTTTTTGATAATGGTAAAAAATTGCCAGCTATTTTAAAATCAAATTATGGAATTGGTAAAGTTATTTTAACAGGAGTTCACCCAGAAATAAGTGGAAAAAACATTAAAAATTATTTACCAAATATGAAAATTTTTGATGAAGCAAATAATTTTGCAAACACCCTTGCAAAATATGAACGCAGCAGAAAACAAGTATTAAGCAAAATTTTGCAAGAAACTATGATAAAGACAAGATAATTTTTTTTACTTGAATAAAACTTTTTAAAATTTTATCATAAAAAATATAAAAGGGACTGAAAACCCTATCATATAAGAGTGAGACAACTCACAGGTTGGGGATTCCTACTATAAGGTAGGAAGGCGTAGGAATATAAAAGAATACTACCACTATTTTATATGATATAGTTTTCAGCTTCCTATCGAAAAGGGAGAAGAGAATGATAAAAACAAAAATTAAGTATGCAATTTTGCTTGGGTTGTTGCTGTATAAATCCGGTTCTTTTGCAGCAAGCGAAGCAACAAAAAAACTGATACATGAAACCCTTGCAAAATATGGGATAAGTTCCGGAGGTAAGGAAGTATGTGGGGGTGATGAAGAACCAATCTGTGATGATAAAAATTGTGTGGTTAAATGCAATAGATATGGTGCAAATAATTTCTGGTCGCCAAGTGATAGATTATGTAAAAGCTGTCCAGTTGGTACAATTTTAAATAAAACTACATTTCAAAGCTGCAATCAAATTGTATGTCCGGAGGGTACAACTGGGATAAAAGTGATCGGTGGAAATTGCCCCAATGGGATGGATTTATTCGCACCAAGTAAAGGAAGCTGTCCAGATGGATATGAACTAAAAAAAATCACAAATGGGAAATGTCCAGATGGGATGGAGTTGATAGATTTAAGAAAGAGCTGTCCGTCTGGATACGAAATGTTTAAACAATCATAACAAAAGGAAAGGAGAAAATTATGATGAAAAAAACTAGTAAAATAACTTTATTGAGCGCAATGCTTCTTGCCGGTGTAGTCAACGCCCAAGAATTCTACACCTGCGTCCCAAAGAAAAGTTGGTGGGGAGATGTGATAAAAAGCAATGTTCCAAGTGCAAGTGATATAGCAAACGCAATTCCAAAACCACAAGCTCCAACTTCTAATTGGCGGTTAATAAAAATAATAGAAAAAGTAGAAAATGTAAACTTAACTTTAGAGCCAGGCAAGTATAAATTTATATTAAAAATAAAAAATGAAATAAAACAAAATATACTGAACATCCCATTTACAAGTAGTTTAGGATTTGTTGGATATAGCACATATTGTAGCGACAGAAGCAGAAAAGATACATTATTAAATTTTTTAAATAACTATGACAAAAAAAATTTATTATATCTTGAAAGATATAATTTTGAATATTGTGGAAAAGATAATTGTGCTGGAGTATATGTATTAGTAGTAGGTAATATTGCTTTATTTGCATATGAAGATACATGTGATTGGCTTTTCTATTTTAAAGAAGCAACCTTAGAAATTTATAAGAAAAGTGATGATTAAATTTTTGTGAAAATCAGCCATTTTGAAATTTTTTATAAAAAAATGTAAAAAATTTTCATTTTGTTCTTGACTTTTAAAAAATAATGATTACATTATAACTAACCAAAGGGTGGATTGCGCCCAAGTTAAGTAATATTAAAGGTTGCATAATAAATTAACATAGAAAAAAGAGAATAAACATGTTATTGGAAAATGGATATAAAAGGCAAAATATTGGGAAAGCTTTAAACAAAAGACCATGTGTTTCCTATGAATACGAATATAATGAAAAGGATTTACACCCTACCAAGGATACTTTAGAGGCAATGGAAGAGGTAAAAAAAGGTAAAGTATCAAAACCTTATTCAAATATAGACGAATTAATGAGAGATTTATTAGACTAAAATGAAAGATATCATTTTTACCGCAAAATTTAAAAAAGATATAAAATTTTATCAAAGAAAACATGTAAATCTTGAAAGTTTTGAACTTGTGCTTTATCTGTTGAAACATGATATTGAACTTCCTCCAAGATTTAAAGCACACAGATTAAAAGGTGATTTGGCAGGTTATATGGAATGTCATATACAAAATGATATTTTATTGCTGTATATTGATGATGTTAATTCTATTACTTTGTTGCGTCTCGCTTCACATGATGAATTATTTAAATAGATTTTATTGTTATTTTCTTTTACTCAAAATAAAGATATTGGAATGAAATTTTTTTATAATAGCAATTTTTTATAAAAGTTAAATATTTATAAAAAAACAAAAATCTTGTTTTTTTAAGCATAAAATATAAATATAAATAAATAAGAAAGGAAAAAATTATGAAAATAACTACTATATTTAATACTAAATTTTTAACAACTATTATGTGCTCGTGCATGTTGCTTTGGGCACCTGTAAAGGCAGATGCCAGGACATTTGAATCCGTAGGTGATATGTTGCAAGTGATTATTCCTGCTTATGCCTTGGGCTTGGCTGTGAATGAAGAGACTTATTATCCAGAAAAGGATATGTTAAAAAATCCTGTTGCTCAATTTTGGGCTTCAATGGTTGCAACACAAGCTTCAACTGAAATAATAAAACGCTTAACACAAAGAAAGCGCCCAAATTACAATCCAGGAGATGATAAACATTCTTTTCCATCTGGTCATACAGCATCCGCCTTTACAGGTGCAAGTTTTATCCATAAAAGATATGGTTTTAAAAAAGCAATCTTGCCTTATACCTTTGCAACAATTGTTGGTATAAGTCGTGTTTATGCAAAAAAACATTGGACAACGGACGTGCTGGGCGGGGCTGCTCTTGCAACACTTATCTCTTTTACATTTACTGATAAAAGTGGTGTAAGTATAGCAGCAGATGGTGAAACCACCGCCATAAGATACAGCACAAAATTTTAAAATCTTAACATAAATTTAATTTAATTTTTGCATCACTTGTAAAATTTTACGGGTGATGTTTTTTATTATTTTTTCATCATTTAATTTAACACTCAATTGTCGCGAAAATTGAATGTATTTTTTTGATGAAAAATATGTGGGTGGATAGTCAACAAATAACAACAAAGAAAGGAGAAAAATCATGACTATAATATGTCGCAATGTTATGTTGAAAGGTCATACTTTGAACATAACATGTATTATGCGAATTAGTCAATTATTATTTTTTTTTATAAACTCTTTCTTGAAGTGTTCTTTGTAAAGTATTTTTTTCTGAATCTTTTACACCCTGAACAATACTAGCAATAATAAATAAAATAAGAACAACTACTGGAATATAAAGAAAATATATTTTCAAAATTTTAGTAATAACTTTTATCAAATCGTCAATAGGCTTCATATATACCTCCTAAAACAATGTAATTATATCATGTTTAAAAAAAATTTCAATGTCTAAAAATTGACTTAAAAACTTCTAAACCTACCTTAGGCATATCATTAACCATATAATCCAAACCTCCTTTAATAAAACGACCACCAACATTTATTAAACCAGGAATTCCTCTATCATGAGAAGCCAATCCTACTTTCTTACCTGTAATAACATCTCTATCGTGTTCTGCAATATCCGCTCTTGCTTTTGCCTCTTTTAACTGAACTTTTGCCACATCACTATCTGTTTGAACTCTTGCTGCGGTTGCTTTTGCTTGGGCGATAGTGGAGGGCATTGTTGCAGATGTTAAATTATTTGCATGTTCTTTTGCTCTTAAATCAGCATCAAAATTTTTAACCTGCATAAATGTTGACAAAGCATTTTTCACAGAACTATCCATGCCGTAAGTATCAACTGGCTTGATTTCTGTATTGCCAACTGTGTTGCCTTGAGAATAA
Organism: uncultured Pseudomonadota bacterium; assembly: GCA_963541275.1. Classification (GTDB taxonomy): domain Bacteria; phylum Pseudomonadota; class Alphaproteobacteria; order Rs-D84; family CACZYB01; genus CACZYB01. The sequence continues at coordinate 191,480 of CAUTSC010000001.1, forward strand.
ACCAGATTGGGATTTAAATTTGCATCCTTTAATCTCTGCATTTGAGATGTGGGGCTATTATATGCTATATTTTGTCTGTTTGCCTCTGCTTGTGCTTCTCTTTGCTTCCTAGCATTCCATAAACCAGCAACCAAAGAACCTGCTCCTAAACCTATTGCACCAATTGTAAGTGGGTCCATTTTATATTCCTTTTAAAAAAAATTGTTATTGTATTTATTAGGGATTTTCCATCCCTAACACCCTTCCTTGTTTTGCAATATTACCAACTCCGTCGGTAATATCAGTTTTAAAACTTCGTTTTCGTCTTTTCACTTCGTTTACATCCTCAAACTTCGTTTTGTCTGTCAATGCGATATGTTACCAACAAGTAAGGGTAACATATCGCAATAGGTCAGTTCATAGAATTTTGACCTGTTTGTTCACTTTTAGTTTCGTTATTTGTTCCTGACATAGAAGTCGTGTCGGTAGCTCCAAGACTGCTTCCTGCGGAAGCGGTCGCATCAGCATTTTCACTCACTGCATCAGTATTAGGCTCAGCAAGGGAAGAAGAGGTATGGTTATGTTCTTCTGCTTCTTGCATAGCTTCAAATCCTTTCTGGGCTAAATCTAATTTATCATTAAAGCCAGTATCAAGAACATTCTCTACTTCGTCACTATCCTCAAACTCAACATCACCAAAATCTACTAATCTATCAACCCAGTCTTGAACGCTGATAAACATATCAGGGCGAACTTTAGAGGCAGTATCAACAACTACCTCTGTTTCTGTTTCATGATTAAATCTATCTTTTACTTTATATGTCATAATAACCTCCTACAATGGAATACCTTCTTTTGGTAATTTACGAGCAACGGTTGCTTGTATATTTACCGCAATTCTTAATGCTTTTGCTTCTGGCGAAGTATCAGTTACCGCAAAAATATCTTTTGATGGCTTACCTCGTAAGAATGCAGCATTCAAAGCAGGTGCTTTTGGCTCTTTACCTGTATTATCAGTAAATAACCTCTGGTGAACCCAGAATGACAAGTTTCCAGTAAAGTTACCAGTAACACGATTTTCTATGTGTCTACACTCGTCAAATATAGGTAAAAATCCAAATATTTTCTTTGGGTCACTTGTTCCAGCAACTATTTCTTGTTCATAAACAGGTTGTTCTGATAAATGAGCAAGTAAAGGGTCTGGATAATCAAACACACTTTCTCTTAACCATTTTTTCTCTACACCTTGAGAATAAACAGCCCTAGGCATCACAGATACAATACCTATGATAAATCCGTGTTCTTTAAACCTTCTTGTAAATTTTGAATAATTAGAAGTCCATCCATGACCTGCCAAAGTTCCTTGAGGTGAATTATCAGTTGATTGAGATGTTTGAATAACTTCACTTGTAAGAACATTGGATACAGCACCACCTAAATACTCGGATCTTTGAAGTCTTAAGTCGTCGGATCTAACTCCCCAATGACCAAGTAAATTTTCAACAATCCTGCTTCCAACTCTTGCATTAAGTTCAAAAAACTTTTGTAAAGCTTGTGAAATCCTAAATGCTCTCATAGTTGCACCAGCAGAAGCACCTTTCAAATCAGCATAAGCACCATCAAACTTTCCATAACCATAATTCATTAACACTGTTGCTGTATCATGAGGAACAAAAGGTCCATTATCAATATCTGAATTACTTAAAGGATACTTTTTTCCTGCATCATATTTTGTTTTTCCATTCATTAAAAAGGCATTAGTTTTTGGAACAAATGAATAGGTAGTAGGGTTATCTGCAACATTCATGTTAGCAACACCTAATGCTCCACCTTGACCATATATGTCTGCTTTATCACCTAGTGGAATTTTAACATCAGGACCAAGTTGTGGATATGGCAAACACCTTGTAAATCTATCTGGCGACCAGCCTTTAGAAAATAGACTTAAATCAGTAGTAGTATCCTCACCACTTTCCATTGAGAAAACTCTTTCGTCCTCAATCACAGAATGTATAACCCAATCGTTAATAATCTTATTATACATCCTAAATGGCAATGCTGACACCTTAGGAATAACAACATCACTTGTTGCTCCAGGCAATTTCTTAGGAAGTCCCATATAATCAGCAACAGAACCATTTTTCACAACCATATCTTTAATAAACGGCATAACAGGTTCTGCAAGTCCATCCTTACCTCTAGTTATAAATGTGTCCCATTCATTCCATACAAGTCTGTTTGGAACATAAAAATAATTAACCATCATTTTACAATCCATCATAGTAGGGGCTTGTAATGCCTCTAAACGACAAAGTGCATGGGGGTTAACTTTCCAAGTGTCACCAGGCAATACCTCAATGACATCAAATGGCACGAAATCACCAAAATCAACCGTAGTATAATATTGGTGTGTCATGTCAAATAAATTTGTTTTTGGTTTAAAAATTCTCATTTTTATTCATCCTTCTTTTTTAAAGTTTCGTCAATAGTTTTAATCAATTTAACAATTCCATCATAAATTGGTGGAATAATTGTCAACCAATACAATAATTGCTTCATTTTTACCTCCTTTCATTCAAATCTCTTGGCTTATTCTTGTATTTCTTGTCAAAAGCTTCGTCAAAAACCTTTCTGCTCTCGTCTAAAAAGCGAAAATAATACAAATAATCATTATGTTCTTTGATACCTTTATTTATCAAATCTTGTATTTCTTTTGCTTTCTCGTTAACATACTTTTCACTAATTGCTTGTTTTTCTTCTTTTGAATAAATCAAATTTCTATAATAAGGTGGTAAAGATGCTTTCTTACCTTTATAGAATGTAAATCCATCTCGCTTTAAAACTTCCTTAAATTCCTCTACAAACTTTTTGCCAAATCCTTTAGAAACAAACCTTTTTGGTGGCTCTAATCCTTTATCTTTGTAATATTTATCACCTTTTGTTTTGATTTTCTTTTGTTCGTAACCAGCACAATATGAAACATCGTCGTCCTCTAAAATAGCAATATCACAATGTCCGTATTTCCATAGTTTTTCAAGAGTAGGGGAACGATAAAGATACCTATCTTTTTTCTTTCTTGACTTATGCCACGGATATTTATCTTTAAAATCTAAACCTAAGAAACAAATATGAAAATGTGGCCTATTATTTTCGTCTCCATACTCTCCACAGGCTAAATACTTAAAATCAGGATAAACCTTTGGCTTTCTCTTACCAATGACCTTGACTTTATCTACCAAGAAACAATCTAAATGTAATTCGTAAAAATCCCTTAATCGCTTCAAAAAATCTTGTAAATCCTGATAATGTAAAGAATAAACAACACCTTCTTTGTAATAAGGACAATCATAAATGTTTTCTTTTACCTTTTTGCTATCATAAGTAAGTGTTACAAAACAACCGTTTTTATAATAACGAAATTCGTCCAAACAACGAATAGTCCAATCACGAGTATTATTTATACGACAATATTTACATTGACCACAAGGAACACGAAGTCCTTTGATAGAAATAGGGTGCTTACATAACCAACGAATAGGCATAATAACACCTTTACATTGAATAACCGCCACGATGTATACGAATAGCATTCATTCTTTTAACACGACCGCGACGAACAGAGCCACGTCTTACCATAGAACGAATAATTCTTTTTAATTTAAGCTTTCTTGATTTTCTTTTGAACATAATATATATCCTTTCAGGTTGTTATAATCTTGACCTTGTCGCATAATAAATACTATGAATAACATAAAAGATAAAATCTTTAATAAACATGCGGGCGATCTAAACACGCCTATAAGAGAGCAAATAGAAAATCTGTATCCGGAAAGTGATACAGGAAAAACAGAAAGTTTTGAAAAGGGGGCAGAAGAAAAGAAAGGAGAAAACATGAAAACGTCAAATATAAAAACAGAAAATAATTCTGTTGAAAAACGAGATTTATTGGAACTTGCGCTTATTACAAATGGTGCGGAAAATACAAATGTAAATGTTGATAATTATTTTTTAAACCTTAAAAAAGAAATTATAAAAATTTTACATGAAAAACAAATACCCGATTCGCATGTTGATGTTTTAACAAATATAATCACAGAAATTTCATTGAAATATATAAAAAACATCGCTGAAAAATATAATTCTTTACAAGAACTTATGAAACTTGAAACTTTTTTTGGTGGTGAAAAAAACTTTAATGAAGTATCAAAACAAATCACAATGTGGGCAACAAAAAATTTAACCCCAGATCTGTTTAATACCTTAAACACAAATTATTGGGGCGTCATAAGTTTGTATAATATGATGAGGAGCTATGAGGACAAAACCTTTATAGATCAAGAGTTTGAGAAAGATTTTTTAACAGAAAAAGATTTAAAATCTATGATGAAAAATCCAAAATATTGGCGTGATAAAGATAAAAATTTTATAGCTCAAATAGACGAAGGTTGGAAATATTTATCAAGAGTCAAGTCATAAAAATAAATTTTTTTCTTGTAATTAAAATTTTTTCTTGAACTATTTTCGTGGTTTTTTGTTTTTATTCTTGCAAGCGATTCGTTAATGTGTTAAAATGACTTCGTTTTAAAAATAATCATAAAGGAGAGATAAATGTTTGGATTATTAAAGAAAAAAACCGCAGAAAAAAAATCTGTGTCAAGCAAAAAAGTTGCTGTTAAAAAACCAGTTGCAAAAAAAGCTGCTGCTCCAGCAAAAAAGGTTGAAGCAAAAAAAATAGTTGCTGTAAAAGCTGCCCCAGCAAAAAAAGTTGCCGCAGCAAAGAAACCAGTTGCAAAAAAGGTTGCACCAGCAAAGAAAGTTGTTGCTAAAAAAGCTACTACAAAAACTACTGCAGTTAAAAAAGTTGCTGCTGTTAAAAAACCAGTTGCAAAAAAGGTTGCACCAGCAAAAAAAGTTGTAGCAAAGAAACCTGTAGCAAAAAAAACAACAGAACAAAAATCAGTAATTGTTAATTTTAAAACAAAAAAAGCAACAGTTAAAAAACCGGTTATTACAATGAAAAAAACAAAAGTTGCAGCTCTTAAAACAACAACTGCAAAAAAAAGTGTTGCTGTTAAACCTGTTTCAAAAAAAAAGACAACGAAAAAATAGTTAACTCTGTTGAATTTGTAAAAACTCCCAATAATCAAAAGGAAGAAAAAACTCTTTCAAAAAAATTATTGGGATTTTTTTATAACAAAACCAACATTTTTTTATTTACAATTTTTGTTGCAATAATAGTTGGCAGTTTTGTTTTTGCATTCAATCAAAAAATATCCATATTAAATGAAGTGCGTGGCATAATTGAACCTGCGCTACTACTTCAAATGGCGCTTCAAGATGCAAGTATGTGGGCTGTAATAATTTCCTTGTCATTGGCTGTGATATTTTTCTTTGTAAAATTATTCATGCTAATAAAAAGAAAAGAAAAAATATTCCCAATCACAACAAAAATTTTCCGCATACAATTTTTAACCAGTCTGTGTATGGCATATTATTTTGTTTTTAAAATAAGTAAACTTACAAGCAGCATAAATTTAAAAATTACAACTTTTATTGGAGGATTTGTTGCCGTTTTATTGATGCAACTTTCTTTAAAAGGTATCATTGATGGCATCTTGATTTTTACAAGAAAACAAGAAGAAAAATAATAACAATATGATTTTTTCTACTATAAACACTCTGAACAACAGGGTGTTTTTTTTATGCAAGTTTATTTTTTTACTTGCAATCTAAAAGGTAGATAATATAAAGTCAGCTAAGAGTTAAAAGTAAAAACACGAAAGGAAAAATTATGAAAAATAAAACAAGATTATTAACACTTTTAAGTGCTGTTTTGTTGTCTGCTTGTGGAACAAAACAATTGCCAAAAAGCAGCTTACCAGAAAAATTAAACAAACTTCCAACAACTACAACTTTTGTTTCTAATGGTCCACAACTAGAATATAAAGATGGTAAATGGCAATATATTTTTTATGCTGGCACTAAAAAATTGGTATCTTTTGATGCAGATGAACTTAAAAATGATGGGCAATTTGATATAACAAAAACAAAGGCTTTTGAATTTGAAAAAGATGGTAAAAAACAAATTGTCGAGGCACAATTAAAATTGGCAGGAACCAATTTAACTTATGGTCATTACGGCTTTTTTGAATATAAAGGTGAAAGATGTGATAAGTTCACAGGCGAATGCAATGAAGAAAAAGATCTTGAACCTTTCTTTGTTGGTCAACAAAATAAAAAAGGATTCAACAGACCAGATGTAAAAACAATATTTACTGGTTCAACACATGCAATGTTAAAAACACAAAAAAGAAATGGGTATATAAGCGGTACTGCAACATTGGAATTTGCTGCAAACTCACCAAAGGGAGATCTTATATTTAATTATAATGACAAAACTATTAAAACAGTAAAGGCAAAAGGCATTGATTTTGAACATCTTAATACAAATGTAGATGAATGGTATGTAAATGGTAAAAAAATGGAAGCAGGTGATGGAGAAGGTGATCTTAAAGCTGGAATGTTTGATAACAAAGAAGTTATTGGTACCTATGAATTGAAAAGTAAAGACGAGACTTTTACACTTAAAGGTGGTTTTGGCTTAACAAAAAAATAACCAACTCATAACATTAGCTAAAAGAAGGCTTTCGTCGGCTTTCTTTTTTATATATTGACAATATTTTTTATAAATGCTATAATAGAATCGCTAGTGTAGGAGCTAGCAAGTAGCAGAAATATGAGTGGTGTCATATTTTTGTAGTTTTGCAAATGTGGGGACCCGCAAGGGTCCTTTTTTGTAATACATTTTCCTTGCCTTTTTCTCTATATTATCTCTCTCTTCTTCCATGTTTTAAAAACCGCAGATTCCCAAGATTAAGTTTATTTAAGTAATATTCATCCAAATATTTTGTGATAAGCAAAATATTTGCCAATTTTTGTTTACAAAAATTATATAATGATAGGTGTTATTGATACCTCAATCTCTTTTTCAATATTTTTTCTATTTTAGATATATTTTCCCCTTTATTCCATACCTTAAAAACCCCAGAAATCCGCCATCAATTATGCCAGCTGTATTAATTGTTTTATAGAAATTGAATTAAATATTCATTTCACTATTTTTATGAGATAAAGATGTTTAGCAGAAACAAAGTTTCTTAAATATATAGGAAATATACGAAAGTTGAAATAAAAAAAACAATCATACAAATATTTTGTTTATTGCAAAATATTTGCCAATTTTTACTTGTAAAAATTAATTGATAGTGGTTTTATAGTCAATTTTTTTTTGAAAGATATTATTAAATAACTTTCCACCGATATTTTGTTTGGCAAAATATCGCCTGCAAACCCTGTTTGCATTTACATCATATTTTTAATTATTGGCAGGCTTATTTGTTTTTGCAACAAATAAGATTCCTGGCAGAAATTTTTTATAATATACATCTTATGCAAATGATTATTAAATAAGTATCATACAAATATTTTGTGATAAGCAACATATTTAGCAATTTTTACTTGTAAAAATTATTAAAAATCTTTTTATATAATTTTATGACTTTAAGAATTTTTGTTTAGTAAATAAATGGAGATATTTTTTTATATGTTATTTTAATATGTGTCATCCAAATATTTTTATAAAAAAATATTCTCCATAAATGTAGTATCTTAAATATATAATAAATACGTGCAGTTTAAATTAAATAATCATTCAAATATTTTGTTTATTGCAAAATATTTGCCAATTTTTGTTTACAAAAATTATATAACAATATAGACTTTTCTTAATATAAGATGTACTTTATTTAACAGATATGCATTCAAATATCTTTATGTTAAAGATATTTGCCAATTTTTGCTTGCAAAAATCATATAGAAATAAATAAGTTCATATATTTACTTGCCAATCTCCCAAATATATTTTTGCTCTCATCTCTATCTGGTCTCTCTCTTCTTTCACGTCTCAAAAAACCGCAGAAATCTGCCATTTTGAAATTTTTTATAAAAAAATGTAAAAAATTTGCATTTTGTTCTTGATTTTTAAAAAATAATTATTATATTATAACTAACCAAAGGGTGAATTGCACCCAACAGCAAAACAGAGCAATATATGTTAAAAGTCAAAAAGGAAACAATAGAGGCAAAAGGTTTTGAAATACAAATTTATACAGATGATTTTAAAAACGATTATATCAGCCTTACAGACATAGCAAAATATAAAAATATTAACGAGCCAAAAGATGTTGTTAAAAATTGGTTAAGGATAAGATATACTATAGAATTCCTAGGGTTGTGGGAATCTATACATAATCCAAATTTTAAAGGGGTCGAATTCGACGCCTTTAAAAAAGAAGCAGGCAGCAATGCATTTACTTTATCTCCACAAAGATGGATAGACAGCACAAATGCAATAGGAATAGTTTCAAAATCTGGGCGATATGGTGGTGGAACTTTTGCACATACTGATATTGCTATGGAATTTGCATCATGGATTTCGCCAGAATTTAAACTTTATATCATACAGGATTACAAAAGGCTTAAATCAGACGAAAATTCCAAATTGTCGCTTGGTTGGAATTTAAACAGAGAAATTTCAAAAATTAACTATAAAATTCACACTGACGCAATCAAGGAATATTTGCTCCATGACCTTACAAACGAACAACTATCATATAAATACGCAACCGAAGCGGATATGTTAAACGTTGCTCTTTTCAATAAAACGGCAAAACAATGGCAAGCTGAAAATAAAGATTTAAAGGGAAATCAACGAGATTTTGCAAGCTTGAATGAGCTTTTGGTTCTTGCCAATATGGAAAGTTATAATGCTATTCTTATAAGTAAAGGTGTTGAACAAAAAGAAAGGATGATAGAGTTAAGAAAGCTCGCAAGAACCCAACTTCTATCCCTTGAAAAACTAAACAACACAAATATTAAAAAATTAGAAAATAAATAAAAAAAATTTTCATTTTGTTCTTGATTTTTTAATAGTGATTATATTATAACTAACGAAAGGGTGAACTCTCTTCACAACACACATAAATCATACCAAACTGTAGCTCAAATCACATTCAAACCGCAGGTAAGTCGCACATATAAAAATAAATATTGACAAATAAGCAAAAATCTGCAAATAATAACTACTTATTAAAAATTTAAAAATACACAAAATAGGAATTTAGAATGAAAAAACGTGAAAATACAGAAATTAACATTTTACAAAGAAAATATGATTATTACTTAAACTTAAAATATCGCTGTTTTAAGACTAATTTAGATATAGTTATGCATATTGATGAAACTTCATATAATTCACTATTTGATACTCAATATGAGATGACAAGCAAAATTGAAAATCTATTTACCACTTTAAATAATCTTTTGAAAAAGCAAGATTTTGAAAATTATTTTAAAAATAAAGTCTTATTGTTTAAAGAACTTGACAATCTGGCAACTTTTCTTGAAAAATATAGAAGAGAATTAAAATTTATACTAGATTATAAAAAAAATAAAGAAGCCAAACAGCGAGGTTAAATGAAAAAAGTTAAAGTTGATAATGATACTTATTTAGCAGCTCTTCGTGTTATAGCCGAGGCAAACCAGATTTTCCCAGAAGCGGATCTTATGGATGAAGCAGAAAAAAGAGTTTTTACAAACTCGCTTAATATAGTATCATCATACAAACAACAACAAGATATATTGCAGCTATTTCATAAGGGCAAAATTTTATAAATTTGTCAACAGAAATACTTGACAAACATAAATTTTAGTATAATATTTTGTCAAACATGAAAATATGGAGACATAAAAATGAATATAATAAGTGTGCAAAACGGCAACAATCAAACAGAAGCTGTTGAAAATGCGAGAAAACAACTTATAAAACTTAATTTTATTTTCACAAACAATGTTGTTTATAAAATAATGAAAATTGTTGATGAAGAAACATTGTTTAATATAAAAAACAAGGCAAGAAATTTTCAAAAAGATATTTTTTTTAGGGTACATTTTTTAACAGAAATAAATGATAAATTACTAAATAATGATAAATCAAATGTTTATCCAAATGGTCAGTTAAAGCTATTTACAGAAATTGCAAATAATGAACAACAAGAAAAAATATCACAATTAAAAAAAATCTTTAAAAAGATATATTGTGAACTAATAGTTGTGTTTAAATCATATGAAAATTTTATAAGTAAAAATATAAAACTTGCAGATAAAATACAAAAAAAAGGTAAAAAACAACAGTATAGACAAGAACAACAAAATAAGAAATCTATAAGTATAGTAGATAATTTTAAAGATTTAAATGATGCTTCATTATTATTATATATCAAGCAATATGAAAGACTTGTAAATAATTTTAAAATTGCAGAACAAAAAGCAAAAAATATGTCATTTTCAAATGGTGAACATGAGTTGATTGTAAATTTAGCTGCAATGGATATGGAAACAACATATGAAATAGCAGAGGAAAAATTAACAATTTTTGATAAATTATACCAAGATGTATTTGAAGATGATATAAAAGAGTTTAAAAAAAGCGTTATAGAATTGTCAAAAAAAATCAATAAATTCAATAACAAAATAAACATGATTGAAAAAACAAGATAATAACAAGAAAAAGGGAATAACATGAAAATTTTTAAGGGCAAAATTTTATATGATGGTACAATTATTGATATTGCCAAAAAAGAATCTGAACAAATAGATATTGTTCATAATATAAATGACAAGACTTTACAAAATGCGTTTAAACATTATAAAAGACTTTTACAAATAGATGAATATTTAAATTCACAACAAAAAATATATGCAAAAGATACAGATACATTATTTTTAAGCATAAGTTGGATGGATGTTGTACAATCTTTGGAATTTGCAAAAAAATCATTAGATAACTACAAGATAGTGTTAAAGGAAATACAAAAATCTTTTTCTTATTTAAAAAAGAATAGTTTAAATTATAAAAATGAAAAACAGCTTTTTGTATACATTCTTAAAACTTATGAATTAGAATTAAACAGATATAATGGTCTTATCAAAAAAGCAGAAGAAATAAAAAAGAATTTAGTTTTCAATTCACAAAAAACAAGGTAATTAAATGACTATGCCAATTAAAGATTATGAGAGACAGTTTAAACAAATGCAACAAGAACAAACACTTGTTCTTAGAGCAGTTTTAAATACTTTTAATAAAAATTTAATTATAAGTTATGTAAAAACAATCTCGTCGATCCAAGATAGAATAAAGAAAAATATTCAAATTTATAAAACAGAGCAGATATTAAATAAATCAAATTTAGAAAGGGTCATAAAACTTGATTTGCATGAATATGAACTTTATATAACACAAACAAAAATTGATTTATTGAATTCTTCAATATCTGACACTATAAAAGATTATAGATTACAAGTTAAAAAATATAATTTAGTTGCAAACGATAAACAAAGATAAAGAAAAATTATGGACGAATATATACAAAAAAATATACATACTTACAATATTACATTTGAAAAAGTAATGAATGAAATTGATTTAACTGATTTTATTAAAAGTTATAAATATACAAGAGTACAAGAACTTGCATTTAAAAAGCAGTTTGAAAAATTTTCTAAATATATTGAAAATAAAAAAGATGAACATATCGCAATAATATACGAAGAATGCTGTCAAGAATTAAATAAATTAGAAGTATTATATATGATGGTAGAAGACACTATATCCGGTTTAAGAGTTATTTCAAATGAAACTAGAGTACCTCACGATATATTGTATAAATTATCAAAAATTTTTAAACGAAAGTTGACAAAATATACAGATGCATTTTATAAGTTCAAAGATTTGTTTATGATATTACAAAAAGTTGTAAAACATAAATCTATTGATAACCAAAAAACAAAATAATTTATTAATAAATAAATACAAGGAGAGAAAAATGAAAATATTTGATTTGATAAAAAATAAAACAAAAAAATATCTTAATAGAGCTTCTGCTGGAATAACAGATGAAAATATAAAACGGAATATAATGTTTTTTCAACAATTACAGACAAAAAATACTAAACTTCAAAACTTAAAATCTTATTTAAAAAGTCATAATTCAGCTAGATTGATTGAAAATCAAATAGTGTGTCATTTATATGAATGTCAAATTATTCCTGTTGAACATGTATTAAAAGATATGATAGATGATTTATATATTATTGATAAAAAAGACACAGCAGATAAAGAAAGAATAAAAATAATAAAAACATTTGAACATTTGTTAAATTATTATGAAGATATTTTATTAAATTATGAGTATATTTTAACAGGTGAGAGTGCTAATAAACTAAAAGAAGAAAAACAAAGGTAAAAATTAAATCAAAGGATAATTATATGAATAAAAAGCATACAGAACAAATGGAAAATATAACAGACATTACTAGTAATTATTTTAATAAGTTAACAGATAAAGAAATATTAAAAACATTAGCAAGATATGATGTTTTATTTACCAAACATACTTTATTAACAGATGCAGGCAATAATTTACTAAACAATAAAAACAGTTATTTATGCAAGGATATATCTTATTTGGTAATTCAATCGGAAACAACTTACAGTTTTCTTGAAAAGGAACTTAAATATCTAAAAATGATATACAAAAGAAAAAGTTATCGTAATTTTATAAATGAAATAGAAACATTTAAAGTTGTTTTAAAAAAATGGGAAAAAATTTTAGACAGTTTGGATCTTTTAATTTATTATTCGAAAAAACGTAATATAACTAAAGAACAAAAACAAAAATAATATTAAAAACAAAGGGTGATTATATGAATAAAAAAAAGGAAATTTTAACAAATAAAAACAAATTAATAATCAAAGATATTGTAAAGTTATATGACACTTTATGTATAAAACACGATTTTTTGAAAGAAAAAATTGATAATTTTAAAAACAATCATAAAAATTATATACTAGATACAGATATTTCTTTTTTATTAATGCAAGAAAGTACTTTATTCAACTTACTTGAAAAAGAAATTAAAAATTTAATGTCAACAAAATTAAATGATCAAGACACAATAAAACAAAAAATACAAACTTCTAAAAGCTTGTTTGAAACATGGCATAAAACTTTAAGAAAATTAGATATGTTAATCACACAAATACAAAAAAATACACAACCAACAAAACAAAGATAAATGTATATAAACAGAAAAAAGTTAGAAGAAGCAAATAAAAAATACAGGGCAGAATTATCTGCGATCAATGATGATCTTGCAAAGATGATGTTTACTGGAAAGATGGTTCTCAACAAAGCTTTTTACAATAACATGCTGGATAAAAGCAAAGAACATATTGAAAGTATCTTTTGGGATATGTCTGCCTTGCAAGATATAAGGAATTTTTTTATTGTTTCTCCAAAAATAGAACAAAAACTTAAAATTTACAGATCTTTTATTGAATTGCATAAAAAAATTGCTGATGCCTGGTTTAATAGACAGACACAAAATACAAAATAAGAAAGGATAAAAAATGAAAATTATTGATTTTATAAAAAATAAAATAAATAAAGATAAAAAGTTATTTTACTACAGATTTCCAAGTGTGCATTTACCAAATACACCACAGGAAATTTTTAATTTTGAGTTGAAATTTTATAAACAATTACAAGAAAGAAAAAGACAAATTACAGAAGTTAAATATTTTTTACTAGGAGCAGAAATAATTTCAACACCAAATAACAATCCAAAACCAAAATGGCATTCTGGCGTCCATTGTTTAAAATCAATTTATGAAATAGAAAATGAATTGTTAATGCACGAAGTTATGATAGAGGATGAAATAAGAAAAACCTATAGCTTTTTTGAAAATAATGTAAGTGAAAAAGAGACGGAAAAACAAGTAAACTCTTTAACTTGGTCTATTACTTTTTATGAAAGGACAATAGACAACTACAGCCATATTTTGCAAGATACATTAGCACAAAAATTGCACGGACAACATAAACAATTTATGAAAAATATTTTTGATAATGTGTCCAAAATGGAACAAAACAATAATTTTAAAGATATTTCTAAACTGGAAAAAATAGTTAAAAATTATATGTCATTTATGGAAAAACAAAATAAACAGTTTGAAAAAGATTTTAACAAAGATGAAAAATTTTCAATTTTTAAATCTCTAAAAAACAAAGAAAAATAATTTTTCTTTTTTAAAATTTTTTAAGGCAGCAGGAGGATTTATTTTCTCCTTTTTTTATTTTTAAATTTTTTTTTATTACATGCAGGGATAGGTATTTTTTTCAATACAAGGGATAAATAAACATTTCCTTGTTATAAAAAATTCTCAACCTATTCCAATGTCGCAGGTATTTTAAAAATTTGCATTTTTTCGGCGATACATTTGCCATAAAAAATTCGCGATAAAAATTTGCATAAAAAATTCACTTTTTTTTGCAAAGTCATTTTAAAAATTCGCATAAAACTTGTGCGAGTGGGGTGGAAAATATCAATCAATTAACAACAAACAAAGGAGGAAATTATGAGTATTGATATAGAAAAATCATTTGTAAAACAATTCGAGGCAGAAGTTCACATAGCCTTTCAACAGCAAGGAACGAAACTAAAACCAACCATTCGTTGCCGTGAAAATGTTGTGGGCGGCACTTGCGTTTTTGCGCGTCTTGGCACCAGCCAGGCAAACACAAAAACTCGCCACGAAAAAATCATCACAACTAACATAAGCCATGACACAGCCGATTGTATCCTAGAAGATTTTTATACAGGCGATTGGGTTGACAGATTGGATGAAATGAAAACCAATATCGATGAACGTCGCGTGGTGGCTCTTGTTGGTGCAAATGCGCTGGGTCGTAAAATTGATGAACTTATAATCAAAGAACTTAACAAATCAACAACCACAATTCCTGGTGAAGCTGCATTAAACAAGCAAAAAATTTTTGAAGCAGTTGAAATGTTAAACAAAGCAAATGTGCCAGACGACGGCAACCGCTTTGCAGTCATAGGTGTAAGGCAATACAGCGAACTGCTTGGTTTAAAAGAATTTACAAGCAGCGAATATGTTGGTGATGACCTGCCATTTTTAAAAAACAGCGAAGTAAAAAAATGGCTTGGAATAAATTGGATTATCCATAACGGCTTGCCATTTAAAGACTCAAAAAGAACTTGCTTTTTCTATCACAAAAATGCGGTTGGTCTTGCAACTGGATCGGACATAAAAACCGACATTACATGGCACGGCGACAGAGCAAGCTATTTTATCGCAAATTCCATGAGCTGTGGCGCAACAATCATTGATCCAACCGGCATAGTCAAAATGGAATGCAAAGAAAGTTAAAAAGACAAAAACCTGGTGATCTCGGGCAGATTCGAACCGCCGACCTACAGCTTAGGAGGCTGTCGCTCTATCCATCTGAGCTACGAGATCGCCACCTGATTATACAAAAAAGAAAAAAATTTACAATTAAAATTAAGGAGTAATTATGAACAAAAAAACTATGTGCAACATTGCACTTTTAAAAATTGGACTACGTCCCATAAAATCATTTAACGATAACATGCGCGAAGCAAAACTTGGCAACGCAATTTACGATTTTTTAAAAACAGAGCTACTCACAAGCTATCATTGGAAGTTTGTAATGGAGCATGAAAGCATAGAAAATATAAAAGAAAGCGATTTTCCACAAGTATTTAAATCTGCTTTTATAAGCTTGCTGTGTGCCGAATTTGCTTTGTCAATTTTGGATGATGAAAGAAAATATCATTTGTATAAAAGGTTATTTTATAAACAATTATCCATTGCAAAATTGCAAGATGCAAAAGGTTATAACAAAGGAAAAAATTATTTTCCACTTATTGCAGCAAGAAATTAAGTTTTAAAAATTAACCCAATCAAACTCACAACCAATCAACACAAACAACAACACAAAATCATAAAACCAAAAAATAAAATTAAAGGAGGAAAAAAATGAACATAAAAATGAACTTTGAACATGGGCAGTTAAGTCAACACCTAACCCCAAACAATAATTTATTTGGCACAACCGCAACAATAATCAACAATTTAAATGTTATGGAAAATGGCGGATTATCAAAAAGAGCTGGGTTAAAATATCTGGCACAACTTGACGGATACGGCAAACTTATTCCATTTAATGAGAACCTTGTTGCTATAAGCGATGAACAAATCACATTGTTTAATGAGTATGGTAAAAAATTGGCAACTGCAACTGCACCTTATTTTATGGAACATATTGATAATATAGATTATGCGGTAAATAACAATAAATTATACTTGGCTGAAAAACATTATAATCTTGTCATTGTTGAATTTACAGATGATAGTTTAAGTATCAAAGAACAAACCCTTGAAAAATTAAATGAAAATGCAGCCACCATAACTTTTTATGAAAATCGTATGATAATTGGCGGCACAAACTTGCACCCATCAAAAATATATATGTCAAAAATTGGTGATTATTTTAATTTTGATATTGGAAAGGCTTTGCCAGATGATGCAATAGAGCTTTTACTAACATCCGGAAATGAAACTATTATGAGCGTTGTTGCAGGAACAAGTTTGCAAGTGTTCACAATAGACAGCGAATGGAAAATCACGGGATCCCCAATGACACCACAAAATGTAAGCGTGATAAAACAATCAAGCTATGGTTCAAGCAAGGTAAAACCAGTGATGCTGGGTGGTATGACAATATTCATTCCAAAAAAGAAAGGAGCCATCCGTAATTTTATCTACAGCGAAATAAACGGCGGTTATATAAGTCAAAATCTGTGCGAATATGCACCACATTTATTGGATAATGTTTGCGATATGACCATGGCAGATAATAAAATATTTTTGCTTACTACAAGTTATATGATAACGGCAACTATTTTAAAAAATCACCTTGCATTCACAAAAACTGAAACAGACGGCATTTTTATAAGTTGTGCGACCATTAAAGATAAAGTTTTTTTCATAGTAAAAAGGAACGGAAACTTTTTGCTTGAAACCTTTGATAATAATTTTTTTATGGACAGCTTTGTAAATTTTAATTTTGAAACGCCAACAAAAAATTTAACTGGACTTTCACACCTTAAAAATATGAATGTTATGATTATGATAGAGGAAAATTTTTATACTGGGGATGTTGATGATACGGGAAATGTGGAGCTTTTAAAACCAGCAAAAAATATAACAATTGGCATACCTTATGAATATATTTTGCTGCCAAATAATTTATTGCTATCTGGGATTTTGGGGACTAACTCTTTTAAATTGCAAGATTTAAAATTGTTTATAAAGTCTGCAAAATTATTTAAAATCGATACCGGAAGCGGCTTTGAAATAATTGATTTTCAATATGACCTTGACACTTATGATTATACCGCCACAAGAAAAGAAATAAAAGGCATGATAAAAATCACAGGTGGTAATTGGAACTTTGACAGCGGCGATCATTTCTTTCTGTTAAAAGCAACCAACCCCTATGATTTCCAACTAACCGCAATAGAGGCAAATATACTTACTTGAAAACTTCGAGATCACAATTTGTGATCTCAAGTTGGGACGAAAATGGCGGAAATCCTTACTTTCAAATTTTGAGGTCACAATTTGTGACCTCAAAAGAGGATGGAAGAGGTGGACGACGTTATCTGCCTTATGTATTTACCGAGCAAGGAATTGCCATGTTATCATCTGTTTTAAAAAATGAGATTGCAGTAAAAGTAAGCATCAAAATTATGGAAAGCTTTGTTGCAATGCGTAAATTTTTTATCTCAAATCAAGAGGTTTTTTCACGTCTTGACCGGGTTGAACTTAAACAACTGGAAACTGACAAAAAGTTTGAAAAAGTTTTTGATTATATAGGTACAAATACAGAAATAAAACAACACATATTTTTCAACGGACAATTTTATGACGCGTTCAGTTGTATTGTGGATATAATTGAAAAGGCAAAATCAAAAATCACATTGATAGATAACTATGTGGATACAAAAACTTTAAACTTGCTGTGTAAAAAACATAATGGTGTTGATGTGATAGTTTTTACAGCAGGCAAGGGCAAATTAACCACAACAGATATTAACGAATTTAACGTGCAATATCCAACTTTGATTATTAATAAAACAACCGATTTTCACGATCGCTTTTTAATAATTGATGATAAAATAGTCTATCACATAGGGGCATCATTAAAAGATGTGGGTAAGAAAACTTTTGGACTTACACAGATAGAAGAAAAATATATGATTGAAACTTTGCTTAATCGAGTAAGTAAATAATAATTTTTGAGATCGCATTTTGCTATATCAAGTTCCAATAATACATAAAACTTGGCGAAAATCCGCCATTTTTATCCCAACTTGAGATCACATTTTGCGACCTCAAACTATTTTTAAACAATTTTAAAAGGGCGGTTTAGCTCTTTTTTTTATTAACAACTAACAAACTATAGGAGGAAAAAATGATAAATTTAACAACCATACCAGACAAAATAAACATCATAAAAAATATTTTAAAAGAATATGAAACAGCAAAAAGAAAACGCATTCCATTTGAAAAAATTTGGGATGATTGCCAAAAATATACTTTGCCAAGTACCAATTCCAATTTTGACATTTACGATTCTACTGCATCAAATGCTGCCTTTGAATTAACTGGCTCGCTGCTTTCTGAACTATCATCCCCAACAAAAGATTGGTTTTCACTTGATATTCAAAACTTTAATGATGATGCCGCAAAACAAGAGCTGATTTTAAAAACAAAAAATACCTTGCTTAACATTTTGCGTAGATCCAATTTTTACACAGAAATTCATCAATGTTATCTGGATCTTGTTGTGTTTGGCACTTGCGTTTTGAAAATTCAAACTATGCCTGTTGGTTCAAAAATTCCTGTGATGTTTCGTGCCATCCCACTTTCAAATATTTATTTAAAAGAAGACAGCTTTGGCACATTAAATAAAGTGTTTAATAAATTAAAAATAAACACAATGGACTTATTGCTAAATTTTCCAAATATTTTGGAAAATCAAAAGGTAATAAACACACTGGACAGAGCAGGGGATAATATAGATTTAACAGAAGCGGTCATTCCATATCGTGGCAAAATGGGAGAGTTTGGTTATCACTATGTGCTGTTTTACGCACCAACAAATCCATATGATGAAGCCATAATTTTTGATTATAAAAAATTATCAAAATCACCATTCGTATGTGCAAGATGGCTTTATAACGCTGGCGAAATTTACGGATTTTCACCTGTTATGAAATCTTTACCAGATATAAAAACAGCAAACAAAGTGGTTGAACTTGCCCTTAAAAATGCCAGCATTTCAGTTGCAGGTGTATGGATGGCAGAAGACGACGGTGTCATAGATTTAAACAACATTGACCTGTCTCCTGGAAACATTATTTTAAAAGCTGCCGGTTCATCTGGACTTACTCCACTTAAAACCGGTGCAGATTTTAATGTATCGCAACTGGTCCTTGCCGATCTTCGCCACAATATAAACAGAAGCCTTTTAACAGAAGAATTTCATCTGTTAAACAATATGCAAACAGCAACGGAAATAATAACAAAACATCAAAGGTTAAGTCGTATTTTGGGCGCAACCTATGGGCGTATCCAAAACGAACTTTTAAATCCAATCATTGAAAATTTGGTGGCTTTTTTACAAACCCAAGGGATAATTGAAAACTTTTTTAAAAGCGGTTATGAAATAGATTTTAAATATATTTCGCCAATTTTAAAAAATCAAAATATTCGTGATATGGAAAATATTTTCCGCTGGTTTGAAACGGCAAAATCGTTGGGACCCCAGGGTTTAGAAATGGTAAATACAAAAGAACTTTTAAAATACATGGCACAAAATTTATCAGTGCCAGACAATTTGGTGAATAAAAATGTATAATGAAAACGAAAAATTTTTGCTGGGTTTTGAAACATTAAAAATCCCAGTCATTGAAAATGGCATTCCAACATGGGGTGAAAAATTCAGCTTGGACTATATTGAAAAATTGCGTCGTAAAAGTGGCGAACTGAAATTTTTATCACAAATGATGTTGGAACCTGTGGACTTGCACGAACACAGATTTTCAATTGAAAATTTAATTTTTTATAATTGTGATTTAGATATAAAAAAATCCGGTGGCAGAACAAATTTTTATATAAATAATCATAAAATCACTGGCGGTTGTTGTTGGTGGGATCCCGCCCTTGCAACAGGTGGAGACAACAGCGTAGTTGCAATTGTTTTTACAGATGAAAATAAAAAATATTATCTGCATGATATTTTATATATAGATATTGCGGAAAATAAATCAGGGGAAAATCTTGCCATTTTTCAATGCAGACAAGTTATAAAATTTATGATAAAAAATTTTGTATCAAGTGTGTATGTTGAATCAAATGGACTTGGTAAATTTTTACCAGAATTTTTAACCGCCGAAATAAAAAAATTAAAATTGCCAATCAAAGTCATTGCCATAAATTCCACAAAAAACAAAGAAACAAGAATAGTGGAAGCATTTGACGCAGTTGTATCATGTAAATATTTATCAGTACACGAAAGGGTAAAATTAACACCATTTTTGTTTGAATATGAAAATTGGCACATAGACACAAAAACTCATGACGACGGCATGGACGCAGTCGCAGGATGCTTATCATCGGAACCTTTTTTCATAACCACTTTTCCTGAAAAATTTTTCCTGTTAAACAATTATATGACATGCGAAAAAACTGATGAAGAAAAGATAACATCCAACCAAGATTTAATAAACATACAACCAAACAAAAACTATAAAGTCAAAATGACCTTTTCACCTTTGACTTGACGACAGAATAATTTTATTATAAGTTGAAAGCTCATTATATAACGAAAGGAAATATTATGGATATAAAAATTTTATTTGGAACCGAAACCGGCAACTCGTCAATGCTTGCGGACAAGGCAAAAGTGATTTTAAACGCCGAAGGCATCACAGCAGAAGTTTTGGATATGACAGATGTTGATTTTGAAAAACTTAAAACTTTTGAAAACGTTATAATTATCACAAGCACTTTTGGTGATGGTGAACCTCCATTTAACGCAACATCACTTCACGAACAATTGCAAAATCATACCGGCACAGAACTTGAAAATACAAAATTCGCAGTATTTGCACTTGGTCAAACAATTTATGAAAAATTTGCACAAACCGGTATAGATTTTCATAACTTTATGGTTGCAAATGGCGCAAAACCAGTGGCAGATCTTAAAACATCGGATGATGATTTTGATGAAACCTTTGAACCATGGCTAAACGAAGTTAAAACAAAATTTTAATTTTTAAATTTTACAGGCAAGAAAAGCGGGCATACAATCCCGCTTTTTTTATTATATTTTTTTTAAGCTACATACTTTACATTATAACATTTGACAACACAACTTATAATATGTATTATCTTGTTATAAAAGCAAAAGAGTTAATTTATTTTACTTTATAATAAAAATATAAAACCAATGCTTATTACATAAATAACTATAACAATTAGGAGGTTAAAATGAGATATCCAGTACAAATAGCAAAAGAAGGAGACGGATTTATGGCGGTAGTCCCAGATCTAGATGGTATCTTTACAAATGGAGACACAATGGAAGAAACTTTAATAAATGCAAAGGAAGCAATAGAGACTTATTTAAAAAACTTAATGTCAACACAACCTGAACTTCCACGAAAGCCATCAAAAATAAAAGGCGATAACGTGCATTATATTCCTGTGAATAAGCAAATAGAATTCGTTCTTATTTTAAAAAAAAGAAGACAAGAATTAAGGCTTACTCAAAGTGATGTTGCAAACAGATTGGGCATAACATATCAAAGTTATCAAAAACTAGAAGATATTACAAAATCCAATCCAACGCTTAAAACTATTATGAAATTGGAGCATGTTATGGATTTCAATTTTCAACTAGGTTAAATTTTTGCCACAAAACTTATAAAAAGCGGGCATACAACCCCGCTTTTTTTGTAAAGCGCACATTCTGGCGCATTTAAAAGGAATATATAAAATTCCTCTAAGTCAAGGAGAGAGAGAAAATAAGGAGGGATGACTTAGAGGATTTCGGTCTTGCGACCAGAGCTTTCGCTCGTAAAGGGCTTTCGCCCACGACCTTTCGGTCGCTTTTGCCGAAATGAGGGGATCGAATCGGCAAAATTTTGCCTGTAAACTAAAATTAAACACAATTTTTTATCACAGACTGGATGCAGTATACAAAACTATTTTTGTTTGTCAAGAAAAATAAACAAAATATTTTTTCGTCATCTTTGCCTGTGGCAAAAACAATAAAAACTTTCGCGGTTTTCATTATAAAAAGGAGCATTTATCGGCTCTTTTAAAACAAAGTAATTAACAAAAAAACAACAAAGAAAGGAGAAAATTATGTTAAATTTACTTGCACTTACACCTTTTTTAATAAAAGGAATTATTGACTATAAACGCCAAGAAAACGAAAGGGAATATATACAAAAACAAAGAGAGTTGGAGGAGGCACAAAACAAAGAAAAAGAGCGGCAGTTCCAAGAATACAAAAACCAAATCAAAGAGCAAACTTTGTCAGCGGCAAAGGCAAATATGGCACGTCGCGGCATAAACCTTACATCCGACATGGCTCGCGCCAATTTAAAATCGGCAAGCTATAACATAGACCGCGAACTTGAAAATTTTAATCGCGATCAAAATTTAAAAAATCAAAGTCGCGACAACCATTATAAAAATCTGCTAGACAACAACTTTTACCAAACCCTCCGCCAACCATTTAACCTGTGAACAAATTTTAATTGACAAATGTTTTGTATGGGATAGATTTATGCCGTTATAACAAATGAAAGGATTTATGATACAAAAGAAAGAAAACTCTTTGCTTGGCCCAGAACCGGAACCGAGCGCCCCCAACAAAAATATTGATAAAGAATCAAAATGTGGCAAAAATTCGCTTGGCAGTCCTGTTGAAATTGATCCTGAACCGGAACCGTGCCAAAATTTAAATAGATTCAGGTGTCAACTTACAGAAAAAAGAAAAAATAGTTTTTTTAAAACTTTACATAAAAAATTGACAACTAAGCCCCAATTACATGGGTATCCCGTCAGTTATAAAGCTTTGATAAAATATTTTTTTTATTCTTTATTTTTGCACGAAACAGACGAAAAACAAAGAAACAAAAAATTAAAATATTTTTCTGCCATGGAATACCAGGATTATTATAGACGACAAAAACAACAAAAAAAACAAAATTTTACAACAAAAATTAAGATAGGAGATAATTATGAAAATACTTTCAAAAAAAGAAAAAAAATTAAAAAAAGCTGAATATAAAAATACATATAAACCGGAAAATATAGATAATGCAATTCTTGCAACTTATGCTTTGCATATACCTTTTAAAAGATATGATAAAAGGATAACAAATTATCTGTATCATTACAGCAGACTTAATTATAAAAGAGATTTTTTACATAAAAGAATAATAAATCTGGACACAAAAACACGAACAATATTATTCAATAATACAGAATATTTTGACATAATGATAAAAGCATTAAAATTCAAAGGTATGGATAAAGCAAAAGATAAAGCTTGGGAGCTAAATGATAATAAACAAGCAAGCGATATGATGATAGTTGCTGCAATTGAAAATTTTTACAGATCTATCCTTGAATTTTCAACACTTATCAAACAGCTATCAAATATACTTGACACCATTGACCCAAAAAATAAAGATAAATTTAAATATAACAAAACAAAAGATTTCGTTATGGGTTGTAAAGAAATTATGCTTAATATTAAACATATGTTAAGGGAATTTGCTGCAACCAGATAATTTTAATTGCAAGCAATTTTATTTCAAAGGGTGGTTTTTGACCGCTCTTTTTTTATCGCAAAATTGCAACTTTTAAAAATAAAAATTGCAAAATTTTTGCTCACTCAAAAAAAACAACCAAAATCACGAAAACAACAACCAAAATAAAAGGAGGAAAAAATGAACTTTTGTGAATTTTTAAAACTATATAATAAAACTTATAACTTATCCGTTCCACAACACCACCTTAAAATGGCATCATGGCTGCAATCATTATACGAAAGGCGCCAAAATGGCAAACTGCTTGCCTTTCGTGGCAGCGGCAAATCAACTATTGTCGGGCTGTTTTCTGCATGGATTCTGTATAAAAATCCCAATATGCGAATAATGGTGGTATCCGCCGACACAACCCTTGCCACCAAAATGGTAAGAAATGTTAAAAATATCATAGAGCATTTTGAACCGCTAAAACACTTACTGCCAACAAAACGCGGCAATTGGACCACCGAAAGTTTCGCAGTTGAACGAGATCTGGTGATGCGAGATCCCTCTATGACAAGTGTCGGCATTACGGCAAATGCCACGGGATCGCGTGCAGATATAATAATTTTTGATGATGTAGAGGTGCCAAATAACTGCGACACCCCGGAAAAGCGTTTGGAACTTCGGCAAAAAATAAACGAATACAACTTTATTTTAACACCAAACGGACTAGAGCTGTTTGTTGGCACACCGCATGCAAAAGACACAATATATTTATAAGAAAAAAATAAATTTTTTTGTTGACTTTAATTTTATTTTGTTCTATAAATGTTCTATCACAAACCAAAAAACAAATAATCAAAAAAGGAGGAAAAAATGGAAAAAGAAAAAATCATTTTAAAACAAAAAATAACAATCACAGGATACAATAAATTCCCCGAAAAAGAAGATATAATCCCAGATGCGGATATCCCAGAAGGCTACACAAAATACGGGGAAAAATTATTCGATACCCCGCAGGAAGCTTGGTTCTGGTTCATGGAATATGAAAAGTTAAAAGAATATTTTTCAAAACACAAAACAACAAGCATCTGGGCTATCAAACGACCATGCAACGCGGACGATATTTACATAGTTGTAAAACGCCTTTACAGACAAAAAATTATCACTCATCGCGAATTGGAAGCCATGGTGAAATATGGAGATCTGGGGCGCGAACCAAATTGCTATGACAGCCATGAAGTGAATGATTGGCAATTTTGGGAAACAGCCATGGATAAACTTTACTCGGCACTTTATAAAAAAGGCATAGTAAGAAAAAAACAATATCAATACGCAAATTGATAAACAGAGTGGCATAAAACCTAACACAAATTTTTTTGATTGTATAAAAATTTAATAAGAGGTAATATTTAAAAAGGAGTAATCATGAAAAAACTTTTACAATTTATTTTAATAATATCGGCATTTTTTATAACCAGCAACTCTTTTGCGCAAAAGGGGGGGGGCAGCTTTCAAATAACCCCCGACATGGAACGTCGTATTAAACGAAGCTGTCCGGGGCGTCTTTCTCGTGCAAATGTTAATCGCGAAAATTTACAAACTTTTTGTCCCGTAAGTAATATTCGTGAAACAGAGGCAGATCTGGGTCCATGGAAAGCATTCGTGTACAGGGCGGAAAAACTTTTTAAACAATTTCGAAGCCTTTTATATATAGGTGCGATTTTTATGCTTATGTGGCTTTTTACAAAGGCAGTGTATAAAAGCACCATTGACTGGCCCAAAGTTGCGATGCTTATAATTGGTGTTTTGATTTTGACGTTGGCAGAGGTATTTTTGGATGTGGCAACACAACGTGTCCGTCTTGACGATGTGATTGCCGAAGGAGTATACGTTGATTGTCGCGATCCAACCGAAGCATACTATAAATGCGAACTTGGCAAACAAGACGCGGAACAACTTGACGCACAATATTTTTTGCGTGTCTCTGGCAAAAATAAAACTGCAAAAAAACATAAGGGATTGTTTTAAATCTGCCATTTTGAACTTGAAAAATATAAATTTTATTTATAGTATCATTTTGTCAATTTAAATTTAAAATTAAGAGGTATGTCGTGAAACAACAAGCAAATCAAATAAGACCAGGTTGGGTTATTTTAGATAACAATAAACAATATTCAGTAATTGGAATACAAATTTTGCAACCTGGAAAGGGTGGGGCTTTTATCCAAGTTGAAATGCGTGATGTTGAAACTGGGCTTAAAACTCAACAAAGATGGAGAACTGTTGACACGGTTGAAAAGCTGACCGCCGAAGATAAAAATTATCAATATCTTTATGCCGAAGGTGATGATTTTGTATTTATGGACGAAGAAACCTTTGAACAAATCAATGTATCAAAAGATGTGTTGGGCGAAAGGGCGCTACTGCTTCAAGATGGTATGAAAGTGATTATCAGCTTTGTAGAGGCACGTCCTATTTCTGTGTCGCTTCCAAAAAATGTTGTTTGCGAAGTTGTTGAAACAGAACCAGTTGTAAAGGGTCAAACTGCAACAGGTTCATTTAAACCTGCAAAACTTGAAAATGGCATCCGCGTAATGGTTCCACAATTTTTAAGTGCTGGTGAAAAAATTGTTATCTCCACCGACGATTTAACCTACATTGAACGCGCAAAGAAATAGTTGCAAGAATAAATGCCTGTTGAAGTTTTTTTGACAATATCCATCTTATAAAAAAGGATTATTAAACTAATCATCATTTAAATATTTTTGCCTTTTGATACTTTATTTTATAAGAGAGATTATAAAACAACTTTCCACCGATGTTTTGATGTTTCAAAACATCGCCAGCAAACTTTGTTTGCACAGATGGTTATTTTATCCGTGTATTTGATTTTTTTTCTTGCTACTTATCACACAAAAAAAGAAAAATTTTGCGTCCCCAACAAAGAAAAATTTTTTCTTTTTTTGATAGTCTATTTTTTATAACAAAAAATAGATTCCTGGCAGAAGTATTTTTATAATATCCATCTTATTTTTCCTTGACTTATGCTATTTTATTTCATAGTTTAAAAACAATCACTATGGATGAAATACAAATGGATTTTGGTCAAAGTTTATTTTTAATAATCTTTTTTCTTGGCTTTTTTGCATTTTTGGATGTGAATAAAAAAAACTCCTGGTGGTCATAGTTTTATTTTTCATTACTTTCTTTTCTTAGCCTCTGTTAAGAGGCTTTTTTTTATCTCCCTATCCTTGGGGAAGAATCCCACATAAAACTGCTAATTAAGCATTTTAGCATAGGGAATTTTTATCGCTTTTTTTGCAAATTTTCATACTTTATGGAAATTTTTTTTTGCAATTTTTTGCTTTGAAAAAATTGCATCTTAACCAATCAATTTATTAACACTAACAACAAAGGAGGAAATTATGTGTAATAAACTGCAAACTTTAATTTCAAACATAGAAATTAAAAACGGACAAACAAGGAAAATTTATTCTGCGGTCGCAGATGATATTGATAAAGTTTTCACAAAAATTGTGATGCTGGAAAACAATATAAAATCTGTCGCCGGAGAAATCTTGTCTGTCAAAAACGCCATAACTTTTTTAAGTGCAAAACTTACGAAAATAGAGCGCAAATTGTATGACGATAAAATAGAGGAAAAAGCATACGTGTTTGAAACTTTAAATATGCTGGCACACAACAAATGGTTTTGGATTATTGCAATTGCTATAATCATGCTGGCTGGAACCGGGGTTTTAACCTTACTTGAAAAATCACACAATATACAGGAGATAACAAATGCAATTAAAAAAGTTTAAAATCATCATATTGTTTTTATGCCTTACATCTTGTGGCACAAAACCGGTAAGCACACAGCTTGCAACACAAACAAAACAGCAAATCAAAGAGCTGCAATCACAAGTTAAAAATTCATCTTGTAAAACAAATGAAAAAGAGATATTTTATAAAAAATTGGATAAGATAGAAAATAACATAAATCTTATAACTAATTCTTGTGAAATG
The DNA here is from genome assembly GCA_963541275.1 of uncultured Pseudomonadota bacterium. Classification (GTDB taxonomy): domain Bacteria; phylum Pseudomonadota; class Alphaproteobacteria; order Rs-D84; family CACZYB01; genus CACZYB01. The sequence continues at coordinate 219,332 of CAUTSC010000001.1, forward strand.
GAAAAATCTTTGTTAAAAGAACAAGTAGCAAAATTAAAGTTGTTGCTTTTATCTGTCGCAGCTGGCTTGTTAATTATAGTAATTATGAAAGGAAAAAAATTATGTACGAACTAATCAAAAAATACGAAGGATTGAAACTGGATTCTTATCTTTGCCCAAACGGCATTGCGTCAATTGGATATGGCACTACTATTATGGATGGATGTGCTGTGAAACTGGGCATGACTATCACCAAAGAGAAAGCAGAACAGCTTATGATAGATTGGATTGAAAAAGAAATAAAACCAAAAATTGCATATTTAAATTTAAAGGAAAAACAAGAAGAAGCCTTAATTTCCCTTATATACAATATTGGTATGCCACGTTTTATGCGCTCTAATTTAAAGGTTGCAATTGAAAACAATGATTATGAAGCAATATGCCGCGAATGGGATTTTGGCTTTAAATACCACCATATCAAAGGCATCTTTAAACGCCGTACCGAAGAACTTTACCTGTTCATGAGCGAAATTTAAATCTGTCATACAGATAGTTTATACAAAGGTAGACGCAGAGTATTTATAAGATTATAATGCTGTATTTTTTACCCAATCTTGTATTATGGTTCTTACTTTACTGCTCCAACCGCGACCAAGTGTTTTTAGTTTATCAAGGGTATTGTTATCAAGTCGTATCATAACCTTTTTCAAATGTTCCGCTTGAACTGGTCTGCCAACTGGACGTTGCAAATGGTTTGGCATTTTGTCATAATCTATCTCATTTTCAAAATATTTTATGTGTTTTGCACTTGCAAGCTGTTCATCAGTTAACTCAGGCAAATCAGAAAAATCTATGTCTTCATCTTTCATATTTAAAACTCTGTCCCAATCTGTATGACTTGGAGTAGTTTTTGCCATCCATTCTTCCGCACTATATCTTACTATTTTTTCTTGCATAATACTCGTTCCTTTCTTTTTTACTTGCATGTCTGAATGAGATAATTCTTTTCACTCCATTTCTATCTGTATGACAAACAGAAGCTAACAAAAATCCAGCATGCATACCAACTGTTATAATTCGTTCTTCGCCATAATCCTTTCTATCATCTACAACATCATACTTATTTTTATCCATAAAAACATATTTTGCATCATCAAAATCAAGCCCGTGTTTTGCGATATTTATTTTATTTTTATTTTCATCCCATTCAAATAACATCTGCTATCTTTCTGTCTACATATAAATTGTATAGACAATAATTATAAAAAGCAAGAAATTTAATATACAAGTTTTTAGAATTTCTTTTATAGTGTTTAAAATTGTGATATAATAACCAGATAATAAGGCGGGGATTATATGAGTTATCTGATGGCATACAGCAGACAATTTGCAGAATGCAATGATTCTTTTTATAAAACAAGAGATATGTTGAAACGTATTTATGGGATTGAATATATAAAACAACTGGAAAAAATAGGGGCTAATTTTCAGGCAGATTTTTACGAACTTCACATGATGCTTTTAAGTTCTGTGGGATTGCAACATCCTGATAAAAGCACACAAGAAAAAATTGAAAATTTGCTGCTACAATATAAAATGGTGATAACAAAACTCACAAACATTTACATCTTTTATATAAACAACCAACTTAGAGCAAAAAGTAAATAACATTTTTATACTTGCAAAATTTATCTTGTTTTTATAGCATAAACGAATCTTGCAAAATAAGGTAAACGATATGGATATTTTAATAGCCTATAGTAAACAATTCGCAGAATGTAATGACTCTTTTTATAATACAAGAGAGAATTTAAAGCGTATTTATGGCAATGCATACATTAAAAATCTGGAACACATACAAAGGTATTTTAGTACAAAATTTTACGATATTTACAGCATTTCATTGATATCTGTAGCTGATAATAAACTGAACCAAATTACAAAAGATAATATTAAAAATTTATTGATACAATATAAATTTGTGATAAACGAGCTACAACAAATCTATGAGTTTTACATGAAACATACCACCCCACAGACATTAAACACAAAAACAAGATAGTTTTTTATCTTTTATATTATATCCTTGAGGGAGTATTATTTTTTATAATGCTGTATTTTTTACCCAATCTTGTATTATGGTTCTTACTTTACTGCTCCAACCGCGACCAAGTGTTTTTAGTTTATCAAGGGTATTGTTATCAAGTCGTATCATAACCTTTTTCAAATGTTCCGCTTGAACTGGTCTGCCAACTGGACGTTGTAAAGGTTGTGGCATTTTGTCATAATCTATTTCATTTTCAAAATATTTTATGTGTTTTGCACTTGCAAGTTGTTCATCAGTTGCCTCTGGAAAATCGTCAAAATCTATGTCTTCATCTTTCATATTTTTTACTGCTTCCCAATCAGACAAAGAATATTTTGCAAGCTCGTCCATTTCTTCACTTGTATATCTAACAATTCTTTCTTTCATAATACATACTCCTTTCTTTTTTACTCGCGTACCTAAATGATATAATCCTTTTATTTCCATTTCTTGTTGTATGACAGATTGAAGTCAAAACTTCCCCCCAATACATGCCAATAGTTATTTCTCTTTTTTCGCCATAATCTTTTTTATTATCTTCAAAGGTAAAAGCATGTTTATCCATAAACACAATTTTAACATCCTTAAAATCTAGTTTATGTTTCTTTAAATTTGCCAGCCTTTTATTTTCATCCCATTCAAATAACATCTGCTATCTTTCTGTCTATATAGATATTGTATAGCTAAGAACTAAAAAATCAAGAGGTTTTGCGAGGTTTTAAACAGACACATCTAATCTTTGTTTTATAAAGTTATCAACTTTATCAAAGGTTTGTGATACATCAAAATCTGTTGTGTCAATTATTATCGCATCCTGGGCTGGCTTTAATGGACTATTGGGTCTGTTCATATCCATCTCGTCTCGCGCCTTGATTGATGCTAAAATCTCATCAAAGGTGGAATTTACCTCCCCTTGATCAATGAATTCTTTAAGGCGTCTTTTGGCTCTTGCCTCGGCACTGGCTGTGATATAAAATTTAAGTGGAGCATCGGGACAAATCACACTTCCAATATCACGTCCCTCTATCACAACACCTTTTGCCATTCTGCCATCAGGAAAGAGGGGCGGATTTTCAACAAACTGCCTTTGATAAGCTTTCATAACAGCTCTTATATCTGGAATTTTTGCAACTATTGGAACATATTTATTGGTGGTTTTTGACCTGATTTCAGGATTTTTTGCATAGTCCAAAATCTTGTGAGTTTGTGCCAACTCTTCTGCCAACTTAACCGCAACTACAACCTTGTCCGTCGTTATCTCTGGAACTGGCACATCCAGTTTGGCTAAAAAAAAGTCGCTTTCTATTAAAGCGACTGTGATTGCACGATATAAACTTCCAGTATCAAGACTGATAAAGTCATATTTATTGCATATTTGTTTTGAAAGTGTACCTTTACCTGCTGCGGCAGGTCCGTCTATTGCTATTATATTTTTATTCATAATGCCTGCAGTATAAAACAATTTTTAAATTAAACAACTTTTTTATTTTTTTTCTCATCTAACACAAAAATTGGTGGAGTTTTTTTTGTAATTGTTTCCTCATTCACAATGACTTTTGAAACATTTTTTTTGTTTGGCAAATCAAACATAGTGTCAAGCAAAATTCCCTCTATAATTGAACGAAGCCCCCTTGCCCCGGTTTTGCGTTCTATCGCAAGCTTGGAAATAGCAGACAAGCTGTCATCTGTAAATTCCAAATCAACACCCTCCATCTTAAACAAAGCTTGATACTGCTTTGTAAGCGCATTTTTTGGTTCGGTAAGTATCGCACAAAGCGCCTCTTGATCCAATTCGTCCAAGTTCACAAGCACCGGCAACCGCCCCATAAGTTCGGGGATAAGTCCATACTTTATAACATCTTTTGTCTCAATCTGTGAAAGAAGTTTTGTTGTATCAATATCCTTTTTTGAACTGATAGTTGCCTCAAAACCCATAGAGCTTTTTTGCGTCCTTTTTGCAATAATTTTTGTTAATCCTTCAAACGCACCACCACAAATAAATAAAACATTGGAGGTATCAAATTGTATAAAATCTTGTTGTGGATGCTTTCTGCCACCTTTTGGTGGAACGGACACAACGGATCCCTCTATCAACTTTAATAAAGCCTGCTGTACCCCCTCGCCACTAACATCACGGGTAAGCGATGGATTATCGGATTTCCTTGCAATCTTGTCTATCTCGTCTATATAAATTATGCCTTTTTCTGCCTTTGCAACATTATAATCTGTCGCCTGCAATAAACGAGTTAGAATGCTTTCAACATCATCCCCAACATAACCTGCCTCGGTAAGGGTGGTCGCATCGGCAATTGCAAATGGTACATCCAAAAATTTTGCCAAAGTTTTTGCAAGGAGTGTCTTTCCAGAACCGGTTGGACCAATAAGCAAGATATTGGATTTTTGTATCTCTACCTCATTTTGAACTTCATGATTAAAAAGCCGTTTATAATGATTGTGAACTGCAACTGATAAAACTTTTTTTCCACGACTTTGCCCAATGATATAATCATCCAAATGCGATAAAATTTCACTTGGAGCAGGGGGAGCTTTGTAAGATTCTGTGATACTTTTCTTTTTTTCATCCTGTAAAATAGTCATACAAAGTTGTATACAAGCATCACAAATAAAAGCATCAGGTCCGGCAATAAGTTTGCCAGTTTCATGCTGCGATTTTCCACAAAATGAACAATATTTAATGGCCTTTGTATCAGTCGTCTTTTCCGTCATATTATTTTTTATCTAATTTTATCTAAAGTTATTAAACTCCCCCCAATTATATGCTATTTTAAAATTGTTGTAAATACTTTTTATTTTTGTGCTTTGTTATAATAAATAATTGACAAAATATAAAAATAGATTATGTTTGGTCTATAACAACAGGAAGTATGATATGAAAAAATATTTTAACATGAAATATTTAAAAAGAAAAATTTACAATTCTAATTGGGATGAGGCTTTAAATAAATATAAAAATATTTTATCTTTGTCATTTTGGAACTTATTAAACAATAATAAAAATAAATATCTTAAATGCTTACATAAAAGAGATGAATTATTAAAAGAAGTTGAAAAATTAGATATTGTAAACAAACAAAAATTTTTTAGTGATATAGTTTGGTCTTTTAAAGATAAAATCATGCTATTTTACGATTTGCAGTATGTTTTTGATAATACTGTTATTTATGAAATCGCACCAAAAGAGTATATGGAAAGATGTAAGCAAGCTATTTTTAATTTTTGTGAATACACTTTTGAATTTTCAGCCGCATTAAATAAAACAGAACAAAAACTAGCAGAAATAAAAAGAATACAACAATCAAACAATTCTATTTTTAAATCAAAATTAAGATAAAAAGTTTAATATAATTTATAAAAAGGACTTTTAAATTCATTTTTTATTTTGTGAATTATATTTTAATTTTTTCTAAATATTTGACTAGTATAAAAAGTTTGTTATAATTATTTTCAATAAAAGAACAAAAGGTATTTGAGCATAAAACATATGTTTAATGGCTATGAAATTAAAAATAGAATTAAAAAACAAGAGTTAGGACAGTTCTTTACAGTTAAAGAAATTTGGTTAAAAAAACAAGTATTAGATTTTATCAAAAACACAGGTTCAACAGTTGCTTATGACCCTTTTGCCGGAGTTGGAAATTTATTAGATGCCGCACAAAAAATAGGTTTTACAAAATTAAAAGGTCTAGATATAGATAAAAATTTGCCATGGGAAATAAATGATTCTTTATTGTCAATTCCCAAAATTCAAAATTCAATTATAATAACAAATCCGCCATATCTTGCAAAACAATCAGCAACCAGAAAAAAAATAGATTTATACAAATATTTTAAAGATACATCTTATGATGATATATATTTAATTGCTTTAGATAGAATGTTAGAAGCTGCAGATAAAGTTGTTGCAATAGTGCCTGAATCTTTTATTAATTCTAATTATTCAAAAAAAAATTATTTACATTCAATAACTATACTAGAAGAAAATCCTTTTATAGATACAGAAAATCCAGTTTGTATTGTTTGTTTTGACAATAAATATAAAAAATTTTCTGATATATACATATATAAAGAAGATAAATTTATAAATACATTGGATAATATTTTAAAAATAAGGATAAATCCAAAACATAATATTGATGTTTCTTTTAATAATTTAAAAGGTTGGTTGGGGTTAAGAGCTGTAGATGGAACTAATGATAAAACATTCATAAATTTTGATTTTAAAGATAACATAAAATATGATTGGAATAATAAAATAAAAACCAGTTCCAGACATATTACTTTGATAGATATAAATATTCCCTACAATAAAAGAGAAAACTTTATTAAAGAAGGTAATCGTTTAATAAATCAGATAAGAAAAGAATCTTCAGACATTTTACTTACTCCTTTTAAAGGCAACACAAAGAATGGAAAACGGAGAAGAAGATTAGATTTTAAACTTGCAAGAGCGGTTTTAGAAAAAAGTTATGAAAATATTTTTAAAGAGTGTTTTTATGAAGAATCTCGATTATTTTGAATATAGTTTAAAAAATGATGATACAATTATAGATTTTTCAAATCCCAAAGGAAATTTAATTATATCCACGATAAAAGGTAAAGATGAAACATTAATTCAACAAGCAAACAAGAAATTATTGGACCTAATAACAACATATAAAACATTAAAACACGTCTGTTCAAAAAGTGATACAACTGAGCAAATAATTTTAGAAATAATAAAACTTATAGAAGAAACACGCCTTATAAATTATTCTGCATTTTGTATATATTTTCAAGTTTTAAAATATTCATATTCTGCATATAAAGAACAACAAGACAGTATGACAGAAGATGAAAAAATCAAATTATTTTCACACATTATAGATTGTTATATAGAAAATAGACATTATATATACTCTGCATATGGATATACAGATGCATCTTTGCAAATCATGTCAGATGTTGCTTCTTCAAGACGGAATGGAAAAACAGGAATTGAAAAAATAGAAAATATAATTATTCCACTTGGTTTTAAAAAGGCTTTTAAAATGGATGATTTAAAAAAAGATAAAGTTTATATTTTGCCTGATAAAGGTGGAAAAAGTTTATTTAATGATTTTATAGATAGACAAAATATAGATTTTATTTTTAGAAAAGAAAGGGATAATAAAAATCCTGATGTTATGTTTTTAGTTAATGATAAAATATTTATTTTAGAGCATAAGTTAACAAATGGTGCTGGTGGTTCACAAAATGCAGATATAAATGAAATTATTTCTTTCATTGGGTATAAAGAAATTAATAAAAAAGTAAGTTATATATCATGTCTTCAAGGTAATTTTATAAAACAGTTAAGAAATCAAAGTTCACCAAAAAATGTAGTACAATTGGACAATATTAAAAAGAATTTAAAAATTCATAAAAATAATTTTTTTGTTAATGGTCAGGGGTTTAAAAAATTAATCACAGATTTAATAAAAAAATAAATTCAATTTTAGTTCTATAAATAATAAATAAAATTGTCTTAAAACCCATTCAACTCTTTCAGCCCCAATTTTACAAGTTCTCCTGTTGTAATCATTGGGTTTTGGGATGATAGTTTAAGGACCACAGGATAAACTTGATTTTTTGTATAACCTAAATTAACAAGGGCGGAAATGGCATCATTTGCTATATTATCATCTGTCAAATTGCCAGCAAAATTTTTAATATTTGGTGATAAAGAAAGTTTGCCAACTTTATCTTTTAATTCACGAACAATACGTTCTGCCGTCTTTGCTCCTATCCCATTTGCCTTTGTAAATGGTATGTGATCCCCTGATAAAATAGAGTTGTTTATGGTTGTGGTATCAACAGCTGATAATATTGCCATTGCTCCCTTTGCTCCAATCCCATGAACAGAAGTCAGTAAATTAAATAAATTTTTTTCTTGCGTGCTTGTAAATCCAAACAAAGTAATTGCATCTTGGCGTACAATTGTTTCTATATAAAAACTGGCATTTTCACCAACGGATAATTTTATTATATTTTTTGCTGATAAATTAACTAAATACCCAACTTTATTAACATCAATAATAACTTCGCTTTCAAATATGCTGTCAATAATCCCTGTTAATTTTGCAATCATTTTCACGCCTCCAACCTTGATAAAAGATAAATTAAAAATACTTGTGATACAATAAAAATTTTTAATAAACACTTGAATTTTGATAAGAAAAAAACTATAACAGCAAAATAAGATTTATATTTTAGGAGTTTATTATGTCAGGTAAAATTTTAATGCCAAAAGCAACAGCAGTATGGTTGATTGATAATACATCACTTACATTCGAACAAATTGCCGAATTTTGTGGCATGCATATTTTGGAAGTTCAAAATCTAGCCGACAATGAACAAATGGAAAATATTGTTGGGGTAAGTCCCATTTTAAATGGTATGATTTCAAAAGAAGCAATCACCGCATGCGAACAAAATCCAAAAATGAAATTGCAACTTGATAAAAGGGCGGAAACTTTTATAAAAGAAAGCAGTAAAGTTAAACACCGCTATACACCACTTGCACACAGACAAAATAAACCAGACGTAATTTTATGGCTTATTAAAAATCACCCAGAAATAAGTGATGCCCAAATTGCAAAGTTAATAAGGACGACAAAAAAGACAATAGATTCTATAAGGAACAGAACTCATAAAGATATTGCTGATTTAGAACCTAAAAACCCAGTTCTTGTTGGAATTTGTACTGAATTTGATTTAACCAAAGCAGTTGCCGAAGCAAAAGAAAAAATTGCAAAAGCAGAGGAAAAATTGGAAAAGGCAAAACAAAAACTTGAAAAACAAAGAGAACAAAACGCACAAAACGAAACAACCGATTCTTTTGAAGAAGAAAAAGAATTGGCGCCAGCAACAGATTTAAGCGGTGATGTTCCTGCTCATGACGAAAACGATTCTATAAATAATGACGATTCTGTTTAATTAGCACATATCATTTTATGTTATTGTTATTGTTGTATCTGTTTTGGGGACGTTAGGGTAGTTGTTGCTTATAAAACCCTTGACAAACGGACAAAAATTATTTATTAAAGTCTTTATTATTCTATATTCTTAATGGTGGTGCCAAGTGTCTTTAAAAGATAGATTTCTCAACAAAATTGCTTCATTAACAAAAAATAAACCAGAATCAAAAACAGAACCTGATGACGTAATAAAACTTTCTGCCGATTCTAAAATAGATTCTGTTAAATCCGAAAATGTAGAGTTTCAATATATAAAGGAAGAACAGGTTATAACTTATAACGATGATAATAATGTTAAAATTAAAACCTCATCTTTTTCTGTAAAATCTTCCCCTGAAAATAAAAAAGAAGATTTATATTTAAAAACAGACACAAATATTGATATAAATTCCAAAGGCGTGTTTGTTGATAAACAAATTTCAACAAACCTGACCGCAGATGCGGATGAATTGTTAATGCGTGATTTTTCAGACGAGTTTAAAAAGCTGATAAAAAAGGCAAAAAAAACAGGTATAGTTTCACGTGAAAAAATAGAAGAACTTTGCAGTACGGAAGGTAAAAATGAAGATGAGATAGAGGATATTTTAACAAAGTTTGCAGACCTTGGCGTTGATGTAAAAGAGGAATATTCCGAATACGAAGATGATACAGAAGACATTGATGATACAGAAGATGATGAAGACGAAGAAGATGACGAATTTGCCGAAGTAAAATATGTTGATAATTCCACAAGCGATCCTGTGCGTAATTATCTTCGCTCTATGGGTAAAATTGAACTTTTAACACGTGAAGGTGAAATCGCAATCGCAAAAAGAATAGAGGCAGGTCAAAAACTTATGGTCCAAGGTTTGTGTGGCTCGCCTGCGACTATTTCTCAAATTTTATCTTGGTATAATTTATATACAAAAGGTGAAATACAACTTCGCGATATAATAAATCTTGACCTTATGTATGGTGATAGTTTTGGTTCAAAAAATACCGAAGAAATAGAAGACGAGGACGAAGAAATAATCAGTCAATTTACCGCAGATGATGAGGAAGAAACAACCGAAGGTGAAGATACTTATCAAGTGCCACTTAGCGTGATGGAAGAAGCATTAAAAGATAAGGTAATGGAAATTTTTGAAAATATCAAAAAAGTCTATTTGAAAATTCAATCTTTAATGAAAGAAAATGATGACAAATTAAACCTTAACGAGTTCCAACAAAAACATGCTAAACGTTATGAAGAACTTGAAACCGCAATGATGTCATTAAAATTAAATGACACAAAAAAAGACGAAATTTTATCTTGTATCACAGATAATAGTGATAAAATTTTACACTTGGAAACTAAACTTGTAAAACTTGCCGTTAATAATCATATAAATAAAGAAGAATTTATTGAACTTTATAATAAATACAATTTAACCGACAAATTTATTGATAAAATAAAAGGAATGAAATCAAAATATTGGCAACGTTTCACAACAATACATTTAGAAGATATCCACAAAATCAAAAACGAAATAAACGAAGTTGAAAAATCAATAGGTCTTAATATCAAAGATTTTAAAAATATCGTAAAAATTATAAGAAAAGGTGAAAAATTTACAGCAGCGGCGAAAAAAGAAATGATAGAAGCTAATCTTCGTCTTGTGCTTTCTATTGCAAAAAAATACACAAATCGTGGACTTGCATTTTTGGATCTTACTCAAGAAGGAAACATTGGTCTAATGAAAGCGGTTGACAAGTTTGAATATAAAAGAGGTTATAAATTTTCAACTTATGCTACCTGGTGGATAAGGCAGGCGATAACAAGGGCAATCGCAGATCAGGCAAGAACTATCACAATTCCAGTTCACATGATTGAAACTATGTCAAAATTAAAAAAGACTTCTCGTGCAATGACACAAAAATTGGGTCGCGAACCAACACCAGAAGAGTTGTCAAAGAAAACTGGCATGCCACTTGACCGAGTTTTAAAAGTTCTTCAAATCTCCAGAACTCCAATATCACTTGAAACTCCAGTTGGTGATGATGATAACAGCTCGTTCAAAGATTTCCTTGAAGACGAGAAAGCGGTAAAACCATTTGACGCTATGGTAAAAAGCAACTGCGCCGAAGTTGTGGCACAGGCACTTTCAACCTTGACCCCACGTGAAGAACGCGTGATACGTATGAGGTTTGGTATAGGTTTAAGTACAGATCATACACTAGAAGAAGTTGGTTCACAATTCTCTGTAACTCGTGAAAGAATAAGACAAATAGAGGCAAAAGCCCTTAAAAAACTGGAACACCCAATCCGCGCCAAAAAACTAAAAACCTTTATGGAATAATCTATTTTTGTTCTTGACTTTTGTATATTTTATTATTATAATAGGTTTTAATAAAGGACAAGTTGCCTAAAACCGCCAATAAATGAGGAATAAAAAATGCTAGTTGCAAATCAAATTGATTTAAAAATGCCAAAGCAGAAATTGACAAGGATTAAACAGCAAAAACTTGTTAGAACTGCTACACAGTATGAATATCCTGTTATTGAAAAAGAACTAATTCCAACAAACGGCACGCTTCTTTCAATAAGACAGATGAAAGAGGGTAAAGTTATGCCTTTTTCTGTACTTGAAAAAGAGTAATAAAATTGGCAGATGTAATTATCACTTCAAAGTTTTATCGTGATGTAAAACATTATGAACGCAAGCATATAGATGTAAGTGAAGTATATATTCTTGTTGATTATTTTAGAGCTGATTTACCAATACCAAAAGAATATAAACCCCACAACCTAACCGGAAATTTTGCTGGATACACGGAATGCCATATCAAAAATGATATTTTATTGCTTTATGTCAGTGGAAATGGAACTATAACTTTGCTGCGTCTAACATCCCATGATAAATTATTTAAATAAATTGTAAGTACCTAACTGGTCGCAAATTGCGACCAGTTGTTTTTGTTCTTTTAAAATTTATAAACACTTATAAGAATTTTTTAGTTCTTTTGTCTTGCAATATTCACCGGCACATTTTCTTATCTGCTTTCCAACTGGTATGGCATTAACATAACCTAAACTGGCACATTTTTCTTTTGCAATTTTTAATTCTCGTTCTGGATTTATGACATATTCAAATGGAGCAGATTGCAATGAATAAGCTAACTCAATTGTCCCATCTTTTTTATTTTCACGTATAAAAACAGGCTCTATATAATTTTTACAACTTGCCAAAATCACAACCAGCATAAACAAAAACTTTTTCATTTATTTACCTCCCTTAACAAGTAATATTTTATATGCACTTATATGAATTTACAACGTCTTTTGTTTGATAATAAAAGTTGTGAGTATGCAAAGCAACCAGTGCAAAAACATAGTAGTTTATTATTTGTTTTGTGTCGCAACAACCAGCAAGGCATTTGCTTACATTTTTTTCTAACAATTTAGCATCTTTATAACCCCAACTGATACATATCTCTTTTGCTATATTTAAATCACGCGATAAAGTGCCAACATACCCAAAAGGTGAAGCTTGTACAGAATAATGAAAAGAAATTATTTTGTCTGCTTTGTTTGCATTTATCTTTGGAACTTTTAATTTTGCACAACACCCGCACAAGACCACCATCACTGCAAACAAAAACTTTTTCATTTATTTGTGATGTTTCACCCCTTTATTTTTAATATCCAAAGATTTATTCAGTTTTAAAGTAATTGCATCGTTAATCTTTTTAAAATTTTTTATGTTGGTAATGGAGGTTTCATACGGAGAATAGAGATCTCTTGACGTGCCACCAGCAGTTGATATGTGTATCGTGCCAACATCATAAATTCCTTGAATAAATCCTATGGTAAGTGATGTGTCAGTTATTTTTTTATAAGGGATAAATTTTACATATTTACTTAATAGTCCCGAAATATTATAAATACCATTTTCTGTGATTAAAAAATGTTTTGATGTATAAGACATTTCCAATACCACAACTTGTAGTACAAAAATAATTAGTAAAATAAATAAAATTAAAAAAGGATGTATATGCAATAACTTAAAACTAATTCCTATCACAGGCAAAGTTAACAAGAAAGTTGATAATAACGCTACAATAATAACAGAAAATTTTTTATAAGAGTCATCTTGTTGAATGTGATGTAAAATTTTATCCCCTGCAACTAAAAATTTTTTATAATCATTATTAAAAAAATCCATATCCATGTCTTCCTTATTTGTTTATATTCTATTACATTTTTTTATAAGTTAAAAGAAAACTTTTTCATTTTTTGTGATAACTTACCCTTTAATCTTTTTCAATTTTTTAACAGCCAAAGATTTTTTAAGTGGGCTTATGTAATCAAGGATTATTTTGCCATCTAAATGATCTATCTCATGTTCTATACAACGCGCAAGCAAACCACCAGCATTAAGCAAGTTTCTTGCACCCCGCGTATCGGTATATTCAACCGAAATCTCGCTTGGTCTTTCAATATTGTAAAACAAAGTTGGAAGAGACAAACAACCCTCTTCTTTGATACAAGTTTCCTTTGAAACTTTCACAATTTTTGGATTTATAAGAACTAAATAATCATCTTTTGGCGCTGGATCTTTATCCTCCATCGCAATAGTTTTCGCATCAATAACAAGCATCCGTTTTAAAAGTCCAACTTGATTTGCGGCAAGCCCAATCCCAGAAAGCGAAGTCATAAGCTTGCACATCTGGGAAATTTGATCCAAAGTTTCTTCATCAATAGTTTCAACTTCATGCGCTTTTTGATGTAAAACACCATCCGGCTCTATCACAATATTCAATTTTTTATATTTCATTTTTGTTCTTGCTTTTTTATTTTAAATATATTAACTTTAAAAATTATAGGATTTTTATATGGAAATGACAACAGGAATTTTGATTGGTTTTTTGTTTGGTGTTATGCTGGGCGCTGGTTTTGTGTATACATATATGAATCGCAAAAAAATTGAAAGCGACAAAAATTTATTTGAACTACAACAAAAACAAACTGATTTTATCTTTAAAACTTTAAACGATAAAATGGAAAGCAGTTTTAAAAATATTTCAACAAAAATTTTGGAGGAACAAAAAACTGGGTTGCAACAACAACAAACCGAAAACCTGGGGCATTTATTAAATCCATTCAAAGATGACTTGTCGCGTTTTAAAACTTTGATTGAAACAACAAACCGCCAAAATGCCGAAGATAAAGGCATGTTAAAAAATGAATTATTGAACTTGCAAAAGGCACATAACAGCATAAATGAAAATGCCGATAATCTTATAAAGGCTCTTCGTGGCAATAATAAAGTGATGGGAGATTGGGGCGAACATCAATTAAAAAACATATTGGATATGTCGGGATTTATGGCTGGTCGCGACTATCAAATGCAATATAATGTAAAGGATGAAAATGCCGCAAATCAACGTCCCGATTGCGTGATTATGATGCCAGAGGGCAAAAAAATGATAATAGATGCCAAAGTTTCGCTTTCAAATTTTATGGATTATGTAAAAGAAGACGACGAAAAATTGGCAAAACAACATATGGATTTACATATAGATTCGATAAAACGCCATATAAAAGAGCTGTCAAAAAAGGAGTATCAAAAAAACATAGACGGCAGCAGTTTAGATTTTGTTTTTATGTTTATTCCAAATGAATCCGCCTATCTTGAGGCATTAAAGGCGGACATTTCAGTCTATGATTTTGCCTATAAAAATAATATCGCAATCACAACACCATCATCAATTATTCCAATTTTGCGTACTATAAAAAATCTGTGGAACATTGAAAAACAAAACCAAAATGTAAAGGAAATTTCAAAAACCGCCGGCATTTTATATGATAAACTTTATGGCTTTGTTGATAATATGGAAAAAATAGAAAAAGGTATTGGCACTGCAAAAACCGCATACGATAATGCTTTTTTACAACTTGCAACTGGTAAAGGAAACGCAATTTCTATTGCCGAACGCCTTAAAAAAATGGGTGCAAACACAACAAAACAACTGCCAGATACATTTACAAAAAATGCAAATTCATATGAAATGACAGATGGTGATTTATTGGAATTTAACGAGCTAGATAAAGAGGTAGAAAACAAAAATGAATAAATTAAATATAGTGTTTATGGGTACGCCAACTTTTGCTGTTTCTGCATTAACCGCAATTGCGGGAACTCATAATGTGATTGCAGTTTATACAAAACAACCAAAACCAACTGGCAGAAAACGTATCATCACAAAATCGGCAGTACATATAAAGGCAGAGGAATTAAATATCCCCGTTAAAACTCCAAAAAATTTTAAAACAGAAGATGTGGTCAAAGAACTTGCAACCTTAAAACCAGACATTATTGTTGTATGTGCCTATGGTCTGATACTGCCACAATCTTTGCTGGATATTGCACCTTGTATAAATATACATGCATCACTTCTGCCATCTCTTCGTGGTGCCAACCCTATACAAAGGGCGGTCATAAACGGCGATAAAAAAACTGGTATCACAATTATGAAAATGGATGCGGGTCTTGACACTGGCGACATGCTTTTAAAGGGTGAAACGGGAATCAATATCAATACTACTTATGGTGATCTGCTTAACATTTTAAGTGATATGGGGGCAAACTTGATATTAAAATATCTTGAAAATAAAGATAACATCACCGCCACAAAACAAGGTGATAATTTCACACTTGCTCCAAAATTAAAAAATGATGAACTGCTTATTGATTGGAACTTGCCGGCATTTTCAATACATAAAAAAATATGCGGAATGTTTCCAACCCCAGTTGCAAAAACTTTTCACGGAAAAACAGAATTAAAAATAATCAAAAGCGAAATGACAGAAATCATTGCAAATAGTGAGCTTGCAGGTACATTATATGATGACAAACTTGCCGTTATATGTGGTGATAACAAAGTTATAAAAATCCTTGAACTGCAAAAAGTTGGTGGCAAGCCTATGATGGCAAAAGATTTCTTAAATGGATATAAATTGAAAAAAGGGGACAGACTAGGTGAGTTTTAAATACAAATTGACGCTTGAATACGCAGGCACAAATTATCACGGATGGCAAAGGGAAAAAAATCTTAAAACTATTCAATTATCCCTTGAAACTGCAATCTTAAAATTTTGTGGCGAAGATTTACGTGCAACCGCCTGTGGCAGAACCGATACCGGCGTTCATGCGATAAAAATGCCAATTCATATAGAAACAACAAAAGAATACGATACATATAAAATGTTAAAGGCACTTAATTTTCATTTAACATCCGCTGGTGATGACATTGCAGTCTTGGATATCACACCAGTTGATAATGACTTTAATGCCAGGTTTTCTTGTGTTGCGCGTCATTATGTCTATAAAATTTTTAACAGGGCGGTTTGCTCTCCAATCTATAAAAACAGAATGCTGTGGGTGTATCAAACATTGGATGTTGAAAAAATGAATGAAGCGGCAAAACTTTTAATTGGCAAACACGATTTTTCAACTTTCCGTGCCGCAAGGTGCCAGGCATCTTCACCAATAAGAACTTTAACAAATATAGAAGTTGTAAAAAATGGCGACCATGAAATTGATTTTAACATTTCCGCTCAATCATTTTTATATCATCAAGTAAGAAATATTGTGGGTTCCCTGTTGGAAGTGGGAACTTTAAAATGGGACAAAGACGAATTTTATAAACGTTTCAAAGATTGCGACAGAACACGTGGCGGTCCAACCGCCCCAGCACACGGACTTTATTTTGTGCGTGGTGATTATTGATAGTCGCCATAATAAATAATAGGAAAAATTTTATGACCATGGATAAAAAAGAAATTGCAAAAGATTTTTTAAGACAAGTTAAAACTTTGGCAGAAAAAATGAATTTAAATGTTTTTGTTGCAACTGATGGTGCATCACTTACCAAAAATAATGGCAATGAATGTGTAAGTTTTCACCGAGAGCAACAAATAGAATGGGAAAAACAAAATGGCTTTGACCCAAATGAAACTTGGAACTAGCAAAAAAATTCATTGAAAAATTTAATAAATTTTAATATGATAAAAAAGTTATAAATCGTAAATAGGGTGATTGTTATGCAAGATGTTTCGGCTAATATAAATATTTTGATTTCCGCATGTCAAAAAGTTTCAAGGTTTATTTTGCGGGATTTTGGCGAAATTGAACAACTTCAATCTTCGGTACGCGGTGCAGACAATTTTGTTAAATCATCACTTTTACGAATTGAAAATGTCCTAACCGATATATTGCAAGAGGTTCGCCCAAGATACGGATTTATCACCCCAAACACCGAAAAACGCGGTCTTGATATAGCACACAAATTTATTATAAATGTGATGGATGGTGTTGATAGTTTCAAACGAGGCATGCCATTTTTTGCAATTTCCATTGCAATTGAAGAACAAAAAAAAATCATAGCATCCGTAATTTATATTCCGGTACTTGATAAAATTTTTTATGCTGAAAAAGGTCGTGGCGCCTTTGTAATTGAATCCCGTTTTACTCGCCGTATCCGTGTGTCCCATACAAAAGATTTATTTACTGCAGCAATAGGAATTGCAGGCAGCACCCAACAAACAACCTTTAAAAATCCAGTTTATTTTTCATCTGCTTGCTTGTGCACTGCATATTTTTCTGCTTCTTCACTTGATGCTTGTATTATAAATACAGCTGATTTTTTTGATTTAACAGCTGGCATTTTAATTGCAAAAGAAGCAGGCGGCTACGTCCTAGCCTTTGATGAAAATAAAAAATTAACCGAAAATTATACACTTGCAAAAATCATCTGTTTAACCAATGGAAATTTAGATCAAAAATTAAAAGAATATTTTAAAGACGCGGAATTTTAATTGACAATAAAAGAGCTAGTTAAAAAACAATATGCAAATTATAAGCTGGGATGCAGGAAAATTTTATTTTTTTATAAATCAGTTTCAACTCACAGCCGTATAATTTTACTATCAAAAATAATCATACCTCTTGTGATTTTAATAATAATTTTTTCACTTATTTTCATTCCACAATTTAATACAGAAATAAAAAAAATTAAAATTGCATTTCCAAATATCAAAACCTTAAGCAACATTTCTTACTCTATCACAAATGGAGAGCTTCGCGGACGTGGCGATAATGGCATAAACTTTTCAATCAAAGTTGGAAAATTTACCGAAAACCAATTTAAAAATTTTTTGGAATTTTTAGCTGTAAGTGGCAGTGTGATAACATCAAATGGCAAACGAGTTTTATTTAAAACAGATGCCGGAAATCTTGAAAAAAAACAAAACATTTTTTCTATGTCTGGCAACGTAGAAATTGTTGATGAACAAAATACAATCCTGGCACAAGAGGCAATAATAGATTTTAATAACATGAATATCAAAGGCGATAAATCTATCACAATTTTATTTAAAAACGGCAATGTCAAAGGCGACTCCTTTTCATTTGAAAACAATAAACTTTATACTATCACAGGCCACATCCACGCAACAATAGATTTGAAATAAATAAATTTTTTCACTTTGCCTCTTGAAATTAAAAAATTGAGTACATATATATGAAATACGGCAGGGGTGAATTCTGTAAAAATCAATGATAGGGATTTATTGTTTCCAAAGATTAGTAGTTTGTGTGATATGAATTTAAATATATCATTCCAATATTTTTGTATTTTAAATTTGTGTTTTTGTAAATTATTTTATGGCAAAAATATTGGCCAGTTTTTGCTTGCAAAAATTATACTTTAATTTTATCATGAATTTAGATGAAAGGGTGTCAGAACCCTATTACATAAAGGACGAAAAGTCTTATTTTAGTTAGGGATTCCTACTGTAATGGTAGGAAGGTATAGGAATAGTTATAATACTATACACTATTGATGTAATATAGTTCTGAACTTCCTATCGCTAATGGTTAGTGATGAAAAAAACGGGAGAGACTATATGAAAAAAACAAAAATTAAGTATGCAATTTTGTTTGGGTTATTGTTGTATAAATCTGGTACTTTTGGTGCGAGTGAAGCAACCAAAAAACTTATACACGAAACCCTTGCAAAATATGGAATAAGTGCCGGCGGGAAAGAAGTTTGTGGCACTACGTTAGAGCCAAAATATGATAATGGGAAAGTAAAGTGTAATAGCATTGATGCAACAACTGGATTAAAGGCAAACAATTTTTGGTCGCCAAATGATAGGTTATGTAAATCTTGTCCGGTTGGAACAATACTCAACAAAACTACATTCCAAACCTGCAATCAAGTTGTATGTCCGGAGGGGACAACTGGGATAAAAGTTAGCGGTGGCAATTGCCCCACAGGGATGGATCTGTTTGCACCAAGCAAAGGAATATGTCCAGAGGGATATGAACTTAAAAAAATCACAAATGGAAAGTGTCCGAATGGTATGGAGCTTATTGATTTAAGATCAAGCTGCCCAGCTGGATATGAAATGTTTAAACAATCATAAAAGAGAAAGGAGAAAACTATGATTAAGAAAACTAGTAAAATAACAATACTTGCAAGCTTGCTTGTTGCAACTATGGTGAATGCACAAGAATTTTATACTTGTGTACCAAAACAAAACTGGTGGAAATCTACTATACAGATGAGTGTTCCAAATTCCAGTACAGAGTTAAATAGTTTAATAAAAGAGATGAGAGAACAAAAAATACTTTTACAAAGTATGTTATCTGCTATACGAAATTTAAAAAGTTCTTCATATGATTGTTATAGAGCATGTTTAATTGTAAATTTGGACACATCTTATTATAGTGCATACCAAGTGAAAGATTTAATAAAAGAACATTATAATGAAAAGTGCAAAAAAATTTGCAGTTATTAGTAGTGCATTTTTAATAAAATTCAAAATATATTATTGTTTAATAGTTTAAAACTAAAACATAATCACTACATCTTCATAATAACTGAAAGTTGGCGGCCGTGATTGGTTGGATCACCGTTATTATAATCTTTTGTTAAAAAGCTACGTCTATAGCTGAAAAAATCGCTATCAAAAGTATTAAAATCCAAAACTTCCACATTTTTTATGCCAAGCTCTTTTAATTTAATAGAGACAAAAGCTGTAATATCAAAAAATATTTTGCCACTTTTTTTCTTAAAAAATTGCTTGTAGTTATAGTTTTGTGCGATAATTTTATTCATAAATTCTGGCTGTATTTCATAAGATTTTTGCTTTAAACAAGGTCCAATTGCAACATTTATTGTTGCTGTTTTTGCTCCTAATTCCAAGAGTTTATCAACCGCATTTTTTATAATGTTATCATGTATACCGCGCCATCCACAATGTATTGCAGCAACATATTTTGTTGTTTCATCATACATTAAAACTGGAACACAATCCGCCGTTAACACTCCTATCGCCAGATTTTTTTGATTGGTGATTATACCATCTGCAACAACATCCAAATATTTTTTTGTATCCTTTATCGGCTCATTTATCACAATCACATTGTTTGTATGTTGTTGATTAAGAGTGATTAAATTTGTATTGGCATCCACACCAAAATTTGACATTAAAATTTCACGATTCTTTTTAACATTATCATCTGTATCGCCACAACCATATTTACAATTTGCGCTTTTGTATGCTTCGGTTGATACACCCCCATTTCTTGTAAAAAATTTTGCCTTTAAATTAAAAGATTCAAGAAGTGATGATGTTATAAATTTTGCATCTTTTGGTGATTTTTTAAGTAAATATATAATAGCAAACACGGCGCCCACAACCATTGGAACACTTAATATTTGACCCATAGTTATATTTGAAAATAAAAAGCCAAGTTGTACATCAGGTTCACGGAAATTTTCAACTATTATACGGATTATTCCATAACCTAAAATAAATGAAAAAAATCCCATACCATACCTGTTTCTGACCGCTTTCTTTTTTCTTAAAAAATATAAAAGTATGAATAAAATTATACCTTCGCCCACTGCCTCGTATAACTGGCTTGGATGTCTTGGAATACCATCAGTATTTGGAAAAATCATTCCTATTTTAGAGGTAGTTTTTCGTCCATAAAGTTCTGCATTTACAAAATTTGCAATACGCCCCAAAAACAAACCAACAGGAGCAGTCAAAGTTAAAACATCCGCCATATATAAAAAACTTTGTTTGTATTTTTTAGACCATACATAAAGTGAAACCGCCGCCCCAAACAACCCACCATGAAAGGACATGCCCCCCTCCCAAACTTTGAAAATATCAATGGGATTATAAAAATAATATTTAAAGTTATAAACAAGAGTATAACCCAGCCTGCCACCCAAAATCACACCAACTATCATATAAGAAACAAGTGGTTCAAGCATGCTGTATGAAATATTGTGATTTTCGCTTTTTCTTAAAATCTTTCTTATATAAAAATCAGAAAAAATAAATCCAACTATATAAGCAAGAGCATACCATTTTATTTCAAAGCCAAAAATTGAAAATGCAACCGGTGAAACATTTGGAAAATTCATTTTATTAAATCCTTTTATTAAAAAATGTGTTGATAAATAATAAACAAAATAACATGAGTATACTTGATGATTTCAAAAATATCCCCAAAATCATTATTTGAAATAAAACCAGGTTAGTTGCAAAACCATAAAATTTTGTAAATTTTTCATTATTCACACCCTTTAAAAATATTATGCTTTTGATAAGTGTTAAGATAAAAGAAAGTAATAAACCAAATAAAGACTCTGTTATAAAAAAGAGTAAAATTGATATAACATTAAAAACGCCAAGTCCCAACAAAGCAAACTTTTCGCCCGATATTTTTGCAATTTTTTTTGATTTTTTTCTTATAACTTGACAACCATAAAGTCCAATAAAAATAGCAGTTATATTTACAAAAATAATAAACAATAAATTTACACCAAACGATAACTTACCTTGCAATCCAATATTAAAAAAATCACTTTTAAAAAACATAGAAGTTGCAAGTCCAAAACAAAAAACAGAAATGAAAAAAGTATGCTTTTTAATTGGTGTTAAAATTCTTGTTATAATTTTTTCAGTTTTAAATTTTACACTAGTTTTTGTAAATAATAAAAGAATAGCTATCGCCATTAAATAATCAAACACAGCGAAAGTTGATATAGTTTTTATATTGGTGTTTTCTGGGGTAATTGTGATTTCGGGAACAGAAACATAAGATGCAACCCCAGTTGTTTGTTTGCGTTCTATAACCGGTTTATCATTTTTTTCTTGCTCTTTTATTTCTGTTTTTTCAACTGGTTTTTCAGTCGCAGTTTCAAGGGAAGCCTCTGTATTTTTCTTCTCCACAGGTGCAACATTTTCAAGCATATTATTTTCCGTTGCAATAGGTTCATTTTGTTGTAAAGGTTGATTTTCAACTTGTGCTATATCGGTATTTTCAACAAATACAACATCAGCGGTCATTTCTTTATTTTCTTGTTCCATTTTAATCTCTTTTATAATATCCTAGGCTTAAAATTTAAAGTAATTTCATAACTTTTTCAAGGATTAAAAAATTGGAAACGGAAATAAATACACTTTTAAAAGACAAGGTAAAAATTGTTCAAGAAAAAACTGGGTTAAAGGCATCCAGTGATGCAGTTTTGTTGGCAGCAGTCATAAATGAAACCCTTGCAAAAAAAATAAAAAAAGTTTTGGATGTTGGTGTTGGTGGTGGAGGAATCAGTTTATGTTTAAAATATAAATATAAACATCTTGATATCACAGGGATTGATAAACAAGAAATTTTGCTGTCATTTTTTGCACAAAGTATAAAAGAAAATAATTTTGAAAATATAAGGGGGATAAAAGACGATATTTTAAATATAAAAAATATCAAAGAAAATATTTACGATCTTGTGATAACAAATCCACCATATTATGCTGGTACACTATCTCCAAATAAAATAAAGGCAATTGCCCACAATGAAAAAGATATAGATCTTTTTAAATGGATAGAAAAAAGTTTAAAAAAAGTGCGTGTCAGGGGTTATTTTGCAATAATACATCAAAGCGAAAGATTGGATGAAATAATTTTTGCACTAAAATCAAATAATATGGGAGAGATAAAAATTTATCCTATTGTTTCAAAAGTTGGTAAGCTTGCAAACAGAGTTGTTATTGTGGCAAAAAAACATTCAAAATCAAAATCCACATTATATAAAGAAATAGTGATTTATGGTGAAGATAACAAATATACAAAAAGAGCAGTTGAAATTTTAGAAGAGGGCGCAAGTTTATAATCATTTATAAATAAATTTCTATTGATTTGTTTTTTTGATTAGTTTTTAATGAATCAAAATAAAGGAGTTTTATAGATGAAAACAAAAATTGCTCGTTGTCCCATATGTAATAAAAGACCAAGTCAAAAAAAGATTTCTTTTGCTATGAGTTATTATATAGCAACCATAATATTTTGTAAAAATAAAAAATGTGATAACAATATAAACGGGGTAGGACTTAAC
Organism: uncultured Pseudomonadota bacterium; assembly: GCA_963541275.1. Classification (GTDB taxonomy): domain Bacteria; phylum Pseudomonadota; class Alphaproteobacteria; order Rs-D84; family CACZYB01; genus CACZYB01. The sequence goes on from CAUTSC010000001.1 coordinate 242,849, forward strand.
AGAGATAAAGCAATAGAAGATTGGAATCAAATGGTAAGATAAAATTTTATTTTTACTAAACCACTTCTGCAATTATTTCATTATCTTCATTTATATCTTTAATCCTAACATCAACGATTGAATTATCGGGAATTTTCACACCAACAATTTTTACAAATAAATAATTATCTGTATAGCCTTGATTATTGTTTTCAACAAGAACAGATAAAATCCTGTCCTTTTCTTGATAAATAAATTTATGTTTCAAACGCTCGCCCAGTTCACGAAGCTTTTTTGCTCTTTCTTTTTTAACATTGATATCAATTTGATTTGGCATTTTTTCAGCCAGTGTCCCAACACGTTTTGAATAAGGGAACACATGCAAATGAGTAATATTGCATTCTTTTACAAGGTTATAGGTATTTTCAAACTGCTCATCCGTTTCCCCTGGGAAGCCAACAATAATGTCCGCCCCTATTGAAATATGCGGTGAAATATCATGGATTTTTTTACAAAGTTCAATCAAATGTTCCCTTGTATGCCTGCGCTTCATATTATAAAGAACTGCGTTATCACCAGATTGTAAAGATAAATGGAAATAAGGAAGTATTCGCTTATCTTTTTTCATTAAATTAAAAATTTCATCATAATTTTTTGCAGGATCGAGTGATGATAACCTGAAACGTTTAAGAGTTGGAAAAGTTTCAAGTATTTTTTTTGTAATGGTAAACAGATTTTTATCCTTTGTGTCCGCTCCATAAGCAGAAATATCAACTCCAGTTAAAATAATTTCTTTATAACCCTCTTTTAAAAAGCCATCACATTGATTAAGAATACTTTCTTCACTGAAACTTTGACACTTGCCACGCAAAAAAGGAACTATACAAAAACTGCATCTGTTATTGCAACCTTGCTGTATCTGTACAAAAGCTTTTGTCTTGCCATCAAAAGTGAAAAGTTGTTGATTTTTTTCTATCTCAATCATTTCTGGTGGATTTTTTTGTGGCTCGCCAACAAAACAATATGGGATAAGAGTTGGTGGCAAAGTTGCAAGCTTGTCATAATATTGTTGTTGTAATTTTTCGCGGTTGCCAAGTATTGCAAAAATATTTTTATTTTCTTTATATTTTTCATACGAGTTTTGTGCGGAACAACCAGTGATAATAATTTTACTGCCAGGATTGTTTTTGATAACTTTATTTATTTCTTGTTTTGCCTGTCTTTCTGCTTCTTTGGTAATGGCACAAGAATGAATAACCACAACATCACAAAGCCCAGATTTTATAAGTTTTTGCCTTATAATTTCTGATTCAAAAATATTAAGCCTGCAACCAAAAGTTATTATCTTTATATCATTCATAAAAAAATAAAAAATCAAAATAAAATGAAATTATAAATCTTTATTTTCATTAAATTTTTTCTTATTAAACATTTTTTCTATGATGAAAAATATAGCAGGAGTTAAAATAAATGTAAATACCAAACTGGCAAACATTCCACCCATCATAATAGCAGCCATAGAAGTTTTCGTTTGATCCGTACTTATAAATTGTGGAATCATTCCTGTTATAACCGCAATAGATGTCATCAAAATCATGTCTTTTTTAGAAGAGAGCTCCTCCCACAATATTGCTTTTGGTCTGTAATCATTTTGCATTCTTGCAATTGTTGGTTCCAAAACCAGTATGTTATTATTAACAACCAAACCAACTAACATAACGACAGCAAGCATCCCAGAAACATTCATAGAAGCACCAGATAAAAATAACAATATAAATGATCCGGCAAGACTGGTCAAAATAGATGTTGCAATAGTTATTGTGTGTGTAAGCGAGTTCATAATAGCAGCAAGTAGCATAAATGTAAGTATAGTTGCAAGCAAAAATGCCTTTGTAATTTCGCTAACTGTTTCTTGTTGAACTTCACTCATTCCACCAAATGCCGTCCAATATCCATTTTCAAATTTTATAGTATTGATTTTTTTCTGTATCTTTTTTTGAACAGGAGACAAAGTGGATTTTCCAATATTTATATGTATTGCACTTACTCTTGTTTTATTGATTCTTGCAATATCCCTTTCACCAAGTGTATTTTTTATTTCACCCAGTTTTGAAAGTGGCACCAAACCTTTTTTAGAATTTAAATATACATTTTGAAATACATCATTATTTTTAAAAGGTGCGGCAATATCAAGAATAATTGGATATTCATTTCCACCTTCTTTATATTTATAATTGTCATTTCCAAAAATTGTATACCTTAACACCAAACCAGCATAAGCATTTTTAATTCCCCAAAAATCCATTTTATCAGAATCAGGGATAAATTTTATTTCTTTATTTGGTTCTTGTTGATTCAAAACTGCTGTTTGAACCTCCGGAGTATTAACAATCATATCAAGTATTTGTTTTGCATAAGCTTCACGTTTAACATTGTCATCACCATAAATATATAAAACCATATCAACTTTTATTCCACCTGATGCCATTCCTTTTCCTGGACTCATTTGAATTTCAGCATCTGGTATTTCATACATTTTTTCAAACATTCTTTTTATAAGTTTTTTATCACTTACTCTTCTGTATGCTGGAATTAAGTTTACATTTATTGTTATGTTTTGCAGTCCTTTATCTCCAATTTTTGTTGAAAAAGATTTTACTTCTTTAAAAGTTTTAAGCTTATCTTCTATCTGTTTTGCAATAGATGCTGTTTTTTCATAAGTACTTCCCTTTGGTGCTTTTGCAATAACCAGTATCTCATCTATATCAAGGGCAGGTGAAAATTCATTTCCAACAAATTTCATAAGAAATAAAGAAAATACCAAAATAACACAATAAGCCCCAAGAACCTTTAATGGATTTTTATGTTGAAAATCAAACCATTTTCCAACAAATGATTCTTTTGTAAGAGGTTTCACCTTTACATCTTTTTTTGTAGGGTTTAAAAACAAAGCAATCATCATTGGTGTCAAAGTAAAAGAAAATATAAGTGATAAAATTGTTAAATAAACAACACTAATTCCAAATTGCACCATAAATTTTCCGGCAATTCCACCCATAAAGGCAATAGGCAAAAACACAACAACATTCGTTCCAACACTTGCAAGAATTGATACTGCAAGCTTTTTTGTGCCATCAATTGCGGCATCTTGTTTACTTTTCCCTTGTTTTAATTCATTGGATGCTGCCTCTATTAAAATAATTGCATTTGATACAAGCGTTCCAAGTGCTGATGAATAAGCAAGCAGAGTCATAGTGTTAATTGTAAAACCAAAATTATCCATAAAGAAAAATCCAGCAATCAAAGATGCAGGAATAACAACACCAGCAATCATTGTTGTTCGCCAATTTCTTGTAAAAAATAACAACACAAGAATTGTAAATAAAACACCAAGCGCAATTCCACCCAAAGTGTCAAAGGTGTCTGATTTTACCTTTTTTGATGTGTCTTGAATTATTTCTATATTTGCAGATGGATGAACTTTTTGTAAAGCCCCAATAAATTCTGGCAATTTTTTTCTTAATTGTTTTGAAATTTTAATTGAATTGCCATCTGTTGCCTTTACAATTGATAAAATAACAACATCTTTTGAATTATATCTTGCTCCTGTTTCTATATTTTTTTCTGCGTCTTTGATTTCTGCAATATCTTTTAATAAAAACTTATATCCCTCAAGGGTTGTTATCTGTAAATTTTTAATACTATCAACAGAATCAAATTCACCTATAAACCTTATATTAAAAGATTTATTTCCTTCATCAATATTTCCACTTGGCACATTTATATTTTTTGATGCAAGGGATGTTATAACATCTAAAATTGTAATTCCCTTACTGGTCATAAGTTCTGGATCTAAATGAACTCTGATTGCTCTTTCCCGTCCACCAAAAATATTAACAGAGGCAACCCCACTAATTGCAGTGATTTTTGTAGATAATGTTTTTTTTGTGTATTCTTGTAAATCTCTTGCTGATGCTCCTGTTAAAATAAGTTCCATCACTGGTTCTTGGAACGGATTAAAATTTTTTACAATTGGTTTTTTAACATCTGCTGGCAAATTGCTTGCTATGGCATCAATTTTTGATTTTATTTCATTGGCTTTATCATTTACATCAACACCCAAATTAAATTCCGTCATAACAATCCCAAAATTTTCAAAGGATTGAGAAAATATTTTCTTAAGTCCCGCAATCTCACTTACTGCATCTTCCACCTTTTGTATCACTTGCTTTTCAATATCCGCAGGCGAAGCCCCAGGGTATATCAAAGTAGTTGTAACTATTGGTAAATCAACAGATGGAGTCCTTTCAATATTTAAATTTGGAAACGAAACAATCCCAAGTATCACCCAAAACAAAACAAACATCAAAGTTGTAATTGGTCTTTTAACAAAAAATTTAATCATTTTTTTATTCCTTTTTTATTTTACTTTTTCACCATCTTGTACTTTTGAAATTATTAAAATATCTCCCTCAACAATTCCATTAATAAGGGCAATATTTTCATCTCTCATAATAATATTTATATCTTTTGCAACTGCTTTGCCATTTTCTTTTATATAAACTTTATTTTCATCTATTGCATTTGTTGGAATAAAAATTCCATCTTTGTTAATAAGTGCATAATGAAATCCATCTGCCACATCCTTTGTTTTTAAAATATACATACCAGTATCAAGATCTAGTACACTATTTACATTTACAATTTCACCACCATTTTCAATTTTTTGATTTTTAAAAAATAGTTTTAATTTATTTTGTGGAATATATGCTTTATTGTTTTTCACAGACAAAGGAACTTTTATAAAATTATTTTCTTTTTTTATTTCCAATACTTCAACCTTTTTGCCATTTGTGATAAATTCTCTTTGTGGAGACAATATAACCTCAAACTTTTCCATACCAACCTTTATAAATCTGTAAACAAAGGCAACACAAATTATTGTTATAATATAAGCATATAATTTCTTTTTATTTTGCGTTATCATAAACATCTCCACTTAATTTTTTTATCTGTTCTTTTGTCATTAAAATTTTGAATTTATAATTTAAAACTGCCAACTCTAAATTATAAAGAGACTCGGAAACTTGTGATAACTCCACAGCCGAAGTTTGCCCAGCTTCAAACCTGCTTTCCGAGAAAAAATAAGCTTTTTCAGCAAGGTTTTTTGCTTCTTTCAAAGTTTTTAAATTTTCTTGTAAATGAGTATAATTTGCAACTGCAGTATTAAATTCTTCTGTTTTTATTTTTTGCTTTTTATCAAGCTCTTGCTTTAAACTGCCTGCTTCCAAAGTTTCTATCATGGAATGCGCACTATTTAAACCACCAGAAAACAATGGCACTTTTAATGCAATCCCCAACTTTGCAAATTGCTTATATTGTTTATCAAAAACGCTCTCTATTTCTGGGCTAAACGAATTATATTGATAAGAGGCAAGTGCCACCAGTGATGGATAATCATTTGCTTTTTTTGCTGATGCAGAATGCTCTTTCATTTGAATTTGATGTGCCAGCAATTTAAATTCTGGATTGTTGTTAACATCATAATTTTCTAACTTTGTAAAAGTTTTTGGAAATTCGCTGGTTAATACCAAACTTTCTTGCATTGGAATATTTATCAAAACTTTTAACATTCTATACGCACTATCACGATTAAAAATTGCATCTGATAATTTTATTTCTTTTGTGGCAATATCCGATTCTATTTTAACTAAATTTATTCTTGCAACTCGTCCTGCTTTTTTTAATTTATCCCTGGAGGCTTTTGTATAATCAAGCGATTTTCTTGCTACTTTTACAACATCATCCAACATTTTTGCAGTCCAATATAAATTTGCTGCTGCAAAATCAACTTCTTTTTTTGCAAAATCTTTTCCTATTTTTGAAGCAATAATTGCTTGTTTTACACTATCTACTGCATTTCCAATTTTCCCAAAAGTATAAATCGGTTGAGTTATATTAACTTCCGCTGAAAAAAAATTATCTGGAATATCCAACTTGTTTCCTGCCGGTTGATCAAACAAAGTCGGCAATAAATAAGTCAATCCCCTTAAATGTGGCGGAAGTGCAGGATGTGGTTTTAACGTCCTTGTATCATTGCCATCTGTAAGGTTGAAATTGTGGAAAAGACCAGCAGTTGCTTCTATTTTTGGAAGCCGTGATGATTTTGCAACCTTTAACATATTTTCTGCTTTTTCAAGATTTAATTCAGCTTTTTTAAGATCTTGCGATTCTTTTTCCACCATTGAAATACAATCATCAAATGATAAATACATAGCAAATGATGGTTGCGAATATACAATAAAAACAAACAAAATTGTAAAAATTTTCTTTAACATCTTACTCTCCATATGGGTATTTTAAAAAGGAAATTCAAGGAAAAATAACATTTTTTTCTGTTATTAATATAGTACTTTTATTTTTATTTTCAAGGGAGGTGGCAAAAAAATAAAAATAAATCTTCTTGAATATTATATTAAACTATTGTATAAAACAAAACACATTAAAAAAGGATTCTAATATGGCAAGTATAGTTATCAAAGAAAGTTTTGATAAAATAATAAACAGATTTACTTTAGTTTTGGCAGCAGCAAAAAGGGCAAAAGATTTATCCAAGGGCTCACCAGTAATGGTTGAAAAAAAGTTCAAAAAAAATACTTCCGTTGCTTTACAAGAAATTGACGAAGATAAATTGAATATCAAAGAACTTTATAACAATCTTATCTTAAGCTACAGAAAAAATGTTGAATATACAGAGTTAGAAGAAAATAAAGAAGATCTTGAACTAATAGAAAAAGAAATCATGGGTGAACAAATCCTTGAAACAGAAAGTGATGTTGCCTCGCCAAATGATGAAGAATAGTTTTTATTTTAAACAATTTTAAAAATGCAGTATTTTTACTGCGTTTTTTTATATAAAAAGAAAACTTGACAAAATAGATAAAAATAGTCTAAAATAACCTCATTATGTTGAATAAGGAGTTATTATGAAACAAAATTCTTCTAAAAAACTTGCAAAATTGTTTGCTATGTTTTTAAGTTGTGCAACCTTGCTTGTACCTGTGAATGTATTATCGTCATGTAAGCAACCAACAACCCCTTCACAATCGCAACAACAAACGCCAGCAGAAGAAACCTTGCCTTTAAAAGAAGGAATGATTGATTGGAATAAATTTTTACAAGTTGCAAGAACCGGCGATGGTATGACCTATACTTTTAAAAATTTTTCAAATTCCGATGATTTAAAAGGTTTCACCGGAATTGCGGTTTACCAGGATTTACTTAGTGTTTTGCAAAATTCAATTTATGGTTCAAGGATGTATGATACAACTGGTCTAAAAGTTTTTTTCAAAGACACAGAAATCACACCAACAATAATTGAAACTTTGCTTAATAAAATATCAAAATTAAATATTTCAAATACAAATGCAAAAGGTGAAATTGCTCCTGTTAAAATAACCAGTGGAGCGGTTGCCACCCCAGACATTTTTGATGTTGATAACTATGATAATTATTTAAAATCTGGCAAAATAACAATAACTGATAATGCCGAAGTTCAAAAAAGTGGTGAAACTTTATTACTTGGCACAAAAAATACTGATGAACAAGACACAAAGATAACAGATCAAAATAAAGTTTTATATCTTTTAAATTCAAAACTTTTCAAATCTGCAAAACTTCATAAATTAAATTTTGATGGAAATTTATTTGAAGTGATGAAAATTTTGAATAAAGAAGCAACCCCAAATAATATAAAATTTACACCAAACAGCTTTTTCAAAGCAAAATTACAAAATGAAAATCTGGATCTTGAAACAATAAAAAATTTATATGAAATTCAAATTGAATATATAAAAGAAATGAAATCTCGTGGTTCAAATGTTAACCTTGAAAACTTGCAAATAAAGGGGCTTGGTTTTGGAACTGCCACAGGTTTTGATTTAAATAATTCCAGCTTTAAAAATGTATATTTTACAAATTATAATGATTTAACAGCAATAGATTTAAATAATACAACTATGAAAGGTCTTGTTGTTATGTCCGGCAAATTGCCAAGCAAGATGGAATATGCAAATATAGATGGAAAACTTGTTTTAGATAATGCAAATTCTACTCTTCCAAATGGTACATTATTAACTGGTTCTTATATAAAAGCATTGGAAATCAAAAACCTTGCTGGTATTGAAAACCTGAAAATCGCAGATGATAATAAAGGTCAAATTGACGGCTTAAAGGGTAAAAAATCCCATTATGATGAACTTATTAAAATTTTCAACATAGATAAATATAACTTGAACTTAATGCTAGGTTATATACATAACATGCAAAAAGTTTACGGATAATAAGCAAATTATTTATAAAGTGGAGTTATAGCTGGCAGCTCTTTCCCCTCAAGCCACTCTAAAAATGCTCCACCAGCAGTTGATATATAGGTAAAATCTTGTTCATCTACACCTGATTTATTTATTGCTGATACTGTATCACCACCACCTGCAACTGAAATTGCACCATTGTTTTTTGTTATACTTGCAACAATTTTTGCAATCTCATTTGTGCCTTTATTAAATGGAACAACTTCAAAAACGCCAACCGGTCCATTCCATAACAATGTTTTTGTTTTTGATAAAACATCTTTAATTACAGCAATAGTTTTTTCCCCTATATCAAAAATTTTATCACCATTATTTATATCTTTTATATCAACATTTTTGATATTATTTGTGTCATTTATATCTGATGCAACCACAACATCAACTGGCAAAATTATCTTGCAATTATTTTTTTCTGCTGTTTTTAAAATATCTTTTGCAACATCTAACATATCCCTTTCAACAAGGGACGCCCCAACATTATGACCTTGTGCCATTAAAAAAGTATTTGCCATTGCCCCACCAATAATAATACTATCAACTTTACTACTTATATTATTTAAAAGGGTGATTTTGGTTGAAACTTTTGAACCACCAATTATTGCAACATTTGGTTTTTGTGGGGCAGTCAAAGCTTTATTAAGAGCATCAACTTCCTCTTGCATTAACAACCCAGCAAAAGATGGCAAAAATTTTGTGATGCCAAACGTTGATGCATGAGCCCTGTGAGAACAAGAAAACGCATCATCAACAAATATGTCGCCAAGTTCTGCAAGTTTTCTTGAAAATGCTTCATCATTTTTTTCTTCTTCTTTATAAAACCTTACATTTTCTGTTAAAATTATATCTCCATTATTCATAGAATTTACAGCATGCTTAACACTATCCCCAATAACATCATCAACAAATAAAACTGGCTTATCTGTATATTTTGATAAAGTTTCAGTTATGATTTTTGTTGTAAAATCTTTATTTTTTTGCCCATCCGGACGTCCAAGATGTGTGATAATTATAACCTTTGCATTTTTGTCTGACAATAATTTTGCAGTTGGCGCAAAACGTTTAATCCTTGTATCATCTGTGATTTTTCCATCCTTAAATGGCACATTAAGATCTGCACGAACAACAACTTTTTTGCCACACAAAACATCTATATCATTTATAGTTTTAAGTTTCATAATATTTTCCTTATTTCAGTTTATATTTATTTTATAACAACACGGCGATTTTTTTCATTTCTTTCGCCTTTTTTTGTTGGAACCTTTGGTTCACGTGAACCAACACCTTGAAGTATAATTTTTTCTTTTGGCACACCATAAGACATCACCACTTTTCCAACATTGGTTGCTCGTCTTTTTGATAAATCATCATTATATTTTTCATCCCCTGTATTATCGGTATGTCCTTGTATCACAATAGTTTCTTTTGATTTCAAAGCTTTTTCTGTTATATCCTGCAACTCTGTTCTGTATTCTGGTTTTACATTATCTTTATCCCAATCAAAATAAAGCTCATAAGGAAGAGCATTTGATGGTTTATCAAAAATTTCTGTTTCAACAGTTTCTGTTTCTGTTATTTCCTGGAATTCAGGTTCCTGTTCTGCTTCATTTTCAACTGCTTCATCAGCATCAATAACATCAACTTCTTCTTTAACTTCCGCTTCAATACTTACAACCGCACCACTACCACTTGCATCTGCAACAATGCCATTTTCTGCTGCAATATTTTCAATTTTATTTTCTAACTCTTGCGTTTCTTTTTCTAAAATAACAACACCATCTTTGTTATTTTGATTTTGCATAACATTGGTTTTATTTGTTAAACTTGATAAATCTGCCTTTATACCATCCAAATTACAATTGCAATTTTTCTTTGATAATAATTCAATTTTTAAATCAATTTCTTGCAATTTTTTTTGTATATCGGCAAGCGCTAAATCATTGCCACTTCCAACATTGTTTGGCATTATAACAGCATCTTGTTTCGTTTCTGTTGCTTTTGTTTCTTGAGTGTTTTTATTATTATCTGCATCTGATACTGGTTTCACACTAACTGCATTTTTATTTTGTAAATCTGCACCTGCCATAGTATTTGCAAAGCCAGTTGATATTTCTTTTTTAACTGGAATAACAAAATCATTATTTACAACCTTTTTCCCAATTGGTCTTACAAACGCTTCATTTTTGATTAACAATTTTTCTTCTTTTAATTTATCCATCTCATTTAATGGATACACCTGTACATACCTATTTAAATGTGGATTATGTGTTGTATTTTTTAATTTTAATTTTTTTCTTACTACTTGAGCAGTAGTTTTTATCTTACTTTCTTCTTTTAATTTCTTGCCAATATTGGTTTCTTGCCTTAACAACTTACATTTTGCATCACAAACTTCATCCAATTTTTTATTTAAAATAGCCATAGTCTTTGTGAATTTTTGATAACAAGTTTTTGCCTGCTTTACATTGCTGTGTAAAACTTCATTATCTATGAAACAATCAAATTTTGATTGAGCGTCCGCCATTAAAACAGGATATTTTTCAGTAAAATTATTAGTAAATAAAAACATTAAATCATCATACACTCTATAAATATGAGCAGCAGCAGACAACTTCATATTTAATTTATAAACATCATAAGGTTTCACAAATTCACCTGTATAAGCCTTTAACGATTTTTTTGCAAAAAAATTCGCACCATCAAAATCATTTGTCATCTCACTTTTATATATAGCATAAGATTTATATTCACGTGCCAAGCTGTCAAGAAAATGATTTTTTTGTGGTTTAAAATCAAAATTCGTAGATTTTATTGTATAAACATAATCAAAATTATTTTTGGAAAATGCATCTGTGTTCATATAAACAAAAGCAAAAAACAACAAACACACTCTAAAAAAGTTTCCAGATATTTTTTTTATCATAATACTTCTCTCTCTTTAATACTAAATTATATCTATTTTTTCACATAATATCAATATAAAAAATACTATCCTTTATTTTCTTGATTTTTGTGTTTTTAAAATGTAAAGTTTAAAAATAAAATTATATTTATGCTTAAATTTTAAAAGAGGTTTTTATGTCTGATAATAACAAAAATTTTGAAGATGCGATTGTAAAACTTGATTTTTTAAGAGGTAGCGAAGAAAATTTTGAAGATGCGATTTCAAAATTAGAGGGTAAATTAAATAATCCAGCTGAAAAAACCAATACTATAAACTTTACAAAAAATCAAAATACTAAATAGGAAACATAAATGATAAATACTTTATTTGTTGCAAACATTATTGTTGTTGCTTTGTTAATTGCCGTTATATTATTGCAAAAATCCGAAGGTGGAGTTTTGGGAATGGGTGGCGGTGGATCAAAAAATGGTGTCTTTTCTGCCAGATCAGCAACGGGCTTTATAACGAAATTTACATACATTCTTGCTGGTTTATTTTTCATTATTTGTATTTTACTTGCTGTTCTTGTTTCAAAAAAAGAAAAAAATACATCTTTTATTTCTTCTATGGCAGATAAAGAAATTACAGGCGCTAAAACCAGAGAGGTAAAATCCCCTATGGTAAATAAAGTTCCAGAGGGTGCAGTTCAAAAGGAACTTATCGCTGAAAAAACAAAACAAGAGTTGAAAAAGAAAAAAATTACTCCACCAACTGACTAATATTTTTCTTTAATTCTTAAAAAATAATAAAAATCTATAATAAAAATACTTTTTCTTCTTGTAAAGGGGTGTTTTTTATGATAAAATTAGAAATATCTAAAAGGAGAAAATTTTATGAATAAAAAAATAAGTGTTTTAACAATTATAAGTTTGATGGCTTCTAACATAGGATCATTTGCTGTAAATGCCAGCTCAAGAAGCAGAAATAATCGCGGAACAAGAAGAACTTCTCTTGCAAGGGAAGAAAGAGACAGATTAAAATCTGGGATAACAGGTGAGTTAAAAACTCCACCATCAAGATTAAATTGTCAAGTTGGTACTTATGAAAGAGGTGATAAATGTGTGGTATGTACTGGTAAACCAGAAAGTTCAGTTTATAAAGATAATCATTGTAATTGGTCTTGCAATGATGGCTTTATTCAATCTGGTTCAACTTGTGTAAAGAAAGAGAATACTCCATCTTTTACAAAAGAGGAAAAATTGGAAGTTCAAAAAAAGATGACTGCGATTGCAAAATCGGCTGGTGCAGTGAAAAATTATTGTACAAGACTTGATCAAGATATGACCGAAGTTTATAACCTGCTTGTAGCAGCATCAGTAGTGGAAGGTCTTGGTACAGCAGCTTCAGTATCAGCTCTTGGCACAAACATTGTAAAAGAAAAAGCACGTGATGCTGATAATGATACTAAACAACAGCAATTGAATAATGCAACAACTGGTCTTATGGCTGGTTCTGCAGTAAGCGGTGTTATTGGTATTGGAACCAGTGGTGCTGCAACTCATAAACTTGATAAAGAAATAAAGTCAAGAACTGATAATTGCAGAAAATCAATAGAAGATTTAAGAATGAAAACAAATGCAATAACAGCAAAAGATAAAGAAATCTTGGCTGCTATAAAGGCTGGTGATGCAGATGTAAAGGCAGATCAATTGATAATAAACAACGAACATTTACTAGAAAGTTCAAAAACAATAGTAAATACTTGTGATGCGTTTATAAACAAAGATGCTCAACATGAATTTACTTTGGCTCTTAACCTTGCAAAATCAACCGTAGGTCTTGGTACTGTTGGAACTTTGACTTCTATTGCTGGAACTGTTACATCTGCTATTGCAGGAACTGACACAAATGCAAATAAAAGAGATCTTGATCTTTCAACTAATATTTTGGCTGGAATTTCAACTGGAACACATGGTGCAGCAACCGTAACCGGTTCTATTTCTGCAGCAAAAATAAATAAGTTAAAAAATGATGCAAAGGCTTGCCAAGATGCATTAAACAATAACTAAAATTTTTCTTCTTTCTTAACTAATCCGTCAATTTTATTGGCGGTTTTTTTATAATTATATGGTAAATTGTATTTTTTATGTTAAACTCAAAGTAGTTATTTTTAAGGAGGAGTTATGGTAAAAACAACAAAAAAACAAATAAAAAAATCACAAAATAAATTATCAAATATAAAAACAAAAAAGGTGGAAGTGCAAAAACAAAATAAAAGAGCTCGCTTTAAATGTTGTTCTTGTCTCAAAGGTAATATAGCACTAAAAATATTTTTCCTTAGTGTTTATACTTTTGTAATTTTGCTATTTTTAACTATGTGGTCAAAATTATATAATAAACAAGCATTAAAAGAACAAAAATGTTTAGTGTATAAACTTTATTGCTGTGGATATGATAATAAAAAAGAATGTGAAAATTGGCAAAAAACTTGTCGTGAAAATGAAACAGAAAAATTAAATTGCGATCTTGGTAAATAGTTATATTTTAATTGCAGAAAAAAAAAGAGAGTGCTTTTACACTCTTTTTTATTTTAACTTTCAATATCCATTTCTTCTGCTCTTGGAACAATTGGAAGTCCCGGCATATCCAAAATATCACCTGATTTTACAACAATAAATCCAGCTCCAAAATTAACATCTATATCAGTTATATGAAAGCTGTATGTTTCTGGAAGTACAGGCATTTTGGGATCATCTGTAATTGACATAGGAGTTTTTGACACACAAATTGGCATTTTGTGAATATCGAAATTATTAAAAAAGATTAACTTTTCTTATGCCTAATCAGTGTAAACAATAACACAAGCACGATAAATTTTAAAAACCAGCTTTGAAATTTTTTCTTCTACACTATCATCTAAAGAATATAAAAATTTAAAATTATTTTCTGTTTGCTTGGAAATATTTTCAACAACGATTTTTGCAAGATCCAAACATCCCGCCCCACCACTTGCAAAAGCATTCGCAATAACAAAAGGACAATTCAAAGTTGCAACAAAGTTTTTTATTTCTGTTATATCATCATCTGTATCAGTATCAAATTTATTAAGTGCAGCAACAATTCCAACACCAAATTTTCGTAAATTTTCAACATGAACTTTTATGTTCTCAAGTGAGTGTTCTTTAACTGCTCTTGTTGTAATAACCAACACTGCAAGATCCGGTTTTAATTCACCAATACGGCATTTTATATCAAAAAATTTTTCTGCGCCAAGATCCGCTGCGAATCCAGCCTCGGTTATTGCATAATCACACAGCTTTAATGCAGTCTTAGTTGCAATAATTGAATTGCAACCATGCGCAATATTGGCAAATGGTCCACCATGAATAATTGCCGGAGTATTTTCACTTGTTTGAACAAGATTTGGATTTATTGCATCTTGCAAAATTTTACAAACTGCCCCTGCAACTTTTAAATCTTTTACATAAACTAATTCACCAGTTAAATTTTTTGCAACTGCAATATTTTCAACTTTTCTTTTAAGCGCGTGGATATCGCTACTTAAACAAAAAATCGCCATAAGTTCCGTTGCAACTGAAATTTTAAAACCTGTATTGATAGTGTATTTTTTAGAATTTATTGTTATATCACGAAGAGATCTATCATTTGTATCAATTGCCCTTTTAAAAAATATATTGTTTGTATCAATATTTAATTTATTGTCCCAATAAATATGATTATCAATCACAGCAGCAATCAAATTATTCGCAGCAGTAATAGCATGCATATCTCCATTAAAATTAAGGTTTATGTCATCTATTGGATGAACTTGCGCCTTACCACCACCTGTTGCACCACCTTTCATGCCAAATACTGGTCCCATTGATGGCTCGCGAAGTACAGCAATAGAATTATAGTTTAATTTATTTAATGCTTCTGAAAGTCCAATTGTTATTGTTGATTTTCCTTCACCATGTTTTGTTGGTGTGATTGCAGTTATTAAAACAAGCTTTCCATTTTCTTTATCTTCTAATTTTTTTAAGACACTAAGATCCAATTTTGCCTTATATCTGCCATAAGGGATAATATAATCTTTGTCTATAAAGTTAAAAACATCATAAATATTTTTTAAGTTCACATTATCTATCATTTAATACCTTGCTTGTTTAACAAAAATAGTATATCATTTCCATTCGGGAATTATCAAGTTTTAATAATTAAGGGTGTTATATGCAAATATGGTTTGACATGGACGGAACTATTGTGGACTATGACAAGTTTGCAGATAGTGTTATAAAAAATCGTGGCAATGGAAAATTTTTTCATGAACTTACAGACACAGAAAAAGAAAACAGAAAAAAATTTTGGAATTATATTCTTGAAAAAGAAGAAGATTTTTGGTTAAGACTTGATTTTATGAAAGGTATGAAAGAAGCAGTAAATTATTTAAAAACCAATTATAAATCTCATAATTTTGGCATTATTTCACATGCTCCAAATTTCACTTCTAACGAAAATTATTGTAAAAAAGTTGAAAAGTATAAAAAAGAGTGGATAAAAAAATATTTACCAGATATATTTACAAATATAAAAGTAATAAAACCAAAACAAGAAAAATACGAGTTTATGATTGGAAGTCCAAAAAGTAATATTTTAATAGATGATGTAGAACATAATATAATAAATTGGAAACAAAAAGGTGGTGTTGGAATAATTTACAAAAATCATAAACAAATGTTAAAAGAAATAAAAGAGATATTGAAAAACAATGAATAGAATGAAAGGTACAGTTAAGTGGTTTGATCCAGAAAAAGGTTATGGATTTATAGTTCCAGACAAGGATGAACCAAGACAGATTGAAGTGTTTGTTCACGTAAATGCAGTTAAAAGAGCTGGGTTATTTATAAATGAAGGTTCTCGCCTTACTTTTGAAGTAAAAATTATGAAAGACGGCAGACCGGGAGCTGAAAATTTAAAGCAACTTTAACATTTTTTATTCTTGTTCATAGGTAGCTTTTAGGCGTTTTTCACTTTACAATTTTTGTTATTTAAAATAAATTTATGTCAAGGTTTACCTATGATAACAAAACAAGATTTAGTTGATATTGTTAAAAAATATAATAATTCTTTGACACTTGATGAAGAAGAAAAAATAAAACTTGCATATGATTTTGCGCGTAATAAACACAAAGGGCAATTGCGTGGCACAGGTGAAGAATATTTTACTCATCCATTGCAAGTTGCAATTTTTGCAGCCAAAAATTATCACCTTGATACAATTTCTGTTATATCTGCACTTTTACATGATGTAGTGGAAGATACAGGAACAACCATTGATGAAATAAAAAATTTATTTGGTGTGGAAGTAGCAAATATTATTGATGGACTGACTAAACTTCGTATTTTAAGTTTGGATAAAACAAACGAAAAAGCAGAAAATTATAAAAAATTTATCACTTTTATTTCAAAAGATATAAGGGTTTTGATTATAAAACTTCTTGACAGATTTCATAATATTTCAACTATAAATGGTCATAAAAAAGAAGAAAAAAAACAAAGGATTGCGATTGAAACTTTATCACTTTATATGCCATTTGCAGAACGAGTTGGCATGTCAAAATTGAAAAATTTTATAGAGGATGAATGTTTTAAAATTTTATATGAAAGTGATTATAAAAAAATAAATGAAAAAGTTATAAATTTTAAAAATACTGGTGAAAAACTTGTTAAAGATACAATTTCTAAATTAACAACTTTAATGAAAAAAAATAAAATTTTGACTGACATTATAACCTGTGAAAATAATTTTTACACTATATGGAAAAAACAAAAAAATAAAAATATAGAATTTGAAAATATTTTTGATGTTATAAGTTTTAATTTTATCACTGATTCTGTTGAAAATTGTTATAAAATTTTGGGTATAATTCACACAAATTATAAATACCTGCCAAACAGGTTTAAAGATTTCATTTCTATTTCACGACCAAACTATTATCGCTCGCTACACACTGCAATTTTAATGCCAAATGGAACAAGGGTGAAAATACAAATAAAAACTAAAGATATGTATAATATTGCCAAATATGGCATAGGTTATAATTGCTATTTTAACACATTAAATGATAATAGTTTCAATTGGATAAAATATTTATCTGATTCTATAAATAAAATAACCAGTGCAGATGAAATAATTGAAACATCACAACTTTCATCTTTCATGGATTCTATTTTTTGTTTTACACCAAAAGGTGATACCTGGGACATTATGACTGGATCAACTGCTCTTGATTTTGCATACAGGGTTCACACAAATATTGGAAATAATTGCATTGGTGCAAAAATAAATAAAGTGATAAAACCTATTGATACAAAATTACAAAATGGTGATGTTGTTGAAATATTAACAGCTGAAACTCCACAGGTTATTGAAAGCTGGAAAAATATTGTATTTACAAACAAGGCAAAAAAACAAATAGAAAAATTTTTATCATCAAATAAAAAATAAAAGGATTTAAAAGTGTTAACAAACCTGATAACAAAAAATTTTATTTTAATAGAAAACTTGGATCTTTCTTTTGGTCATAATTTAACAGCTTTCACCGGGGAAACCGGAGCAGGAAAATCCATTTTAATAGATGCAGTTTCATTCATTCTTGGTGCAAGAAGTGATGTTTCACAAATACAAAATGGCAAAGATTTTACATCCGTTATTGCAACTTTTGATACAAAAAAAAATAATATTATCACCGACATTTTAACAAGGTTTGATATTCCATTTACTATTTCAACTACTGACAATATTGAAATTATTTTAAGGCGTACTTTATCAAAAGATGGCAAAAATAAAATTTTTGTAAATGATGTACCGGTATCCTTGACCATCCTAAAAACTATAGGGGACAATTTAATTGAAATACACGGACAATTTGATAATCAAAGTTTGTTAAATCCTGCAACCCATATTGATATAGTTGATAATTTTGCATGTGTTGACACGCTTAAAAATGATGTAAAAAACGCTTATAAAGTTTGGCAAGATTGCGAAAAAGAATATAAAACTTTGTGTGATGAATTTCAACATGCAAAACAAGATGAAGAATATTTAAAATTTAATTTAAACGAACTGCAACAGCTGGATTATAAAAAGGGTGAAGAAGAAATTTTGCAAGAGAAAAAAAAGTTATTATTTAATAAAACAAAAAATATCACTGCAATAAATGATGCCTTTAAAGATTTATCATATTATGGAGAAGAACCACAAGCCTTTATAACTTCTGCCATTTCCGCATTAAACAGAATTGCTATTGAAGCACAAGATGATAATATAAAAACAATAATTGAAAATTTGGAAAACGCAGCCTCCAATTTACTTGATTCCTATGAAAGATTGAACTATTTATTATCTGGTACAGATAACGAAGAACAAGATCTAGAAGATACAGAAACGAGACTTTATAAATTAAAAGAAATATCAAGAAAACATCATATTGATATCCCCGATATTTATGATTTTACAAAAAAGTTAGAAGAAAAAGTAAATAACATAAATAATACAGACGAGATATTGCAAACAAAACAAAATGAAGTTTTAAATGCTAAAAATAAATATTTACAATTGGCACAAACTTTATCACAAAAAAGAATTGAAACTGCAAAAATTTTAGAAGAAAAAATCAATCTTGAATTGCCACCTTTAAAACTGGAAAAAGCAAAAATTTCAGTTGTTATAAATACATTTGATGATGAAAATAAATGGAGTGTAAATGGAATAGATTCTGTTTATTTTATGGGAACAACCAACCCTGGCATGCCAGAAAATTATATACATAAAATCGCATCTGGTGGTGAACTTGCACGTTTTACCTTGGCAATCAAGGTAATAGTTTCAAGTAAAAGTTCAACCGGAACATTTATTTTTGATGAAGTTGATACAGGAATTTCTGGGGCAACTGCAAGTGCTGTTGGTGAACGCCTTGCAAGGTTAAGCCGTTCCATACAAACTTTGGTGATAACTCATTCTCCACAAGTTGCAGGTTTCAGCAACCATCATTTCAAAGTTGCAAAATTTTATGATGAAGAAAAAAACATCACTATAACAAAGGTGGATCAGTTGGATGAAAAACAAAAAATAACCGAAATCGCAAGAATAATTTCAGGTGATAAAATCACAAATGAAGCTTTGTTAGCTGCAAAACAACTTTATAATTCTGCCTTTCATCTGGAAAATTGAATATAGATTCGTATAAAAAAAAGCACACTTAAATGTGTGCTTTTAAAAATATATTGCTTATATTGATTTATAATGCCGCTTCACAATTTTTTGCAACTGCAATTGCAGCTTTCACTTTGCCTATAACCGCACCACTTACAGCAGTAGTTGTAAGTGATGTTCCAGTTGTGATGCCAGCCATAATATTTGATGTTAAATCAAGCTTCTTTTGTTTGTCTGTACCAGCCATTTTTTGAGTATTTGCAATAGCAGAAGTTGTAGTGCCAGTAATTGCAGTTGCAGTTCCAATACCAGAAATCACAGCAGATGCAGTCATACTATTTTTAATTGCATTAATCCCTGCAATATCAAAACCTTTACATGCATTTCCTATATTATCCGCTGCAACTATTTCACTTTTTCCACCTGTAAATGCATTGCCAGTTTCTGTATTATAATCAGCAATCAAAGCTTTAACTTTACCGCTTAATGCTTTTATTTCACCAACAAAAGTGTTGCATTGTTTCATTTTTTCTGCAACTTTACCTGCATTCACACTTGCAGCCGCACTTGTTCCAAGTGAAGTTCCAGATGTAGCAATAGATGCAGCCATAAGCCCAGTCCTTGCATGCCCCATAGCTTTTTTACTTTTTCCTTTATCTTCACCTTTTATCATTTTGTCATTATTTTTAATAAGTCCCACAGCCAAAGCAGAACCAGCAGCAGCAGTTCCAACAGCACTAACCGCTGTTGTTGCAACATCTAATCCATAAATAGTATTAAGAGCATTTGAAATACCAGAACATGCTGACTTTGCACCATCAACTTTACCATTCAATTCGCTAAGCGCTGTATTTATTTCTTTTAATTTTTTTGCAAACTCTCTTTTCTTTTGTTCATCAGCATTTTTTAAAACAAGATTTGCTGCTTCTGTTGCTGCAACTGCTTGTTTATTAACAGATTCTAATTGTTTACTCATTTCTCCTTGCCTTTTCATCATTTCTTTCTGCCCACCTTGTAAAGACATAGTTTTTGCATTTAAAGTGTCAATTTTGCCTATTGTTTCTGCATCTGGTTTAATATTCATATCAGCTGTTGCCGCTACAGCAGCAGGTGCAACAGCAGGTATTGGAGTTGGAGCAGGTGTTTCAGGTACATTATTTTCTGTAGTTTTTGGTGTATTTGACGATGATTCTCTAAAACTTCTGCCAAGTGCAGTCCTTCTGTTCTTTTTTCTTTTTGCAAACAAAGGATTTGCAGACGATAAAAACAAACTATAACTTAAAAATAATACAAAAGATTTTTTTAACATTTTGATTTCCTCTCTTTTTCTACTAATTAACAATTTTTATTATAGCACATTTTTAAAGCATAAAAAATAACTATTTTAATTTTTTTATTTTTAACTTGATTTTTACTAGACAAAATATATAGTAAGTCAAAAGGAGTTATGTTATGAAAGTAGTTTTTACACAAGAAGTAAGAAAAAATATTTGTAAAGAAGTTTTTGAGATGCAAAAAACAAATTCTTCAAAAGTGGCAGATATAGTAAAACAAGTTGCAAATAAACATAATGTTCAACACAAAAGAATTTATGAATGGAATAAAGCTTTTGGTTATATTTTCAAAAATGATTTATTGTCAACAGATGAAAAAATAAATTTATTAAAAGAAGTTGAAAATATTGCAGAAAGTGAAAATATTTCAATAAAGCAAGCTATGTTAAAAATATCAGAAAAATATAATATAAGTTATAAAGAATTATATTCTTGGAACAGAAAATTAAATGTTTTAAGTACAAAACAAAAATATTCAAATGAAGACAAAATTTGTATTTTAAATGAAATTCAAAAACAAGCAAATCCAGAAAATATGGGTGAAATTATTTTACAATTCGCACATAAATTGGATATTTCAGAACACACTATTTACACATGGAACAGACAATTTCAAATCATAGATGTAAGGGTTTATGATAACAGAAATACTTCTATATACGATGAAGAATTTAAAAAAATGATTTTGCGATATTTTATTTTTATTCCTTTTAATAATGAAAATATAAAATTAATTGCTATTAAACATAATATAACAGAAAGAAATATTTACGATTGGAACAGAGCATATCAAATGTTTGATACAAAAGTTTTCAAAGTTGGAAAATATAATAAAACAAAAAAAGAAATAATTGAAAAGTTGGAAACAGATGAAGAATTTAAAAAGAACTTAATAAATTCAATAAATCAAAAGACCCTATAAAATGAAAATAGTTGAAAAATCGGTGCATCCAGGTTTTAGTCAAAATGAAAAAAGACAAGTTTGTTATGAAGTTTTAACTATGGAACAAACAAGCTCTTTAAAACGTGCAAATATAATAGAAAAAATTGCAAAAAAATATAATACTTCATCTAATGCTATTTATGTTTGGAATAAAGAATTTGGATATATTTTTAAAAATAAATTATTTAGTACAGATGATAAAATAAAAATTTTAATGGAAGTTGAAAATTTAATAAAAAATGAAAATTTATTAACAAAAGATGCTTTTTTACAAATATCAAATAAATATGATGTAAGTTCTTGGCAATTATATGCCTGGAACAGAGAGCTAAAAGTATTAAATACAAGACAAAGACGTACTGATGAATATATGTTATTCATTTTAGACGAAATTAAACAGCAAACAACAGATGAGAATTTACAAGAAGTAATTTTTGAGTTTGCAAAAAAATTAAATATTTCAATAAACACTATTTATCATTGGAACAGAAAATTAAATGTGTTTAAAACCAGAAAACAATATACAGATGAAGATATAATAGTTATTTTAAATGAAATTAAAAAACGGGGAAATAATGAAAATCTTTATGAAATTGTTGCAGAGTTTGCAGATGTATTAAAAGTTTCAGCACAAACAATTTATAGTTGGAATAAAAAATTTAACATTTTTCCAAAACAACAAAGATTTTTTGATGAAGATTTTAAAAAGAAAGTTTTACAAGAATTTAACGAAATAGGGTTTACAGCTGATAATATAAGAATAATTGCTGAAAAATATAATATAACTATAGGAAATATTTACAATTGGAACAGATTCTATCAAATGTTTGATACAAAAAATTATAAAAAAGGTGCTTTAGAAAAATTAAAAGCAGAAATAATTGAAAAATTGGAAACTGATAAAGAGTTCAAGAGTAATTTATTGGAAAACATAAGACAAAAATCAAAATAATAATTTTAATTGAACTTTTATTTAAAAAGTTTTAAATTCTTGTAAAATAAATAGTAAATACAAGGAGTAATATGAGAAGAGTTGTTATAACTGGTATAGGTATGGTAAGCCCATTTGGAACAGGTATTAAACGTTCTTGGGAAGATGGGGTTTTGAAATCAAAATCTGCTATATCAACAATCACATCATTTGATACTACAAATTTTGCAACAAAGATTGCTGGCTCTGTGCCAGAGGGTAAAGAAGATGGTATGTTTGATCCTGAATCTGTTATCCCAGTAAAGGACATAAAAAAAATGGGAAAATTTATTCAGTTTGCAATGATTGCAACTGAGGAAGCGGTAAAAGATGCAAATTGGATGCCAACTGATGAAAATGAAAAAATAAGAACCGGTGTTTTAATTGGTTCTGGCATTGGTGGACTTACAAATACTTTTGATACTGCAAAAACTATGCTGGAAAAAAATACTGGTAAATGCTCACCTTTTTTTATTCCATCAATTTTAATAAATCTTGCATCGGGTCATGTATCTATAAAATATGGATTCAAAGGACCAAATCATGCTGTTGTAACTGCCTGCGCAACTGGCACTCATGCCATAGGGGATGGAGCAAGAATTATTATGCGTGATGAAGCAGATGTTATGATAGTTGGTGGTGCAGAATCTGCAATAAACCCTCTTGGAGTTGCAGGGTTCAGTTCTGCAAAAGCTTTGTCAGAAAGAAATGATGAACCAGAAAAAGCATCAAGACCTTGGGATAAAAATCGTGATGGTTTTGTAATGAGTGAGGGTTCAGGTATTCTTGTACTTGAAGAATATGAACATGCCAAAGCTCGTGGTGCAAAAATCTATGCTGAACTTATCGGTTATGGATTAAGCGGTGATGCATATCATATAACAGCCCCAGAAACAACCGGTGATGGTGCAAAAAGGGCAATGAAAATGGCGATCAAAGATGCCGGTATAAATGTTAGTGAAATTGATTATATAAACGCACATGGTACATCAACAATGGGCGATATGATAGAATTTAATGCTGTAAAAGAAGTATTTAATGATGTACTTGATAATTTTTCTATGTCATCAACAAAATCTTCCATTGGGCACTTGCTTGGTGCCGCTGGTGCAGTTGAAGCAATATTTTCTCTTCTTGCAATGCGTGATGGTATTGTTCCGCCAACAATTAACCTTGATGATCCAGAAGATGGTACCGAGATAATAGATCTTGTTCCACACAAGGCAAAAGAAAGAAAAGTTAATGTTGTTATGTCTAATTCTTTTGGATTTGGTGGTACTAATGCAAGCTTAATTTTTAAAAAAGTATAATTTTTTTACTTTAAGATTTTTGATAGCGAACAATTTAAGTTTGTTCGCTATTATTTTTTGCATTAATAAATATGTTATAAACTTGACCCAATTCACCTTGCTCTATCATTTTAAAAATCATTTGGTCTTTATCATATTGTTTAACCATTTTGATAAGTGATTCGTATTTTTCAAAAAACAACATAACATAACCTTTTAACTCTTCATTCTGTAATAATGTTTTTGAAAGCCTTAAATCAAAATTTGGTGTGTTATCACGTTTTAAAAGAATGATTCGGCATACACAACTTAACCTTGAATCTTGTGGTTTTGATATTGCGTTATCTATCACAACTTGTGATTCTATTTGTAATAACGAAATTATTTTAGCAAGAAACAAACTTATATCATTAAATATAAAAGGTAAATTTATAAAAAATTGCTGTGTAAATCCAAGTTTTCTCATTTCCAACAAAGTTTCAGCAGTAGTTTGTAAAATTCCAGATTCTTTTTTTGCATTTTTCATAACCTCAATTAACATTTTTTTTGTTTCTTTGGCAGATATTATTTCATAAGCAATAAGTCCAACTAAAAAAATAAGTATAACAGGAATAATAATACTAAATAACAAATAAGACATCTCACTTGGAAGCATTGTTACGAATCCACTTGGTGATAAAGTTCCAAGAAAATATTTTGATCCAAAAATAATCCAAAAAATAGTCAAAATTATGACAAAAATAAGTATCAAAAATGACGAAATCATAAAAACTTTCCCCTATTTGTCAATAACACTATTAACAGCTCTTAAAGTATTATATCATAAAAAAAATCTAAGTCATAGATTTTTCTGCCTTTTTTGCTAGTCAAGAAAAATATTTAATAAAAAACACAAAATATAGTTTGATTTTAAATTTAAAACACTATATATTGTGTTTATAAGGAAAACAGAGAAAAACCAAAAAACAACAATTTAAAATAAAAAGGAGACAGAAAAAATGGAACCAAACACACCGCAAAACAATCTTATAGAAGTAAATATTACAAAAATAGTAAAAAGAAATGGTGAAACCGTTGATTTTGATCTTAATAAAATAAAATATGCTATAAAAAGTGCTGGTGAGGCAAGTACTCCATTTACAGAAGAAGAATTAACAGATCTTACAAATTCAGTTGCAAAAGTTTTAAATGTTAAATATTCACAAGATAAAGCTGTTTTCATAGAAAAAATTCAAGACACAGTGGAACAAACTTTGATTGAACATAATTATTATGATCAAGCAAAATCTTATATATTATATCGTGAAAAACGTGCACAATTAAGGGATGCAGGTAAAGTTCAAATTGATGTTGAAAGTTCTATCACAGAATATTTATCACAACTTGATTGGCGAGTAAATGAAAATGCAAACCAGGGTTATTCTTTGGGTGGAATGATACTTAATATATCGGGAAAAATTGTCGCAAATTATTGGCTTTCATATATATATCCAAAAGAAATTGGTGAAGCACACAGAAACGGAGATTTTCATATACATGATTTAAGTATGCTTTCTGGTTATTGTGCTGGTTGGTCTCTTCGGGCACTTGTAGAAGAGGGTTTTAATGGTGTTCCAGGTCATGTTGAATCTGTTGCTCCAAAACATTTGTCATCGCTTGTGGGACAAATGGTTAATTTTATGGGTACTTTGCAAAATGAATGGGCTGGGGCACAAGCTTTTTCCTCGGTTGACACGTATCTTGCTCCATTTGTAAGAATTGACAACCTTTCATACGAGCAAGTAAAACAAAAAATCCAAGAGTTAGTATATAACCTTAATGTGCCAAGTCGTTGGGGAACACAAACTCCATTTACAAACTTTACTTTTGATTGGGTATGTCCAAAAGATTTAAGAAACCAACATCCAAAAATTGCAGGTAAAGAAGTAGATTTCACATACGGAGATTTACAAAAAGAAATGGATATGATAAACAAGGCGTACATAGAAGTTATGATGGGTGGTGATGCAAAGGGACGTCCATTTACATTCCCAATTCCAACATACAACATTACAAAAGATTTTATATGGGAGGGTGAAAATGCCGACTTGTTATTTGCAATGACTGCAAAATATGGTGTTCCATATTTCCAAAATTTTGTAAACTCAGATTTAAATCCAACTGATGTAAGATCTATGTGTTGCAGATTAAGACTTGATGTTCGTGAACTTTTAAAAAGGGGAAATGGACTTTTCGGTTCTGCCGAACAAACAGGTTCTATTGGTGTTGTAACTATAAATTGTGCAAGACTTGGTTATAAAAACAAAGGCAACTTGGAATCTCTTTACTATCAACTTGATCATTTATTGGAACTTGCAAAAACATCTCTTGAAATAAAAAGAAAAACCATTCAAAAGCTTATGGATGGTGGACTTTACCCTTACAGCAAAAGATGGCTTGGTTCACTTAAAAATCACTTTGCAACAATAGGTGTGAACGGCGTAAATGAAATGGTACGAAATTTTTCAAATGACGAGTATGATATAACAGATGAAAGGGGACATAAAATTGCATGTGATTTACTGGATCACATAAGAAACAAAATGCAAGTATTCCAAGAAGAAACCGGAAATTTATATAACCTAGAGGCAAGTCCAGGTGAAGGTACAACCTACCGATTTGCAAAATCAGATGCAAAATTATTCAAAGATATAATCCAAGCAGGAACCAAAGAAGCTCCATACTATACAAATTCTTCACAAATTCCTGTAAGTTATTCAAGCGACCCATTTGAAGTACTTGATCTTCAAGACGAGCTTCAAATAAAATATACAGGTGGCACGGTTCTCCACTTGTATATGGCTGAAAAAATTTCAAGTGTTCGTAATTGTAAGGAACTTATAAAACGAATATTTGAAAACTATCGTATCCCTTATTTAACAATAACTCCGACTTTTTCTGTGTGTCCTAAACATGGATATCTTGCAGGAGAACACGAGTATTGTCCAATATGTGATGCGGAACTTGTTGCAAATGATGAAAATAAAAAGTAGTTATTTGTAATGTAATATTAACCAAAAAACAAACAAAGGAGAATAAAATGGAAAAAAAACTAGAAAACTCACAAAGAACTAAATGTGAAATTTGGACAAGAGTGATGGGATATTGTCGCCCAGTGTCAAGTTTCAATAAAGGTAAAAAATCTGAATTTTATGAAAGACAATATTTTACCGAAGATAAAGCAATTGCATCACTTGAAGCATTAAATTGCTCTTGCTGTGCACAAAATGTTGCTTAAAAAAACATATATCTCTCTAAAGCCCTTTTTATAAAGGGCTTTTAAAATAAAAAAAAAGGTGTAAATTATGACAGATAAAATACTTATCATAAGTGGTCTTGTTCCGCTTACAACCATAGACTACCCAACGAAATTATCAATGGTGATATTTTTGCAAGGTTGTCCTTGGCGCTGTCCTTATTGTTATAATCTTGCACTGCTTGCATTTAAAAAACCAACCGATGCAGATAAAAAAAATTATGATAAAGTTTTAAATTTATTAAAAAAACGCTCTTCAATGCTCGATGCAGTTGTGTTTAGTGGTGGTGAAGCAACTTATCAAACAGAGGCTATAATAGAGGCAATAAACGATATAAAACAATTTGCCCCTCATTTTAAATTTGGACTTCATACAAATGGCTGTTTTCCAGATAGGGTGAAAAAGTTATTGCCATTTATAAATTGGGTGGGTTTGGATATAAAAGCTCCAGCTGAAAAATATGATTTAATAACCAAGGTAAAAAACAGCTATGAACCAGTTTTAAAAACTCTTGAACTTATACAAAATTCTGGGCTGGATTTTGAAACACGCACAACCGCAGATCCAACACTTTTAACAAAAGATGATATTTTAAAAATTGCAACTTTTTTAAATGAAAAAGGTGTAAAAAATTATGCATTGCAAAAATTCCGCCCAGTAAACAAAGAAGATCCAAATAATCCAACCGATATAGCAATCAACCAATTTTTCAGCGATGAAAAATTTACAACAAAACTCAAAACTCTTACTCCAAATTTAGAATTAAGATGTTAAAAAAATTAATTTTTTCATTTAGCCTATTGAAATTTAAAAATGTGATACATATACGTAAAATAACGGCAGGGGTGAGGTATATCAAAATACCATATGAGAAGTAATTTTTAACTTACTATTCGATTTTATTTTTGCTAACAAAGAATTGAAAATAAGATAGTAGTGTGGAGATTTTTAAGTGGATGAAAATTTTTTTATTAAGCAAATTATCATGGCTTTTGGTATTTGGTAAGATTAAGGTAGTGGAGTTGGGTGGATCAGTGAATTTTCTTGTAAAATTTTTGATATTACAATTTTTTATTTACTGTTGATAGTAGTAAGAGATTGTAAAGGATAAAATGAAACAGATTACAGATCTGATAACAATAAAAGAAGTAAAAAATGATATTTATAAATATTTGTTATAAAGGGTTATATAGGTTGTTAATTGCTATAAAAATAAATTTGTCTTTAGAATTTTATTTTTTTATGTTATTATTAATATCATTAGGGAGCAGATATATGTTGTTAAGGAATTTATTTTAGTAAATTGAAATTATTGAATTTGCGAAAAATTTTTGCAAGTTTAGTATTAATCTTATTTTTATGTTCCGACAGCTTTAATAGTGGTGCTTTTGCTGCGAAAAGAGGTAAAAAGGCAGGTAAAAGTTCCAGACGAAGTGCAGGTTCAAGCAAGAAGACAAAGAAAGCTGGCGGCTCGTCAAGAAGATCCGCGGGATCAAGTAAAAAGACTAAAAAAGCAGGTGGTTCATCGAGAAGATCTGCATCTTCAAGTAAAAGGTCAAGCAGAAGAAGTGCAAGCTCAAGTAAGAGATCGAGTAGAAGATCTGCGGGCTCAAGCAGAAGCTCAAGACGTAGCGCAGGTGGTAGAAGTTCAAGAAGATCAGCGTTTGGTTCATCTGGTAGAGGTGGCTCTGTAAGAGGTGGTGGTTCGTATAGTGGTGGAGAGGCAGAGTTCTTTCAAACTTATGGTTTGCCAGCTTGTCCTTTGGATCGTGCTTTGTGGCAAAATCCGGATGAAGAAAGAGAAAATGTTTATTATAAGTCCAAAAAGAGTGCATGTCATGGACCGGAAAATTCAGAATCAAATGATTGGAAAAAAGATAGTAAAATTGCTAAATTGCCATGGATTGCAGATGATGAGGCGGTTGTTCTTAGCTGTGGTTCAGGTTATTTAAAAGCAGTTAAAGATAAAAAATATGTTTGTATGGATGAAAGTTCATTTTGTCCTTTGAATAAACAAGTTGTTGAAAAGAAAGGTAAAAGCTATATAAATGCTGCAACAGAGGAAGAATGTAATAAACCTGTTGGTGCAAATGCAGTTAAATTAACAAAAGAACAATTGTCAGCAAGTGGTTATGAAATAAAATTTGGTAAAGCATTTTATTTAAAGTGTAAGGAAAATTATTATAGTGAAGAAAGTGGTGTAAAATGTGGAAAGTGTCCTAATTTTTACACATCTGTTCAAGGTGAAAATGAAGGACGAAGATCATGTAAACCAACAAAAGAATGTGAAAAAGATTTTAGACAGAGTGAAGTAACAGGAGAATGTGAAAAGACGCCAGAAGCTATGATGCGGGAGGCAATTGAAATTTGTGGAAGACAAAAACAAGCTTATGCATATGACAAGAAAGATATAAATAAGTGTAAAGCTTGTGATAGTGGTTTTGAACCAGATGCAGATGGTAATTGTCAAATGACTCCGAATGAAAAAGAAAAAAGAGCAATTGCGGAATGTTTAAGAAAAATTCAGGGTTATGAAAATGGTCAATGTAAAACTTGTCAGGAACATTTTGCAGCAAATAAAGTTACTGGTAAGTGTGAGGAAATTCCTGAACATAAAGTAAATAGATTGAAAAAGGAATGTTTTTCTCAAAAACAACTTTATAATTATTCTACGGAAAAGTGTGATGCATGTCAAAAAGGATATGAGTTTAAACGAGAAGGAGATAAAGATCCTGAGTGTGTGAAAACCAAGGAAACTTTAAGGGAGGAGGCAATAGCTCTTTGTGCTGCAGGAAATAAAGCTTATGGATGGGATGATAGTGTTCTTTCAAAGTGTGGAGATGAATGCTCCGATGGTTATGAACCAAAATCTGGAAAATGTTTTGAAACAGAAAAAAGTAAGAGAAGAAAATTATTTCAATATGCTATAAATAATAAAAATATAAAAAGTTTATGGAGTTTGGTAGAAAGTAATAAAACATCTGGAACTTTGGAAGCTGGTGTTTATAAGGTTGTTGTTGCAGGTGGAAGTGGTGGAAATGGTGGTGATGCAAATGTTGCAGGAGGTTATGGTTATGGAGCAAGTGGTCAAATATTGGATGAAATTTTTAAATTAGATAAATCAACTACGTATTATGCATGTATAGGTTCAAGAGGTGCAGATGGACGTTGGGGAAGATATGGTGGATCTGGTGGTGGTGGTGGTGCTGGTTCAGCATTTGTATTAGCAGATGAAAGTGTTGTAGTTAATGTTTCAGGTGGTGGAGCGGGTGGTGGTGATTCTTCAGGTGGCGGTGGTGGCGGCGGTGGTGGTGCCGGGTATGGGTGTGCAAAAGGAGGAAAAGGTGGATATGGTAATGACAATTATGATAATATACAAGGCGGTAGTGTTGATGGTGCATCTAATTTACTTTCATCTGGGTTAGTAGGTAGAGATGGGGCAGAAGATACTGGTCCGCATGGTGGAGCAGGTGGTTGGGGTGGCAAGAGTTGTGGAAATGGTGGAAGCGGTGGAAGCCATTATGATGATGGCTCCAGTGGCGGAAGTTGTGTTTCAGTAAATAGAAATAGTGGAAATGGTTATGTGAAAATATATAAGTATAAAGATTAATTATATTTTGTTAAATTGTTTAAAGTCGCCTTATAAGAGGTGATTTTTTTATAAAAATTTTATAAAGTTAAATTAAATTTTGCTGTCATGTGGTTTTGTTTTTATGCAAAACTGATGATAATGAATTATGGGTGGAACAATTATCAATATTAACAAACAAAAAGGAGAAAATTATGACGTAAATTAGTTTATCAAATTTATATTTGATTATTAAAAGTCTGTGTTATACAATAAAAAACTATAAAAAAGGAAAATTAAGGAGAAAATTATGAATATTTTTATGACAGCTATCGCATTTGTGATATTATTGTCTTTGATTGTGTTTGTTCATGAATTAGGACATTTTTTATTTGCAAGATTGTATGGTGTAAAGGTGATACGTTTTTCAATTGGAATTGGAAAACCTATTTTCAAAACATACGATAAATATGGAACAGAGTGGTGTGTTGCTGCCTTTCCTCTTGGTGGGTATGTAAGTATGCTTGGTCAAAGCGATATGCCAGAATCAGAAACAGAACGCCAAGAAAAACGAAATAAATTAACAAAAAAAGAGAAGCTTGAAAGCTATGAATTTAAAAACAGATTTCAAAAAATAATGATTGCTTTTGCTGGACCGCTTTTTAATTTTATTTTTGCTTTTGTTGTTTTTATGGGATTATTTTTGTTTCGTGGTGCACCAAATAAAACTGCAACTATTATTAAAAATTTTGCACCAAATACAAAAATAGCCTCTGTTGGAATAAAGGTTGGTGATGAAATAATTTCTGTTAATAATGAAACTAGCAGTTTAAATTTTTCACGCATCCTTGCCATGTCAAAAGGTAATGATGTTATGGTAAAAATAAAAAGAGATGGGAAATTGTTATCTTTCAAGGTAAAGCCAGTTAAACAAAATGATATGTATATACTTGGGGTTATGTTGGAAAGTAAGGTGCTTTCTTATACAAAGTTGGGTTTTTGGAATTCTGCTGCTGCATCTTATGATAGTATAAAAGGCATAGTTGTAAGTACAAGTAAAGCTTTATCTCAAATGATAACTGGCAAGCGTTCATCAAAGGAATTGGGCGGGGTTATAAGTATTGCAAAGATAAGTAAATCTGCCTTTGATAATGGTATTTATTCTTACCTTTTTATTATGGCTGTGATTTCGGTAAGTTTGGGGCTGTTTAACGTTTTTCCTATTCCAATGCTTGATGGTGGCTATATTTTACTTTATTTAATTGAAAGTGTGATAAGACGCGATATACCAGAAAAAATTCAAGTTATTGCATTTAAAATTGGATTTGGGTTTATTGTTTTTCTTATGATTTTATCTAATGTTAATGATTTATTAAGGTTGTTTTTTAAATGGTAAAAAAATTAAAATTTTTCTTATTGGTTGCGGTTTTTGCGATACGCTCGTTTTCTGTAAATGCAGCTTATGATGTAAAGGTATCTGGATTAAGGCGACTTGATGCTTCTGTGGTACAAAATATAATAGGAGTTTCAAAATACAAAAATATCACAGACAAAGAGATAAACGATATTGTTGTAAAGTTGTATAATTCTGGTTTTTTTAAAGATGTAAAAGTTGCTTTAAAGGGGCAAACTTTGAATGTTAATGTGCTAGAAGCAGATATTGTTGGTAAAGTTGAATTTAATGGTTATGACAAAATTAAATTGGATGATTTAAAAAATGCTGTGAAAACGGCGGAAAATAAGCTGTTAAACAACTATACATTAAAACAAGATACAGAAGCAATCAAGGTTTTGTATAAAAGATTGGGTCTTGCAAATGCTGTTATTAATGTGAAAACTATATTACAAAAAAATGGAAAATATGATGTTATTTTTGAGATAACCGAAGATGAAAAATTATACATAGATTCTATTTCATTTACAGGCAATAAAACTTTTTCTGATTCTAAATTACAAGAAAACATTATGAGTAAAGAATACCATTTTTGGAAAATATTTGAATTATTCGATACTTATGATGAAGAAAGAATTGCATATGATGCAGAATTGTTAAGGCAATTTTATACTGGTCTTGGTTTTTTAGATTTCAAGGTTTTGTCATTTAATGGTGAACCGCAAGAAAAGGCAAATTGGTATGATGTAAAATTTGATATAAGCGAGGGTGAACGTTATAAAATTGGAAATGTTAATATTAAAACAACAATTTCTGATTTAGATGTTGCTCCATTATATGAAATTTTGCTTACAAAAACTGGCAATTTTTATGATGAATCTCTTGTAAAAAGGACAGAAAAAGATATAACAAAAAATTTAGAAGCTAAAGGTTTTGTATTTACAAATATTGATGTAAATAAAAAAACAAACAGAAAAGAAAAAAAAGTTGACATTGATTTTGTTATAAAGCCAGCAAAAAAAATTATTATAAATAACATAAACATTACCAATAATGTAAGAACTTATGACAGGATTATAAGGGGACTTTTGGATTTTGAAGAACAAGACGTGTTTAATTCATCAAAGTTTTTTTCATCAAAACAAAAACTTATGGCAACTGGATTTTTTGAAAATGTTAACATAACACCAAGTCCTGTTGATGGAATGAAAGATAAGATAAATATCATTGTTGATGTAAAGGAAAAATCAACCGGTGAATTATCATTTGGTCTTGGTTGGTCATCGCTTAACAGCGGATTTTTGGAATTTGGGATAAGGGAAAATAATTTCAGGGGTAAGGGACAAACTCTTGGCTTCACGACCAATGTGTCCTCTGTTCAAGATAATTACAGCATCTCTTTTATGGAACCAAATTTATATGGTCGTGATTTATTAGGTGGTGTTGATTTATATTATAACAGGTATAAAAGAACAAAAACTTATGGTTATGACATTGACACACTTGCCCTTGTGTTAAGGCTTGGTTGGAAATATAATGATAATTTATCTCATACTGTATCCTGGTCTGCGCGTCGTGAAATTGTAAAAAATATATCATCAAAACTTTCAAAAGATTTATTGGAAGGTGTTGGCAATAATAATATTTTCAAAATAGGAAATAATTTTTCTTATACCAACCAAATTGTTGATTATATAAACGACACAAAAACTGGTCATATTATTTCGCTGCAAACAGATTATGCGGGACTTGGCGGTAGCAAGAATTATTTAAAAAATTATATAACTGCAAAACAATTTTATTCATTTTGGGACAACCAGTGGCAATTTAAAATGGGTATAAATGCAGGTTATATACAACCACTTAATAATTCAATTCTTGCAAGAAGCGACAGATTCATGTTGGGTGGAAATACGCTTCGTGGATTTGATTATAATGGAGTTGGGGCAAAAAGCAGAAAAAATAAATATTATGCGCTTGGTGGAGATTGGTCGCTTGATGGTGCATTCCAACTTAATTTTCCACTTGGATTTCCAAAATCAGCCAAGGTTTCTGGTTATATATTTTATGACTGGGGAAAACTTGGTAAACCAAAAATCAAAAAGCCAAAAGACATGTTGTATGATGATGTGATAAGGACTTCTGTTGGATATGGAATATTTTGGAATTCCCCAATTGGACCAATCAATTTTTCTTGGGGTTATCCAATAACTTATTCAAAACATGATACAATTGAACATTTCTGTTTTTCAATAGGAACTGATTTTTAATTGACTGCTTTGATTTAAATAAATATAATGATTAAATAAAAAAAGGAGAAATTTATGAAAAAAATATTTTATAGTTTAATAACAACAACAATTTTGTTTGTAAAACCGGTTTTTTCACAAGATTTAAAAATAGGTGTGATTGACATTTTGCAAATAAATAAAGAAGCAAAAGTTATGAAATCTTTAAATTCTCAAAAAGAAAAAATGATAAAAGATATTCAAACTTCTGTGATAGGCAAAAGAAAAGAGTTAGAAAAAAGAGAGCAAGATTTAAAGGTAAAACAACCAGTTATGAATGAAAAAGCATTTGCAAAAGAAGTTCAAATGTTTCAAATGGATATGTTAAATTTTGACAAGCAAACTCAAAAAAAACTTGCAAATATAGAGGAGGGTTATGTATCTGCGCTTCAAAAAATACAAAAAGATTATCTTGACAGGATTTTATATAAACTTGGTAAAGAAAAATCTTTTTCACTTATCTTAAGCGCCCAAAATGCAGTAGTTTTGGATAAAACTTTGGATATCACAAAAGAAGCAATTGACGCCTTAAACAATGAAGTAAAAGAACTGAAATTGTATGTGAAATAGAAGTTTTTGTGTTTAAAATAATACAATTTTTTCTTTCTTAAAAGGTCGCAAGTATGCGACTTTTTTTATTGAGAAGGAGTAATTTTTTTGATATAATAATTAAGTATGGAGAGATAATATGAAAAAAATTTTAGTATTTATTTTATGTGTTATGTTTTCCAATGTTGGTTTTGCCAAGAGTGAAAAAATAACAACAATAAAAGAAATGAAAAGAATGAAAAATTTTAAACCGCTTCTTCGTGAAGAAAAAGCGCGTGAAATTTTGGAAATGAATAAAGATGATATTGATACGAAAGAGGAAGATTATAAAATAAAAAATGAAAAATATATAAGTTATGAAAAAATTGGAAAAAAAGAAAATAAAAAAGATGATGACGAAATAAAAGATGATGTTGATGAATTGGACGAAGATGATGATGAAGAGAAAAAAGAAGAAGAAAAAAATATAAAAATTTTAACTGCAAATTATAAAAATATTTTAAAACTTTCCGCTTCTTGTTGTGTTGCAAATATTGCTGAAAAAATAAAAATGCATAATATAGATAAAAAGCAAACACCTCATAATATAATTGATGTGTTAAGTTTTGATGCAAAAACTTATTATATTCAAAATACTTGTTTGGCGCTTTCTGATATAACAATAAACAAAGTTGTGAAAAACAAAGATTTAAATAATATTTTTAAATCTGTAAGAAAAGATTGTATTTGCAATAACCAAGAATATTTACGAGATAATATTAAAAATTTTCAAAAATTATATAATGCAGATAAGAATTTTTATAAAACAAAATTTATTTACAAAAGCAGGGATGATCAAGGACGTATCATAGAGCAAGATATGAACGAAACAATTTTAAATATCTTGAATACACTTGATACTTGTATGAAATAAATCTTGTTTTTATTTGAATTTATAATACAATCGCGATTATTTTAAAGAGGAGTTTTTTATGGAACAAAAGACATTGTATATTGAAGATATAAAATCAATTTTGCCACACAGATATCCATTTTTGTTAATAGACAGAGTTATTGAATTTGAACCTGGCAAATCGGGAACAGCAATTAAAAATATAACTGCCAATGAAGAATTTTTTAATGGACATTTCCCTGCTGCTCCTACTATGCCTGGTGTTTTGATACTAGAAGCTATGAGTCAAACAGCAGCAGTAATAGGGGCAATAGGTCAATCAAAAGGCAATATAATTTTGCTTACTTCTGTTGATAATGCAAAATTTAAAAACCGAGTTGTGCCAGGTGATCAATTGGTGATAAAAGTTGAAAAAGTTGCAGAAAAAAGGAGCTTTCATAAATGGAAAGCAGAAGCATTCGTTGATGGAAAATTGTGTGTATCGGCAGTGTTAGGTGCTATGGATACTGGTAAGGCTTCGTTATAATTTTTACTTAGCAATGAAAAAGCTGATTCGTAAAACATATAATTATATTTTGAACTTAAGCAAGACAAAATATGCAATGCATGCATTGTTATTTGTTTCTTTTTTTGGCAGCATTTTTTTTCCATTTCCAACAGAAATGATAATGATGCCCATGTTATTTGTTGTACCAAAAAAATCATTCAAAATTACAACTATTGCACTTTTTTCAAGTCTTGTTGGTGGAATGGCGGCTTATTATATAGGGGCATTTTTTTATAATTCAATAGGGGTGAAAATTATCGCAGCTTTTAATTATCAAGATACATTTTTACAATTTTCACACTTGTATAAAAAATTTGGTTATTGGCTGGTGTTTATGGGTGGACTTACCCCATTTCCGTACAAGGTTATTTGCCTTGCAAGTGGTTTTGTTAAAATGAATGTTTTTGTTTTTATTTTGGCATCATTTGTATCACGTGCAGTAAGGTATTATTTTATTGCAATTTTGCTTTATAAATATGGGGAAAGGGCAAAAAATTTCATTGAAAAACATTTGGAAATTTTATCTGTCATAGTATTTTTATCTTTGATTTTTGTTGTGTATTTGGTTAAATTTTTATCAGCCTAGCAATTTATAAAAATACTTGAAAATAAATATGCTATAAAATATTATAAAAAGCAAAGGAGAGGTAAATTGAAAAAAATACTATCAATATTTTTACTTGTTTTAATTTCAAGTTGTTCCGGAAATATGTATGAACCTGACCCAGTTGGTGTTGGTTATGATGTGAACGAACTTAAAATGTCCCCTTGTGCTTGCTTGCAAGTTGAAACTAAACCAGGGCTGCCAGAATGGTTGATACAAAAGGCATAAAAAAACAGGAACAAGAAAATAATTCATCTGCTGTTTATCCATTTGAACTTGACGTTCCTGCATTTCCAGAAAAAAAATATATTGCTGGAATTGCAAGGGTTATAAAGCTGGTTTATATTTCAATTTTGATAAGTATTTTTTTGATTGCATTTTCTGTATTTCGTGCAAATGACAGAAAAATTTATCCTAATTTTATAACTTATGATACCAAAGAAAATACTTTTAAATTTATTCCATCAACTTTTAAAAATGAAAAAAATACTATAATGTTAGGAGACAGATATTATATAGAAGAAAGTTTTTTGAAAAATTATTTGAAAAAACGTTTTGAAATAACAAAAGATATTGGTGTTAATCATTATAATTGGTGTGATTGCCATGATAAAGATGGGCAAAACAAACTATCAAAAAGTGGAATTTTTGATTTAAATGGCAGATGTTATCTTTGTAATGTTATGAGTGATAAAGTTTTTAATGATTTTTTTGATTTTAATTATGGAACAAATTTTGCCTTATCAACAAGTGGTGTGATAAGAAATATTGAAATTTTAGATATAAAACAAATAAATTATTTTGAAACTGCACCACAAAAATCTTTTCTAGCTAAAATTTTGGATAAATATATTTTAAGCAAAAATACTGCGACAACTACAACTGCTGTTTATAAAGTTGTATTTATTTTAAATATAATTGATAAAAATAAAAGGGCAGAAGAAGAGGAAAGTTTTGTTGGATTTATAACAATAAACGGAATAAAAGACAAAAACGAAATAAAAAAAATCACAGATGAAAGTTATATGTTTCATTCCATAGAACCTGGAAATTTAAGAAAATTATATGATGAAAATTAAAGAAAAATTATTGCTTGCCAAAAAAATAAATCCAATATTTATATTGGCATTTTTATGTTTTTTATCAGTGATATTATTATTTTTTACAGCAACAATTTTTATGGAAATGGTTGATGAAAAAGGCAAAAATTTTAAAATTTCTGGGATTGTTATACCACAAAAAGATAAAATAAATTTTGATGTTGTAAGGCTTAAAGGAAATGAATTAACAAAAAAGCAACAAGATGAATTTATAAAACTTCTTATCAAAGAATATATAATAAATCGCTACAGCGTTAATGGATCAAAATTTCAAATGGAAAAAAATCTTGGGATCTATAACAGCCTTGACAATTTAAATACTCCAAATGGAGTTTTATTAAAATTGCCCGCTTTACCAATAGGTGCAAAACAATTTTTTTGGCATCCAAGCTATAATAATTTTAAAACAGGTGAGAATGGTGAATTAAAAGAAATCAAAGATTTAATGGAAAAGGGTATAACAAGAACGGCTCAAATTTTAACTGAACCAGTTAAAAATGGTGATTGGTGGAGTGTGAAGGTAAAATTTATTTACAGGGATAAAGGTGTTTATAACAGGAAAAATGCAAAAATTGAAACTTATCAAATTGATTTATTTTTGCTGCCTTTTGGGTTAAGGGGTGGAGTGCCATTTATAACCAAACCATCCACAATTTTTGTGTTCCAAATAGAACATATAAAGAAAGCTATTTTAAAATAATTTTTATATAGCAATTTTATTGTATTTCAATTAAACTTTTAAACAAAAAAATATATAGGTGATAATATGAAACAAGATATCAATTTAATAAATACAAGATGGGATTTAACCCCACTTTACAGCTCAATTTATGATGAAAATATTCAAGCTGATATAAATAAAGTTATTGCAATGTGTGATGATTTTCAAAATAAGTACAAGGGAAAATTAGATAAAAATTTAGAAGAAGCATTAAAAGAAATTGCTCTTATGGATGAAATTACAACAACAATTTTTGCTTTTTTTTATTTGCATATCAGTCGTGATGCAACAAACGGGGAAATTAGAAAACAATCTTCTATAGGAGATGATAAGTTATCATTTGCCTTTGCAAAGTTGGCATTTTT
Organism: uncultured Pseudomonadota bacterium; assembly: GCA_963541275.1. GTDB lineage: Bacteria > Pseudomonadota > Alphaproteobacteria > Rs-D84 > CACZYB01 > CACZYB01. The sequence goes on from CAUTSC010000001.1 coordinate 282,155, forward strand.
TGATATAGAAGTGGGAAAAATGAGTGAAAAGGATTTTGAAACTCAAATTGAAAAATCAGAATTTTTAACAAAACATAAACCATATCTGTTAAAGATAAGAAAAAATGCAAAATATCAATTAAGCGAGACATTGGAGGCAATGTTATCAAAACTATCACCATTTTTAGAACAAGAATGGGATGATATGCTGGATGAAAAAGAAACAACTTTGAAATTTAAGCTTGGCTTTAAAACTTATAATTTAAGTGAAATTTTGAATATAACAACCACTTCCAAAAGTGCAAAAAAACGTAAAAAAGCTTTGGATATTGTAAATGGGGAACTTAAAAATTCCGGTTATCAAAATTTAAGATCGCGTGCATTAAATATTGTGATGGGACATAAAAATTTAATGGATAAAGAACGCGGATTTAATAATGTTTTAGAATCGCGCAACATTGCGAACAATCTTGATAATGAAACAATTGAAATTTTACATAAAGTGGTGGGTGAATATGGTAAAGAGCAAGGACTTCGTTATTACAGGATTTTAAAAAATTTGCTGGGTAAAAAAGTATTAAATTGGGCAGATAGGAATGCACCACTTCCATTTGAAAGCAATACAACTTACACTTGGGATGAATGTAAAAATATTGTGTTTAATGCATATAATGATTTTTCAAAAACTCTTTCCAGTTTGATACAATATAACTTTGATAATAACAGGATTGATGCGCCAATTTATAATGGCAAAACCAGTGGCGCATATAATTATAGTATTTGTGCAAAAGATGGCAAAGTGTATAGCTGGACATTTTTAAACTATCTTGGCACAACACGTGATATTATGACCTTGGCTCATGAATTGGGACATTCGGTTCACGGACTGCTTGCCGGTAAAAAACAAGGTGTTTTACAGATGCAAGCACCAATGGCTTATGCAGAAACAGCAAGTATTTTTGGTGAAATGTTGACATTTGAATATTTACTTAAACAAACAAAAGATAAAAAAGAAAAATTGGTACTTTTATTAAACAAAGCAAATGATTGGATAAATTCTGTTAACCGCCAGATAAGTTTTTCAAACTTTGAACAACTTTGTCATGAACAAAGAAAAGCTAGCAAATTAACAACAAAAGATTTTAATGATATATGGCTTTCTGTTTCAAAAAATATGTATGGTGAAGATGGAGATATTTTTAACTATGATAACACAGAAAATTTATGGTGTTATGTTTCTCATTTTATGAGACCATTTTATGTATACTCTTATGCTTTTGGCGAGCTTTTCACACAAAGTTTGTTTGCAGTAAAAAATACATCAAAAGAAAATTTTGAAAAATTGTATATTGAAATGCTTGAAAGTGGAAATACAAAGGACGCAATAGAGTTAATGCATCCATTTGGGCTTGATCCAAGAAATGAGAATTTTTGGAAAAATGGTATAAATGTTTCTATAAAAAAATGGCTGGATGAAGCAGAAATTTTAATGATGGAACTTAAATTATAAAAAGTTAATATGTTAAAAAATAACAGCATTCTGGGAAAATATATATTTAAACAACTGCTTGTCAGCTTGTTGATTGTTTCAGTTGTTTTATTATCTATTGCCTGGTCATCACAAGCAGTAAGTTTATTAAAATACATGATAAATGACAATATAAGTTTTTGGAATTTTTTACGACTTTCATCATTTTTGATTCCTGATTTACTGGTTGAAATATTTCCAATTTCTGTATTCACAATCATTTTATTTGTATACAGCAAAATGATTGTTGATAAGGAATTAATTGTTATGAGTGGAAGCGGTCTGTCATCAACTGATTTGGTTATGCCTGCAAAAAAGTTGGTATCTGTTATAACAATTTTTGCATTTTTGATAACTTTTTTTATTGCACCAAAATTTGAAACTAAATATAAAAATTTTTTGATGGATTCAAAAAATGAAATTGCTTCATTTGTTTTAAAAGATGGAGAATTTACAGAAGTAGCAGAAAATTTAACAATCTATACCAAAAGTCAAACCAGCAATGTTTTAAAAAATATATTTATATATGATGGGCGTGATAAAAATAAAAAACGAGTTATTGTGGCAGAAAAAGGCATCATGTCATCAGAAAATAAAAATATTTATATTTCTTTATTAAATGGTTCGGTCCAAGAAGAAAATAATAACAAAATTACAATTGGAAAGTTTGAAAAATATACTGCTGATTTAGGTGTGATTGCAAAACATTACACAAGGGAAAGAAATATAAAGGAGTTTTCAATTATTGCTATTGTAAAACAAGTAATAAATGGTGAACATACAAGACCACTTAAAGAATTGTACAGGCGGATTGTTGAACCTTTATATAATATAATTTTTGCATTTTTTGCTCTTATTACAATTTTTAAAACTCCATATCAAAGGACCAGATCATCACTTAATATTTTTATTGCAAGTGGTGTTGCATTGTTATTTAAAGTTTTGACAATATATTCTTACAGATTTATTTCAGGAAAAATTTATAATTTTTTCATATTTTTATTTGTTATAATTATGATGATTGTTTTATTGAAAAATATTTTAAAAGATAGGGTAAAAGGTAAAAGATAAATGACATTAAAATTTTTGCTATTTTTTATTGCCTTTATTCCTGTTGTAAATGGAGCTGACATTGATAAGGCAACCTTTGATACAGATTTGATTGTGTATGATAAAAAAACTGGGAAATGGGAAAGTAAGGGGCAAGTAAATATTGATTTTCAAAACAAAAATTTTAAAACTGACAAAATTATCTATGACACAAAATCCAAAAAACTTTTAACAAGTGGTGATATAAAGGTCAAAGGAGAAGATCTTGAAATTTCAAGTAAAGATTTTGTTTTAAATTCAAGTGATGATTCTGCTACTTTGGGTCAAATGGATGTAGTGCTTAACGATACATCTTTTATAAAAGCAAAATCAGGCAAAATGAAAAATAAAAAAAATTACTTTTATGATGTGGAATATACTGCCTGTAAAGAAGATGTTAAAAAATGTGAAATTCCAACTTGGAAATTAGGTGTTTCACAGGTAAAACACGATAAAAAAAATGAAAGTATGTCTTTTTTGAATATATTTTTATATATAAAGGATATTCCAGTATTTTATTTTCCATATTTTATGACTTATATGAAAAAACATTCTGGTTTTTTAAGACCTCAATATCGTTCATCCAGTTTCCTTGGAACAGTTATTGAAACGCCATTTTTTATAAATTTTAATGACTACAGCGATTTAACAATAACTCCAATTTTTACATCAAAAAGAGATTTAATGTTTGATTCTGAATTTCGTTTAAATCATAAATATGGAACAAATAAAACAAGGGCAATTTATAAAAAAAAGTATAAGGGGGAATCCCAAAGATGGTATATTAGCAGTGATAATTATTTTGAACTATCCGATGTTTTTCGTGGAAATATAAATATAAAACGAGTAAGTGATGATACTTTTTTAAGGTATTATGATTATTCCACAGATCCATATTTACTATCAACAATTGGTATGGAAGGTATATGGAGCAAAAGCTTTTTAACAATGAATTTATATTCATATCAAGATCTAAGGAATTTAAATAACGAATATTTACCCCAAGTTTTGCCATCTGTAAATTATTATGCCATCACAGATAAAAATAAATATGGCGGTTATTTTGATATAGATTTTAATACCACAAATACAATTTTGGATTATAAAGATAAAAGTATCAAGGATAAAAACGCTCTTCGTTTGTCATTGCTTTCTCGCTATAATCAACCACTTCTTACAACCTCTGGACATTTATTTTTATTTGGCTTTGATACCAGGGCTGATTTTTTTAAGTTAAAGAATATGAATGAGCATATTCCAAATTCAAAACAAAATATAGGTAATTTTTTTTATTCTGGTGATATAACATGGAAATATCCACTTTATAAAAATTATACAAATTCTGTTTCAACTATTGAACCTACAATTCAATTTATAACCTCAAAAGTGTTTAAAAATAAACACAATATTCCAAGTATAGACAGCAATTATATAGAACTTTCCCAACAAAATTTATTTAAAACTAACAGATTCGCAGGGTATGATAGTTTTGAAAGTGGCGACAGGTTAAATTATGGACTGAACTATATTTTAAACAGAAATAATTTTGGAAATTTAAATTTTTTCATAGGGCAAAATTATAACATAAATACTCCTGAAAATTTATATTATGAAAACAGCGGACTTTATAACAAAGGAACTTCGGATATAATAACTTATTTAATGTATGAGCCAAATCAATTTTTTAAAATAAAATATAATCCAATTTTTGATAAAAAGGATTTTTATGTTAAAAGGCAAGATTTAAATTTTTATCTTGGAAATCATATTGCAAGTTTGAATGTAAATTATGTTTTTATAAATGAAATGTATATTGCAAACGAAGTTGAAACCAAAAGAGATGAAATAAAATCAGTTTTAAATTTAAATTTAACAAAAAACTGGCGGACTTTTATTTCTACTCATTATAATATAAAGGATAGAATTTTTACTGAAAATTGGGCTGGATTTGCCTATGAAAATGATTGTTTGACAATTGATATAAAAGGAGTTAACAAAAAAACAGGAATAGATAATAATCAAAATGAAACAGCATTTTATTTAACACTTAATTTTAAAACATTTGGAGCAATATCAAATTCAGTAAACATTCTTAATAAAAATACAAATAAAAAAAACTAGGAGGAAATATGAAAAAAATAATTTTAAGTTTGGTTTTAATTTTTAATTTAATATTTACAAATATTATATACGCAGAAATATCAATTGTTGCAATTGTAAATGGTAGGCCTATAACCTCATTTGAATTAAAAGAAAAAATAAAATTGGAAAAATATTTATTAAAAAATGTTGATGCAACACCGCAAAATACAGATGAAATTTTAAAGGATTTTATAGATGATAAAATTAAAATAGAGCAAGCAACAAAAATGGGTGTCGTGATTGAAAAACAAGATGAACAACATACAAAAACTTATTTTAAACATTTTTTTAAATTGGATGATGATTTTGATAAAATTCCAGAAAAATTAAATATAGATAAAAAAATATTGGATGAAAAAATAAAAGCGGAAATTTTATGGGGAAAGCTGGTTTATGGAATGCTTGGTTCAAAAGTTAAGATTACAGAAAATGATATTCAAACAAAAATAAAGGAAATTACAAAAGATAAAAAAGAATTTGTTTATGATATTGTTCCTTTTATTATTGGTGATGATAAACAATATGACATTTTTAAAAATAAAATTTCAAAAATTAAAACTTGTGATAAATTTATCTCTTTTGCCAAAGATAATAATTTTAGGGGTGGAACAAAAATTTCAATTGCTGGTAGTGAAATGGATACAAAATTATTTAATGCTATTCATAATTTACAGGTAAATACAATTTCAAACAAAATAAATATAAATGGTGTTGATACAATATATTTTATTTGTGATAAAAAACAATTTATTCCAAACTTTACTCCACAAGAAAAAGAGCAGATAAAAATTGCACTTTTCCAAGAAAAATTACAAAAACAAGGTGATGATTATTTTAATAAAATAAAACAATCTGCAAGTATTGAAATAAAACTGGCAAGAGATAAAAATTTTTATGATATAAAACAACAAAATAAAGAAATAAAAGAAAATTTTTGTCCAATTGATATAGCAAAATAAAATATAGACTTAAGTTTGTTTTTGTTTTACTATTCAAGATAATTTAACTAAACAACAGGAGGTCATATGAAAATACTGGTTATCAATTGTGGAAGCTCTTCACTTAAATATCAAGTTATAGATATGCAGGATGAAAAAGTTCTTGTTAAAGGTTTAGTTGAAAGAATAGGTATTGCCGGTTCGCAAATAAAACATAAAAAAACAGGAACAGACTCAGTTATAATACAAGATGAAATTAAAGATCATAAAAAAGCAATAGAACTGGTTTTACAGGCAATTACAGATAAAAATCATGGTGTTATTAGTTCCATGAATGAAATAAAAGCAGTAGGACACAGAGTAGTTCATGCAGGGGAAGCATTTTATAAATCAGTGATAATTGATGATAAAGTGATGGAAAGTATCAAAGCTTGTATTGATCTAAGCCCTTTACATAATCCTGCAAATATTATGGGAATAGAAGCTTGCAAGGCTTTAATGCCAACAACACCAATGGTTGCAGTTTTTGATACTGCGTTTCATCAAACTATGCCACCTGAAAATTATATTTATGCAATTCCTTATGAATATTATACAAAATACAAGGTGCGTCGTTATGGTTTCCATGGCACTTCACACAGGTATGTTTCAGCACGTGCAGCAGAACTCATGGGGGTTGATATTAACAATTTAAAAATAATTGCTTGCCATCTTGGAAACGGAGCATCTGTAAGCGCAATTAAAAACGGCAAAGTTCTTGATACTTCAATGGGATTCACCCCACTTGAAGGTTTAATGATGGGAGCAAGATCTGGAGATTTAGATCCTGCAATTTTAACATATATTATGAATAAAGAAAATTTATCTCTTGATGAAATGAATACTATATTAAATAAAAAATCAGGAGTTCTTGGGGTCTCAGGTGTATCAAGTGATTTCAGGGATATAGAAAAAGCAATAGCAGATGGAAATGAGCGCGCGAAACTTGCTCTTAATATTTTTGTAAATAGGGTAAAAAAATATATAGGTGCATATATTGCAGAAATGAATGGAGTAGATTGTATAATATTCACAGCTGGTGTTGGCGAAAATGGACCAGAGCTTCGTGAAATAATATGCTGTAATTTTGAATTTATAGGACTTGAACTTGATGGAGAAGCAAACAAAGTTCGTGGTCAAGAACGAGTTATCTCAACTGCAACTTCAAAAGTCAAAGTTCTTGTTATCCCAACAGATGAAGAACTTATGATAGCAAGAGATGCAATGGAACTTGTGAAATAAATTTACAGGGTTTATTTTTTTAGTTATCTTTATAACTATAAACTTTTCCATCAGATTTTTTAATAGAGAAACCTTCATTTGTTATATGCAAGATACTATCATAAAAAGCTATTGCAGATAATGAAAATTTTCCTCCTCCATCTTCTAAATCAACTGCAAATTCTGGTCTTGAAATGCCAGATACTTTTGATAATAATTCTTTCCAAATACTAATAGATTTTTGTAATGGAACAGCAAAATGAGAAGTTCCTTTTGCTGTATCTAATTGAAATAAATATCCTGGCTTTACTCCAAGAACTATTAACTTTCTAAATAATAAAGCAAGTGTATCAGCATTATCATTTATACCTTTTAAAAGTACAGTTTGTGATTGCATTGAAATTCCAGCATTAATACAAGAATTTATTGCAATTATTTGTTCTTTTCCTAATTCAGCAGGGTGATTAATATGTGGAATAATCCAAAGCGGTTTACATGAATGTAATAACTTTATAAGTTTAGAAGTGAAAAGTTCTGGTGCAAAAATTATAGCGCGAGTACACAACCTAATTAAAATATCTTTATTTGTATTTCTAATTTTTAAAATAGCTTTTTCTAATGTTTCAAAATTTGCAGATAATGGGTCTCCCCCAGAAAGGAGTATTTCATTAATTTCCGTATGGGTATTGATATAGTTTAATATTACATCAAGTTCTTTATCTGTTATGAAGCCTTGTTTTCTTGCTGTAAATTCTCTTCTAAAACAATATCTGCAATATGCTATACAACGCCCTGTTGTTAAAATTAAAATTCTGTTGGGATATTGATGTATAGAGTTTGGGGTAATATGATAATTAACTTCACCCAATGGATCTATATTTTCAAAATCAGCGACTTGATTTTCTTTATTTGAAAAATAAATTTCTTTGCGTAATGCTGCTGCATCGTTTAGTGATGCAGAAGCAATAAGTTTTTTAAAACTTTTGGATATAACTTCTGGTAATTTTACAGCTTTAAAATTTTCTTTTTTCATAAATTTTAGAATTCTTAATTATTAAGTACAAAAAATAAAATAGTTTATCAAGTTTTACTTTTTTTTATTACGAATTTTAATAATTGACAAATTTTGAATATGTCAATATAATGCCTGCATTATGAAAAAATGTTATAACGATTATACAAATATATCAGAAGATGATATGAGTTTTTATTTTAAAGAAAAACCTAAACCTAGGGATTATACTGGGTTTTGCTTTCTAAATACCAATATTCCAAATATTAAAAAAAAGAATAAAGCTCATCTTATTGTTATTATATCAAAACCAACTAATAACAAATCTATGACTGTTGTTATATGTTCTGTTAAATTATATAAAGGTTTTAAATATGATAAATCTTATTTATTAAATATTGGTGATATTCGTGATAAAAACAATAATGATGTTATAAGTAAAATTTCATATGTAAGATATGATTCTTCAATGGAATTGGATGTTAGTAAAATTCATCAAATGGAAAAAGATGGTGTACTGAAATATAAATGTCAAATATCACAAGAATTATTAAATGAAATAATAGTTGGAGCTGTATATTCTCAAGAATTAGAATCGCATTTTAATAAATATTTAATTTCTTCATTAAAAGATATAGATGTTGTAAAAATAAAAAAGCAAATTGCATTAAAAAGAGCAAGAGTATTAAAATGTTTAAGACAAAATGTATTAAAACTTCTAAAAGAATTAAAAGAGAAAAAATACAATTCTCCTAAATATTTGAATATGAAAAAATTTCAAAATCATAGGTAGTTAGTTTTAAGTAAAATTTTCATTTAATTATTTTTACAAATTGTTAGAATGGGGTTTGTGTTTATGAAAGGATGGGTTGTGGGAAGTAAAAAGGTATTTTGTAAGTTAACAGATTCTTTTATCACAAAAATAGAACCGGAAGTTTTTGATCTTCTTGAAAGATATTTGATTGAAAATGGGCTTGATGCTGATAAAGATTCTTTTGCCAATATAAAAGAAAAATTACAAAATGCCCCAAAATTAAATAGTACAGATTTTGCATTCGAAGTGATTTATGTGATACTTGCCAGTGGTTTTAACCAACAAACAGCAAAAAGAAAATATTTTGAAATAACAGATATTTTAAAAAAATCAAAAGATGTTGTGTTATCAGATTTATTAAAAATTTTTAATAATCAAAATAAAATGAAATCTATTTTAAAAGTTTGGAATAACAAGGATATTTATTGTAAAAATTTTTATAATTTAACAACAGATTATGAGAGATTGCGTTTTCTTGAAACCCTGCCTTTTATAGGTAAAATCACAAAAAATCATCTTGCACGAAACCTGGGTATGGATATGGTAAAATATGATGTTTGGATTAAAAGGTTGGGAGTTGCACTTTATGGGGCAATGAATGATTGTGATGAAAAGATTTTGGATGCTGCAACTAAAATTGCATGTGATAAGATGTTTAATGAAATATCACAGACAACAGGGCTTAAAAAAGGATATATTGATGTAGTACTTTGGAAATCTTGTCAAATAGGGTTGTTGCAGTTTGAATCTATTTAATCAAAATTCCACGAAGTTTTTATTATTTATCCCCAAATTTTTCCATTGCAATTTCGTTTACCCTTACATAATTGGTTTTTCCAGTATTTAAAAGAGGAAGTTCAGGCATATAAATTATTTCTTTTGGAATAGCAAGTTTTGTTATTTCTTTTCCATCAAAAATTTCCAACAATTTTTCTTTTGTTAGGTTTTTATTGTCAGTTAACAAAATAATCTGTTCTCCCTTTTTTGTATCTGGAATAGAGGTTGCTGCATAACTTTCCTCTGGATATTTTGCCTTGATAATATTTTCAACAGCAAGAAGAGATACCATTTCCGCCCCAATTTTTGCAAATCGTTTAAAGCGCCCTTTGATAAAAATAAAGCCGTCTTCATCAATGTTAACTATATCACCTGTTGTATACCATTCTTCTTGTTCTTTAATGCCACCTTTGCCATCCAAATAACCGCGCATTATGTTTGGACCTTTGACAAGAAGTTCCGCGCCATCTGTGATGCCATCAATAGGTTTTAGTTTATATTTTATGTTTGGCATAAATTTTCCAACGGAATTGTCCTTGTAAAATAAAAAATTATTGATAGATAAAAATGGCGAGCATTCTGTTGCACCATAACCTTCCATCAATCTTACGCCGAATTTATTAAGCCATAATTCTTTGGTGCTTTTTGTGATTCGTTCTGCACCAACTGCTGCAATCCTTATGGAATTGAAATCGTATGGGTTTGCATATTTTGCATAGTTTAATAAAAATGTTTCAGTTGAAAATATAATTGTTGCCTTTACCGAACCACAAATTCCAGGAATTATTTTGTAATGAAGCGGGCTTGGATATGCAAAAACTTTCATGCCAGCAACAAGTGGCAGTATTGTTCCTCCGGTCATTCCAAAAGAATGGAACATAGGAAGACAATTAAATATAATATCTCTTTTAAGAATATCAAATGTTGTAAGAGTTTGATAAACATTGGCAAGTAAATTTTTGTGTGATAATGCCACTGCTTTTGGTGTACCCTCACTGCCACTTGTGAAAATTATAACTGCTGGATCTTCGGGATCTGTGCCAGAATTGGTTATGTTATACATGGTTTTTGGAAATAAACATCCAATAATTCCAGTTAATTTATCAAGAATAGTTAATTTTGTTTTCATTTCTTCCAGATAAATTATTTCAATATTTTCTTTGGTTAATGCATCTATTAAAGGTTCTAATTTTGCACCCTCCACTACTTTATGTGCTGTGACTACTTTATTTACACCTGCTGTTTTACATGCTGAAATAACCTGGCCTGGGGCAGCAGTGAAATTTATCATAGCTGGAATTTTGCCATAAAGAGATAGTCCCATAAATGACAAAACTGCAGCTGATGATGTAGGAACAAGAACACCAACTACTTCATCTTTTTTTGCTCTTTTATTTAAAAAACGTCCAACAATAAAACTTTTCATAAATAATTCACGAAACTTCATTGGGGTTCGATTGACATCTTCTATAATTTCTTTTTTACCACCAACTAATTTCATGGAATTTATAATTGTTGAAATAATATCTTTGTTGCAATCGTTTGCTTCAAATCTAAGAGACATTAAAATATCATGTAGTTTTGCTGAAAATTTTTTTCTTGCTTCTTTAAATGTGCTAGGTTCATTTTGTTTATGAATATTATCATGAAATAATTCAACTGCAGGTTTAAATTTTATTGTGATTTTTGGAAATAATTTAAATCTAAATTTAGGTTGCAATCTGGAATAAACGGAATCTTTTACACCTGTGATTTGTACTGGCAAAATTTTTGCATTTGCCTTTTGCGCAATTATAACAGGAGTTTCGTATATATTCATTTGTGATGTTGCACCAAATAAATTGGAACCCACAAACATGACACAAGGTTTATTTTGTTTTAACTCGTTAACCATAGCCCTTATGGAATTGGGATTAGTTGGATCTAAAAACTTTGTATCTGTAAGTAAAGTAAATAATTTCATCCACCATTTATGAGATAAATTTTCAGTGATAGAAAAAGTTATCTTTTTTCTTAAAAATAAAGCCATTAAAAAACCATCAAGATACGAAGTATGATTTGGAATTATTAAAACTCTTTTGCCGGCATTTTCAAAATTTTCCATTCCTTCAACTTTGATTCTAAATAAAAAGGTGAAAATTTTTTTGAAAAAGCCAAGTTTTTTTTCAAATGAAAATATATCATTACACCCAAAAAATTTAAATTTATCTTTTTTTATCATTAGTTTTTTTCCTTTACTATTGTTTATATTTATGAAAATTTTGCTGTTGCTATTTCTTTTGCCTTTAAATAATCAACTTTACCAGAATTTAAAAGAGGAAGTTCATCCATATAAATTATTTCTTTGGGCATTGCAAGTTTTGTGATTTCTTTTCCATCAAAAATTGATAGTAAATCATTTTTTGTTAAATTTTTATTGTTTGTGAGTACTATTATCTGCTCTCCCTTTGTTTTATGGGGAACTGCTACAACTATATTGCTGAACTTGGTCCATTTTGCCTTTATAATATTTTCAACAGCAAGAAGTGATACCATCTCGCCCCCAATTTTTGCAAATCGTTTATAGCGCCCTTTGATAAAAATATAACCTTCATCATCAACTTCTACAATATCACCAGTTGCATACCAATCACCAAGCTTTTCAAGTTTTCCATCTTTTATATATCCAAGCATTATATTGGGGCCTTTGACAAGAAGTTCAGCTCCGTCATTTATACCCTCTATATGTCTTAATTTATATTCCATCCCTGTCATAATTTTTCCAACTGAACCAGCTTTGGAATAAATAAAATTATTTACTGATATAATTGGGGAACATTCGGTTGCTCCATACCCCTCCATCAATCTTACACCGAATTTATTAAGCCACAGCTCTTTTGTACTATCTGTAATTTTTTCTGCACCTGGTACAGCAATCCTTATAGAGTTAAAATCATAAGATGTTGCATATTTTGCATAATTTAAAAGGAAAGTTTCAGTTGAAAATAAAAATGTGCCATTTACAGATGCGCACAGCCCTGGTATAACCTTGTAATGAAGTGGGGTTGGATAAGCAAATAGTTTCACCCCAAGAACAAGTGGTAAAATAGTGGCACAGGTAAAACCATAAGCATGAAACATAGGAAGACAACAAAATGCAACATCACGTGGTAAAAAATCAAACTTAGTGTCTCCTTGATAAATATTGGATAAAATATTTTTGTGTGAAAGGGCAACTGCCTTTGGTACTCCCTCACTGCCACTTGTAAATAAAACTACTGCTGGTGAATTTGGATCAACTTTGCCAGCTGTTAATTTATACATTAAGGTTGGAAATATTGCCCCTAATACAGCAAACAATTTATTAAAAATTGTAAGTTCGTTTTTAAGGTCTTCCAGATAAATTATTTCAATATTATTTTCACTTAATGCCTGTATCAAAGATTCCAATTTTGCCATTTCAACAATTTTATGTGCTGTTATCACTTTTTTCACATTTGCTGTTTTACATGCTGAAACAACTTGACCGGGAGCAGCGGAAAAATTTATCATAGCTGGAATTTTTCCATAAAGGGAAGTCCCCATAAATGACATAACCCCAGCAGCAGAAGTTGGAAACATTAATCCAATTATTTCGTCTTTTTTAACTTTTCTTTTTATAAAGCCACCTATTATAAAACTTTTCATAAAAAGTTCATAATAAGAAACTTGTTTTCTTGATACATCCTCTAGTATTTTTTTTCTGCCACCAACCAGTTTCATTCCATGAATTATTCCGGAAATAACACTTGTATCATAATTATTTGATTCAAACCTTAATTTCATTAAAATTTCATAAAGTTTTGTACTGCTTTTTATTCTTTTTTCTTTAAGGGTAAGTTTTTTTGTTTCTTTTTCATTACAAAGAGATACAGGTTTTTGAAATTCAATTATTACTTTTGGAAATATATTAAATTTTATTTTATATTCTCGTCTTGAAAAAATTGAATCTCTTAATCCTTTGATTTGAACTGGCAAAATTTTTGCATTGGCACTGGTCGCAATAGTTGCAGTTGGCTCATAAACTTTCATATGTGATGTTGCACCAAAAGTATTGGATTCAGTTAAAATCATACAAGGTTTATTTTGTTTTAATTCATTTACCATTACACGAATAGAGTTAGTGTCGCTGGGGTTTAAAAATTTTGTTTCTGTTAAAAAAGTTAAAACTTTTACCCACCATTTATTTGCAAGTTTGTCAGTGATGGAAAAAGTGATTTTTTTGTTTACAAAAAGGGCAATTAAAAAGGAATCTATATAGGATGTATAATTTGGAACTATCAGTATTCTTTCATTTGTGTTTTGCAGGTTTTCAAGTCCAACAACCTTAATTCTGAAAATAAAAGAAAAGATTTTACGAAGAAGTGCTTGTTGTTTTTCAAACGAAAATATGCCATTACATCCAAAGATTTGAAATTTTTTTCTTGTAAACATTTATAATCCTTTATGTCTATGATGGCGGAGGGTACAGGACTCGAACCTGTGGATCATTTTAACACGATCACGGATTAGCAATCCGCTGCATTACCGCTCTGCCAACCCTCCAAAAGAGTACTTTATAATCTAGAAACATATAAGATAAACAAATAAGTTTCAAGCAAAATTTTTTATACAGGTAAATCCATTCCTGATGGCATTTCAAGTCCTGCGGTTGCTTCTTCTAGTGCGGAGGTTGCAACATCTTCTGCTTTGTCTTTTGCTTTTTGAACTGCTGCTACAATTAAATCTTCTAAATCTTCTTTTTTATCTTTTGTAAGAAGACTTTCATCAATAGAGCAAGATTTTATATCTTTTGTACAAGTCATAGTTATTTTAACAAGACCATTTCCTGCTTCTGCGCTTATTTCTTGTTTTGAAAGTTCGCTTTGTGCAATTTTAACTTTTTCTTGCATTGCTTTTGCTTGTGAAATAAGTTGATTTATATCTACCATAATAACTCCTTTTAAGTTTTCATAACTTTACTATAAATTTTCAATTTTTTCAACTGAATAATTTTTAAATGTTCTAAAAAATTCTTTCATTATTGGTTGTTTTGAAATTTCATTTATTTGTTTTTCAAACAATATTTTTTCTTGTTCTTCAAGTGTTGGTTCTCCAGGTTCAGGTGATAATTTAACATTTATGTCTATGTTATTATTTTCAAAAAATAAATTCATGTTATTTATTATGTTTTTTGGAGAGTTTTCATTTTTATTTACAAATAAAATTCCATTATTAAAAGAAACAAATCTTATATATTTTCTTATTTCTTGTGCAAGAATTAAAGATTTATGTTCTTTTACTTTATTGTAAATTGCCTCTATTGTTATAACAGATAAATTATTATTATCAGCGGAATCGTCAAATAAAATATTGCTAGTTGTTATTTTTTTTTTGAATTTCACCAGAAGATGAAGTTGAAATTTGTTTTAATATTTCATCTGGCGTGGGTTGTCCCCCTATATATGAAATCCTTATCAGCAACATTTCAATTTCAGAAAGGATGTTTGGAGCTTTTTTAATTTCTTCAAATCCCTTTAATAATAATTGCCATATTCTTGATAGATAGGCGATATTTAACTTTTCTGCCAGTTGTTTAATTTTTATCTGCTCTTCGGGGATAAGTGGCAAAGTTTCAAAAAATTCAGGTGTAATTTTTGTCCTGGTTATAAAATGTGTTATTTCTAATAAATCGGTTAAAATTAAAACAGGGTCGCATCCAAATTTATACTGCTTATCAATTATATTTATAACTTTATCAATTGTTCCATTAACAAGATTTTCATAAAGTTCCAAAATAACAGATTTTGATGTTATGCCAAGAATTTTTGAAACATTTTCATAAACAATGTTTTCCGTTTTGTTTGATATGACTTGATCAAGTAAACTTATACCATCACGCACAGAGCCATCTGCTGTTTTTGCAATTAACTTTATTGAAGCATCATCAATTTTTACATTTTCTATTTCACAAATTCTTTTAAAATGTGATGAAAGTGTTGCAATATCCACACGTGATAAATCAAATCTTTGACATCTTGAAAGTATGGTTGCTGGAACTTTTCTTATTTCTGTTGTTGCAAATATAAATTTTGAATAAGCAGGGGGTTCTTCCAATGTTTTTAACAAAGCATTAAAAGCACTTTTTGACAGCATGTGAACTTCGTCAATTATATAAATTTTGTATCTTGCAGATGTTGGTTTATATTGAACGCCATCAATAATTTCTCTTATATCATCAACTCCGGTTCTGCTGGCTGCGTCCATTTCAATTACATCTATGTCTCTATCCTCACTTATTGCAAGGCAATGTTCGCATTTTTCACAAGGTGTGATTTGTGGACTGGTTTCCGTTCCTGAAACTCCAATACAATTAAGTGATTTTGCAAAAATCCTGGCAGTAGAGGTTTTCCCAACGCCACGAATACCAGTAAATATATAGGCATTTGCAATTCTGTTAGTTTTTATTGCATTAGTAAGGGTTGTTGCAAGAACATCTTGACCAATCAATTCTTGTAAATTTTTTGGTCTGTATTTTTGAGCTAGAACTTTATAATTATTATTTTCCATGTTTTGCATTATAGTATATAAAAAAGATTATAAGCAAGTATATTTTAGGGAGTGTTAGATATTTTTTTGCTTGTATAGTTTTAAATAAAAAGTATATTAAAAATCAAGAAAGTAGGAGATAAAATGTTTATTAGATTAGTGTTATTTTTTTATTTATTGTTTGGGGTAAATTATTCTGTAAATGCCTTTGAAACAAAGGTCCCTTATGCAATATTGATTAGTTATAATAGTGGTAAAGTTTTATATGAAAAGTCTGCGGATGTTCAAATTCCACCATCATCAATGAGTAAATTATTAACCCTTTATAAATTGTTTGAAAAATTGCAAAGTGCCAGTTATTCACTTGATACAGAATTTTCAGTTAGGGATGAAGCGTGGAAAAAGGCAAAATATATGAACTCCCTTTCTGGTTTAACAATGTTTTTGGAACATGGTGAAAAAATTAAAATAGAAGATTTAATAAAAGGAATAGTTGTCAATAGTGGCAATGATGCATGTGTTGTTATAGCAGAAAATATAAGTGGTAGTGAAGAAAAGTTTGTTGTTGAACTTAATCAGCTTGCAAAAAGATTGGGACTTGTAAATACAAATATCGTAAATTCATCTGGTTGGTATGATAAAGATCATTATATGTCAACACGTGATATAGGAATTTTGGCAAAAAGGTTAATAGATGATTTTCCAGAATACTATCATTATTTTTCTCTAAAGGAATTTTTGTATAAACCTAAATTAACTGGAAACAAAGATAATAGAAATAAATTGTTGTGGATTATGCCGACAAGTGATGGACTTAAAACCGGACATACAAATCAGGGTGGATATGCCCTTGTATCCTCTGCAAAAAAAGGTTCTAGGAGGATGATTGCAGTTGTGAATGGTATAAAAGGTGGTAATAATCCAAATTATACAAGATTTATCGAATCAAAAAAGTTATTGGAATATGGTTTTCGTGAATTTAAAGATCTTTTGTATTATGAAAAAGATAAGGAAATTTTAAAAGTTCCTGTTTGGTATGGGGATAAGTTATCTGTTTCTGTCGGTGTAAAAGAAGATGTTGTTATGACTTTCCCCAAAAATTATACACCAAATATAGAGATAGCTGTAAGTTATAAAGAGCCTGTGGCAGTTCCTGTTCAAAAAGGTAGTGTTGTAGGAGAGTTATCGGTATATGATGAAAAAGAAAAAATAAAAACTTATAATTTAATTGCTTTAGAAAATGTTGGAAAAGCTGGGTTTATAAAAAGGATTTTTAAAAATATTAAGTATATTATTTTAAAACTTGTTTCATAGGAGGATATTATGTCTGGAAAATTTATAACTTTTGAAGGTGGGGAAGGAGTTGGTAAAACAACACAAATTGCTCTTGTCAAAGAAGTGTTGATAAAACAAGGTTTTGATGTGATAACAACTCGTGAACCAGGTGGAACAGTTTTGGGTGAAAAAATTCGTGAACTTTTGTTAACAGGTTCTGTTGATAAAATGTCCCCTATGACAGAAGCTTTGTTATTTACAGCAGCAAGAGAATACCATGTAAATGAAGTTATAAAGCCAGCATTAAAAGAAAATAAAATTATTCTTTGCGACAGGTTCGTTGATACGACATTTGCTTATCAAGGGGTTGCCCATGGTCTTGGTATTGATAAAATAAAAGAATTATATCAGTTAGCAATTGGTGATTTTTATCCAGATTTAACAATTATTTTTGATATAGATAAAGACAAAGCATCTGGAAATTATACTATTAAAAATCGTTTTGAAAAAATGGGTGATGAATGGCTTAAAAAAGGGTTAAATGGTTTTCGTGAGCTTGTAAAATGGTTTCCGGATCGTTGTGTTTTAATAAATTCCATGAAGACTATTCCAGAAATCACAAATGATATAGTTGATATAATAAATAAAAAATTGCTGGAAAAGGAAAAAATCAAGAAAGTTTTAAATAATGGATATTCAAGATAATAATCCAAAAATAAATCCTTATTTAATTGGTCAGGTGGAAGCAGAAAATTATTTTTATAATGCTTTTTCATCTGGCAATTTACATCATTCTTGGTTAATTGTAGGAAAAAAAGGTATTGGAAAAGCAACGCTTGCCTATAGAATTGTTCGTTATATTTTTTCAAAAGCAAAAGAAAATAATGCATCAAACTTTAATTTAAATATTGATAGTTCAAATCTGTTTGATGATAGTTATGAAGATATTGAACAAGAAAGTGATTTTTTTGATTCTGGTGATGTTTTTGAGAATGCAAAAACAAGTGAAAATATAGATAGTAAGTTGGATTTAATTGATAATTCCCCACTTAAAATTTCACCTAGAGATAAAATTTTTGATAAAATGATTCAGGGTGGAATTGCAGATTTAATGATAGTTGAAAAAGAGTGGACAGACACAACAAAAACAAAATTAAAAACAGAAATAGTGATAGAGCAGATAAGAAAATTAAAAGATTTTTTTTCAAAAACATCATATGAATATGGTTTTCAAATTGCAGTTATAGATTCTGTTGATGATATGAATATAAATGCTGCAAATGCTTTGCTAAAAATATTGGAGGAGCCACCAAAAAATAGTTTAATTTTGCTGGTGTCTCATAAATATGAAAATGTATTGGATACTATAAAATCAAGATGTCAAATTTTAAAACTTAAAACATTATCAAATGATAATTTAAACTTACTGATGGAAAAATATTTACCAAATATCAGTGAAAGTGAAAAACAAAAACTTTTGAAACTTGCTTGTGGTTCAATTGGGAATATTTTGGATATTTATAACAATGATGGGCTTAATATTTTTGAACTCTTTTATGATAGTGTAAAAGAAAACTTGAATAATAAAAATAGAAAAATTTTAGAACTTATAAATTTAATTGGAAATGAAACACAAAAATTAAATATTTTTATGAATATTTATACAGGATTTTTGGATTTAATTATTAAATATATAAGAGGGATTGCAGTAGATTTTGTTGATAAAAAACAACAAGAAATAATGATATTATTTAAAAATATAAATCCTGATAATATATTTAAGATAAGGGAACAAACCTTGGAAGAATTTTATTTAGTTGATAAATTAAATCTGGATTATTTTTCAGTTATAATTGCTTGTTTTGAAAGGTTAAAAAATGCTTATAGATAGTCATTGTCATATAGATTATTTTGAAAAACAAGAAAGGGCAGGTTATGTAAATAATGCAATTGGCGCTGGTGTAAAATATATGCTTACAATTGGAACGGATCGCCAATCTTTTAATAAAATTTATGATATAGTTGAAATTTTTGATAATGTTTATGGTGCAATTGGTTTGCATCCACATGTAGCGGAAGAAGATGGCGTCCTTGAAATTGCTGATTTACAAAATGCAATAAAAAAGTCAAAAAAAATTATTGGGATTGGGGAAACAGGACTTGATTATTCAAGAGTTGGATATAATAAAATTATTCAACAACAAAATTTATTAAATCATATTGTTGTGGTGCAAGAGACTGGAATGCCACTTATAATACATAACAGAGATTCAAATGATGATATGACGGAGATTTTAAAAACAGAATATAAAAAGAAAGATTTTTCTTGTATTTTACATTGTTTTTGTGGAGATAAAAAAATGTTAACTTCAATGTTGGATCTTGGTTTTTATATTTCTGCATCTGGGATTATAACTTTTAAAAATGCTTGTGATTTACAAGAGGTTTTTAAGTTTGTTCCGCTTGACAGACTCCTTATTGAAACGGACAGCCCTTTTCTTGCTCCTGTTCCATTTCGTGGAAAACAAAATCAATCGGCGTTTGTGGTTGAAACAGCAAAAAAATTGGCAGAAATTAAAAATGTATCTTTTGATGAGATAGCAAAATATACCTCAAATAATTTTAAAAATTTATTTAAACTTGAATTAAACTAAATAATTCTTGTTTTTCAATCTGTAATTGAGTACGCTTGTGAGCGGTTTAATTGATAAAATAAAGGAGTGTTGTATGATTAAAATCACATTTTATGAAGACGAAAGTGTTAAAGAATACAATTCTGGTATTCTGGCAATAGATATTATTAAAGATAAATATACCACACTTACAACCAAACCTTTATTTGCAAAATTGAATGACAATTATATTGATTTATATTCAGCGGTTGAGGCAGATGCTGTTTTCAAAGTGATAACTGCTGATATGCCAGAGACTTTGCCGCTTATGCGTCATTCTGGAGCTCATATTATGGCACAGGCAGTGAAAAGACTTTTCAAAAATGTAAAGTTTTCAATTGGTCCGGCAATAGAAAATGGGTTTTATTATGATATAGATTGTGAGACAAAAATCACAGATGCTGATTTCCCAAGAATAGAACAAGAGATGGAAAATATCATAAATGAAAATATCAAAGTTGTTCGTAAGGAAATGGATATTGCTGATGCAAAATCATTTTTTAAAGAAAAAGGTGAAATATACAAAGTTGAGATATTGGAAGATTTAGAAAAAGATGGTGTTAAAGTTGTATCTTTATATGAACAAGGTGATTTTATTGATTTGTGTCGTGGTCCACATATTCCGTACACATCTTGTATAAAATCTGGGTCTTTTAAAATTATGTCTGTTGCTGGTGCTTATTGGCGTGGGGATGTAAAAAATAAAATGTTGCAAAGACTTTATGGTACTTTGTGGGCTTCAAAGGATGATTTAAAAAATTATCTTAATATGCTTGCCGAGGCAGAAAAAAGGGATCACAGAAAACTTGGAACGCAGATGAATTTGTTTCATATAGAATCGGATTATGCTCCAGGTGCTATATTTTGGCATCCAAAAGGATGGACCTTGTTTAATTCTCTTGTAAATTATATAAGAAATAAACAACAGAAAAATGGCTATATAGAGGTTTCAACACCAAGTATTTTAAACAAATGTTTATGGGAGACATCAGGGCACTGGGAGAAGTATAAACATAACATGTTTATTGCAAATGTAATTGATGAAGATACAGATTTTGCTGTGAAGCCTATGAATTGTCCAGGTGGAGTTTTGATTTATAAACAAGGGATTAAAAGTTATAAGGATTTACCAATAAGGATGGCAGAGTTCGGTCGTGTTAATAGATATGAACCATCAGGTTCTTTGCATGGGCTTTTCCGTGTTCGTGAATTTACCCAAGATGATGCACATATTTTTTGTGCTCCAGAACAATTACAAGATGAATGTGCTAAAGTTATAGAACTGATAATGGAAATTTATAATGAAATTGGATTTAACAATGTTCATATTAAACTTTCAACAAGACCGGAAAAACGAATTGGAAGTGATGAAACTTGGGATTTAGCTGAAAATGCTCTTGCAGAATCTTTAAAGAAAAATGGTTATGATTTTACTATTTTTGAAGGGGAAGGGGCATTTTATGGACCAAAATTAGAGTTTGTTTTACGTGATGCAATAGGTCGTGATTGGCAATGTGGGACATTGCAACTTGATATGAATTTACCAGAAAGATTTAATATAGATTATATAGGTTCGGACGGACAAAAGCATAAACCTATTATGCTGCACAGGGCTTTGTTTGGAAGTATTGAAAGATTTGCTGGAATTTTGATTGAAAATTATGCTGGCAATCTTCCATTTTGGATTTCACCAGAACAAATTGTTGTTGCAAGTGTAAGTGAAAATTCTAACACTTATGCTTTGGAAGTTTATAATAAACTAAAATCTGCTGGTTTAAGAGTTGTTTTAGATATAAGTAATGAAAAAATTTCATATAAAATAAGACAACATTCTCTTGCAAAAATTCCAGTTATCTGTGTGATAGGTGATAAAGAAAAGGAGAATAAAACTATAACAGCCAGGTATTTAGGTGATGGTGAAGAACAAGAAACTTTGAGCTTGGATAAATTTGTAGACAAAATGGTAAATAAAAAATAAAAAATTGTTGTTTTTTATTTTATTTTGTGTTATAAATAAAAGTGTTATGTTTAAAAAATTAAAAAGAAAGGATTTTAAAATGACAAATACATTAAAAAAACTAGCATTAGTTGGTGTTTTAGCTCTTTCAGCTTGTGGCGGAGATAAAAAACCAGAAGTAAAAATGGAAGAACCAGTTTCTTTGGAAAATGAAGTAAAAGGCATCAAAGCTGGTACTCAAGAAGATCTTAATGCAAGAGCTGGTTCAACAGTTTATTTTGGTTATGATCAATCAAACCTTACAATGGAAGCAACAAATATTCTTAAAAAACAAGTTGCATGGTTGAAAATGTTCCCAAAAGTAAATGTTACAATTGAAGGTCATTGTGACGAAAGAGGAACAAGAAAATATAACCAAGCACTTGGTGAAAAAAGGGCAAATGCTACAAAAAGATATCTAGTTGCTCAAGGTATTTCAGCAAAAAGAATTAAAACAGTATCTTATGGTAAAGATAAACCAGCAGTTCTTGGAAACACAGATGCTGATCACGCAAAAAATCGTCGTGATGTAACAGTTGTTGCAAAATAAGTTTTAATCTTATTTCTTTAAATTAAACACCCTTTACAGGGTGTTTTTTTATTAAGTTTTTGCAGAAAGAATAAAAATTATATTGTAAAGCATTGAATAAAATTATAAAATTTTTATCTAAAAAGGGAATAATATGTTATTTTTTAAAAATAAAATTTCTTTATTTATTGATATACAAGCTGGAAATTGGGATGGAAAAATTAAAAATTTGCAAAAATATGCAGAAAAGGTCATAAATACTTGTTTTAAAATTGTGGGTTGTAAAATTTTGAAAGGTATGGAAATAAATTTAATATTAACGGATGATAAAAATATTCAAGAAATAAATAAAAAATATCGTAAAAAAGATAAAGCAACCAATGTTATTTCATTTGAAACTGGTGATGAGTTATTGCTTGGTGATATTTTTATGTCTTATGATACTTTGATACGCGAGGCGCATGAGCAAAATATATCTTTTATAGATCATTTTACGCATTTGTTATGTCATGGTGTACTTCATATTTTAGGGTATGATCACATAATTGACACAGATGCAGAAATTATGGAAAATTTAGAAATCAAAATTTTAGAAAAATTTAAAATTGCAAATCCTTATGAATAAAATATATAACAAACAAGTTTTACTTTTAACTTTGCTTGGTATTGCAAGTGGTTTCTCATTTCATTTTTTTTCTGGAATTTATGGGCTGTTTAATCTGATTGCTGCTGTTGTTTATGTGTCAACTTTTATCTATATAATTTATAAAAATGATAGTATGAAAGCTGTTTTTTATAAATCATTTTATTTTAATTTTATTGTTTGTTGCATTTCTTATTCTTGGCTTTATACACCATTTGAATTTTTAGGATATTCAAAATTTATAACTTTAATTTTAGGAATGGGTGGAATTTTTTTTGTATCATCAGTGTTAAGTTTGTTTGTTGCAATTCCTGTACTTATAACTTTTAAAACAAAAAAATCAAACAGACAAGTTGTGTTTGCAACTACATTTATTTTGATGGAAATGTTAAAGGGAACTTTTTTCAATTGGAATCCAATTGGAAGTATTTGGAGCAATTCTCCAGTCATGATGCAACTTGCAAGTCTTGTTGGAATATATGGTGTTGGGTTTATAACAATTTTATTATTTTCAATTCCAATTTTGATATTTTTTAAACAAATCACAAAAAAACAAAAATTTTTATTTCAAATTTTGATAGTTTCTATTTTTATTTTTGGATATAACAGGTTGTCTAATCAATCGCATCAAGATAAAAATACTGATTTTATGGTAAGGGTTATTGATGCAAAAATTCCACAAAATTTTGTAGTGGATCGCGAAACTTTAATCTCGCTTAAAAAATATAAAGATGCAATTTTAACCTCATCAAATGAAAAAATTGATCTGTTTGTTTTACCAGAATCTGCAAGTCCGCTTGATTTAACTTATAACTGGAATCTTATATATTATAACAATATTATTCCACTTTTAAATTCTCCAGTTGTTTTGGGTTTTAACAGGTATCATTTTAACACTCCAAAAGAATATTTTATGTATAACACCTTGGGTGTTGTTAAAAATGGTAAGGTGGATTATGTTTATGATAAAATAAAACTTGTTCCTTTTGGTGAATATATTCCTTTTAAAAATTTACTTTCATTTACAAAGTTTACAGATGATGATGTTGATTTTACTGCTGGCAAGGATCAAAAAATTTTGAAAATAAATAAATTTTCTTTTTATCCGCTTATATGTTTTGAAGCAATTTTTACAGAACTTTTTATCCCAGAAAATGTGGATGCGATAATAAATATTTCAAATGATGCTTGGTTTTCTGAACTAGGCAAAAGACAACATTATAATCTTGTAAAATGGAGAGCGGTAGAACATGGTGTTTCAGTAATTCGTTCAGCAAATATGGGAGTAAAAAATAAAGGTGCAAGTTTGATAAATCCTTATGGTGCAGAAGTCGCAGGTAATGTAATAAAATCAAAGTTTGATATAAAAGATTTTATATTGCCGGCAAGAATAAAACGTCCAATTTTTTCTTATATTGGGAATTTAGGAATTTTGATATTTTTGCTTATCCTTTTGGCAAACTTCTCATCTTGTTATCTACATACTACGTGGTTTTCAAAAAGTCAAAAAAAGTAATTATCTTTTATTTTTTGTGGTGAAATCTTTAATAGTTTTTTCTATTTCCGTTAGATTTTTGTTTAATTTTATGCTCCAGACTGGGTATTTTTTATAGTCAACTCCTGGAACATTTTGCATTCTTGTATCACCAATCAAATTCTCCAGGCGCATCATAAAAATACTGCTTCCTGTTTTGCAGCCATATTTATTAAAACTATATTCAATATTTTTTGGAATGATTTCTTCATAAAGTGATAATTTTATTTCACTCTCATTTTCAACAAAACAATCATTGTTTTTAAAAATTTCATAAAATAATTTTTTATCTTGTATGCGTTTTTGCATTTCACTTTCAAAAATTTTTTGTGATTTATAAAGTCCACATTTATTGTTAATTTTTAAATCTTCAAAGCTCCAAAATCCTTTGCTGGTTGGGGTGTCATGTGTTGAAATTTGACACAAGGAATGATACGGAAAACCAGAAGTTGTAAATTTTTTACTTTTATCTTTGTTATAATAAACAACCTTGTTTGAAAAGATTTTATATTTTTTTATAAGATTATTAAATCCGCTTGGTGCAACCCCCAAATCTTCGCCAACAACCAGGCATTTATTTTTATGTGCTTCAATTAACAATACAGAAATCAAGTGATTAAAATTATAATTTATGTAAGCACCATTATTTTTATCTTTTAAATTTTTTGCAATACAAAACAAACGAACTAAACTGAATGCGTGATCTATTCTAACCGCTCCTGCATATTTCATAACAGATGATAAAAGCATTCTATAACTTTTATATCCAGTTTTTAAAAGCTCCATTGGGTTGGTTGGAACCACCCCCCAATCTTGACCAAAAGGACGAGATTTTTCAGGGGGTGATCCTATCAATACATTTTTCATAAACAATTTTTTATTAAAGTTTACTTCGCTGCTTTTTGTATATGCACCAACTGGAATGTCCAGATACAAACCAATCCCTAATTTTTCAGCTTGCTTTTTTAAAGTATAAAGTTGAGTGTGAGTTATAAAATGTAAATAAGCATAAAAGTCGATAAGCGTTTCATTTTTTGCATCAAGCAAACTTTCCAATTTGCATAAATTTAATAATTCTTGACCCTCAGCTTTTTTATAGTTTTCAAAATCCTGTTTCCATTTATCATTTTTATGTTTTGAAATAAAATTTTTATATATCAAATGAAACACAGGAAATTTTAAATTGAAAATATTTTTATAATCGACATTTTCGGCTGTTTTTATATTCAAGAGCAATTGTTGATATTTTTTTGTTTTGATATATTTTTGAACTTCACTTGATTCTTTGTAATCAATTATTTTTGTGATATCAGTGTAAAGATAATTTATATAGTGGCGTGATAAGGTCCTGTAGGGTGAAAAATCACCAGATGACTTTTTATCAAGAACACCCAAAGGATTTAATCCAATCATTGAAATCCCAGATTTTTTTGCAATTTTTATTAAGCTTGCAAGTTCATTAAAACCGCCCATTCCAAAATAATTTTCATCATTGTTTGTAAGTCCATATAATTGAATGCCAAGTCCCAAAATTTTTTCTTTGTTTTGAATTGGAGGTGGTAAATAATTTTCATTTGGACTTGCAAGCAAAAATGAAGTGAAAGTATTTTTTGTTGTTTCACAAACAAGTTTGTAATAACCAAAGGGAATTTTTGGATAAAGCGAGACAGCAATTTTCACATATTTTTCACCATCAATTGTACGAGTTTCAAGAATTTTTGCTGTGGCAATTTTTTTTGTGATAGTTTCAATAATTTTATTTTCCTCTGTAGCAAAAATAAATTTTACAGAGTTGTTTAAATCTGTAGCTTTAAGATATAAATTGCATAAAAATTTATCACCAACAAAAAATGAATTTGTATAGTCCAAACCATTTTTATAAAGGTTATTTAATTCTTTGTCATATTCTTTTTTTATTGTTGCAGCATTATCTGCTCTGTAATTCATAGCAGACAAAAAATATTTATAAAGTTTGTCAGTTGTTTTATGAGCTTTGCCAGTCCCATCAACATAGCCATCGGTTATTCCAACAAACTTTGCAAAATCCCGTAAAGCAGACATAACCCCTCTCTTAATTTTATTATACAACAGAATCAAAGGAAAAGGAATGAGTATTTTATTTAATCATCATTTTTCTTATAAATTTCCAAAGTGGAATATCTAAAGATATTATAAGGATTTTCTGATAACCATCTATGATTATCATCATTAACTTGTTCATTCACAACAAAATTTTCATTATATAATTTATTATTACTCCATTTGGATAAATGTTCGTATACATACAAAACATAATTATCTACACTTAAAGTACTTATCCCTACATTATAATCTGGTTTACAAGTTGGTAAGTTTATAAGTTCTCTATTTTGTACAAATAAGTTTGCATATAAAGTATATTTTTTATAAAAATCACGAATTAATGTATAATTATCATTCATACAATTATAAGTTAATGAATTTAAAAACAAATATCCATTTTTATTTAAATCTAACTTATTTTCAAAAACATTTAAAATTGTTCCATTTTTATGTTTTAAGTTTAATTTAAATCTGTATGTTCCAGGTGATAAAAATCCATTAAAAATAGAAAGGTTGTCTTGATTAAGATTCCCGTCATTTATTATTTTTGTAAAATCTATTGTTGTTATATGATTCCATTCTTGTCTTTGTCCTTTCCTTACACCTTTTTCAACATTCTCCCTTATCACATCTCCCCACCAACTTTTCTTTGGAACGCAGGTGTAGAATTCTTGGGCGTTGACCATAGTTGCCACAAGCAAGCTTGCAAGTATACTTATTTTACTTATTTGTTTTTTTATCATAATTTTCTCCTTTCTCTTTATGATTGTTTAAACATTTCATATCCTGATGGGCAATTATTTCTTAAATCAATAAGTTCCATCCCATCCGGACATTTGCCATTTGTGATTTTCTTTAATTCATATCCCTCTGGACAGATTCCTTTACTTGGTGCAAACAGGTCCATCCCATCGGGGCAATTTCCACCGATAACTTTTATCCCAGTTGTACCATCCGGACACACAATTTGATTGCAGCTTTGGAATGTTGTTTTGTTTAAAATTGTTCCAACTGGGCAAGATTTACATAATCTATCACTTGGCGACCAAAAGTTGTTCGCACCATATCTATTGCATTTAACTTTACAACCTGGTTCATTACATATTGGTTCTTCATCACCCCCGCAAACTTCTTTCCCGCCGGCACTTATACCATATTTTGAAAGCGTCTCGTGTATCAATTTCTTGGTTGCTTCGCTTGCACCAAAAGAACCAGTTTTACACAGCAACAAGCCAAGCAAAATTGCATACTTAATTTTTGATTTTTTCATATAGTCTCTCCCGTTTTTTTTTATCACTAACCATTAGCGATAGGAAGTTAACAACTATATTGACAAAATAGCGTGCAGTATTATTGTATCTATTCCCACACCTTCCTACCATTACAGTAGGAACCCTCCAAATCTCAAGCGAGTTTTTCTTAACTCTTGTCAATAGGGTTGTTAAGCCCTGTCATTCAATTTGATTATGAAATAAAAAAAGAATCTATACAAGCAAAAAATCTTTAAGTGCTATATTTCACAGTTTTTGAAATGTTTGAAAAAGTAAAATTTATTGAATAGCACCACATCAAATCTTATGTCATAATTTTTATATTTTTGATTTTGTGATAAAAATAGGTTGATTGAATTTTCAATACGGGATACTTGTTTTCGTGTTATTGCCTCAACAGCAATTAAAAAGTTATTTCGTTTTTTTACCTCTACAAAAATAAGTTGATGCTTTTTAATTAAAATTAAATCTATTTCACCTGTCCCAAAACCTTTATCTGTTTTATAGCGTGATTTTAAAATTTCATATCCAGTAAAGAAAAAATAAACCCTGGCAATACATTCTGCAAATAATCCAGAATAATAATTATTTGGAAGTAGCGATTGCAACCATAGCCTCCCTTATCACTTTATCGCCCATTTTATAGCCTGCTTGCAATTCTTCTATAATTATACCTTCTTCTTTATCAGATTTTATTTGACTTACAACCATGTGTTCTGTGGGATTATATTTTGTTCCAACACTAACTATTTTTTCAATTCCATTGTTTTTAAGGGCGGATGTAAATACATCAACAACAGAATTTAGTCCGGAAATTACCGCTTCATCAACTTTATCTTTTATGCTGTTTATCGCAAGAGTAAGGTTGTCAGCAACAGGAATGATATCTTTTGCAAAGGCAGACATTTTATAATCTATTATGCTTTTGGCATCTTTCTCTGCTCTTTTTTTTGCATTTTCTGCATCTGCATAGGCAGTTAAATAGCGATTTTGCCATTCACTTAATTGTGCTTTTAGATTTCTTATTTCATCATCTTGTCTTTCACAGGAATTTTCATTACACTTGCAATTATTTTCACACTCGCATCCATTATCATTACAACAATTTTTGCAATCACATTCTTTGCCACATTTACAGCTATCATTACATTCGCAATCTTTTTCACAACAGCAATCATCCTTGCAATTGCAATTTTCACTACAGCTGCAAGTGTCTTTCTCTACTTTTTCAAAATTTTTTTTATCTTTTATTTTTTCATTCATCATAAACCTTTCTTTTATAAAATATACATAATAATTATTTTATTCTTTTTCAAGAGGTAAAAGGAAAATATTTATGATAAAGTTTGAAAATATTTGTCATTTTTGATATAATGGCAAAAGATTGATATGAAAAAACAAAACACTTTTGAATATAAAAATTTGCCACCTGGTTGTGTTATTTATACAGGTGGGTCTTTTCATA
Source organism: uncultured Pseudomonadota bacterium (assembly GCA_963541275.1). Classification (GTDB taxonomy): domain Bacteria; phylum Pseudomonadota; class Alphaproteobacteria; order Rs-D84; family CACZYB01; genus CACZYB01. Next base: position 311,707 of record CAUTSC010000001.1, read on the forward strand.
ATAATAAAAAACAAAAAAAATCAATTTTTATGCCAATATTTATAATTGGTTTGTGGGGGTTGATTGCCGTTATATTATTTTTATTGTATTGTGGCCTTACCATTCCAAGTATAGGTGAGGTTATGAATCAAAAACGTTCACCAAGCATTACAATAGTAGACAGAAATAATTATAAAATTACATCTATAAATAATACTTATGGAAATGTTATTGATATAAAGGAAATTCCAAATCATGTATGGCAAGCAGTAGTTGCAACAGAGGATAAACGTTTTTTTAGTCATTATGGAATTGATCCAAAAGGTTTAATTAGGGCGCTTTATTATAATTTTAAAAGTTCCGCAAAAGTGCAAGGGGGCAGTACAATAACTCAACAACTTGCAAAAAATATATTTTTATCACGTGATAAGACGTTAAAACGTAAAATTCAAGAATTATTGATAACAATTTGGTTGGAATATAAATTTACAAAAGATGAAATTTTATCATCTTATTTAAACAGAGTTTCTCTTGTTGATGGAAAATATGGAATAAGTGTTGCGGCAGAACAAATTTTTGGAAAAACAATAAATGAATTAGATATTGCGGAATCTGCAATACTTGCTGGGATGCTTCGTTCCCCTACAAGATATAATCCAAAAAATAACAAAGAGCTTTCACTTAACAGAATGAAAATTGTTTTAAAATTGATGTATGAACAAAATTATATTACAAAAAATGAATATGAAAATGCTCTTGCTTATGAATATGTGCCAGTAAAAATTTCATCAAATGGGACAAGATATTTTACAGATTATGTTATGGATAGCTTTGATTCTGTGATTGGAAATATAAGTGATGATATAATAATTACAACAACGCTTGATTTACAATTTCAACAAAAACAAGAAAAAATTATTGAAGATTATTTTAATGAATATGCAAAAAAATATAATTTTTCACAGATTGCAACAATAACTCTTAATCCGCAAGGTGAAATTATTGGGCTGATTGGTGGTAAAGATTATGGCAAAAGTCAGTTTAATCGTGCAATACAAATGAAACGACAACCAGGATCAATTTTTAAACCTTTTGTTTACTTGGCTGCGCTTGAATATGGTTTATCACCAGATGATACTTTTGTGGATCAACCAGTTTCTATTGGAAATTGGAGTCCAAGAAATAATGATAATAAATACATAGGTTCTGTGAGTATGGCAAAATCTTTAGAGTTATCACTTAACACAATTCCGGTTCAAATTGGAAAAATGATAGGGCTTGATAAAATTATTTATACAGCAAAAAAATTGGGGCTTGTTGATGAAATTACAAATGATTTTTCAATAATTTTGGGGACTTCCTCTACAACTTTGGTTGATATAACTTCTGCTTTTGCAGTGTTTGCAAATAATGGATATGGGGTACTAGCACATCCTATTACAAAAATTACAACAGCAAGCAATAAGATTTTGTATGAAAGAAAAGGAAGTGGTATAGGTAAAATAATAGAACCAATTCATACTATAAATATGAATAAAATGTTAAAGGGAGTGATACGTGCAGGAACAGGTCAGGGGGCAAATATAAAGGATCAAGACATTTGTGGAAAAACAGGGACAAGTCAAGATAATAGGGATGCTTGGTTTGTGGGATACAATAAGGATTATATAACTGGGATTTGGCTTGGCAATGATGATTATTCAAAAATGAGTGAAAATAGCTATGGTGGAACAATTCCAGCAAAAATTTTTAAAAGTATTATGAGTTTGCTTGTTTACTAGGATTATAGCTCTTTCATTAAAATTTGTAAATCGTTCCAAGCTTTCTTTTTTGCTTCTTTGTTATTTAATAAATAACTGGTGGAAAAAGTTGAAAATAATTTAGTATTCATAAAATCAAAAAATTTTCCACTCAAACTGGTTATTGTATCATCATTATTTAATAAATGATTTACTGGACTGCCAAAAGTTAAAATAAATTTTGGTTTTAAAATTTCTATATATTTTTTTATAAAAGGCATCAAAATATTAACTTCTTCTTTTGATAAATTTCTGCCACCTGGTGGTCTGTATGGTGAAAATGGAACTACAAAAACATTATTATCAATATCTAAATTTATTGCAGATAAAATTTTAACAAGTAAATCACCAGAAGGACCAGTTAAAATTTTTCCGCTTCTGTCTTCATTTTCATTTGGATGTTCGGTTATAACTAAAACTTTTGGATTATTTACACCACATCCAACAATAACATTGGATGCAAATTTTAAAAGTGGATGAGAAACAAAATTTTTAATTGCAAGTTTTAAATTATCAATAGTTGTTATATTTTTTACCGCTTCTGTTGCTTTTGTTTCTACATCTTTCATAGATTGTAAATTATTATTTTCTGTTATAGCTTTTTGTTTAAATGGATCTGCAGGTTTAGTTAAGTAGATAAAAGGTTTTTGATTATAAGTTTCATCAATACCAGAATCTATATATAACTTTAATAAATCTATGTTAGAAATACCACTATTCATACAAGAATAATAGCAGCAATAAGTTATTTTTCAATAATAAGTTATTTTTTACAATTTAATTTCTGAAATTCAGTTTTTGCATTGTTAATAATAAACTTTTCTATTGTTTCAGTGGAATTTACAATTTTTGAAAATGCAGTACAAGCTCCATTTACATTTTCAAGTTCTTTCATTGATAACCCAAGATATAATAAGTTTTTGTGAAAATTTTTTCCTTCTTTATGAGTGCTTATATTTTTTGCAAATTGTATTGCGCTGTCAGTATAATTTTTTGTGTTAAATAATTTAAATGCAATTTCAAAATCTTTTTCATCTTCTGTCTTTGCAGTTTGAACAGGTACAACAACTTCTTCTTTTGCTTCTTTTTTAAGAGGTAATAAATTGTCAGGACTATTTGATGTTAACATGCTATTGGAGTTATTGTTTTTGTGTAAATTATTTACTTCTTGTAATAAAGCAACTGTATTTTTAAGGTTTTGTAATTCAATTTTATGAAGTTCTAAAACTTTATTTATACTATTTTGTTTTTGTATTATGTCATTTAGTTGTAGTTTAAGATCTTTTAAAATTATAACAGTTTCAGATTTTGTTTGTTTTTGATTATGTTCTTGTTTTTCAATTTGACTAGTCAGGTTATTTATACTTTCTTCTATTGTTTGAATAGAATTTGTTAATACGTCAATTGATTGATGCGATGCGTTATTTGAGTTTTGAATTTCTGCTTTAACATTATATGACGCGAAACAAATAAAAAATATAATAGCTTTTAAAATCATTTTTCCCTCTTGCCCTTATGCTATTATAAAGCTTTTTATAAGACAAGAAAATTTTTAAATATATTTTTTCTTGTATAAAACTTTCTTATAAATTATCATGAACAACAACGAGGTGTGACAACCTTATTAGATGGTATGCTGTTAAAAGCATAAGTATTGAAAAGAACTCCTACTGCAAGGTAGGAAGGTGTAGGAATATTCAAATACTATGCACTATGTCCATTTAATATAGTTGTCAACTTCCTATCGTAAAAAGGGAGAAGAGAATGATAAAAACAAAAATAAAGTATGCAATTTTAGTGGGATTATTGCTGTGTAAGTCCGGTTCTTTTGCTGCAAGTGATACAACCAAAAAACTTATACACGAGACACTTGCAAAATATGGCATAAGTTCCGGTGGTAAGGAAGTTTGTGGTACAGGACGAGAGCCAGAATATAACAAGCAAACAGGAATAGTAAAATGCAAAAACAATGCAGCAGGAGATAGTAATAATTGCTGGGATGCCAGTTCCAGAGTATGTAAATCCTGTCCTTATGCAACAGTTGTTTCTCAAATTGATTTTATGAATTGTTATAAAATAGTTTGTCCAACTGGTTGGAAATTGATTGAAGTTATGGATGGTAAATGTCCAAAAGGATTTAAAAAGCAGAAATTAAAAAATAATTCTTGTGATAAAGGATTTAAAGCATATACGGATTTGGATGCTACAAACAATTATACAACACAATCTATAAGTTGTAAGAATATAAAAATTAAATAAGGGAGAAATTTATGAAAAAAAATATTATAGTTAAATTATTTATGTTAATTTGTTTATTATTTACAAATATGGTAAATGCTCAAAATTTTTATACTTGTGTTCCAGAAGATGACTGGTTTAATAAACAATTTGATTTAAAAGTATTAGAGGAAAAATTTAAAGTTGCCAAGATTCATATAGATGATAATAGTTTTTGGGAAGAAATGGCAGAGCATACAAATAAAACAAGTGGAAATTTAGATGCAGGAGTTTATAGAGTAATATTAAAAGGTGGGGATGGAGGTCATGGAGGTTATATTATAGAAGAAGGTCAAGTTGTTGTACCTGGAGGATTAGGCGGTGGTGGACAGATATTAAAAAAAATATTTTTAGTAAAAAAAACAACTTTATTTAATGCAACTATTGGTTCTAAAGGAAAAGATGGAAACCCTATTTTTTTTAGAGGAATGGCAGGATTTGGAACAGATGGGATTGCATCTACATTTGATTTGGAAAATATACATTTGAAAGCTGATTATGGTCGTTGTGGAGGGCCAGCTAATGTATCTAGTCCAGGAATATGGGGATTTGGTTATCCTTCTCTTGCAAATCCTTATGGTATACACAGATATGACGGATATGTAAAAATTTACAAATACAAAGGATAATTTTTAAATTTATTTGTTTATTTTACCCAATTTGCCCAGGTGGAGGTTGGGTAATTTTTTATTAAGATTTTTTTTATATTTTGTGATTGTGTTGGCTCTTCCATCATGTCATAAATTTCACTTATCCTAAACAAAGCTTCGGGAGTAAAAATACTTTTATCATAATCTTTTACTACTATTTGATATCTGTTTAATGCACCTATTATATTTTTTTTATTCATCAAAGTTTTTGCAATAATCATTTCCTTACTTGCAAGTGCATTGAATGCGATTGTTATTTTATTTTTCACATCTTTTGCATAAATTGAATTTGGATAAGTTTTTGTTAATTCAGTCATTTTTTGTAATGCAATTTTTGTTGCAGTTTGATCTTTGTTCATAGGATTCATTTGATCATAATAACACATTGCAATCATATATTTTACGTATGGCACTTGTTTATTTGTTGGATGAAATTTTAAAAATTTTTCATACACAGAAATTGCATCAGCATATTTTTTACTCATATAATATGAAAACCCAAGATTTATCCATGATTTTGAAACTAGATTTGAATAAGGATGATTTGTTTCTATTAAAGAAAGAGTATTTATTGCTGTATTATATTCTTTATTTTTTATTTCCAGATTCCCTTGCTCGTAAAGTTGTTTATCACTCATGATTTTGTAATCTATTTCTTTACCAGAACAAGAGATAAGGGTAAGCGGTAAAAACAATAAAGGTAAAAATTTCATTTTTTTCTTTCAAAAGTTGTTTTTTAGGTTTATTTGCTTATGATATAATAAATGTTAGTATAAATAAAGGTTTTTTTATGAAAGCAAAGGCTATTTTCAAAAACAGCATTATTGTTGGAATGATTATTTTTATAAGCAGAATAAGTGGACTTTTTCGTGATTTTTTTATTGCAAAATATTTGGGAGCTGGAAAAATAGCAGATAGTTTTTTAGTAGCATTTAAAATTCCAAATCTGTTTAGAAGCATTTTTGCAGAAGGGGCATTTAATTCTGCGTTTATTCCTGTTTTTACAAAAATTTTGGAAAAAGATAAAAAGGCAAAAGCAAAAGAATTTTGTAAAAATTTATTTGCACTTTTATTTTATATATTATTGATTTTTACACTTATAAGTGAATTATTTATGCCAGTGATTGTTAAAATTTTTGCACCTGGATTTAGTGAGTATATTTCAAAATATAATTTAGCAATAGAATTGTCGCGTATAACATTTCCTTTTTTATTATTTATTGCTCTTACCTCATTTTTTGGAAGTATTTTAAATGCAATTGGAATATTTAAACCTTATGCTTTGGCTCCAATAATACTTAATTTATCAATAATATTTTCTTTAATTTTGCTTGGAAAATATTTTCCAACATTTGCTCATGCAGCATCATTTGGTGTATTTTTATCTGGTATTTTGCAGCTGGTATTTTTATTTTCTGTTGCAAAAAAATATGGATTTGGCGTTATTTCGTTTAAAGTAAAAATTTCAAAAAATATAAAAGTTTTTTTCACAAAAATAGCAGCAGGAATAATAGGGGCAGGTATTTATCATTTTAATGTTATGATAGGAAGTTTTTTTGCATCATCTGTAAATGGTGCCGTGTCATGGCTTTATTATGCTGACCGCTTGATACAACTGCCAGTTGGGGTTATTGGTGTTGCAATTGCAACTGTTATGTTGCCATCACTTTCAAAATATATACAAAAAAATAATGTTAATAAAACAAATTTGTTATTTAATAAATCAATAAAATTTTCATCAATTTTTGTTGTGCCAGCTGCAATTGGAATGATTTCAATGTCTTATTTTCTAGTTCATATTTTTTTTGAAAGGGGAGTTTTCACAAGTACAGATACAATCAAAACTGCAACAATACTTCAACTTTTATGTTTATCACTGCCAGCACTTGTTTATTCAAAAATTTTGGCAAATGTTTTTTATGCAAGATCCGATGTTAAAACTCCAATGCTGGTTTCTTTTTATAATATGGTAATAAATTTAATTATAACTTTTATTTTATATAGCTATTTTAATTATCTAGGAGTGGTGATTGCAATTTCAGTTTCCAATTGGTTAATTGCAATTTTGTTATTTATGATTGCAAAAAAAAGAAATTATATTTTTGTTTATAAAAAATATTTTATGGAAATTTTAAAAATAATTTTTTCAAGCATAGTTATGGGAGTTCTTTTATACTTTGCAACTAAAATAGGAAGTTGGCAGGTTGATTTATGGTTGTATAAATTTTTGTTTTTAATTTTATTATTGTTTATGGCTGCTGTTATTTATTTTGGACAATTATTATTTTTTAAAGTTATAAAATTAAAAAAGTTTAAATTTTTTGGTTGCCTATAATTTTAATTTCAGTTTCAAGTTTTATATTAAATTTTTCATAAACTTTTTTTTGAATTGTTGTTATTAAATTTTCAATATCAGTTGATGTTGCATTATTTTCATTTATTATAAAATTTGAATGCTTTTTTGAAATGGTCGCACCACCAACTCTTAAATCTTTACAACCTACTTCTTGTATAAGTTTCCATGCTGGGATATTGGGTGGATTTTTAAATGTTGAACCTGCCGTTTTTGTAAGAGTCGGTTGTGAAGAATTTTTTGTTTTATTAAGTTCTATCATCAACTTTTCAATTTCGGTTTTATTTCCTTTTTCACCTTTTAAAATTATTTCTGTAAAAATATAATTTTTTGTGATATGTGATGAACGATAAGCAAAATTGCAATCACTATTTTTTAAAATAATTTCATCAGTTGTATCAAAATCTATACATCTTATTTCAACAATAATATCTTTAAGTTCACGTTTAAAACAACCAGCATTGGTTGGTATTCCACCACCAATTGAACCTGGGATACAAGATAAAAATTCAAGTCCGCTTATATTATTATCACAGGCAAATTTTGAAATAGCGTTGTTTGATGCAAAGGCACCACATTTAATGGTTGTAGTATCAATAAGTTTTATTGTTGAAAAATTGGGGTTTTGCAGTCTTATTGTAATGCCATTTAAAACGCCATCACGAATAAGCAAGTTAGAACCAAAACCAATAATATGAACTGGAAGTTTACTCTCATTATATTTTAATAAATTTTTTAAATCTTCTATATCTTTTGGAACAAAATAAAATTCTGCCATTCCACCTGTTCTAAACCTTGTTATTTTGCTTAAATCAAAATTTTGTATCAATGTGCCTTTTGGTTTAAAATTTAACATGTTAAGATTCCAAAAGTTTAGGTAAATCGTAAATTTTATCTTTAAGGCTGCCAGCACTGAAAGATATAATCACATCGTTTTGTTTTATATGAGTTTTTATTATGTTTGGAACTTCATTAAAAGATTTTACAATAAAAACTTTATCTTTAAATTTTTCTTTTATTTTATTATAAAAATCGGTTTCATCTTGCCAATTTTCTTTATTTTCTCCTGCACCAAAAACCGGCATTATTATAAGATAATCGGAATTATCAAAACAATTTAAAAAATCGTTAAATAATAATGATAACCTTGAAAATCTGTGTGGTTCAAAAATTGTAAAAATATTATTTGTTTTTGCAACAATCCTTGCTATTTCAAGAGTTGATTTTATTTCCATTGGATGATGAGCATAATCATCATAAATATTTACATTGTTTTTTAATGTTGCGACCTTGGAAAACCTATGTTTTGTTCCTGTAAAATCACACATTGCCATTAAAATATTTTCTTTATTTATATCAAGATGTATTGCAATTGTAACAGATGCAAGCGCATTTAAAACATTATGTTTTCCAATAATTGAAATTTTTGCATTTTCAATAAATAAATTGTTTTTATAATAAATATCAAAAATTGAACCATCATGATTATAGGTTATATTTTTGGCAATTATATCTGCATCTTGATTTTCAATTCCATAATTTAGGACTTTTAATTTATCTTTGTTATCATTCCCAAGCTTTAAGGTTTCGGGGTGATCCGCACAAACAACCAAAAGCCCATTTTTGTTAATCCTGTTAATAAAATCTTGAAAATAGGTTTTTAAGTTTTCAAAAGTTTTATAATACTCCAAGTGTTCTGGATCAAGATTTGTTATAACTGCAATATCGCAAGAATAATATTGTATGTTGCCAAATGCTTCACAAGATTCGGCAACAATATATTTTCCATTTCCAACCTTGTAATGACAATCATATTTATTTATAATTCCACCATTTATAATTGTTGGTGAAAATCCCGCATCATCAAGCATTATCCCAACAAAAGATGTAGTGGTAGTTTTACCATGGGTTCCAGTTATTGCAATTGAAGTTTTTGTTTGCAATAAAAATTGTAAAAATTCTCCTCTTTCAAATGTTGGAATATTATTTTTTTTTGCAGCTAAAAATTCAACATTATCGTCTGGAATAGCGGATGTATAAACTACATAATCTGCATTTTTAACATTATTTTCATCATGACCTATAAAAATTTTTGCTCCATTTTTTTCAAGCTTTAACATATTTGTGCCTGAAACTTTGTTTGAACCTTGAACTTTAAAGCCCATATTAAGCAAAATCCCAGCAATGGAACTCATTCCTATACCATCAATTCCAATAAAATGAAAAATAGTATCTTTTGAAAGGTTATTTATATCTAAATTATTCATAGTTATACTTTTTATGTTTTAAATATTGCTTGCTATAAGGTTTGCAATATTTTTACTTGCATTATTTTTAACAGCAAAAACCCTAGCATTTTTTGCCATTTTTTCAAGTTTTTTAAAATCACTTAACATATCGTTCAATTTTTCATATAAAATTTCAGAGGTTAAATCATTTTGATCTATTATATATCCTCCACCATTATTTGTAATCTGTTCTGCATTTATGTATTGTTGTTTATCTTTGTGAAGTATTGGAATAAATATCGATGGTCGTCCTATCGTTCCAACTTCTAATATAGTAGATGCTCCGGCACGAGCAATAAAAATAGTTGCGATTTTTAAAAGTTGTTCTGGATTTTTAAAAAATGGTTCTATTGTTGCAGCTATATTTAATTTTTTATAAAAATTTTTTACATATTTTATATCATTTTCAATTGTTTGTTGATAAATATGTAGTTTCCCCAGTATATTTTTATTAAGCATAGAAATTGCATTTGGTATAATTTTAGAAAATAATTCTGCCCCTTGCGATCCACCCATAATCACAATATTTATTTCATTTGTTTTTGATGGATTTATAAAATTGATATCAGTTAATTTTTGAATTTCTGGTCTAAGTGGAAGTCCTGTAAAAATAGTATTTGCTTTTGTTGGGATTTTTTTTGTCTTTTCAAATGAAAGACAAGTAAAATCAGCAAACCTGGATAACAATTGATTGGCATTGCCAAGTATGGAATCCGCATTGTGAATAAAAGTTTTTTTTCTTAAAATTTTGCCCCATATAATAACCGGAACTGATATATATCCGCCCATGCCAAGAACTGCAACAGGATTTATTTTTATAAGATGAAAAAAAGTTTGAATAAAGCCAAGTGCCAACTTACATAAACTCCTTAGTCTATAAAAAAAACTTTCTCCACTCATTCCACCACCAGTAATAATAGAAATATTTTCAAAAGCATAACTAAATCTAGTTCCCCGTTTATCAGTTATTAAAAAAACTTTAAATCCAAGGTTCTCAAGCTCTTTTTTTATAAAAGAAGCAGGGAAAAGATGTCCACCTGTGCCACCTGCTGCTATTACTATTTTATTATTTTTCATATAAATTCCTATCTGCTATTTTTAAGTAATGATAATAATATTCCAATTCCAATACAAGATGAAATAAATGACGATCCCCCATAAGAAATAAAAGGAAGGGTTATTCCATCAATTGGCATCAAACCAAGATTCGATGCAATATGAACTATAATTTGATATGAAAAATATGATAAAATTCCAACGCAGCTGTATATGGTAAACTTATCAGTTTTTTTATAAATTTTCATAAATAAATATAAAATTAAAAGCAAAAAAATAAGCATAATTCCAATTGCAAATATCCCACCTGTTTCTTCTATAATTCCTGTAAAAATAAAATCAGTATGAAGTTCAGGAATATATTGTTTTAAATTGTTATCATGTCCTCCAAAAAACAAGTTTGAATTTTCAATAGCAAGAATACCTTTTGATGCTTGATAAGATCCATTTTGAAAATCTGCAACTCTTTTTGCAACATGTGGAACATATTTTACAATAGCGATTATGGCACCTATACCAATTCCAGTTAATCCATATATATATTTTAAATTTATTCCTGTTAAAAATAATTCACTGCTAAATATAAAAGCATAGGTTATAAACATACTGAAATCTTTTTGCAACTTTACAGCTGCTAATACAATAAGCAATATAAATAAAAGTAAGAAAGTATAATTTCTTACAGGTTTGTTTTTAAAGAAAGTTTTAATTGTTGTTGATTTATTAAGAGATTTAATTTTTGTAAATATCATTGCAATTATAATTGCAAAAATTGGTTTTAAAAATTCGCTTGGTTGTATTTTTAATATTTTAAAATCTATCCATCTGTTCGCACCTTTTGTACTTGGATTAAGGAGTGTTAAAAATAACATAAGAGTTAGAATTATAAATGAAACTATTGAAATTTTTCTTATTTGTTTGGGGGTTAAATATTGTATTGATAGCAGTAAAAATAATCCAATTGGAATATAAACAAACATTTTTTTTACATATATAAAACTACTTTGTCCTATACGATTTGCCATATAAACAGAGGTAGATATTACTGCTGCAATTCCAATTCCTATAATAATTAAAAGAAAGATTAAAACAACCATATCCAATTTTTGGAAAAAATAACCTATATTTTGGATAAATTTATTTTTAATATTTTCCTTCATAATTATTTAGTATATTTTTCTTTTAAACTTGTGAATATTTTTTTGAAATGTTTTCCTCTTTCTTCAAATGAAGAATATTGATCCCAAGATGCAGTTGCAGGGGATAATAAAATTATAGGTTTTAAATCTGGCTTATTTTTCAAATCTTGAGTGGCAAGTTCAAAAGCTTTCATTGTTGCGGTTTCAAGATTATGACATTTATAACTATCAACTAAATTTTTTGTATCATTATAAAATTCATCTTCGCATTCACCAATTGTAAAAACTTTTTTAACATTACCTTTTGAAAGTTCTGGCAATAAAATTGAAATGCCACCTTCTTTTTTTCTGCCCCCAATTATCCAGTAAATATCTTTAATAGAAGAAATTGCATGTATAACAGATTCCGCATTTGTTGCTTTTGAATCATTTATAAAAGTTATTCCATTTATTTTTCCAATAGTTTCAATTCTGTGTTCAAGTGGAATATAAGTTTTTATTGCATCTATAATTTTTTCATTATCTGCAATTATTTTTTTTACACATGCAAAAGCACACAAAATATTTTGAAAATTATGTTTTCCTTTTAAATTGTCAAGAGTTGTTAAATCCATAACAATTTCATTTTTACCATTTGTATTATCTATTAACTTTCCATCTAAAACATAATAATTTGCGTTTGGATTATTTGTAAAAGAAACAGAAATATTATTTTTATCATTTTGTTTTTTTAAATTATCAAAAATTGTTTTTGTATGTTCATCATCAACTGCAACAATGTTTGTAAAATCTTTCTTATCTTTGTGATTGAAAATCAATTTTTTTGCATCAATATAGCCATTCATTCCACCATGATGATTAAGATGATCTGGAGTAATATTTAATAAAATTGAGAAATCTAAATCAAGTGATGGAGTTAATTCAAGTTGATAGCTTGAAATTTCCAAAACATAATAACCATCTTTGCCAAGTACTGGTAAATCAAAAACTGGTATTCCAAAATTTCCACCTATCGCACAAGGAATATTATTTTCTTTTAATATATGATAAATAAGTGCAGTAGTTGTTGATTTTCCATTTGTGCCTGTTATTCCAATATAATTTGCCCGATTATAAGTGTTTATAAATAATTCTATGTCTGATATCACTGGAACATTATGTTCTTTTGCAAGTTTTATGACTGGGTGAGGTTTTGGAAAAACTTGTGGAATACTTGGTGATGTAATAAGAATATCAATAGTATTAAAATCAACGGCTTCCAAATCTTGTATTTTTACATCAAACTTTTTTGCTTCTTCCTGTAAACCTGTTTTTGCATCCCAGGCAATAACATTGATGTTATGTTTTTTTAATTCTTTTGCAGCAGACATTCCACTTTTGCCAAGCCCTAAAATAGCAATATTCTTACCTAATAAATTATTTAAATTTATCATTTTTTATCCTTGTGTTTTCTATCTTATTTTCAAAGAAGACAATGAAATCAAAGCAAGTATTATTGAGATAATCCAAAACCTTATCACAATTGTTTGTTCTTTCCAACCTTTCAATTCCAATCCATGATGAATAGGAGCCATATTGAAAACACCTTTTCCTCTAAATTTTAAAGATGCCAGTTGTATAAGATCTGTTATTGCTTCTACAACAAAAATTCCTCCACAAATTATAAGTAAAAATTCATTTTTTGTGATAACACTTATAACGCCAAGAGTTGACCCTATACCAAGAGATCCAACATCACCCATAAATATTTTTGCTGGATATGCATTAAACCATAAAAACCCAAGCAATGCCCCTATTATAGAACCTATAACTATTGTTATATTGCCAGCACCTGGAATATATGGCATGTATAGATACAAAGAATAATCTGCTCGTCCTATGATATAAGAAATGATTAAAAATACAAAAAACGAACTTGTTAATAATATGCTTGCAAGTCCGTCAAGTCCATCGGTTATATTTACAGAATTTGCAGTTCCAACAATTGTAATTGCAATAAAAATAAAATAAAAAATTCCAAGATCCCATAATATATTTTTGAAAAATGGAATAGTAATAGATGTTTTAAATTCATTTGGCATAAGACCATAAATTCCATATCCAACAAGAGAGCAAATTGCAAATTGTAAAACAAGTCTTAACCAAGCGGAAAGTCCACGATACCCATTTTTATTTATAATCTTTTTATAATCATCAATAAAACCAATTGTTGCAAAAGATACCATTGTGAAAAGAGTTATCCAAACATAACCATTTGTAATATCAGTCCATAAAATTGTTGAAATAAAAATGGAAAATACCATTAACAAACCACCCATAGTTGGAGTGCCTTGTTTTTTAAGGTGAGTTTCTGGACCTTCCTTTCTTATTGGTTGCACGAACTTATTTTTTACAAAATTTATAAACCTGTTGCCAAAAAATAAATATATAAATAAAGATGTAAGTAATGCCCCACCTGTTCTAAATGAAATATATCTAAAAACATTAAAAATTCCAGATAAGTTAGAAGTCAAAAAATAAAACATATAAAATCCTTGCTATAATCTTTTCCATTATACCACAAAGTTTAAAAATTGTATATAATTATTTAAAGTTTTAAATGAGTTTGTAAAGTTTTAATAATTTCTTTTGATGTTGGAACTGCGGTACAAGATGCTGTTTTGCAATATCCATTTTTTGCCTCATCCAGCATTATAAACATAATATATTTTGGTGATGAAATTGGAAAAATTGAAACAAAAGAAGATATTGTTTTATCATTATCATATTGTTTATTTATTATTTTATATGATGTTCCTGTTTTTCCACCTATATCAATATCTTTTATTTCTGCCAGTTTTCCAGTTCCATTTTTAACTACATCTTGCAACAATTTTTTTATTTCTTGTGAAGTATTAAAAGATATAATTTGTTTTGTTTTTAAAATATTATTTTCATTTCTTTTAAGTAAAGTGGGTGCAACATAATTTCCATCATTTATAATTCCATTTATTGCAGCCACCAAATGAAGAATAGTAGGGGAAATTGAATATCCATAACCAACACTTGCTGTTATAAAATCATCCCATTTTGCAGATTTTAAAGTTTTTCCCATTTCTGGAAGTTCAAATTTTAAATTATCAAAAATTTTAACTTTATTTAAAAAATCTTGCTGTTTTTTTGTGCCAAGCATGTTTGCAATCTGTGCCATAACTATGTTGGAAGAATAAATAAATCCTTCTTTTATATTTAAAAATTGTTTTTCAAAATGAGAGTCGCTTACTTTATGATTTCCAATTTTAAATGGTTTTAAAACATCAAATTTTTGTTCTTTATTAAAATTATTTTCAAAAGCAAGAGCAGTTGTAAAAATTTTCATAATAGAACCAGGTTCATATATATCAAAGGATATATGATTATTATAACTGGAATCCGAAATTGTATTTGCATAATTTTTATAATTAAAATCAGGAAGAGAAACAAGAGCAAGTATTTCACCAGTTTTTACATCCATCATTATTCCAGCAGCTGTTTTTGCATTGTATTTTTCCATTGCAGAAATTAAATTGTTTCTAATTGTTTCTTGTATAAATGTATCAATTGAAAGTGTAATTTGTTTTGTATTATTTAATTTATTTTTATCTATATATTTTTCAATTCCACTTATTCCTTTGTTTTCAACATTTGTTATTCCAATTATGTGGGAAAATAAATTTTGATTTGGATAAAATCTACTGTTTGATGTTTCAAAATTAAAAGCTGGTTCTCCAATATGATTTATCAATTCTTTGTCAAAAGGAGAAATGTCTCTTTTAACATAAATAAATTTTCTGTTTGATTTTAATTTTTTTACAAGATCATTATAATCTAAATCATTAAATATTTTTACAAGTTCTTTTGCTGAATTTTCTGCATTTATAGTTTTATCTGCTTCTATGTATAAATTTAATGTTGGAATGTTCCTTGCAATAAATTCACCATTTCTATCTTTTATATCTGGTCTTGTTATTATATTTTTATTATTTATTTGTGTGGTATTATTTGTTTTTGGTGATAAAGTAATTTTTAATACAAGTGATAGTGCAAGAATAAAAAATACAAAACATAACATTCCATTTATAAAAAGTATTCTTTTTTGAACAAAAGTTTTTTTTATATGTGTATTTAAAAAATCAACAGGAATATCATTTTTGAAATATCTGTAGTTTTTTGTTGATTTTTTTAAAAATATTTTACTTAAAGACGACATATTATAAATTTTTATTTACCGGAAGTTCACTTATTTTTATATAATCTTTTTTTGTAATTGGTTTTAAATTTGGATTTTGTTTTGTAAACTTTTTTAAATTTTCTATAGATGTAAGATTTAAAATTTCATTATTTAAAATATTTAGTTCCATATCAATATTTTCAATTTCATTTTGTAAATCTTTTACAATCTTGGTATTTTTTTCAATTTTTTGTTGAAGCGTTAATGAATAAATAAATAGACAAACAACGAAAAAACAAGTTATTGGATATACAAAATTTTTATATTTTTTTATAAAGTCTATCATAATTTTTCAATAGCTCGCAACTTTGCAGATCTTGCTCTGTTATTATTTTTTATTTCTTTATCTGTTGGTATAATAGCACTTTTTGTAATGATTTTAAATGAAAAATTATTTTCTGTTTCTATTGTTGGTAGATATCTGGAATTTTTATTCATTTGTTTGGTGTTTTCTTTTATAAAATTTTTAACAATCCTGTCTTCTAATGAATGGAAATCAACAACAACCAATCTTGCATTTTTAGATAAAATTTTATCTGCATCATTTAAAATAGTTGCAAGTTCATTTAATTCATCATTTACATAAATGCGAATTGCTTGAAAAATTTTTGGTATAGCCTTTTTTGAATTAAAAGCACCAACTGAATTTTCAATGATGTTAACCAGGTCTTTTGTTGTTTCTATTATTTTTTCTTCTCTTAATTTTACAATGTTTTTTGCAATGATTTTTGATTTTTTTTCTTCTCCATATTTAAAAAAAATATTTGCAAGTTCCAGTTCGCTTAATTTATTTATAACATCCAATGCGCTTATATTATTTAGCCCCATCTGCATAGAAAGTGGTGCATCAAACCTAAATGAAAAACCTCTCTCTTGTTCATCAAGTTGCATTGATGAAACACCAATATCAAGAACCATCCCATCTATTTTTTTTATATTATTTTCTTGCAAGGTTTGTAAAATTTGCGAAAATTTTGTGTTAAAAAAAATAAATCTCTCTTTATATTTTTCTTTAAATAATTCTGCTTGTTTTATAGTTGTTTGATCCCTGTCAAATGCAATAACAATTGTATTGGGAGTTTTTAAAATTTCTTTTGTATATCCACCAAAACCAAAGGTACAATCAATAAAAATTTTATTTTCTGCAACATTTAAATAAGTAATCATCTCATTTAACATTACTGGAATATGTTTTTCTTGATTTTGCATTTTATAAAGATAATTGCGGATTGATTTCTCTTATTTTTTCACGAACTTTTATTTGCTTTTTTAAAAACTTTTCTTTATTCCATATTTGGAAAGTTTTGCCTTTCCCAACAAATAAAGCAGTTGTTGTGATTCCTGCAAATTGTAATAAATCACTTGGAATTATTATTCTGCCTGTTATATCAAATGCAAGTTGCCTTGCGTCAGAAAATAAAAGACTGGTTAAATTTTCTTGTTGTTCACTGAATAAATCTAAATTATCCGTTGCATCTGCCATAAGCTCCATTCGACTCATTGAACAACCCTCTATACAATTATGTTTAAAAGAATGATATAAAATAACCCCTTGAAAATTGTCATCTTTAATTGCTTTTCTAAAATCTGCTGGAACACTTATTCTGCCTTTTGTATCAACTTTATTTTCAATATTTCCTAAAAACAGAGTCATTTAAATTCCTTTTAATATTTTTATATTATTATGGTATTTTATGGTTGTCAATAGCAATAAAATATAAAAATATGGTATTTTATGGTAATTTTTGTTTTTATTTTTTACTTGACAAGCGATTCGTGATATATCATAAATATATATAAGCGATTCGTTAAAGTAAGCAAAGGAGAGGAAAATGAAAAGCAAAAACCAGACGGTTATAATGTCAATTATAGAAGGTATTTTGGAAGATACCATTTGGGTTAATAGACAAGGATCTACCATATCATTAAAAGATGCTCTTATGGCTAATATAGGGCAGGGGCTAGATTCAGGGCTTGAAAATTTAAACAGAGAAGATTTATCTGGTGCTTATACTTCCTTTCAAATTAAAAGACAAATGTTTGCAGAAAATATCACAAACATGACAAACAAAGAAATTGCAGATAAAATAAAATTATTTATTTTTGAAGAAACTCATAATCAAATGAAAAGAGTTAATGAATATCTTGGTCTAGATAAAGATTTAGTAAGGAAAACTGCTTAAAAAATTGCTTTGGCGGGCAATCCAAAGTTATGGCTATCACAAAAAGTGATAGTCTTTTTTATTATATAAAAATTGTGAAGTTTAAAATAAATTTTATGATATTGCTTGATTTTAATTGTGTTTATAAAAAAAAAGACTACAAAAAGTAGTCTTTAAATTTTTTTTAAGAAAAAGATAAAACTTATTCTTTTGTTTCTGTTTCAACTTTTTCTGTATCTTTATTTTCTTCTGCTTTTACAACTTCTTTTTCAGGTTTTTTAGCAGCATCTTTTTTCTCAGCTTTTAACTTTTGCTCTGTTGCCTTTGCTTCTTCCTCTGTTCTTGCAACATTAATTTTTATTGTTTCAATAACTTCTGGATGAAGTGCAACTTTAACAGAATAAATTCCAATTTCTCTAATAGGTGTATCAATTGTAATTTTTGAATAACTAACAACAACACCAGCAGTTTTTAATATTTCTGCAATATCTCTGCTGTTCACAGAACCATAAAGATGTCCAGTATCGCCAGCTTGTCTTATTGCTATAAAGGTTTTACCTTTAATTTTTTCTGCATCTGCAGCAGCTGTGATCTTTGCTGTATTATTTGCAGTTTCAAGTTCTTGTTTTTTTGTTTCAAAATATTCAAGGTTAGCTTTGTTTACGCGAAGTGCTTTTTTAAAAGGGATAAGGAAATTTCTTGCATATCCATTTTTAACAACAACTTTGTCGCCAAGATTTCCAAGCCTACCAATTTTTTCAAGTAAAATAACTTCCATCATTAACTCCTATTCATTGTTTGCTACATAAGGAAGAAGTGCAATATATCTTGCCCTTTTAATAGCGTTTGCAAGTTGTCTTTGTCCTTTTGCCGTTGTTCCAGAAAGACGTCTTGGAATAATTTTACCTCTTTCTGTTGTAAATTTACGAAGAAGTCTTGCATCCTTGTAATCAACAATTATGCCTTTTAAAGGATCAGCTTTCACTCTTATAATTTTATCTTGTCCTTGCATTTCTATTTCCTTTCTTCTTTTGCGTCTCTGTAATCTTTTTGTGTCATAGCAGGAGATGACGCATCACTTTTTGCTTTTCTTTTCACTGTCATATAACGAAGCACATCTTCATTTAAACCAAGTTTTCTTTCAAACTCTTTGATTGCAGGAACAGGAGCTTCCATTTCAATTAAAATGTAATGTCCTTTTCTGTTTTTTTTGATTTTATATGCAAGGTTTCTTAAACCCCAATTTTCTTCTTTAAATATTTTTGAACCATTGTCGGTCAAAATTTGTTTATACTCTTTTACAAAATCTGCAACTTGTTGAGTTGTAAGATCTTGCCTTAGAACACAAACTGTTTCATAAATAGCCATAATCACTCCTTGTGGATCATCAAAGGTGTAAATTTTAAATTTTTATACTTATAAAAATCCTTTGATACATCTGTTTTAACAATTTCAAAACAGAAAGGTAATACAAAATTATACTACCTAAACAAAAAAATCAAGTATTTTTTATGGTTTATAGTTAGCAAAGATCTCTTTTAAAATATTGTTATATTTTTTTAAATCTGTGATAGTTATAAATTCATTGTCTGTATGCGCCAGTTTTTGATCCCCACATCCAAAAACAATTGTCTCTATTCCTAAATCCTGCATATAACCCGCCTCGGTTGAATAAGGAAGTGTTATAAAATCAGTTTTTACAATAGATTTTACAAAATTTGCAAACACTTTATTCTCATTATAAAAAGGAACAAGTTCTTCTTTCTCTTCTGTTATAATTGTAGAGCCAGGATATTTTTCTTGTAATTTTAAAGCTTCATTTAAAATATGACTATTCATAGTTTCCAATATTTTTTTATCAAAAACTCTGGCTAGCCAATTTATAACAGCTTTGTCTGCTACAATATTTGCTTGCGTTCCACCATTTATTTCACCAACACTTAATGTTGATTTATTTTCTTTTAAAATTTCAACTTCTTTTTCCAAAAAATTAACTAGATGTGATGCAATATATATCGCATTTACGCCAAGTTCTGGAGCACTGGAATGAGCAGATTTTCCAGTGATAATAGTTTCAAACCTTTTACAACCTTTTGTTCCAACACATATATTAAAATTTGTAGGTTCACCAACAATACAAGCATTAGGTAAAATATTGTTGTTTTTGAAAAATTCTTGGATCATTGGAATCCCATTAGACAAAGTTTCTTCATCAAATGTGAAAACTAAAATCACAGGATAATTTAAAGTGTAAATTTCTGGCAGTAAATTTAAAACACAAGCTGAAAATGATTTCATATCAACTGTGCCTCGTCCATAAACTTTATCATCTTTTATTGTTGCAGAAAAAGGGGGAGTGTTCCATTTTGTTTCATCTGCTTTTACAACATCCAAATGCCCAAACAAAACCAAACCATTATTTATGTTTTCAAGTTTATATTTATTTGATATTGCAATTATATGGTTTTGAACCCCATCATAAACAAGCTTAAAAATAAATCCATTTTTTGCAAGTAAATCACAAACATAATGACAACATTCTGTATGAGAAATTGTTTCTATATCTGTTTTAAAATTTATTAAATCACATAAAATATTTTTTGCAGTCATAGTTTTATCCTTTTATTTTTTGTTTTTGATTTATTATAAATTTTGTCATATTTGTTATATGTGCTTTTTGTGGCAAATTCTTCATTTTTTGCTTCTTGTTTTTATGTGTAATCATACTATACATATATCCAAAAGATTCAAGTTCATTGGTGTTTGCAAAATATAATTGCTTTTTTGCCTTTGGCTCTTTTGTATAAACAAAAGCATAACTTTTTGCATGAAACACAGGATCAAAATATACATGACTTATGCCAAATCCCATTTGGTGAAAATTTGTATAACTTTTTGGATTATCACCATCTATATAAGAAATGAAATTTTCTATGCCAAATTTTTCTTTTACTTGTTGCATTATATGGTTAATCATATATTGAGTAATTTTATTATTTCTGTATTCTTTTTGAACCATTAAAGAACCAAGACATCCAAAATCTTTTTCATTAAGATATATATCTTTCACATTTACTTCAAAATCATGATTTTTTTTGAAACTTATTGTTCCAATTATTTGATCTTTATCAAATGCCCCAACAATAAAACCTTCATCCATATATTTTTTGAAATCTTCTTTTGAATGATCATTTATTAAAGTTTGATCTGGACCAAGTTCATGTAAAACATTATTTTGAAGTTGATATAAACTGTCTATATCTTTTTCAGTTAATGTTTTTATTTTTATTTGTTTTGGTGAGGTAAGTTTTTCACCATTGTAATTTTTTATAAATAATTCTGTTGAATTAAAGTTTACTATTTTCATTTTTTTATCCTTCGTTTAATTGTTTTTTTATCTCTTACTTACAAACTTTACTAACCAGAACCTAATCTGTTAGAGGCAAGCGAATTTTCTGTTGAGATAAAAAGAACAATTCACCGCCGGCTAAATTCGGCGGAAACTACGGATAACAAGAATATCAATACTAAAATCGTTCATAATAAACGAATCTATATGGAAAATAAAATTATGTCAAGCATTTTTTTACTGCGAGTACTTTCATACCCGCAATAACTTAACAAGGTTTAATCTTTTTTAAAAATACCTTCAATTTTATTTATTTCTTTACAACTTCCTGTGGAAGAGGTGGTTTTTGTATTATTTATATTTATTGAGATTGCATGTTTTTGTTCCAACACATTAAACACAACGTTGCAATCTTTTTGATTTAATCCATTAAAAGTTAATTTTATGGTATCTGGAACTGGAACATTGTTTCCCGTTGCCTTTATGCCCGGTTTAACACCAACTTTTACTTCTTGTCCATTCCAAGGACTTTTAAGGGAAATATCACCCATCTTTGTTTTAACTATGCCTGTGATATCTTGCTCTGTTGTAAAACTTCTTCCTAAATAATAATTATTTACTTTTTCAACCACATCGCCAACCAAAGTGTCTGTTTTTATTCTGTTTGTTTTTTGCACTGCTTCGGAATAAGTTTGTATGATACCAGTTCCAATAACAATTGTTATTCCAAGATAAAGCAACATTTCCATCATTGAACGACCAGAATCATTTTTATATTTTAATTTCATAATTTCTCCTTTTCTTTAAAATAAGGATATTATACAATGAATTTAACTTAAAAACAAATTAAATATGACAGAATATCTAAATAATTTTTATGATAAATTACCCCCAGTTTCATATTATATAGAAAAATATGAATTAAATGCCCTTAAATCATTGGGGCAAAATTTTATTTTAGATCTTAATATCACAAATAAAATAGCAAAAAATTTAAATGATATTTCAAATTCTGTTATTTTGGAAATTGGGTCTGGACCTTGTGGGTTAACAAGAGCAATTTTGCATCAAAACCCTAAAAAACTTATTGCAATAGAATTTGATAAAAGGGCAATTGAAATTTTACATGAATTGCAAAAAGTTTATAAAGACAAGTTGGTTATTATAAATGCCGATGCTTTACAGGTTGATTATAATGAATTAAAACAGCAATATGCAAAACATGATAGTTTCAAAATATGTGCAAATTTGCCATATAATATTTCTATACCTTTGACTATTAAATGGTTGTATCATACTGATATAATAGATCAAATGTTGCTTATGTATCAATTAGAGGTAGGCAACCGAATTACAGCAAAGCCCGATTCCAAAGATTATGGACGTATTTCAGTGATGAGTTCACTTAATTATAATACAAATATTTTATTTAAAGTATCAAAATCTTGTTTTGTGCCTCAACCAAAAATCACATCTTGTATAGTAAATTTTGAAAAAAAATTATCTTATCCAACAAAGGATGAATTATTAAAAATTGAAAACCTTGTCAAAATTGCTTTCTCACAAAGACGAAAAATGTTAAAAACAACATTACTGCCAGCATTCAAAAATCAAAATGAGATGGATAAAATTTTAACACTTTTAAATATTTCTGGAAAAAATCGTGCAGAAAATTTAACACCAGAACAATTTTATGAACTTTCAAAATATGTCTTGTAATTAAAATATAAGTTGCAAAAAATATGATAAAATTGTATCCTTGCTTTTTATATAAGAGAGAAAATTTTAATAAAAATTATGAAAGTAAAAACATTTATAGAGGGACGCCTTGCCAATAATAACTATCTAGTTATTGATGAAGCAACAAATAAAACTATTCTTATTGATGCAACAAAACCAGATGAAAATATTGTAAAATATATAAAAGATAACAATCTTGAACTTCAATATATTTTATTAACACATGCTCATTTTGATCATGTTATGGGTATAAATTATATTGTGGAAAATTTTAAAGTTCCTTGTTTTTTACATGAAAATGATGATCCAGTTTTACAAAACCTGCCATCTTATATAACAATAAAAATGGGAGATATCCCAAAGGTTCAATTGTTTGATGAAGATGCGAAATTTTTTGTTGGAAATATTCCTGTTAAAATAATACATACACCAGGACATTCACCTGGCAGTTGTTGTTTTTTAATTGAAAATTATTTGTTTTCTGGTGATACAATGTTTTTTGAAACTTATGGCAGGACCGATTTACTGGGTGGAAATTATAAAGATATGAGAAATAGTTTGAAAAGATTATTAACTTTGAATGATGTCATAGCTGTATTTCCTGGTCATAATGAAACAACAACTATTGGACACGAAAAATTGACTTATAAAGGAATATTTTGATATGTTTAAATTTATAGTTTTGATTTTGTTTTTTCTTTCTGTAAATGTTAAGGCAGAAGAAATAAAAGATGCCAATAATATAGAGGCAGGTAAACTTGTAGCAACAACAATGAAAGCTGTTGAAAATAAAGAAAGTGAGAAAAAAGAAGAAAAACAAGAAGCAGAAAACACAAAAGATAAAAAGGATACAATAGAATTAAAACATGAAGATTTTTTGCCTCTTGCAAAAGTATTGATTTCCAAAAAAAAATATGATGAAGCAGAAAAAATTTTAACAATTGAACCATATAATGTTTTGGAATTGGAACTTGAAAGATTAAATTTACTGGCAGAAGTTTATAAGGGTAAAGGACAGCTTGATAAAGCAGAAGAAACCTATCGTTTTATTTTGGATTTTCAACCAAATCTTACTCCTATCAGGTTGAAACTTGCAGAAATTGCCTTTATGAAGGGAAATTTTGTAAGTGCAGATTATCATTTTAAATTGGTGCTTACAGATAAGGATGTTCCAGATACAGTAAGGCAAAATATAAATATGGTAAGATATCTTATAAGAAAAAATAAAAATTGGAATGTTTGGGTTGATTTTGGAATTGCTCCAGATACCAATTTCAATAATACATCTTATAATAAATGTATAACTATTTTAGGGTTGGAACTTTGTAATAAAAGCGAAGAAGAGTTGGTTATAGGTTTTAACACTGCCGCTGGTTTAAACTATGAACTTAAATTTGGAAATAATTGGCAGATAAGAAATGAGTTTATAATTCAAAAAAACACTTATAATAAGCCAGAATACAATGATTTATATCTTGCTTATAATGTTGGGCCAAAATTTGTTCATAAAAGAGGAGAAACTTTTTTATCACTTACAACAAACAAACAATATTTTGATGGTAAACCATACAGCTATTCCATAGGTGGGCGTTTATCAAACACTTTTGATATAACAGATAAATTATCCAATTCTGTGTCAATTGCATACAGCCCAATTTATTTCAGTGAATCACCAGAACAAGATAAAAAAATCTATTCTGCAAATTATGCTTTCTCTTATAGTTTGAATGCTTCGCAATATTTAATGTTAAAAAACAGATATAATTGGAACAAACCAAATAATCCAAAATATATTGGAAATAACAGTAAAAGTTTTTCAATTGGTTTTGGTACAAGTTTATTTTGGGGATTTTCCGCTTATATGGAACCAAGCATAACATTTACAGACTACAGCAAAGCATTTTTTTCAAAAGGAAAAAGAAAAGATATAACTTATAAATATGATTTATCATTATCTAATAATAAAATTTCATTTTGGGGATTTACACCAAATATAGGTATTGGTTATATTTATAATACTTCTAACAGCAGTATAAAAGAATATAAAAAACCAACATTTGAATTTAGTATCAATCAAAGATTATAAATAAAATTTTTTTACTTGATTTAAAAATATTTTATTTATATAATCTTGAAATCTTTGGGTGATTAGCTCAGTTGGCTAGAGCATCTCGTTTACACCGAGGAGGTCTGGGGTTCGAGTCCCTAATCACCCACCATTTAGTAAATAAAATTTATCCTTGACAAAATACTTTTTGTTTTATACTATTTTGCCAACTATCCGAGAAGTAGATTTGAGTAGGACATATCTCGTCTGATAAGAATCTCTGCCACTTATTTTTTTATTTGTGGAATATTGGAACAAACAAGGTGTTTAAACTCAAAGATACCTTGTAAAAATAAACTTTAAATTAAGGAGATAAAAATGAGTTTAAGATTGAAATCAAAATATAAAATTGACAGACGATATGGTGTTAACACTTGGGGTAGACCAAAATCACCATTTAATAAAAGAAAATATAAACCTGGGCAACATGGTCCTGTATCTCGTGGCAGAAGAACCGATTATGGTATGCAGCTTGCTGCAAAACAATTATTAAGAGGTTATTATGGAACTATCACAGAAAAAAAATTCCATGCTTATTATAAAGAAGCTATGAGAAGAAAAGGTGATACCGCAAGCAATATTATTGCACAGCTTGAATCTCGTCTTGATACAATAGTATATAGAGCAAATTTTGTGCCAACTGTTTTTGCCGCAAGACAAGTTGTAAGTCATAAACATATTTTAGTTAATGGTAAAACAGTAAATATTCCATCTTACCAAGTAAAAGTTGGTGATGTTATTACATTGAAACAAAATGCTCGTGAAATCCCTATGGTGGTTCAAGTGAGAAATAATAAAGAAAGAGAAGTGCCAGATTATATTTCAGTAAATGATAAATATGAAGCAACTTTTTTAAGAGTGCCAGCAATAGACGAAGTTCCGTATCCAGTTAAAATGGAACCAAACTTGGTTGTTGAATTTTATTCACGATAATTTATTTTTTATACCTTTGCATAAAACAAGGAATCTTAATAGTTCCTTGTTTTTTTATGAAAAAATTTATTCCAAAAATTATTAATTTAGGATTTTATAAAAGAGATCTTTTAAATATAGATTCATTCAAATATTTTTTTGTAAAAATATTCGCCAGAAACGTAGTATCTTAAATATATAATGAATAGGTGAAGTTTAATTTAAAAAATCATACAAATATTTTGTGATAACCAAAATATTTGCCAATTTTTGTTTATAAAAATTATATATAAATTTTTTTAGATAATTTTATGAGTTTAAGAATTCTTGTTTAGTAAATAAATGGGGATATTTTTTTATATGTTATTTTAATATGTGTCATTGAAATATTTTATTTAAGCAACATATTTAACAATTTTTGCTTGCAAAAATTATATAACAATACAGATTTTTTTCATTGTAAGATGTATTTTATTTAATCTATATGCATTCAAATATCATTATTGTAAAGATATTTGCCAATTTTTACAAAGTAAAAATTATATAAATATAAATAAGTACATATATTTACTTTCCAATCATCCCTAGATATTTTTGCTCTTTCTATCTATATACTCTCCCTTTTCTTCCACGTCTCAAAAAATCGCAGATTTCTGCCATTTTGAAAATTTTTATAAAAAAATGTAAAAAATTTGCATTTTGTTCTTGACTTTTAAAAAATAATGATTATACTATAATTAACCAAAGGGTAAAGTATACCCAAAATTTCCAGAGAATAGATTTTTTATTTGCTATGGTGCGGACGCAGCTCGTTGTTGCTATGTGAATTTTATTAAATATTTCATCCCAATATTTTTCTAAAGAAAAATGTTGGCCGCAAACTTTGTTTGCAAAAAAAACTAGAGAATAGAAAAATTTTAAAAAAAAGTAAAAAAAATTACTTTCCCTCTTGAAATTTAAAAATCGGGTACATATATATAAAATACGGCAGGGGTGAAGTCTGCAAAAATCAATGATAGGGATTTATTATTTCAAAAAATTACTAGTTTGTGTGATATGAATTTAAATATATCATTCCAATATTTTTCTAAAGAAAAATGTTGGCGAGTTTTTGCTTGCAAAAATTATACTTTAATTTTATCATGAATGTGGATAGAAGGGTCTGAAAGCCCTATTAAATGGTGTGCTGTAAAGCATAGTACAAAAAGGGTATATTCCTACTGTAATGGTAGGAAGGTGTAGGAATATTCAAATACTATACACTATTTCCATTTAATATAGTTTTCAGCTTCCTATCGCTAATGATTAGTGATGAAAAACAAGGAGAGACTATATGAAAAAATCAAAAATTAAGTATGCGATTTTACTTGGGTTGTTATTGTATAAATCCAGTTCTTTTGCTGCAAGCGATGCAACAAAAAAGCTTATACATGAAACCCTTGCAAAATATGGAATAAGTTCCGGCGGGAAAGAAGTATGCGGTACGGGACGAGAGCCAGAATATAACAATCAAACGGGAGTGGTAAAATGTAAAAACAATGCTGATGGCGACAGCAATAACTGCTGGGATGCAAGTTCCAGATTATGTAAAGAATGTCCCGTCGGTACAATAGTTAGTTCAAAAGATCACATAACCTGCAGACAAATTGTATGTCCAGATGGATTTGAGCTGAAAGAAATTATAAACAATGAATGTCCAGATGGTTTTGAAATCAAATGGTTTGATGAAACTTGTGATGCAGAAACCTACGGCTTTAATGAAGTTATGGCAACAAAAAATTACACCACACAATCAACAAATTGTAAAAACATAAAATAAAGGAGGAGAATATGAAAAAACATAAAATAAGTAAATTAGCATTGTTAACAGGATTGTTAATGATAAACACAAACACAAAAGGTTTCTATCAATGCGTTCCTAAACAGGATTGGTTTAAGAAACAATATTATATCTTGACATTAGAGGATAAATTTAGAGTTGCTAAAACACAGATAAATAATCATAATCTGTGGATATTAGTTGAAGAAAATAAAACAAGTGGGAGTTTAGGTATCGGGATATATAAAGTAATAGTTGCAGGTGGGTGTGGAGGTGGTGGTGGAAGTGCAGGGAAAGATTATGAGGAGTATAATGTGTATTATTATCGTAGTGGTGGTGCTGGAGCAGTAGGGGAAATATCAATGAAACTATTTTATATTGATAGGTTAATGTCATATGCTGCCTGTATAGGATTAAAGGGTAGAAATGGAAGTGTTGGAGCTGGGGATGGAGGAAGTGGTGGTGGAGGAGGTGCAGGGTCTGCATTTAAAATTAATGATTTAGAAATAATGGTTTCTGGAGGAGGTGGTGGAGGAGGTGCTTCTTCTCCTCATGGGGGAGGTGGTGGCGGTGGTGGCGGATATGGATGTGAAATAGGAGGAAGAGGAGGATGGGGAAATAATAGTTATGATCATGTAAGTGGAGGAAATATTGTTAGAGATAGATATTTAGGTGGTGCTAAAGGGATAGATGGAGGAGAAGATTATGGAAACAATGGTGGAAGTGGTGGAAAAGGTGGTAGACCATGTGCAAATGGGGGTGTTGGAGGTACAGATTTGGGAAGTGGAGTAGGTGGTAATAGTTGTGCTACAAAAGGAAATGGCAATACTGGTGATGGTTATGTTAAAATTTACAAATATATTGGATAATGTGTAAGATAGTATTTACTATCTTACTTTTCATTCCATATTCATAAGTATAACACAGCTAAGGGGTGGTAGGGTTATATTGATTGAAAATTGTTTATTGTGCCATGGGGTGTTTTCTGTTTCTATTGTCATTCGGTTTTTAACTCCACTGCCACCATACATAATGTCATCGCTGTTAAAAATTTCTTTTAAAATTGTATCTTTTGTGATACCAACTCTGTAATCATATCTTACAACCGGAGTCATATTTACAACTATTATAACAAAATTATTTTTGCTGCTGTCATATCTTATATAACTGAAAATTTGATTATTTATATCATCTCCACAAATCCATTCAAAAAGATCTTTATTAGAGTCACCCTGATATAAACATTTATTGGTTGTATAAAGTAAATTTAAATCTTTTACCAGGTTTTGGATTCCTTTGTGTTTTGGATCATTTAATAAATGCCAATCAAGACTTTGTTCTTTATTCCATTCGTTATATTGACCAAACTCCCCCCCCATAAATAATAATTTTTTTCCAGGGTAAGACCACATGAAAGATAAAAATAACCTTAAATTTGCAAATTTTTGCCATTCATCACCTGGCATTTTTGAAAGCAAACTTTGTTTTCCATAAACAACTTCATCATGAGAAATTGGAAGCACAAAATTTTCACTGAACGCATAATGAAATGTAAATCCAATTAAATGTTGATGATATTTTCTGTAAACTGGATCTTTTGTAAAATAGGAAAGTATGTCATGCATCCAACCCATATTCCATTTATAACCAAAACCCAGTCCTCCACAATTAACTGGTTTTGAAACATCTTTCCAACTGGTGGATTCTTCGGCATATGATGCAAAATGTGGACATTTTTCATAAAGTAAAATGTTGGTGTTTTTTAAAAAATCTATTGCTTCTAAATTATCGTGCCCACCATATTTATTTGGCGTCCATTCACCTGGACTTTTTGAATAGTCAAGATATAACATAGATGCAACCGCATCAAAGCGAAGTCCGTCAACTTTATATTCTGTTAACCAAAAAAGGGCAGAGGAAAATAAAAAATTAACAACTTCTTTTTTAGAGTAGTCATAAATTTTTGTACCCCAATCTTTATGTTCACCTTTTTTAGTATCCGCATATTCATAAAGTGGTGTTCCATCAAAATTAGCAAGTCCGTGCGGATCCTTTGGAAAATGTGCCGACACCCAATCAAGTATAACGGCAATACCAGCCTTATGACATTCATTTATAAAATATTTAAAATCTGTTGGTGTACCATATCTGGATGTTGGGGCAAACATGCCAATTGTTTGATAACCCCATGAATCATCAAATGGATATTCCATAACAGGCATTATTTCAATATGTGTGAAACCCATATATTTAACATAAGGGATAAGTTCGTTTGCAAGATCGCGATAAGTAAGCCAAAAATAACCATCCTTTTTTCGCCAAGAACCAAGATGAACTTCGTAAATTGAGATAGGTTTTGAAATGGAGTTAATAGTGTCTTTTTTTAGATTCCATTCTGGTGTTTCATCCCAATTAAAATTTTTTATATCCCAAACAATAGAAGCATTTTTTGGTCTCATTTCTTGAAAAAAACCAAAAGGATCAGTTTTAAATGGAAGTAGTTTTTTATTTTTATCCAAGAGTTCAAATTTGTAAAGCTCACCATCACCAATGTCAGGAATAAATATATCCCACAAACCACTTGTTAAATGTTTTCTCATAACATTAACACGCCCATCCCAATTATTAAAATTGCCAATCACACTTACCCTGTGTGCGTTTGGTGCCCAAAGTGCGAATGAAACACCCTTTATTCCATTAAGGGTTATTGTTTGCGCACCAAGTTTGTTAAATAATTCAAAATGACGACCTTCACAAAATAAATAATCATCTATATCGCCAATTATGGATGGAAAATTATAAACATCATTTTTAATTGTTTCATTATTATTATAATCAATGATTTTTAATTTATAATTAGTGATTGCTTCTGTAAATTGTAGTTCAAATAATCCAAACTCGTGAATTTTTTGCATTTGAAATTCAGTGTTGTTTTTGATTATAAAAATTGATTTTGCAGTTGGAATAAAAACTCTTATCACACAAGCTGTATCAAAATTATGAAGTCCCAAAACAGAAAATGGATCAGTATGAAAACCATTTACAATAGCATCAATTTCTTGATTGTTTAAAACTTGTGCTGACAAAATTTTTCCTTATTTTCAATTTTATTGTAAGGTATATATTTTTTTTATAATATGCAATATGATTTTAAAATAAATTTTGCTATTTTATGCTTGCTATATATAAAAAATTGTATTAGAAAATATAACGAAGGAGCGAAAGGAAAAAGGGATGCGCAAAGGTGTAGTGTTATTTTTAATATCTTTTGGTATTGTGAATAATTGCTATGCGCTTACTTTTACAGGGGTGAAAAATTCTGTTGAAAATTTTGCCCCTAATATCGCAACAATTGATGATATACAAAAGCAACCTTCAAATGTTGCAATGATTCCTGATGCACCAATTATTTCACAAACACAGACAGAAAAAAATATTGATGGTGAAAAAGATGTTGCAAAATTGGATACAGATATTTTACCTGTTGAAATTGAGAAGGAGGAAGAAGATAAAGTTGAAAAAGAGTATGTGAAACCTGTTAAACAAGCAGTTATAAAAGCAGCAGAAAAAAAACTTGTAAAGAAGACAAAAAAAACTATAAAAAAAAATACAAACGATACGTTTGATAGTTTAAAAGTTGGTGATGGCAAAGAAATTTTGGTATCCATGTCTATTCCAAATAATTACAAGGTAGATGAAAATAAACAGGAAAAGATTGCAGAAAAAAAAGTTGTAAAAAAATATAAAAAAAGAAAGAAAAATTATAAAAGTGAGAATTTAACCACTTCTATAACAGAGCCAATAATTTATGATAAACAGATAATTTTAGCAGATAGTATCAAATCAAAAAAGAATCCTATTTTTCCAATATTAAACAAAGCATTTAAAAAGGAAGAAAATGATATAGTTGAAAAACCAACGCTTGAACCAGTAGCCCCTGTTATACCAGAGACAAAAACTGCTTTTTCAAATTTTGATTCTGATGAATTGCCAAAATCTTTGGAACCTTTAGTTGATAAAACCACCCAAAAAAAATTGAAAAAAAATAAAAATATTGAGTATATAAATTATGGGGCAGAAATAAAAAATAATCCTTTTTTAAAGGCATTTTCTGCATTAAGACCAGAAAAAGTTAATGAAAATAAATTTATTCCAACTATTGCAAGTCCAAGGAAAAAACGTGAAAAAACTATTGCTTTTGTTCCATCATCTGTTTTAAAAAATGATTTAAAAAAAACTTATTTATCAGATAACAAATATTTATCCCCAGTTGAATCTGTTGATGGTGATGATGTTGCTGTGGAAGATGAGGCGCAAGATGAAAATAAAGAAGAAGATACACCCGAAGCAGCTGACACAGATACAATTTTGGAATTAAAGGATACAGATACAAATAATACAGAAAAAAAAGAAGAGGAAAAATCAACAGAAAGTAAAAAGACAGAAGATATTGATATTCAAAAGGTAAAAGAGCAGTTAAAGACTTTAAAAAAAGAGCAAAATATAACGGGGTCTTTAAAAGTATCTGGTCGTGAAGTGTTGCATATGAAAATAGAATTTGATAAAAAAAGCAGTGCTCTTTCAACAGAAAGTATAAATTTACTTCGTTCTTTTGGTCAAATTGTTGTTGATAAGCCGACAAACTCTATTGAAATAAGTCTTCCTATGTCTGTTATGAACAACATTGATAAGAAAAAATTAACTGCTCGTAGGCTTGCCATAGTTGCCAATGTGTTAAGGAATACTGGAATATCCGATAAACAAATAAATCCAGTGTTAAGTAGTCGTGATGAAGACAGCTTTGCATTCCGTATTATATCAAATGATAAAATTGTTCAACACAAAGTTGGTGGTGGTAAAGACATAATGGGTGATGAAACGAGCAGTAAAATTTATGACCTTATGAAATGGTAGAATTTTTAAAATCTGTTTTAAATTTTATTTTTCCACCAAGTTGTATTATTTGTGATTCCAATCTGTTTTTAAATGATGGTTTGTGCAGTGATTGTTTGAATGAGTTAAAATTTATAACTAAACCATTTTGTAATTGTTGCGGATATCCATTTGATTTACAAGAATACGAAGTTTTAGACAGCTTTTTATGTGCAAAATGTCTTGCAAAACATTATAAATTTGATATGGCAAGATCTGTTCTTTGTTATAATGATATATCAAAAAAAATTATTTTGCCCTTTAAACATGCTGATAAAACTGGCTATAAAAATTTTATTGCAAAATTAATGATAAATGCAGGGACAGATTTATTAAAAGATACAGATATTATAATCCCAGTTCCAATACATTTTACAAGGCTTTTAAAACGAAAATACAATCAAGCAACTTTGCTTTCTAATATTATAAGTAAAAAAACAAAAATCCCTATGTACTATGATGTTTTATTTAGAATCAAAAAAACAAAATCCCAGGGGCATTTAACGACAAAACAAAGACAAGCAAATGTTTTAAATGCTTTTGTTGTTAAAAATGCTTATAAAATAAAGGGTAAAAAAATACTACTTATAGATGATGTTTTTACAACTGGTGCAACACTTAATGGATGTGCTAAAATCCTTAAAAAAAATGGAGCAGGAAAAGTTTATGTGTTAACCTTTGCTCGTGTTGTTCATAGCGTAAAATAATTTTTATTTTTTGATTTTAATATTTAAATTTATATTATAGAGTTTAAAAATGAGGAATTGGTGATGATAAATTATAATGTGTTTTTTGATATGGATGGAGTTTTGGCTGATTTTGATAAATTTGCAAGAAATGTTGTAAATAATAAAGGCATAAATAAACCATCAAAAAATTTAACTGAAGATGAAAAAACTAAAAAAGCTCTATTTTGGACTAAAATTATAACAACCTATCCAAAATGTTGGCTTGATTTTGAACTTATTGATGGGATTAAAGAAATAGTTGAGAATTTATCAAAACAAAAAAATATCACACTTTATATTTTGTCATCAATACCCAGTTTGAAACATTGCTTGTTAAAAAATTTTGATACAGAAAGCTACAGAAATCTTGTAAAAATTTATAAAATAGAATGGCTTAAAAAATATAATTTATTTGGTTATTTTAAAAAAATATTTTTGGTTGATAATGATAAAACAAATTATATGATAAGTGGCGAAAAAAATATTTTAATTGATGACCGACCAGCAAATATAAATGATTGGAAATTAAGCAAGGGGATTGGAATATTATTTCAAACGGCAAACCAGTTGGAAACTGATTTAAAGGAGATAATAATATGATTAAAAATTTTGAACAAAAAAGACCGCAAGATTTAATAACAGCATTAAAACAAACTACACTTCTTGGTGATGAAAATATATATCCTTATGAAAATGCAATAATATCATTAAAGACTTTTAATTATAAAGATATATCACCAGTTCAATTTTATTATCTGCTTAACAATGTATTATTGTTAAAAAATTTAAAAAGTGATTTTAAAAATCATAATATTGATATCTTAAATCTTGATGGTTATGTAAATTTTGAAGTGGATAACTATGATAAAAAATTAACTATGAGCCCACCAATTATTGAAAATGTGGATGGACAAAATTTACTGGTTGATGGTATGCACAGGGTAGTTTTATCAATGATGCTTGGCAAAAATATAAAATGTGCATACATAGAAAATATTAAACCAGAACATTATACTTATGCTGTTTCTAATCCAAATGGATGGAGAGATGTAAAGTTATTTAGAGAAGAAATTCCAGAAAATTTTAAAACAAGAAACAGCAGATATGATGGAAATTACAGATATTATCGCAGAATGTATAATTTTGAGGGTAAGATACAAATTCCACGCGAACATACATTAAAAACAGATTCTTATTTCAGGGAAATGATGTCAAAACAAAGATAACAATGATTTAGATATTTGTTTTTGTTTTACGCTTATTTTTAAAAAAATCTTTTAACATTTTGCTTGCTTGTTTTTCAAGGTATCCACAGGAATATGTTGGTTTATACAGATTTTTTTGCTTGTCATATAATTGTATTCCGTTTATAACTGCGCCTCCCTTTATATCACTTGCCCCAAAATAAATGTTTTTTATTTTTGCAAATGATATTGCTGTGGCACACAAAGGACAAGGTTCAAGCGTGATAAAAATACTTGTATCAAATAAATATTTTTCTTTTGTTTTTTTTAATGCTTTGTTAATTGCAATTATTTCAGCATGTTTTAATGGATTTTGTTTTTTTTCAATCTGATTATATCCTTTTGCAATAATATTTTTATTTTTATCAATTATCACTGCTCCAACTGGGACTTCATCATTTTTTAATGCTTTTTTTGCCTCATTTATGGCAAGCTTCATAAAATAATCTATCTCTTTTTGTGATAAGTTTGTATCCATATAAAATGTTCTTGTCTATCTTGATTTTTTATAATAAATTACTATACATTATTATATAGTTGAAAATTTTAAATACAATATTGAAAGAGAAGGTTAAAATGCTTGGATTTTTAACAAAGTTGATTTTTGGAACAGAAAATAACAGACAACTTAAAAAATATAAAAAAATTGTACCTATAATAAATGATTTGGAACCGGAAATTGAAAAGTTATCGGATGATGAATTAAAGGGAAAAACCGATTGGTTAAGGACGCGCATAAATAATGGTGAAACATTAAATGATATTTTACCTTATGCTTTTGCACTTGTTCGTGAGGCAGCAAAAAGAACCCTTGGGCAAAGACATTATGATGTTCAACTTATTGGTGGTATGATTTTACATGATGGAAAAATTACCGAAATGAAAACAGGCGAGGGTAAAACACTTGTTGCAACACTTCCTGTTTATTTAAATGCTATAATGGGAAAGGGTGTTCACGTTATAACAGTTAATGACTACCTTGCATCTCGTGATGCGGAAACTATGGGTAAAGTATATAAAAAATTGGGGCTTAGCGTTGGTTGTATTTTAAATGAATATGACGATGTTGAAAGACAGAAAGCATATAATTGTGATATTACCTATGGAACCAACCACGAATTTGGATTTGATTATCTTCGCGATAACATGAAATTTAGAAAAGAGACCTTGGTACAAAGACCTTTTAATTATTGTATAGTTGATGAAGTAGATTCTATTTTAATTGACGAGGCAAGAACACCTCTTATCATATCCGGTATTGCCGAAGGAACCGCCGATTCTTATAAAGCAATAAATGATATAATTCCACTTTTATTGCCACAACATTATAAAGTTGATGAAAAGGACAGAACCGCAACCCTAACCGAAGATGGAATGCAATACACAGAAGATATTTTATATCAAAAAGGTTATACAAAGGTAAAAAATTTATATGATATTGAAAATACAAAAATAGTTCACCATCTTGATAAATGTTTGACTGCACATAAATTATATAAAAGGGATGTTGATTACCTTGTTAAAAATGGTGAAGTTTATATCATTGACGAATTTACCGGTCGTATTATGGATGGACGTCGTTATTCGGACGGCTTGCACCAGGCATTAGAGGCAAAAGAAAATGTTGCTGTGAAAGAGGAATCTCAAACCCTTGCAAGCATCACATATCAAAATTATTTTAGGTTATATCCAAAAATCGCTGGGATGACAGGAACAGCCCTTACCGAAGCGCAAGAATTTGATGAAATTTATAAACTGGCTTGCATAGAGGTTCCAACCAATCTTCCAGTTATAAGAAAAGATTATAACGATGAAATCTATTTAACAGAAGAAGAAAAATTTAATGCAATAATCAAACTTGTTCGCGAATGTCATGACAGAAAACAACCTGTTTTAATTGGAACTATTTCAATTGAAAAATCCGAAAAATTAAATAAAGCATTAAAAGCCGCTGGTATCACAGCACAAGTTTTAAACGCAAAATATCATGAAAAGGAAGCATACATTATTGCCGAAGCCGGTGTCCCAGGTACAATAACAATTGCAACAAATATGGCTGGACGTGGTACTGATATACAGCTGGGTGGAAATTTTGATATGCGTTTTAAACAA
Organism: uncultured Pseudomonadota bacterium; assembly: GCA_963541275.1. Classification (GTDB taxonomy): domain Bacteria; phylum Pseudomonadota; class Alphaproteobacteria; order Rs-D84; family CACZYB01; genus CACZYB01. The sequence continues at coordinate 348,602 of CAUTSC010000001.1, forward strand.
GAAACGGAAAATATCACTGATGAAAATGAATTAAAGAAAAAAGCCGAAGAAATTAAAAAAGATATAGAAAAGAAAAAAGAAATTGCTCTTAAAGCTGGTGGTTTGTTTGTGATTGGAACTGAACGTCATGAATCTCGTCGTATTGATAACCAACTTCGTGGCAGAACCGGTCGTCAAGGAGATCCGGGTGCATCAAAATTCTATCTTTCAATGGAAGATGATTTAATGAGGATTTTTGGTGGCGATAGGATGAAAAATATGCTTGCTCGTTTGGGACTTAAAAATGGTGAAGCAATAATTCATTCTTGGGTAACAAAAGCCCTTGAAAAAGCACAAATGAAAGTGGAAGCACAAAATTTTTCCATAAGAAAAAATTTACTTAAATATGATGACATAATGAATGAACAAAGAAAGGTTGTATATTCTCAAAGAAAAGAAATAATGATAAGTGAAGATGTTTCAAATCACATAATTGATATGCGAGATGATGTGATAGAAGACATTGTTAATAAACGTATTCCGGAAAAATCATTCATTGATGAATGGCAAATTGATGAATTAGAACAAGATTGTATTGAATGGTTGAACCTTAAAATAGATATAAAAAAATATATTGCGGATAATAAAGATGTTTCTGCACAAGATATTTTCACGCTCATACAAAATGGCAGTCAAATGGTGCTTTCACAAAAAGAAAAAGATTATGGTGCGGATTTTATGCGCTATGTTGAAAAATCAATTTTCTTGCAACATCTTGATATAGTGTGGAAAGATCACTTACAAACACTTGATTTTTTAAGACAGGGAATAGGTCTTCGCGCGTACGGACAAAAAGATCCATTAAACGAATATAAAAGAGAGGCATTTTCCATATTTGAAGAAAATATGCTTAAAATAAAATACAAAACAACCGAAGGAATCCACAAAGTATATTTAAATGATGACAGCGAAAATTTAATAACAAAGATGGAAGAGGATGCTGGTGTAGACGATTTTAATTATAATGATGGTAATTTAAATAATGCTGGTATTATTGATGATAAAATAGGTCGCAACACTCCATGCCCTTGCGGTTCCGGAAAAAAATATAAACATTGCTGTGGTAAAATTGTGTAAAAAAATGGATTTTAATAATTTTTGCAGCAGATTTTTATTGTTTTTAAAATTTTTATAAAAAAATACAAAAAATTTTCATTTTGTTCTTGGTTTTTTTTTTAATAATGACTATGTTGGAACTAATAAAGATAGGTTAAAAAGTGTAAGAAGCTTTTTTATAGTATGTAAATTTAATTTTATATCACAGATTTTATTTCTTTTTGATTTATGAAATCCAGGATATTTTTATATGCTCCGTCAAGGATACGGATATTTGCCTCTATAGAATTAAATGCTATGTGTGGAGTTATAATGATATTATTTAATTGCAATAGTTTTTGATTTACAACCGAATAAGATAAGAATTTGTTATCTTTATTTTGTATTAAATTTATATCATTTTTTACAATTATGTCTTCATCTTCTAAAGCATCCAATGCTGCACCTTTTATTTTACCAGATAATAAATTGTTATATAATGAAAAAGCATCAATTAAATTGCCACGTGCTGTATTAATTATATAAACTCCATCTTTCATTTTTGCGATAGTTTTATCATTTATCATGTGATAATTTTCTTTTGTTGCCGGGCAATTAAGGCTTATGATATCAGCAGTTTTAAAAATATTATCAAGGGTTGTATATTTTAAAATATCCTTTTCTTCCAATTCTTTATTTTGATATATGTCATAGGCAATAACTTTACAACCAAATGCTTTTACCAGTTTTGCAAAATGTGCACCAATAGATCCAGTTCCAATAACCCCAATAGTTTTATCACATAGATCTATACCCATATCTTCTGGTACATTTACTATACCTTTTTTTAACTTTTCAAATGAAAATCCAATTTTACGAGTCAGATTTAAAATAGTGCCAATTGCAAATTCAGCAACAGTTTTTTCACCATATCCAAAAACATTTGTGATTTTGATTTTATTTTTTTTACAATATTCTAGATCAATATTGTTATATCCTGTTGAACGACAAGCAATAAGTTTTAGTTTTGTAAATTTTTTAAGTAAATCACTTGATAATGTTGAATAAACAAAAGGTGATATGATAGCAGTATCTTTATAATGAGGTTTCAGTTCAGCATCACTTAAATCATTTAAACTTTTTGTAAAAATTACTGCTTCATAACCTTTGGCAAGTTTATGTTTTTTTATATAATTTTTTGTTAAATCATCAACATCACAAAATAAAATTTTCATCTTATACTATCCTTTTTATTTTGTTTTTATATTGCCACAAACAAATTTACCATTTGTTTCTTGTTGCAACTTTTCAAGATCTTTACCTGTGATATTTATATCATATTTTTGGGGATCTGTATTTTTGCAGGCTATATTGCAAATTTTATTATCTTTGCTGCAATAAACATAAGTTGCATTTTGTGTTGATACAACAGAGCGAACATCACCAGTTGAAATATAGCTGTCGCTTGCAGTTAACATTCCTTGAGAATAAAAACTATAAACAATTTCTGTATCTGTGATTTTGTTTGCCCAAATACCATTTGCAAGTGTTATGCCATCTTTTTCACACATAAAATTCATGTATTTTTGGTCGCTACAAGGAACAAGGGCATCTTTTCCTTCGTAACGAAAATGATACTCAGTCTTGTTATTATTACATGCGCTTAGTCCAAGTAAAATTGTAAGTATAGTTAATTTTTTCATATATCCTCCTATTGTTTATATTGTTTTATGAAATCTTGTCGCAAGTTATCTATTGTCATTTTTTTATCTGTATTTAAATGCCAATATTTCCATCCATTGCAAGTTGGTGTTTTTTGTAAATGTGCGCCAACTTTGTGTATTGAACCTTGAAAATTATTTGTTTTAAGACTGCCATCTGCAAGTATTATTGCGGTGTTGCCTTTATCATCTGTTAATGTTTCGCCAACCTTTAAAATACCGCATTCAATTAAATTTCCAAACGGAACACGAATTTGTTTTTGTTTTGTTGTGATTTCTGTTGTTGTTTGTTTTGTTATATTTTTAATTCGTTCAGTTGCATATTTTATATAAGTTTCATCTTGTTCTATGCCTATGAAATTTCTGTTTAATTTTTTTGCAACTGCCCCTGTTGTTCCGGTTCCAAAAAATGGATCTAAAATTACATCATTTTCTTTTGTGGAAGATAAAATTACTCTGTAAAGTAAATGTTCTGGTTTTTGTGTTGAATGAACTTTTTCACCCAGATCATTTTTTAATCTTTCAGCTTTTGGACATATTGGCATATTCCAATCGGATCTCATTTGTAAGTCATCATTTAATGCTTTCATTGCTTCATAATTAAAAAGATATTTTGAAGTTTGATTTTTTGATGCCCATATAAGAGTTTCGTGTGCATTAGTAAAACGTGTCCCCTTGAAATTTGGCATGGGGTTATCTTTTATCCATATAATATCATTTAATATCCAAAAACCAAGATTTTGTAAAATTGAACCAACACGAAAAATATTATGATAAGAACCTATGATCCAGATTGTTGCGTTATCTTTCATTATGCGGTGAATTTCTTTTAGCCAGTTATAAGTAAAATCATCATAATCACTGAAAGATTTGAATTTATCCCAAGTGTCATTTACTCCATTTACAACAGAATCATCTGGTCTTGATAATCTGTTATTTAATTGTAGATTGTATGGAGGATCGGCAAATACCATGTCAACCGATTTGTCTGGTATTGATTTTAGCTTTTCAATACAATCTCCTGCAATAATTGTGTTTAATTTTAATTTGTCCATTTCCTTATTCTCTATTTTTCTATGATATCATAAAATTGAAGTTAAAAAAAGTGGAAAAAGAAAAAAATGTTAATATTTTTTTTAATGCTCTTGATTTTCTAGAAATAGTACATATATAATTAAGGTGTTATTTAGGAGGTTATATGAATTTAAATAAAATAAAAGAAGCAGAAGTTGTTGTTGGCAATGAAGGACTTAAAGCTTATATTTTAAAAGTTTATAATTATATGATGGTAAGTTTGGGTTTGACCGGAGTTGTATCATATCTTATGTTAAGGACGGGTTTATATAATAGTTTGATAACTGTATCAAAAGGGCGAGTAAGCTATTCTGGTTTGGGATGGGTTGTTATTTTAGCCCCGCTTGTTGTTAATTTTTTTATGGCTTTTAAATTTGATTCTGTTTCGGCAAAACAACTTAAGGTTAGCGTTTTTACAATGGCTGCTTTATATGGTGCTTCTATATCACTTCTTATAAAGTTTGCTGGGGTTCATAATGCATTCCAGGCATTTTTCTTAACTGGTATTTTATTTGGAACTATGTCTCTTTATGGATACACAACAAAGAAAGATTTATTGGGTTGGGGCAATATTTTAAGAATGCTTTTGTGGGGTAGTTTGATAGTATCGTTATTTAGTTTATTTTTTGGTGGTGTTGGGATTTGGTTTTCATATTTAATGGTTTTTGTATTTACTGGACTTGTTGCTTATGAAACACAAATGATAAAAAATATTTATTATGAAGTTGGTGATTATACAGAAGATTCAGATAAGATTGCTGTATGGTGTGCATATAGTCTTTATTTAGATTTCATAAATATATTTATTCATTTACTTAGAATTTTATCAAGCTCTCGTAATAGATAATAAATTTTTATATTTATATTGAGAATGATTTTGCGTGATATATAGTTTAATTATGAAAAATTATATATCACGTTTGATACTTACGAATTTTCGTTCTTATGAAAAGTCAGTTTTTGATACTGGCGGTTCAAAAATAGTTATAGTTAGTGGAAATAATGGGATAGGTAAGACAAATTTACTTGAGGCTGTGTCTTTGTTGTCTCCTTATGGTCCGTTTAGAAAAGCAAAATTAAATCAATTATTAAATAATAATATTGATGCAGATAAATTTGTTCTGTTTTTTAATTTTGTGAGTGATGATAACGATATAAATATTGGAATTTCATATAATAATATAAATGATGCTGAAAAAGAAGTTGCTGAAAGTCGTAAAGTAGTTGTTAATAACAAGGATGTAAATATTTTTTCTTTACAAAATTATGTGAAAATTGTTTGGATTACTCCATTTATGGACAGATTATTTTCCGAGAATGGAACAGAAAGACGGAAATTTTTTGATAATTTAATTATAAATTTTTATCCTGGTTATTCAAAAATTTTGTTAAATTATAATAATTTATTGAAACAAAGATCAAAAATTTTAAAAAATACAACTTATGATGAAAAATGGTTGTCTGTGATAGAAACGGAAATAGTAAAAAATGGTGTTGCAATTGCAGGTTATAGAATAGAGTTTGAAGAAAAATTGAATAATATCTTGGCAAAGCAAGATTGTGGAATATTTCCCAAAATACAAATTAAAATAATTGGAGATATAGAAGATAGTTTGAAAATAAATAAATCAGTTGTTGTTGAAGATTATTATAAAAAATTATTATTTCAAAACAGGGAAATGTTTAAATATAACTTTGCTCCATCAGTAGAAGGTGTTCACAGAACAGATTTTTCAGCCTTTAATTTAACAAAAAATATAAGTGTGGATCAAACTTCGGCTGGGGAACAAAAATGTGCGGTGATTTCAATTATACTTTCATATACTGAAATGTTGTTTTTATATTATAACACTTATCCTATTATTTTAATAGATGATGTTTTATCGCATCTTGATAATTTCAAGATAAATGAATTGTTTAAATTTTTAGATAAAATACCAACACAAATATGGCTTAGTGGCGTTAATAGATCTGATTTTGCTTTTTTTGAAAAAGATTATGTAAAGTTTATAGAATTAAAATGATACTTAAATAATCTTTCTTTTTTTATTTTTGTTTTTGTGTTATTATTTTATGGTAGAGAGAATAAAATGGCATTTTTTAAAAATATTTTTGAAGATAAGGAAATGGGGGAGTATAACAAGGCTGCCCGATGGCTTTTGTCTGCTTATATACTTCTTGGAATTTTTTATTGGTTTTGGCTTGTTTCTATTTTCCCTATCTCATATTGGATAAATCATAATTTTGATAATAGTGTTTTTTATTCTCATGCAATGAAAGTTTATTTTAGCAATATTTATAAAACTGCTGGATTTTATGTGTTGTATGAATATTGGTTGTGGGGTTTTTCCTTTCTACATGGTGAGACAACAACAATTATTCCAGTTATTCCAATTATGGCATATCCGTCGTTGCAACTTATGATAAAGAAAAAGAATCCTTATAAGATGATGGTTGTGCAGGATACTGCGAAAAAAGCTAATGAATCTATACTTAAAAAAATGAAAGTTTGGGATGGATTTATCATAGTTCTTGGTAAATTTAAAAAACGATTTTTAAAATTAAGTGAAACTTTATCTGTGCTTGCTTTTGCTCCACCTGGAACTGGTAAAACAGTTGGTATTGTTGTCCCTACAATTTTTGAATGTGATACGGTCAGCATGATTGTTAATGATCCAAAACCTGAACTTTGTTATATAACAAGTGGTTATAGAGCAAAAATCGGACCTGTGTTTATTATAAATTGGGGTGAAGAGGATGATCCAGAAAATAATATTTATTATCCATCCTGGAATCCTTTGTCCCCTGGAACTATTCCAAAACAAGGACCAGAAAGGGATATGTATGTTGATAGTATGGTTAATGTTTTTGTGCAAGATCCCGCTGGCTCATCTGCAGATCCGCATTGGACCAAAACTGGACGAAATGCTTTGTCTGGATTTATACATTTTATAGTTTCAAAGTGTGAAAGAGCAAAAATAAATGATTATTTTTATTCACGCCTTTTAAATGGGGAATTTAATTCAAACGATGCAATAAAACTTGAAACATATTATTCCAATATGAATACAACATATGCAAAGGCTGCTCTTTCTTTACTGAGAACTGGTGAGATGACAATAAATAATTACGTCCCGGTTGGAACATGGGATAATATTCCAGAGGAATGGGTTGGACGCGAAGCAAGTATACCACTTCTTTTAGATTGGTTAAATGAATCACAGGTTCAAATAAGTAAAAATATTACGAAAAGGAAAGAAGAGGGGGATCAAATGGCATCTCTTGCAGATCCTATGAAAGAGATGTTAGAAGATGCAGTAAGCGAATCTTTAAATTATGGTTATGCACACAGGGCTGTTTTAGAGTTGACACAGCTTGCAAATACTCCTGATAAAGAAAGGGGATCTATTTTATCAACTGCACTTACAGGAATAGGAATTTTTAAAAACCAGGCGGTAAGGCAAAGAACGGATCACAGTGATTTTACATTTAAAGATTTACGTGGAATGGTTGATCCAACTGATGGAAAAATTAAACCTATAACTGTTTATTTATCTGTTAATCAGGCTGATGCAAGGGCTCTTAATGTTATAACAGGTGTTTTTGTAGAGCTTATGTCAAATTTTTTAATTTCTAATCCTCCAAATAAAGTTGTAAATTTTAAAGGTGATAAGATAGGCCCTTATCCAGTTTTATTTGTGCTTGATGAATTTCCGCAAATGCCAAAATTAAATGCGGTAATAGATGGACCAGCAATAGGAAGAGGACAAAAAGTTTCATATTTATTGATAGCTCAGGATTTTGCTCAGGTAGAAGCTGGGTATGGTAAAGAAGCTGTTGAAACTTTGATGTCAACTACTGCTGCAAAAATACTTCTTACACAAAATAATGAAAATACTGCAAGGCGTTTTTCGGAAATTATGGGTAAAGAATCATTTAGTAAAGAAGTATATAAAAATGAAAGTCACAAAGATAAATTTAATTTAGATTCAGAGGAAAGTCTTGATTCAAAATCACTTTATTCAACATCAGATATAATGAAATTATCACCTGATAAGCAAATAGTTTTAATGCAAGGTTATCCAACAAATCCAATTGAGGCAGAAAGCCCAAGGTATTATAAGGATCCAGATCTTCTTGCAAAATCAAAGATTCCAGCTGCAACTCCTATTCCAAAATGGTTATTTAAAAAATAAACTATTAAAATATTTTTGAGTTGCTGTTTATAAGATTTATGCTTTTGGTTTTATTTTTGAAATTTTTTAATCCATTTTCAATTATTAAACTTATAAGTTCAGTATAGTTTAATTTATATTTTGATTTTTCCCACAAATAAAATGCAAAAGATCCAGGTATAGGATTAACTTCGTTTAACCATAATTCACCAGTTTTTGCATTAGATAAAAAATCAATTCTTGGATTCCCAGTTGCATTCATATAATCAAACAATTTTACAACTGAATCTTTTATAAATGTTTCCTGCTCTTTTGTTAAGCTAGGATTAAATTCTCGTCTTGATTCCAGTGTTTTTGTATCTGGCAAGGCAAGTTTCATGGTTGTTTTTTTTGCTCCTTTTTTTGACAGATATTTATCACTGAAAGTTAAAAAATCATTTTTATTTGTTGGTGTTTCAATTGCTGATGTTATTATTTTATCATCTTTATTTAATATAACTGCAATATTATATTCTTTTAAATTTTCAACAAATGGTTCAATAATTATTTCGGTATCTATTTTAAAAATAGACAGAATTGCAGAGTTTAATTCATCTTTATTTGTTGCTTTATAAACACCAACTGAACTGCCAAGGTTTACAGGTTTTAAACATACAGGATAGGTTATTTTTAAATTTTTTGTGATTTCATTTATATCAATAAAAGTTTCATTTTTCGGTTTTTTGATAATTGTTTCATCAAGAACTTTTATATTTAATTTACGACAAATATCTTTTGTTTTTATTTTATCCATATAAATTGCAGATGATAAAACATTCGCTCCAGTATAAGGAATGTTTGCCATTTCCATTAAACCTTGGATTGCGCCTGTTTCACCAAAATCACCATGTAAAGCAAAAAGAGCTATATCAAATTCAATTGTTTTTTTACAAAATAGTTTAGAATTGTTTATATATAATGTTGGTTTAGAATTTTTTTTACCAGTATTTATACTTATATTATATAAATTTTTGTATGTATCATCTGTTATAGGATAATTTTTTAAATTAAGTAATTGTTTGCCACTCCACCAGTTGCCATTTGTATCAATATATACTGGAACAGCCTCGTATTTTGTGATATCCAAAACTTGAATTGCCTGTAGTCCCGTTAAAATACTTACATCATGCTCATAGGATTTTCCGCCAAAAAATATTGCAACTTTTGTTCTGTTTGTCATAAATACTCCTTATAATTTTGATAAAATATTTTTTATATTTTCAATAGAATCTGGAATTTTTGTTGTATCTGTTCCACCAGCTTGTGCAAGATTTGGTTTTCCACCACCGCCATTTCCATTTAGTATATTTGAAGTTTGTTTTACCAGCTCTATTGCAGAAATTTTATTTATTAAATTATCACTTATACTTATAACAACAGAAACTTTGTTATCATTTATTGTGAAAAGAGAGATAATAGTATCTTTATTATTTTCAATTTTTATTTTATCAATAACATTTTTTATGGTTGCTGTATCAATGTTATTATAAACACTATGAATGAAATTTATATCAGAGATAGTATCAGATTCAATTTTAAGTAAGCAATTATTTATTATTTGATTTTTATTTTTGCTTGCTTGTTCTTTTTGAATTTGCAATCTTTCTTTTTCTTTCTCTTGTTTTTTTAAATTTTCTGTGTCAATTGTAGTTTGCAATTCAACAATTAAATCTTTTGCAGGTTTGTTTGTATTTGATATATATTTTTTTGCAAAATTTAAGGCAGCATTTCCGGCTATTCCTTCAATTCTTCTTATTCCTGCAGCAATAGATTCTTCTTTTATTATTTTGAAAAATTTAATTGCAGATGTATTTTGAGAGTGAGTTCCACCACAAAGTTCAATTGAAATATCTCCCATTTTTACAACTCTTACTATACCTTTGTATTTTTCACCAAACAAAGCAATTGCATTTGTTTTTTTTGCCTCTGCTAATGTCATTTCAGATGATGTAATTTCTATATTTTCATCAATATAGGTGTTTATCATTATTTCAATTTGTTTTATTTCATCAGGTGTCATTGCTCTTTGACTTGTAAAATCAAAACGGAAATTATTTGGTCCAACCCAAGAGCCTTTTTGACTTGTGCTTTCTCCTAGTATTTGTTTTAAAGCAGAATGTAATAAATGGACTGCAGAATGGTTTGACATAGTGTTTAATCTGTTATCTCTGTCAACCGACATTTTTATAGTGTCTCCCACCTTTAAATTATAGTTGGAATCTGTTTTTATTTTATGTAAGAAAACATTATCTAAAACTTTTTGAACATCAATAACTTGATATATATTGTTATTGCTGTCAATGATAGTTCCAATATCTGCAATTTGTCCACCACTTTCACCATAAAATGGGGTAGTGTCAGTTGTTATAAAAAACTCATGCTCATTTGAAATTTCATTTAATTTTTTATCATTAAAAATAATTGACGTTATTTGTGATGTAGTTTCTAAATTATCATATCCAACGAATTTCGTTTCACCAACTTCATTTTTTATTTTGTAATATATTTCTTTGTTGCCTGCTTCACCTTTGAATTTGGATGATTTTTGTGAAAGCTCTTTCTGTTTTTGCATCTCGTCATTAAATTCATTTATATTAACAGAAATATTTTTACCCCTTAAAATATCAGTTGTTAAATCAAGTGGAAAACCATAAGTGTCATAAAGTTTAAATGCTGTTTTACCACTGAAAATTTTGCCAGATGTATTTGTAAGTTCTTGTTCTAAAATTTTAATTCCTTGATCAAGTGTTGTGATAAAATTTTCTTCTTCTGTTTTAATTGTTTCTTTTATAAATACATCTTGTTTATACAATTCATCATAGGTATCACCCATTTCATTTTTTACAGCTTCTGTTATTTTATAAAATACAGGTTCTTTTATCCCAAGCATATTTATATATCTTAATGCTCTCCTTATAATCCTGCGAAGTACATAACCTCTGCCTTCATTTGATGGTATAACTCCATCTGCTATTAAAAAAGAGCAAGCCCTTATGTGATCTGTGATTATTTTAAAAGACGCAATATTATCATTGGTTCTTTTTATGTGCAAAACATCTTCGGTATAGTTTATAAGGTTTTGAAATAAATCTATATCAAAATTATCAGTTTTGTTTTGTAATACAGATGCAATTCGTTCAAGCCCCATTCCTGTATCAATATTTTTATTTTTTAACTCTACTTTTTCTCCAGTTGGTAAAGTTTCATATTGCATAAAAACATTGTTCCAGATTTCAATATATCTGTCGCCATCTTCATCTGGAGTCCCAGGCAGTCCGCCAGAGATATTTTCACCTTTATCATAAAAAATTTCTGTATCAAAACCGCAAGGTCCAATATCTCCCATGCTCCAAATATTATCTTTTATATCAAGGATTCTGTTATCATCAACCATTGCAATTTTTTTCCATAAATTCCTTGCTTCTGTATCTTCTGGATATATGGTAAAATAAAGCTTATCTTTTGGTAGTTTTAAAATTGTTGATAAAAATTCCCATGCATAACTGATTGCTTGTTCTTTGAAATAGTCGCCAAAGGAAAAATTGCCAAGCATTTCAAAAAATGTATGATGTCTTGTTGTATAACCAACATTATCAAGATCGTTATGTTTACCTCCGGCTCTAACACATTTTTGAGATGTTGTTGCACGGGTATAAGGTCTTGTTTCTTTACCTGTAAAAACATCTTTGAATTGATTCATTCCTGCATTGGTAAAAAGAAGTGTTGGGTCATTTTCTGGGACAAGAGAACTTGATTTTACAAGAGTGTGATTTTTTGAAACAAAAAAATCTGTATAAATTTTTCTTATATCTTTTAGATTCATTTTTTTATCCTTAGTCTTGAAAATTATAATAACATATATTTAAAAAGCTATTAAATTTTTATATAGTTGAAAATTATATAGGTTTTATGTATTATGTTTTATGAGGTAGAGAAAATTATGAAATTCTATAGAAGTTTTTTAAGATTTTTTATTCTTTTTTTTGTTATGCTTTTTGCTTTTGAAAATTATTCTTTTTCACAATCAAAAGGTAAGTCAAATTCTAGAAACAGGAAGAGAAAAAAGAATGTAGAATCAATTGAACAAATAAAAGAAGATTGTGCGACAAAATATATTCTTGGACTTGATAGGGAATGTTATAATCCAGATAAAGTTCATAAAGGTGGTGTATATACAGATTGCAGTGAGAAAACAACAGCTGATTATTATGATATAATGGATATGCAATTGTCTGCACTTGTTGGAATTTCACAATTTCAAATGTATAAAATAAAATGTAGTCCTTATAAAAGTTTTGCATTAAATCGTTGGATTACAAGTAAAGGTATTGTTGAAAAATCTGTTGTAAAGGGATCACCTGAATGTCTGCTTGCGACTAAGAAATTGGATGCTGCAAAGCAATGTTATTCGGTTGCTTTGGCTCATGATGGAAGCTTTGTAGATTTTAAAAGTGTCATGATGCAAACATGTGGCAAGATGCCAGATGTGGCTGACAGGTTTGCAAAAGCAGGGGATATCGGTTATGCAAATTTACCAAAATTGATTGAAAATTATGCAAGTTTGCAATTTACAAGGAAAAGTGAAGATTGGAGGAAGGCAGTTGAAGCTGTGTTTACTGGATATCTTTATGATGCAAGACAAAAATGTGGTGAAGAAACCTATAAAGTTATAACTGGCAACAAATATTCTCTTGATAAAAGGGAAAATTTACTTTCAACACTTAATAAATCTTTTGTAGATTCTGTTGTTGGAAACACGAGGAGGAATGGACGAATTGTTACTATGTCGCCTTCTTCTTATGAAATGATTCCAAGTGCAGGTATTACAGGTGGAATATATAGTGATGAAATGGGACGAAATATTAAAAACAGATATATTGGTATAAATACTTATTTAATATCACCTGTAAATAGTATTGCTGTTGCAGTTGCAAAGTTGGCTGGACTTTTAGTTGGGATGGCAGTAAATCTTGATTATGATACAACCGAAAAGGCAATACTTGCAGGTATAGGTGCGTCGATTAATGATATAAATTCTGTTAATAGTTCTTTGAATAATTTGCGAGTTGGAGATTATTTTATTATAAAGCAGACTGATTATACTTGTCAAGTTTATGTATTGGAAAATAATGATAAATTGATTCCTGTATCACAAAATGAGATTATGAATAATGCAAGGTTATCAAAGTTAATTTTTGATTGTCAAAAGGTTCTATAATGGTTGTTGATGATATAAAAAAGATATTGGATGATTTATGGAGGTATCTTTGATATTTCATCTTTACAAGAAAAAATTGTAAAGTTGGAACAACAAATAAATCAATCTGATTTTTGGGATAATTCTGATGCCGCAGTTAAGATTTTAGCGGAAAAAAAAGATATAGAAAATAAAATTTCTTTTTATAATAAGGTGTCAAAAGAATTTGATAATTTAAATGAGTTGTTAGAGTTATCCAAAACAGAATCAGATGATGAAATGCTTTTGGAAGTTGAAAATCAACTAGTTGAATTTTATAAAAATTTAAAAATTGACTCCCTTTCATATTTTATGAATGACAAAGAAGATAAATGTTGTGCCTTTTTGGAGATTCATAGTGGTGCGGGTGGAACGGAAGCATGTGATTGGGCAGATATGTTAAAAAGAATGTATCTTATGTGGGCTGAAAAACATAAGCATAAAATTGAAATACTTGAGGAACATGCAGGTGATGTTGTAGGTATAAAATCAACTTTGATACAAATAAGTGGAGACAGAGTTTATGGATGGCTTAAAAATGAAAGTGGGATACACAGACTTGTTCGTATCTCTCCATTTGACAGCAATGCCAGACGTCATACTAGTTTTGCATCTGTTTGGGTTTATCCAGTTATAAATAATGATATAGTTATAAATATAGATACAAAAGATTTAAAAATTGATACTTACAGAGCAAGTGGTGCCGGTGGACAACATGTTAATAAAACAGACAGTGCCGTAAGGATTACTCATATTCCAACAGGTATTGTTGTACAATGTCAAAATGAAAGATCTCAATTTAAAAATAAAGATATTGCAATGTCTCTTTTAAAATCAAAACTTTATAATTTAGAACTTGAAAAACAACAAAAAGAAAAGAAAAAAATAAATGATGAAAAAAAAGATATTTCATGGGGAGAACAGATAAGATCCTATGTTTTACAACCATATCAACTGGTTAAAGATTTAAGAAATGGTGTTGAAAATACAAATGTTGATGCAGTATTAAATGGTGATATTGATTGTTTTTTAACTGAAATGCTTGTGAATTAAATGTTATAACTTCTTGACAAGAATTGTTTATTTTAATATACTTTATAAGTTTTTATTGGAGGTTTTTAATAATGAAAAAAAATATAATATCTTTGGTTTTAAGTTCTTTTTTATTTGTTGCAGGTTATGATGTAAAGGCAGCAGTTGAAAATAATGTTGCAGACAATGTAAAACCAGCAACTGAAGTTGTTGATGTAAAGGATGCACCAGTTGAAACAATAGAAAATTATCCAACAGAAAAATGGTATGAGGGGGTGTCATTTGGTGGTGGAGTTGGTTTACTTGGTGGTGTTAATTTACAACTAGGATACAGATTCCCTGGGGATCAAAGTTTTCTTAAAAACAGATTAGGTTTTAGGGTTGAATATAATACCTTGTCTCCGGTTTGGAATTATTTTAAAAATCATTTAGATGGAAAATTAAAGTTTGGTGATAATACATTGGAGCCAAAAGTTTCAGCTAGAAATTTAGGGTTAAATCTTGATTTTTATCCTTTTGGTAAATTGTGGTTTCTTGGAAATATGAGGTTGTCAACAGGGTATTATTTTGGTAAATTTGAATTGGGTGGAATTTATAGAAAAAAGATAGATGTTGGTGATCAAATAGATATGGCTGGTGCAAAATGGGAAGCTGTTGTAGGTGAAGAACCATCTATTATTTTTGATGTTGCGTTAAAAGACAAAGTTATAGGACCTTATTTAGGAGCAGGTTGGGATTTTTCATTTCCTTTTGGCTTCAAGTTGTTTGTTGATGGTGGTCTTGTATTTACATCTGAACCAGAAATTGTTGCAGATATAAGGGGTACAGGTAAAGTTAAAATAACTTTAGAGGATGGAACAGTACTTCCTACTATAGATTTAGCAAATAGTGCAGAATTGCAAGAACTTAGAGATAGAATAAAAGAGCTTCAAAGCCAGTTTGATGATAAGATTAAAGATTATAAAAAATATATGAAATATTTCCCTATGTTAAAAGTTGGTCTTATTTACAGATTTTAGTTCTTTATAATTTTTTATTCTAAAAAGATACATAAGTTTTTATGTATCTTTTTTTCTTGTATAAATTTTATTTATATTTGAGATATATTATGCTTTGATAAGCATTTAAAATAGAAATTATTGTATGAATAATAAAGTTGTATTAAATATTTTTATCTTTAATTTTGGTTATTTAGGCTGCCTTGTTTAAATTTGCCTATATGACCGAAAAGTTCCTGAAAAAAGCTTAATTTTATTTCTGCTGGGAAATTGGTTGAGGCGTCAACTTTACTTTTTAAATCTTTATTTTTTAAATCTTTAAGGGTTATATTTTGAACTTTATTTTTATTAAAACTTATAACAATTATATCATATTTTGTGAATTTTGGTTCTAAAAAAGCAAGTATTTTTCCCTCCATCATATGATAGATCCATTTTTCTTGTCCTATGATAGTTTTTGCGGATGGTTGTCCCAATATATCCACAACATTTTGTTTTGTTGCTGCGTGTTGTACTTGGTTATATTCTAGCTCTCTTACCGGGATGCCAGATTTGTATTCTTTATAAATACACCCACTTAACAAAAAAAGAATTATACTTATCTTAATTATTTTTTTCATTTTCAATCCTGCATTTTATTATACAGATAATATTTTGGATGTCTATTTTTTTATTGAGAAAAGATTTTTTCTTACATATTATTCTATATAAAGGAGAGATTTAAAGATGTTTGATAGATTTTGTAAAATAATTTTTGTTTTAAGTTTGATTTTTACAAATTCCGTATTTGCCAAAAAAACAAAAAGGCAGATAAGAAAAGAAAAATTTATTTATCCTATGCCTGTTGATGCAGAATGTTATAGCGAAATAGATTATTGTTTTAACAGATATTGTTTTGATAAAAAAACTTTGACTGATGGTGTTTATTCAAAATGTTCTGCTGTGTCTCCTGCAAATATTTTAATAAATGTAGAGGAATGTTTGAAAACCAGATCTGTTGTTAAAGAGTTGGATTTAACAAAAGGTTGTAAAAAAGTTTCTTATAATAGAGTTTTAACTTTGCTTGAAAATAAGGATAAGATGGAAAAAGGTTTGAAAAAAAATTCTGCCAGTTGTCAATATGCAACAAATATGTTGCAATCCGCAAAAAAATGTTATGCTGCAATGATAAGTTCAGATGGATCTTTTTCACGAGATTTGTATGATAAATTGAATAATTTATGTGGTGAGCACATAAGTGGTGAACCAGATATGGTAAAGCGCTTTTTTAATGCTGGTGATTATGGTTTATCGGATCTTGATATGGTAGATGCTTTACGAGCATCAGGTCAAAATACGGTGAAAAGAGAAAATTGGCGTCAGGTTGTTGATGCAACTTTGGCAGGATATACAGAAATTGCAGAGTTGTCATGTGGAGAAGAAGATTATCAAATAACAAAAGTGAATGATTATTTACTAGATAGCAGGAATAATTTGACAATGATAAAAATGAAAGAAGAAGCAAAACAAATAGGTAAAAAATTGGGGGATAAGTTTGTGGACAGGATGTATCCGGGACAAACATGTAAATCACAACCTTTGCCAGAAAACGCTTTGATGTGGTATTATAGTCCAAATTCAAATCCAAGTTGTAGAATAGTTTGTAAAGAGGGTTATGTTGTTTCAAAATCTTTTACAAAATGTGTTGAACCAGTGGATAGTGAACCAGTATTTAATGGAATAAATTTAGGTTATGGTAAGTCAAAAATTAGTGGTAGTGTTGTAGCATTTCCAGGTGGGGGAGGTGGTGCTAGTGGAAGCGAAAATGTTGATGTAAGTAAAAATGGTGATAAAAATACTGGGGCACCAGAAAAGTCAGATATCTCTGTAAGATGTAGGAATAACAAGAATCCTGTACGTTTAAAATATTCTGATACTAAAAAAGATATTTGTGCTTTATTTTTCCCAAATAGTGTTGCAAATGGTAAGGAATATGAAAGATGTAGTGATGCACCAGAAAGATTTTATATAGATGGGAAATGGTATGATATGACTATAGCTAAGTTAAATAAAACTTTTGATCAAAATTTTGAAATTATGGGGGATAAATATGCTTCCAATATGTCAAAATATTTAAAGGATAATTGTGAAAAAATTTTGAAAGAGGACGATCCACAAGAAGGAGGAGAAACTGAAGCTTCAGGAAAAGATGGATGTATAACCGTTAAAAAATTTAAAGCATTGTTTGATATGTTGGATAAAAGTTATAAAAATGAATTTATAGATGCAGAGTATAAGTTTAAAACAATGTTTAATTTGAATAATGTAAATGATTTGCAAAAAGGTATTGGTTCATTTAATATTTATAATCCAAAATATATTGATCAAATATATTTTATGCAGAATTTAGTAAAGAAGTATATACAAAGTTTTACAGAATTAAAAAATAAAAATATTTGTGATAAAACGTCTAAAAAAGTTGCTCAAATTTATAAACAATTGGATGAATTTTTATCTTATTTAAATAATCAAAATTATAAAATTAATTATAGCAGATGTAATGTAGTATCTTTGAGATTTTTAAAACAAAATTTAGAAAATTTATTGGATAATAAATTAAATATATTAAAAGGTTGGAAGTCGGAATTAAAAGGAGATGGTGGTTTATTATATTATGAAAAATCAGATAAACTTTTTGATAATGATGAGAGATATTGTGCTGTTGGTAAATGTATTGAAGTTATAAATATGAATCTTAATAGTGTTTGTTTTGAACGTTGTAATGGAAAAGTTTGGTTTGGAAATGATATGTTATCAAAATATTTTTCACAAGAGGATAGTAATGGAAGGAGATATTTACAAAAAGAAAAAGTTCAAAAAGATATTGATTTTTTACAATGTGTGTTGAATAGAGCAGGTGTTAATTGATTTTATTTTCTATTATGTGGGTGGGTTTTAAGGTAGGTTTTGGTTATTTTTGTTAGGTCGCTTTTGGTATAGATTTGAGTTGTAGAAAGTGATGAGTGTCCCAACAATTCTTGGATAGTTCGTAGATCTGTTCCATTTTTTAAAAGCGTTGTTGCAAAGCTGTGTCTTAATGTGTGAGGTGTTGTGGTTTCTTTAAATCCGTTCAGCTCTCGTGCATTTTTTATGGTTCTTTGTGCTATACGTGGGGATAATCTTGCTCCCATTGTTCCACGAAATAATGGAGAATTTGGTTTAAAATTAAAAGGTGCAATTTTTAAATAGTCATTTATTGCTGTTTTTACAATTGGCAATATTGGAACAATTCTGGTTTTATTTCCTTTTCCTGTTATTCGTAAAAAATCATTTTCTATATCAATAATATTTAAATTTAATGCTTCACTTATTCTTAAACCTGTTGAATAAATAAGTGTGAAAAGGGCTATGTTTAATTTTGCTTGCCATTTTTGTTTGAATATTTGATTAAAGCTATTCAGCAAAGTTATAACATCTTCATTTTCAAGTACGCTTGCAATTTTTTTTGTTTGTTTTGGTGATTTCAAAATTAAAATAGCAGAATTATTTGCAATATTGTTTATTTGTAAATATTTAAAAAAGGTTTTAAGACTGCTGATATTTCTTGCTATTGTTTTGTTTGTTTTATTGTTGGTTGCAAGGTTTGTTATAAAGCTCCTAAATTCGGCAATAGTTATGTTTTCTAAAACTTTTTTATCTGTTGTTTGTTTGTTTAGATCATTTTGTAAAAACTTGATGAAAGTTTGTAAATCACGTTTGTAATTTGATATAGTATTTTGTGATAATCTTTTTTCAGTTTGTAAAAAAACTAGCCAATCATTTAAAATTTTCTTTATCATAATTTTATTGTTTTTTTTTATTTTTGTTCTTATATTATATCATAATTATAATAAAAAGAGTATAATAATATGACAGATAATAAAATTGAAAAAGATGATATAAAAAAATATCTTGATTTAACAGAGCAAGTTGCAAAAAATTCAAAAGATCCGTCAACACAGGTGGGGGGCAGTGATAGTTGATAAGTTGGGTAATGAAATATCAAGAGGTTGTAATAATTTTGTTGCTGGTGGGGATGAAAAATTTATGACTTGGAATTTAAGACCTATGAAATATAGTTTGGTAGTACATGCGGAAATGTCAGCAATAATATCTGCAAAGCAAGATTTAACAGATTGTTCTATTTATACTTTGTATGCTCCATGTTCCAATTGTTTAAAACATATATTGCAAGCTGGTATAACAAAAATATTTTATAAAAATTTGTTAGTGAATAGTCAAGCTATTATGAAATCTGATGAAAAAGAAGCTATTGCAAGATTGATCCTTTCAAAACCTGGGGTTATTTGTAAAAATTGTAATGGTGATGATTGGATAAATGAGTTAGGTATACTTGAAGACACATATATAAGCAACTCTGTAAAGAAATGTGTTTTACAAAAACAAAAATAATTTTTATTCTTCATCCATGTTATCTTCATTATTATCTGTGCTTTCTTCTATATTATCAGTTTCTGTATTATCGCTTATTTTCCCTTTTGTAGTGTGTTTTGATGAATGAATTTCTTTCATTGAATAAGTTGGAACAAGGTTATATTTATCTTTTTCAACAGATTTTTTATTGTTTTTTGTTAGATAGTAAGGTTTTTGTGGTTCTTCGCCAGTTCCTTTTGCAAAATTATCATTGAAATTGTTTGTAAGTTCAGTTGTTTTTTCATCATATTTAACACGTCCTTTATCATCCATGTTATATGTGAAACCACCAAATCTGCCGGGATTTGCAGATGCTATGTTGCTTATTAAACAAAAAATTACAGCTAAATATTTCATAAATTGTATTATAGCATAATAAACTTGATTTTGTTAATAAAAAATATAGTATGTAAGTGGGGATAGTTGAAGAACTGCTGTATATTATAGGTATATATAGAGGAAAGTCTGGACACCTCAAGAGAAAGATAACGGATAACGTCCGTCTGTAGTAATACGAGGATTAGAGCCACAGAGACGAGTCTGGAAACAGAGTGAAACGGGCAATCTCTATCTGGTGCAAGACTAAATAGAAGGGTGTTGAGTGCTCTTGTGAACCCTTGGGTGAGTCGCATGAAATATGTAGTAATATATATTCAAGATAAATAGTTCTTTTTAACAGAATCCAGCTTACAGACTATCCCTTGTAGAGTTTTTATATGGTTGCAATTTCAAAGAAAATAAGAGTAAAGGTGAAAACTGCCAAGTATAGAAAAATTTCTTCTACTAGGTGGTTGGACAGACAATTAAATGATGTGTATGTGCAAAAATCAAAAGAGTTAGGTTATAGATCCAGGGCCACATTTAAAATCTTGGAAATAGATAATAAGTTTCATATTTTTAAAACTGGGATGAAAGTTGTTGATATAGGTTCTGCCCCAGGTGGATGGAGTGATGTGATAGTTAAAAAAGTTGGAAAAAATAATATTGTTGCAATTGATATTTTGCCTATGAATGAAATTGATGGAGTTAAATTTAAACAAATTGATTTTAATGATGAAGGTGCAAAAGATTTTATAACAGAAAGTTTACATGGAAAAGCTGATGTTGTGATGAGTGATATTGCACCAAATACAACTGGAAATGTTAGCTTGGATCATTTACAAATAATGGCACTTGTTGAGCAAGCTTTTAATTTTGCAATAACAATTTTAAAACAAAATGGAAGTTTTATTGCAAAGGTAAGGCAAGGGGGGACCGAAAATCAACTTCTTACAGAAATAAAACAAAACTTTAAAATTGTAAAACATTTTAAACCAGAATCATCAAGAAAAGAAAGCAGCGAGACTTATCTTATCGCAATGGGATTTAAAGCTTAAGTTTGAAATTATTCAACTCTTACAGCAGGTGGTCTTACACAATAAACACAAGTTAGTTTTTTATTAAATAACATCCATGAAGTATTCGATGGACAACATCTTTCTTTTGCTCCATTTATTGATGCAAGTGGTGGCAATTTATTATTGCACCATTTTGTATAACATTGACCATCAATTAAAACTTGGTATTCTGTGGAACAACCTTTTGGAAAACATTTTCCCATATTTGTTTGGCTGCAATTACCAATAGTGATATTTGTTATATCCATTCCACAAGAATGCTTTTGTCTTTCAGATGTTATTTTGCAAGCATTGTTATAAGAATTGGAATCACAATTAAAACAATTCCATACTCTGGTCGTTTTATTATATGAAAGTCCCCAATTATTTTCATTAAAAGTTCCTCCCTTGATTTTATCAATTTGTTCAGGAGTACAATTTGAAAAACAACTTTCTATTTTTTTATCATTTTTCTTTTTGTCTTTATCACCTATCAATTCATCTATAAGAGTAGAATTCAGATCTTTAAATTCTGGATAAGGTTTGCATTGCCATTTTTTATCTTTAAATTCTGTTGTTTCACAAACAGAACAATTTTCAATTGCGTTGGAATTTTTTTTGTATGCAAGTTCGCATATTGGTTTATTCATTGATGCTTGTCCACTTTTTACAATTTCTCCATCTGTTTCTTTATCTATATTCTTAACACCTAAATATCTATAGTCGCCTTGGCTTTTCTTCTTACATTCTTCTATATATTTTTCTTTATTGTGTACGCAATAAAATTTATTTGATTTATATTTTGGGAACCAAGCATCTGTAATTGACAGCTCTGTAAAAATATTCTTGCCCTTGTCATCATTAAAAATCATAAATCCATTTTTATTTTGGCAAAATTCTGTTCCATCAGAGCAAGTATAAAATCTTGTTTGTGAGTTCCAAACCGTTTTTTGTGGAGCGGTACAACCAATAGAAACAGATTCTTTTGCACAGCAATATTTATACTCGGAGATCTTGGTACAATTTTCTTTACCTTTTGCTTCACTTGCTGTGTATTCATTTTCGTGGTTGGTACAAGGTTTTACATTAGAAGCGTTAACACATTTAAAAGTATTATCCGCTTGTTTTAAAGCATATTCACCTTCTTTACACTTATAAAGAGTATTTATGTTTGAAAGTTCTTGTTGTTTTATACAAGAAACAAGACCTATTCCTATTACTTGTTCTTTATCATTTGCTGGTGTTGGTTTATTATCTGGCATAATAACATATTTACCATCTGCTTTATTTTCATTATCTTTTAATATAAACAGACCTTTTTGTAAGATCTGGGATGTAAGATACATATCTTTTTTATTTAAAATTTTCCAAGTGGTAGTTGAAAGACAATGTTCACTAACATCTGGTGAAATTTGATCATTTTGTTTACATTCAACATTATCACCTGCAGTATTTATACAATATTTTTTTATGGATATATTTTCATCACCTTGGCAAGAAAAAGATTTATTATTTGTGATGATTGCTTTTAAATCTTCTTGATATTCATATGCTGTACTATTAGCAAGAGATGTTCTGTCGTTTGTGAATGCTTTTTCATGAAATTGTTTTATACAATTTATATTTGCATTTAACAATAATTCTTGTTTATCAAGCTTTGTATTGCTGTCTGTTCTTTTTGAAACAAAATATTGATAAGATGCAAGCATCAAACCCATTATAAGTATAATAAAAATATTCACCTTTGACTCCTTATTTTCCTATTTTATTTTTATATTAAAATTTTAGTTTAAAATCAATATAATTTTGTTGTTTTAAAATTTATTTTATATCATTATAAAAATATTGAGAGATTATAAAATGTATAAAAATTTACGAAATAATTTTATGCTTATTTTTGTGTTTGGAATTTTATTTTTTACTTATTTTTTATATATTCCAGTTGTAAGACAAGATGTTATGATTGAACTTCCGAAGGGAGTTGTTTTACAAAAAGTGATAGATGATTTATATAACAGAAAAATCATAACTTTTAAATTCCCACTTAAATTTTGGATGTATTTTACCTGGAATCAGAATGGGTTGAAAATAGGGGAATATAAAATACTTAAAAACAGCTCTGTAAATGATATAAAAAATGTTATTACCAGTGGCAGGATTTATAATAAATTTATTACAATTCCAGAGGGGTTAACGATAAAACAAATAAAGGAAATTTTAAATAATAATCTGGAAATAGAGGGAAAAATTTCAATTGATATAAAGGAAGGAACTTTGCTGCCTCAAACTTATGCATATAATAAATCAATAACAAAAAATGATATAATAATAAAAATGCAAGATGCTATGGTTGAAGTTTTGGATAAAGAATGGAAAAAACGTGATGAAAATTTACCACTTAAAACAAAAGAGGAAGCATTAATTTTGGCATCAATTGTTGAAAAAGAAACTGGTATAAGAGAAGAGCGGGGACTTGTTGCATCGGTGTTTATAAACAGGTTAAGAAAAAATATGAGACTGCAAAGTGATCCAACCATTGTCTATGCTATAACAAATAAATATGGGAATATGAAAGGAAAAAGATTGTATTCTTCTCAGTTGAAAATAAATTCTCCTTTTAATACCTATAAAATCAAAGGTTTACCAATAACAGCAATTTGCAATCCCGGGATTGAAAGTATAAAAGCAGTTTTACATCCAATAAAAACAGATTATTTATATTTTGTTGCAGATGGAACGGGAGGCCATAAATTCGCATCCACTTTGGATGAACATAATGAAAATGTTAAAGTTTGGAGGAAAATAAAAAATAATTTATAAATGTGTTGACTTTTTTATAAATTATGATATATTTCCCTTTGTTTTGGGTGATTAGCTCAGTCGGTAGAGCAACTGACTTTTAATCAGTGGGTCACAGGTTCGAATCCTGTATCACCCACCATTTTTTTTTGTATGTAAAATCAATAACTTGCAATGTTTTAATACTTTTAGAATTTTATCTATAAAAACTCCGTTGCCTAATTTAAAAACAATAAAATTAATTATCACAGCTTTTGTTAAAAGCTTTAATTAGAAACTTTTTTTCAAATATTAATAAAAAAATCTTGATATTAAAAGTAAGTTTTGTTATACTATTCATACGAATCATACTTGAACCTAGAGGAGAAAAAATGAAACACCCAGAGGGAAAATACGCTTGGACTGTTAAGGTAGGAGAAAAGGGTCAGTTTGTTATACCAAAAGAAGCCCGTGATGTTTTTAATATTAAACCTGGTGATACTTTAATAGTTCTTGCAGATATAAATAAAGGGATTGCCATTCCACCTAAACATGAGTTTGCATATTTGATGGATACTATTTTCAATCAAAATACAAAAGAGGAGGACAAAGAATGAATGCTATTATCATAAAAAATCTTACAAAAAAATATGGAAATGTGCTTGCAGTAAATAATCTTAATTTGACTATTAAAGCGGGAGAATTATTTGCTTTGCTTGGTGTAAATGGTGCAGGAAAAACCACGACAATTAAAATGTTATCTTGCCTTATAAAACCAACAAGTGGTGATGCTTTTCTTCTTGGAGATAGTATTATCTCAAATCTGCATGCAATAAAAGAAAAAATCAATATTTCACCACAAGAAACGGCAATAGCCGCAAATTTATCAGTACTGGAAAATTTAAAACTTATCGCTGGAATATACGGACAAGATGACAAAATAGCAAATAACAATGCTTATGAAATAGCAGAAAAATTTGGTTTGAAAAATGAATTAAATAAAAGGGCTAAAAATTTATCTGGTGGAATGCAACGTCGTCTTGCTATTGCTATGGCTTTGATTTCCAAACCTAAAATTTTATTTTTGGATGAACCTACACTGGGAATTGATGTCTTGGCTAGGCGTGAATTGTGGGCTTCTATCAAATCATTAAAAGGAAAAATTACAATAATTCTTACCACTCATTATATGGATGAGGTTGAAAATTTATCTGATCGCGTGGGGATAATGGCTGCTGGAAAATTGATTGCCGTTGGAACTGTGGCAGAGTTAACCAAACAAACAGGTACTTTGAAATTAGAAGATGTTTTTGTTGCTCTT
This sequence comes from uncultured Pseudomonadota bacterium, assembly GCA_963541275.1. Lineage (GTDB taxonomy): Bacteria > Pseudomonadota > Alphaproteobacteria > Rs-D84 > CACZYB01 > CACZYB01. The sequence goes on from CAUTSC010000001.1 coordinate 373,878, forward strand.
GTAGGAGGTGTGATATGAGAATGTTTTTATTTGCAAAACGTAATATAAAAGAAATTTTACGTGATCCTGTAAATCTTTTTTTTAGTCTCGGTTTCCCGCTTGTTTTATTGGTTTTGTTATCTATTATCAATGCTGCTATTCCACCAGAGGTAAAAAATACTATGTTTCAAATAAAAAATCTTGCACCAGGTCTTGCAATGTTTGGTAGTGTGTTTATGGCATTATTTGCAGGTATGTTGTTATCAAAAGATAGGACATCATCTTTTTTGATGCGTTTGTTTACATCTCCAATGACTGCAAAGGATTTTATTTTGGGCTATACTTTGCCTATGATAGTTATGACAATAATGCAAGCAACAATAACATTATTGGTGGCTGGATTTTTTGGATTTGATATAAATGTCAATATTATTTTTGCAATTATTATGACAGCATTAAGTTCATTGTTTTTTATCGGTACAGGTTTATTTTTTGGAAGTATTTTGAATGATAAAGCGGTCAGTGGTGTTTGTGGAGCGTTATTAACCAATATTGCAGGTTGGTTGTCTGGAGTTTTTATTCCTGTTGATTTAATAGGGGGTACTTTTAAAACAATAACACATATGTTGCCATTTTATCACAGCGTTGAAGTAATAAGAATAAGTTTAAGTGGCAATTTCAATTCTATTTTTACTCATTTGATTATTGTTGTGGGATATATAGTTGTTATTTTCACCCTTGCCATCATGACTTTCAATCGCAAAATGACCGGTGAAAAAGAGTAAAATTAACACCCTAGTAATCAATAAGAATTGTTTCACAAGTTTGTAAGGATATACTTTGCTCTGTCCCGTTTTTATCTAATATTTTTTTATTGCATTCTACTTTATATCCACATACACTTTTATAAAATACAGGAGAGAGAGATGAGAAATAGTTTAGAAAAAATCACAACTGATAAAAATGTAGTTGAAAAATTGTATGATGGTGCGCACATCTCTATGGAAACAAGACAAATGTTGCTTGATTTATTGTATCCAAACGACAAGTTGGGGTTGTGGGTTTCAAGGATTTTGATGTTGCTTGGACTTGTTCTTACTTTTACAGGAGTTATTTACTTTTTTGCTTTTAATTGGGTCAAACTTACACCTAGCACAAAATTTGCTTTAATAGAGACAGCAATGTATTGTTGTTTAGCGTTTGCAAACAGAGTGAAAAAGGAAAATGTCAGTAAAATTTTTTTATTATCAGCAAGTATTTTTGTTGGTATATTTATGGCTGTGTTTGGTCAAATATATCAAACTGGGGCAAACGCATATGAACTTTTTCTTAATTGGTCAGCACTTATTTTTATTTGGACTATTATATCAAAATACGCTCCACAATGGATATTGTGGCTTCTTATTACAAACATAAGTTTTATATTATGGTGGCAACAATCTGGATATGCTGGAAAAATATATTGGATGATTTATACATACCTTATACTATTTGATGGATTTTTTCTTGCTTTAAGAGAATTTTTAGCAAACAAAAAACATTATGAATTTTTAAAAGCAGAGTGGACAAGAGAATTTATTTTTGTGCCTGTTTCTATTATGGTATCTATTCCTATTATAGTTTGGATTCTTGATTGGGACAAAGCTGCTATTTCTTGGATGATAAGTGGAATAGTTGGAATAATAACCTATAGCATAATGTTTTATGTTTATCGTTATAAATTATGTGATATAAAATCCATAGCATCCATTGTTTTATCAAGTTGTGTTATATTTGATACTTTTATTTATAAGCTGCTGGATATGTTTATAAAAGATAGAGTATTGTTAATGTTTTTAATGTCTATTGCTACACTTATTATCTGTGTTTTTGGAGTAAATTACATAACAACAATAATGAAAAGAAAGGAATTTAAAAATGCTTAAAAAAATAAATATAAAAAATGCTTTTCTTTTATTTGAATTTTTAAAAAGTAAAAAATTATTAAAAAATGAAAAACTAGCACAAAAAACCATTATTGTAAAAGAAGATGAAAAAGTGCAAGCTTATACAAAAGGTTTCCTTGGATTTGGTGCATTTTTAACTGCACTTTGCATAATGGGAATTTTGCATACAATAAATTTAGTAAGTTATAATAATACTATAGAGCTTTTTATTTGGGGACTACTATTTATTGTTTTTGCCATTTTATTTAAAAGATCCGCAGGTGATGATAAAGCTACAAAAGAATATAGTTTTATAATACAACTTTCATTTGCATTCATGTTTATTGGAAAGTTTTATTTTGTTTGGGGATTTACAGATTTGATTGATACTGATGAGCCGCCTTATGCAGGATTATTGCTTGCAACTTTGTTGACTTATAATACATATAAAATGCCAGGGGACAGATTTTTATCAACGTTTATAACTTTGATGGCTATGTTAATTTCTATAAAAAAAGCATGGATATATAATGTGTTTTTCTTATTCCAGCTTATGATTACGGGATTTTTATTAACAAACAAAAAATTAAAATCAGATTATATGCCACTTGCAAAAGCTTTTGTCATGTCGTTTGCAATAACTACTTGGTGGCTAGTTGGAAATCCAGCAAACAGATATTGGGAAATTGGGCAATTAGGGAATTTATATTTTATAAAAATATCATTGGTGATTAGTTTTATTATGCTATTTTTTACAATTCCAAAAGATATAAAAAAAATAAAAATGGAACCTTTTTTACTTGCATCTGTTTTATCAATACTACTTGGTATTATTCCAGGAATTTTGCTTGGTATTATTTTAATGTTGCTTGGTTATTTAAAACATGAAAAATTTCTTATAAGTGTTGGAGGAATTTTCATTCCAATATGCTTATTTACTTTTTATTATAATCTGGATATTACACTTATGACAAAATCAATAATTCTTATTATAAATGGAATTGTTTTGATACTGGGAAGTTTTTACATGAAACACAAAGGATGGGATAAAGGAGAAAATTTATGCATAAAAAAATAATGATGTGGTGGGGATTTTTTATTATTTTATTTTTTAATTATAATATTTATAAAAAAGAGCAAATAAAGAAAAGCAAAGATATTGTTTTATTGGAACTTGCACCTGTGGATCCAAGATCCTTGATGCAAGGTGATTATATGAGATTAAATTATGCAATAACAAATGACAGCAAAATTAAACTTAATTTAAAATCAAGAAAAGATGGTAAAATAGTTATTGCTCCAGATAAAAATAATGTGGCACAATTTATAAAAATTTATGAAGGAGAACAGTTAAAAGCAGGAGAAAAATTATTATCCTATTACAGAAATTATCACAGAATTAAAATTGTTCCAAATAGTTTTATGTTTCAAGAAGGACACGGAAAATTCTATGATAAAGCAAAATATGCAATATTTAAATTTAACTCAGATGGAAAATATTTATTAACTGGTCTTGCCGATAAAGATGGAAAAGAAATAATTCCAACGGATAACAGCAAATAAAAATTTTATCTAGTTTTTGTTAGCTTATATCTTGCAAGTACATTTACCATATCACTATGTAAAACTTGCCTAGTTATTTTTTGTTGTTCAGTTATTAATTTTGCAAGAAGTATTTTTTTTGCGATATGAGCGATTTTAGCATTCTTATTTTCTTTTAACTTATCTTGATTTATTTTTTCTTCATCATAAAAGTTAACAAGTAAGTAAGGATTCTCTTTACTTCTAAAATCAATAACGAAAGGAGCAAAACCTTGATTAACAAGGAGAGCATTTGCAACTAAAACAGCAGTTTTTTTATTATCATAATCAAAAAATTGGGACTTTGCTATATCTAAACACAATTCTAACTCTCTTATACCAACATTTTTACTAGATTTATAATCGTTAGACAAGTCCATAAACACATTTGATAATTGATAAACTTTATATCCTGTCCATTTTGTTCTATCAATTGTAATATTCCTTTCTCTAAATTTCCATGCAGTTGCCCTATTATACATAGAAACCATACAATGTATTTTACAAACTTCATCTTGAGATAGAAAAAATTTATTTTTCAAAACTTTTTCAATAATATATTCTTTTACTTGTTCTATTAAATTTTCCTTTTCCTTTCCTTCACCAAAAGAAAGAATTTTGGAAAACTCCTTAAAATCTTGCAATGTTTTTACAGCTTTATTTTTACCTATTTTTAATAATTTTTCTTCTGTTTCAATTATATTCATACTTTTCAATCCTTAAAATATGGGAAAGATAAAAAATATTTTACCTAAAATCAATAAGAATTTGCCTTATAGTATTGAAATTATAAAAATAATTACTATATAAAAGAAAATTGACATATATATTATGTTTTGATAGTTTATTTTTATATCAAAGGAAATTTTATCATGAATGAAATAATAGCAGATTCTAAGACAGAAATAGTTGAAGATATTATTATTAAAGAGCAAGATAATAATCAAACTTACCCTCAAGAAAAGGTGAATTATTGTTTATTACCACTTCGTGATTTGGTTGTATTTCCTGGTATGGTTATTCCAATTTTTGTTGGTCGTGGCAAATCAATTGCAACAATACAAGAAGCAATGAAAAGAAATAAAGAAATTGTTCTTGTCGCTCAAAAAGATTCCAATGTTAATTTCCCAAAAGAAACAGATTTATTTACAATTGGTGTAAAAGCAAACATTGTTCAAATGGTAAGATTGCAAGATAATACCGTGAAAATATTGGTAGAGGCAAAATATAAAGTAAAAATTTCAGATTTTGTAAATTCTAAACCTTTTTGGGAGGTTATGGCAGAAACTATTCCAGAAATAAAAGATAATTGGGTGGAAGAAGAGATTGAACCACTTTTAAAATCAGTAAGACACAGCTTTATAAGATATTTAAAATTAAACAGAGATTTTTTTATAGATAACATTTCTGGTATAGATAAAATCACAAATCCAATTATATTGATAGATACCATTATAATGGGTATGAATGTAAAAATTGAAAAAAAACAAGAAGTTTTAGAAACCAATACATTAAAAGAAAAATTGGAAAAACTTTATTTAATGATAGAAACAGAACTTGATTTTTTAAAAATGGACAGAAAAATCAGACAAAAAGTTAAAAAAAATATAGATAAGACACAAAAAGATTTTTATTTGCAAGAACAAATGAAAGTAATAAGAAAAGAATTGGGTGATGATGAAAACGAATATGAAGATGTTGAAAGTTATAAATCAAAAATTGAAAAGGCGGGATTATCAAAGGAGGCATATGTAAAGGCAAAAGCAGAAGTTAAAAAATTATCCAATATCTCATCTCATTATCCAGAATACAATTTAATTTGTAATTGGCTTGATACAATTTTGGAACTTCCTTGGAAAAAATCAACCGAGCTTACAACAACTTTACTAGAGGCAGAAAAAAAATTAAATCAAGCTCATTATGGACTTGAAAAAATAAAGGACAGAATACTTGAATTTTTGGCAGTTCAAAAAAGGGTAGGTACAAACAAAGGAACAATACTTTGTTTTATGGGACCTCCTGGGGTTGGTAAAACATCTCTTGGTCGTGCAATAGCAACAAGTACAGGCAGAGTTTTTGAAAAAATATCTCTTGGTGGTGTATATGATGAAGCAGAAATCAGGGGACATAGAAAAACGTATATTGGTGCAATGTGTGGAAAAATTATTTCAACAATCAAAAAAGCAGGTGTAAATAATCCTATAATAATGCTTGATGAAATTGACAAATTAAGTTCAAACTTTCATGGTGATCCAGCAAGTGCATTATTGGAAGTTTTGGATCCTGAACAAAATACTAATTTTAACGATCATTATTTAGATTTAGATTTTGATCTTTCAAATGTGATGTTTATTGCAACATCAAATTCATATAATATTCCAAGACCTTTACTAGATCGTATGGAAGTTATTGAAATTTCTGGTTATACAGAAAATGAAAAAATTGAAATAACAAAACAACACATAATTCCAAAATTATTTACAAAAAATGGAATAAGTAAAGATGAATTGCTAATAAAAGATAGCGCAATCACAGATATAATAAGATATTATACAAAAGAATCTGGTGTTCGTGGTCTTGAAAGAGCAATAGATAAGTTAATCCGTAAAGTAATAAGAAAGATAGTAGAAAATGAAAAACCAGATGATAGTTCTTTATTTTCATTAACAGCAGAAAAAAGTGAAGAAGCGAAAGAAAAAGATAAAGTTATAATCACAACGGAAAATTTAAAAGATTATTTGGGTGTTCCAAGATTTGATTTCGGTAAAATTGAAAAACAAGATTCCGTTGGTACAATAACAGGTCTTGCATGGACGGAAGTTGGTGGTGAATTATTATCAATTGAATCTGTTGTTATGGCTGGAACTGGTAAATCTGTATTTACTGGAAAACTTGGTGATGTAATGAAAGAATCAATTGAAACAGCAAAATCTTTTGTAAGAAGTAAATCAACAGAATTTGGTATTAACCCAGAAATATGGGATAAAATTGACATACATATACATGTGCCAGAGGGGGCAACTCCAAAGGATGGACCATCCGCTGGTCTTGCTATGATGACATCTATTGTTTCAACTCTTACAAATATTCCTGTACATAAGGATGTTGCAATGACTGGTGAAATAACTCTTCGTGGAAATGCTCTTACAATTGGTGGTTTAAAAGAAAAACTGCTTGCTGCAATTCGTGGTGGTATAAAAACAGTTATAATTCCACAAGATAATGTAAAAGATTTAGAGGAAATGCCAGAAATAATTGGAAAATCTTTAAACATAATTCCTGTTTCAACTGCAATGGAAGTTTTAAAAATTGCCCTTATAAAAGATTTTACTCCTATTGAAACAAACGGAGATTTTTTTGAAAATATCTTACAAGCATCTAAACTAAAAGAAGAAAGAATGTTTGGACTTCGTTCTATGTCCTAAGGTATTAAAATCTGCTGGTAAATATTTACATTTTGTGATAATCTATTCTTGTTATTATTTACAGGAAAGGTATGTTTTTCAAAAAATATGAATTGATGATTGCTTGGCGATATCTTAAATCAAAAAGAAAAGATGGTTTTATTTCTGTAATCTCATTTTTATCTTTTATAGGTATCACTCTTGGTGTTGCAACTTTGATTGTTGTTATGTCTGTTATGAATGGATTTCGTGAGGAAATGTTGTCTAAAATCTTGGGGATGAACGGACATATAACAATTTTATCAAAATATGCTGGTAAAAATATCACAAATCATAAACAGCTTGCAAATAAAATTGAAAATATAACAGAAATTAAAGATAAAATAATTTCAAATGTTCCATCAATTGAAATGCAAGTTATGGGTTCTAGTAATAATAATTCTTATGGAATTATGGTTCGTGGAGTTGAGTTTGATGATATAAAAAAAATAAAACCTCTTTTTGAAAGTATAAAAACAACAATAGATAAAAATAAATTTAATTCTGGTGAAATTATAGTAGGTGAAAGCCTTGCAAAAAAAATGGGTGTATGGATAGGTGATGAAATAACAATTGCAACCGCAAAAGGAAATATCACTGCATTTGGTACAATTCCACGAATAAAATCTTATACAATTGTTGATGTATTTAAAACAGGAATGTCATCTTATGATGCCAATTATATTTACATGAGTTTAAATGAAGCACAAATGTTTTTTAACATGAAGGGTCAAATTGAATTTATAGAAATATTTTTGCAAAATCCAGATATAGCAGTCAAAATGACAGAAGTATTAAATAAAAATTTAAGTGATTTATATATTGCAACCAACTGGAAAAATCAAAATTCTTCTTTTGTCTCAGCTCTTGATGTTGAACGTAATGTGATGTTTTTGATTTTGTCCCTTATAATTCTTATTGCATCATTTAATATTGTTTCAAGTTTGGTAATGCTTGTCAAAGATAAATCTTTTGATATTGCAATACTTCGTACAATTGGCGCGACAAAAACAAGTATAATGAAAATATTTTTACTTTCGGGTGGAATAATAGGTTTTGTTGGAACAATAAGTGGTGGAATATTGGGTTTAATTGTAAGTTATAATATAGAGGATATAAGGCAATTTTTACAAAAAATTCTTGGTAAAGAATTGTTTTCAAGTGATGTTTATTTTCTATCAACTTTACCATCAAAAATAGATTATGTTGAATTTTTTTGGGTTATTGTGTCTTCATTTATAATATCTTTGCTTGCAACAATTTATCCATCAAAAAAAGCTTCAAAACAAGAACCAGTAAATGTTTTAAGGTATGAATAAAATGGTTTTAAGTTTACAAAATATTTTTAAATCTTATGGATTTAACAATAATAAAATTGATATTTTACAAGGTTGCAATCTGGATATAAAAGAACAAGAAATGGTGGCTCTTATCGGGCCATCAGGAAGTGGTAAATCTACACTTTTATATACGGCTGGTCTTCTTGATACGTTTGAAAGTGGTGAAGTTGTCATTTATAACAAAAAAACAAAAAATTTAACAGATAGTGAAAAAACAAAATTAAGACTTAATAATATTGGTTTTATTTATCAACAACATAATTTATTTGCAGATTTTACTGCACTTGAAAATGTAATGTTGCCAATGATTATAAAAGGAGAAAAAAAAGAAATTGCAATTCAAAAAGCAACAGAAAAATTAAAACTTATGGAGCTTGGGACAAGAATAAATCACAGACCAGCAGAGTTATCAGGGGGAGAACAGCAACGAGTTGCAATAGCACGAAGTCTTGCCAACAATCCAAAATTATTGTTAGGTGATGAACCAACTGGAAATCTTGATCCATATAATGCAGAACTTGTTTTACATTTACTTTTAAATCTGGTTCGTGATACAAAAATAACAGCCCTTATTGCAACGCATAATCCATATCTTGCATCTCAAATGACCAGAAAAATTGCACTAGTATCTGGAAAATTATATGATCTTGAAAAGGAAGAAGATGTAAAATTTTTAAAAACAAATGAAACAGGAAAAAAGATTTTAAAATCATTTAGCTAGGAGAGTAAAAATGAATTTTCAAAACACAAGTACTTATAATCAACTTAAAAAGGAACAAGAATTTTTAAGTGATACCTATATAAAAGATTTATTTAAAAATGATAATGAAAGATTTTCAAAATTTTCAAAAAGTTATAAAGACATAGTTTTTGATTTTTCAAAAAATTTAATAACTGAAAAAATTTTAAATCTGCTTATTAAAACATTGGAACAACTTAATTTACAAGAAAAAATCAAAGATATGTTCCAAGGTGTAAAAATAAATATAACTGAAAAACGAGCTGTTTTACATACTCTTTTAAGAAGTAATGAAACAAGTTTTATTTTTGATGGTAAAGATATAAAAAAAGAAATAGATACAACAAAAAATAATATTTTTGAATTTGCAGAAAAAATAAGAAATGGAGAATTTAAAGGTCATACAGGTAAAAGAATTTTGGATGTTGTAAATATTGGAATAGGGGGCAGTTATCTTGGACCTTTAATGGCAATAGAAGCTTTGAAATATTATAAAACTCCACTTATTAACTTTCATTTTGTATCAAATGTTGATGCTACTGATATTATGGAAGTATTAAAAAAAGTTTCACCAGAAACAACATTATTTATAGTGGCAAGTAAAACTTTTACAACTGATGAAACTATGACTAATGCAATAACTGCAAAAAATTGGTTAGTTGATAAATTGGGACTTGAAGCTGTAAGTGATCATTTTTGTGCTGTAAGCTCTGCACCAATTCTTGCAGTACAATTTGGAATAAAAAAAGAAAATGTTTTTGGATTTGGTGATTATGTTGGTGGACGTTATTCTTTGTGGGGTCCAATTGGACTTCCGGTTATCATAAGTATTGGAGCAAAATTATTTCAAAATTTTTTGGATGGTACAAACGATGCTGATATCCATTTTAAAAATACAGAATTTAAAGATAATATTCCTGTTTTAATGGCTCTTATTTCTGTATGGAATATAAATTTTCTTAAAAATACGACATCTGCAATTTTGCCATATGATAATTATTTAAAATATTTACCACTTTATTTACAACAACTTGTTATGGAAAGTAATGGTAAATCAACAGATATAAATGGAAATAAAATAGATTATAAAACATCAGCTGTTGTTTTTGGAGAAATAGGGACAAATTCACAACATTCTTTTTATCAGCTATTGCACCAAGGAACAGAAAAAGTTTTATGTGATTTTATTTTGCCTATTATTTCATTTAACGAGACAGGCGACCATCAACAAAAATTGCTGGCAAATGGTGTTGCACAAACTGAAGCACTTTTAAATGGTAAGACCAAAATGGAAGTAATAGAAGAGTTAAAACTACAAAAAATTTCAGTGGCAGAAATAGAAAAAATAGTTAATTTTAAAATGTTTGAAGGAAACAGACCATCAAACACTTTTTTAATAAAAAAAATAACACCTTATAATCTCGGTATGTTAATTGCTTTTTATGAACATAAAACATTTGTTGAAGGTGTATTTTGGAACATAAATTCTTTTGATCAATTTGGTGTAGAACTTGGCAAACAACTTGCAAAGCGAGTTTATAAAGATATAACAAATACAGAAGATAATTTAATAAATGAATATGATAATTCAACTGCCAGTCTTATTAAAATCATAAAAGATATAAGAAAAGTTTAAGATTGTATAAGAAATATAAAATTGCTATAACTTTTTATATATAAAGAAAGAATAATTATGGCTCAAGTTTTTAATATATCTCCAAGATTTCCATTTTTAGAAGTGTTGGCAGAGTATATTTTAAAGACTGCTTTACAGCAAAATATAAATATTGCAGATGATATAATTTTACTTCCAACTCGTCGTTCATGCCGTCATTTAAAAGAAATATTTTTAAAATTAAATGATTTTAAACCATTGATGCTTCCAAAAATTATTCCTCTCGGTGATATGGATGAAGATGAAATATCAATTACTGATTTTGAAAATAATGATTTATTTGATGATTTACCAGAAACTATTTCGAAACTTGAAAGGACCCTTGTTTTATCAAAATTTATAAAAGAATCAAATTATCTTGATAATGATAAACAAAAAATAACTGATGAACAAATTTATTCTTTGGCTGATAATTTAACCCACCTTATGGATATGGTTGAAATGGAAGAGTTAGATTTTAAAAATCTCTCCTCAATTGTTCCAGATGAATATGCAGCAAATTGGCAAGAGACATTAAAATTTTTAAAAATCATAACAGATATTTATCCACAATTTTTAAAAACAATTCACAAAATAAATCCAGTTGAAAAAAAGGTCAAGTTAATAAGAAAGCAAGTTAATATATGGAACAATAATAAATATCAAGGACGTATTTTTGCAGCTGGATCTACGGGGTCAATGATACCTATTTCTTACATGTTGCAAAATATTGCAAGGTTGAAAAATGGTTTTTTAATTTTACCGGGACTTGATAAAAACTTAACACAAAAAGATATAGAATTTTTAACATCAACAAATAATTTAAATCAAAGCCATCCACAATATAATATTGTAAATCTTATTTCTAAACTTAACTTACTGCCAAATGATATTCCTGAATTGCCACTTTTTAAAGATTATAAAATTGCAAGTAAAGATAGAGAGTTTTTTGCAACAAAAATAATGGCACAAACAGAAATGAATAATAATTTAACAATAAAACAAAATTTTACAGATGATGTTTTAAATGGAGTGTCAATTATTAAATCATATAAACAACAAGATGAGAGTTTTGCCATTTCTTGTTTTTTAAGGATAGTTGTTGAAGAAAATAAAACAGCAATAGTAATAACTCCAGATAAAAATCTTGCAAAGTTTATAAAAGCAGATTTATTAAAATGGAATATAAAAGTTGACGATTCTGCTGGTATAACAGGTATAGATACAATAACAGGAAATTATTTTGTATTAGTTTTAAAAATGATACAGAAAAATTTTTCACCATATAATTTATTGGAAGTTTTAAAACATCCATACACAAAAGTGGGTTATAATAAAGAAATTTTAAATAATATTGTAAAAGATTTAGAAAGCATTTTACGTGGTATTTATGAACCAAAAAGTTTGTTGGAAATAATAGATAAATCTTTTGAATATCCAGATGTTCAAGAAATGTTAAGAAAACTTGGCAATTTAACAAGTGGATTTACAGAAATTTTAAAATACGAGAAAACATATCATTTACAGGAATTGTTAACAAAACATATAAAGTTAGTTGAAAGTTTTGTTTTTGAAAATGATAATACAGATATTGAAAAAACACTTTACAATACAGATTATGATGCACAACTAGCAGATGAATTGTCAAATATTTTGACTGAATTTACAAAAATAGAAAAAGAATATAAACAAATGCCAATTGATATAATAAGAGGCATTTCATATTTTTCTTTTATAATAAAATTATTAAATTCAATATCACTTCGTCCACGAGAAAAATTAAATCCAAATATAATTATAACCAACTCAATAGAAGCAAGATTATTATCCGCAGATTATTATATCATGGCTGGTTTAAATGAAGGAATTTTTCCAAAACAAACTTCGGAAGATCCATGGATGAACAGAAGCATGAAAAAAGAATTTAAATTGCCACTTCCAGAAAAAAAGATAGGTTTATCTGGACATGATTTTACAGAGTTTTTTTGTAAGCCAAATGTGATTTTAACTTATTCTGAAACAATAGATGGAAAACCAGTTATGATGGCAAGATGGCTTAATAAACTGGATGCAATAAAAGAAATAAATAACATTCATTTTGAAAATCCGTTAGAAGATAAAATTGAAGTTTGGAAAGATTATTTTTATAATAAGTCAGCTAAAATTTTTGAACGTGCAAGATTTAATCCCAAGGGTAATGATGTTTTCCCAAAAAAATTATCTGCAACAAATATTGAAACTTGGTATCAAGATCCATACAGCATTTTTGCAAAAAAAATTTTAAAACTAAACAAACTTGATGAAATAAATCAAATTAAAAATAGTGAGTTTGGAAATATTATTCATGAAGGAATAAAAAATTTTGAAGAGAAAAAAAAATCAACACAGGAAGAATTATATAATATATTTATTTTGCGATCTGTTAAATTTTCAAACCTTTTAAGTTTTAATTTTTGGAAAATAAAATTCAAAGATATCGCAAAATATTATATTGATTTTAAAAATTCTATAAAAGATGAAGTTAAAAAAACTTATGTGGAAATAGAGGGTTGTTGGAAAATTCCTGATACAAATATTACTATCACCGCCAAAGCAGACAGAATAGATATTTTAAATGATGGTACAGCAATAATTTATGATTTTAAAACTGGTGAATTTCCATCAAAAAAAGATGTTGAAAGTGGATATTATCCACAACTTTTAATAGAAGCTTTAATATTAAAACATGATGGATTTAAAGGGATAGAAAAAATCAAGGTTTCAAACATAAAATATATAAAATTGGCATTGTTATCAGCATGTGAAATAACAAATGCAATAAATTCTAAAACTTCACTGGATGATCTGTTGCAAGAAACAGAAATAAATCTTATAAAAACAGTTAAATTATTTGAAAATAACAATCAAGAATATGTATCTTATCCTAATCCAGATATTGTTGGTGATAATATAAAAAAATATGGTGAATATAATCATCTGGCAAGAGTGGATGATTGGTTAGTATTGGATGATGAATAAAAAAAAAGGAAAATAATGAATAAAAAAATAGCAGTAATAACAATGGCAAGAAATGATAATTTATTTTTAACTAAATGGATAGATTATTATGGGACTAGTTTGGGATTTGAAAATTTATATGTGTATCTGGATGGATTAGATCAAAATTTTCAAGATGAAAGAGTTAATATAACTAAAGTGGAACATAAACAATTATCAAGAGCAAAAGGTGATAAATACAGGATAACACTTTTAAATAAACTTGCAAAATCATTGTTTGAAAAAGGTTATGAAATACTGGTTGGATGTGATTGTGATGAGTTTTTGATTGTTGATACAAATACAAATTTAGATTTATATAGTTATTTATCAAATTTAAAAATAAAAGGTTGTATTTCTGGACTTGGTTTAGATGTGGGGCAAAATTTAAAAGAAGAGACAGATTTAGATTTTTCAAAAAACTTACTATCTCAACGAAATTATGCTTTACTTTCAACCCGTTATACAAAACCAGTTATTTTAAATAAAGCATTAAATTGGGGCAGTGGTTTTCATTCTGTAAAAGGGAAAAGAGTGAATATTGATAAAAATTTATATTTACTACATTTTGGTGGAGCAGATTTGAAAACATTAAAAAATAAAAACAGAGAAATTGATTGGCAAAATCATTTAAAACGAAGGGCAAAAACAATCTATCTTACAACTAATTCAAAAAAATATGGTGAAAAAATTATAAAAATAGCAAGATTTTTACAAAATATTTTATTTCCAATCTATTCCTGGCAAAAACCAGCAATGCTATTCTTAAAACCAGTCATAAAAATTCCAGAAAGATTTAAAAAGGTAAAGATATAGAATATTTTCAAATATTTTTAATCTTTTTTATATGATAATCTGTTAATAAATTTTCTTTTTTTAATTCATTTAAAACAGATTTTCCTTGTAAAATTTCTTCTTTATCTTTTAAGTGATTAAAGTGATTTATTATATAACTTACAAAAGGATATATATAATTTTCCTTTACTTTTTCAAAATTTGTACTTTTTTTATATATTTCAACAACTTTTTTTAACCCTATATGTAAATTGATAATTTTTTTTAACTGATTATTGCTTGCCATAATAGAATTAAAATTTGGAATATAATAATATAAATTTAAGCTTGTAATAGTAATAAGAGGCTTTTTTGCAAATACTTCAAGAAGCCAAGGAAAATCTTCAAAAATAATTCCTTTCATAAATGGAATATTTTCTATTAACTTTTTACTATAAAACCCCTGCCAAACATAACAATGTTTTAATTGTAATTTTTCTCCTTTTATCTTTTTTTCACTAGCATAAGAAAAAATATCATTGCTGGTAATATAGTCTATATTTCTATAATCATAATTTTTATTTAAATTAAATGGCTTTACATCAGTTGATAAATGTAGGGCCTGTCTTATAAGTAATCTAGTTCTATAATTGGTATGTTTTTTTATAAAAACAATATCAGATTTTTCTTGTTCTGCCAAATTAACACATATCTCTAATAAATTTTTATGTATAAAATCATCACTATCTAAAAAATAAATATAATCTCCATTTGCTTTTTCAACACCATAATTTCTTGCATCTGAAAGGCCACCATTTTCTTTTGTAAAAACCTTGATCCTATCATCTTTTTTTGCATATTCATTCGCAATATTTAAAGAGTTATCAGGGGAACCATCATTAACACAAATAATTTCAAAATCTCTAAAGGTTTGATTTAAGACGGAATCTAAACAGCTTGCTAAATATTTTTCTACATTATAAATTGGAATTATGACTGAAATTTTTGGCATACTTTTTTATAAATCACATATATACAAAAATGGTCGGGGAGACAAGATTTGAACTTGCGGCACCTAGTTCCCAAAACTAGTACTCTACCAGACTGAGCTACTCCCCGAACAAACCTTAATTATATATAATGTTTTTTTTATTTCAACAATTTTTAATGGAACTGAATATTTATTGATTTTAATAATATTTTATTTTAATTTAAACAAAATGTTAAGATTGTCAAGATACATCACTTATACTTCAAAACAAATTGAAAAAGAATATTTTCAATATGTCTTTTTTATTCCTGTTTTAATCTCTATTGGTATTTTAATTTACTTTAATCTTAATTTTGAACCCAATATTCACAATACATTTTTGATTTTGTTATTAAGCATTTTTTCTCTGTTCATTGATTTGCCAAAAAGAAAAAAATATTTTATTTTTAAAGTTTTAAAATTTGCACTTTTATTTATTATTTTGGGATTTTTCATTATTACAATCAAAGCCAATTTTTTAAATACATTTTTACTAAATAAAAAAGCAAATGATAAAATTATTACTGGAAGGGTTATAAGGATAGAACAAAATCAAAAATATAATAAGATAGTTGTTGATAATGTAAAAATTTTAAATATTGGGATTTATTCTGTTTTAAATAAAATCAAAAAATTGCAGATAAATTTTAATACTTCACATAAACTGCCAGAAATAGGTAAAGATATTATTGTAAAAGCAGATATTAGACCCTTTTTATATCCTATCACAAATAAAAGTTTTAATTTCCGTCGTTATTATTATTTTAATGAAATATCAGGCAAAGCTTTTCTAAAATCAAATTGGCAATATAATTTACAACAAAAAGATAACAATATTTTTGATAAGATTATTTTCAAAATTTACAAACTACGTCAAAAGATAAATGAAAAAATTTCATCAATAATAAAAAACGATAATAAAGAAATTATTATGTCAATTATGACAGGTAAAAGATATTTTGAAAATAAAATAACAGAACAATATAAAGCTGCAGGTGTCAGTCATATTTTATCTATTTCTGGGCTTCATTTTGGAATTATAATGGGATTTATCTTTTTTATTATAAGATATTTTTTGCTACTTTTCTCATATATTCAAAATAAATATGATATAAAAAAATTAACAGCAATTATCACATTTTTAATAAGCATAATTTATTTAATTATAAGTGGAGCACGTATTCCAACAATTCGTGCATTTATAATGTTTTCTTTTATGATGCTTGCAATTTTAACAGATAAAAATCCAGTATCAATAAGGATAGTGGTGTTAAGTATGTTAATAATACTTTTGTTATATCCAGAATCTTTAATAACCGCAGGTTTTCAATTATCATTCATTGCAACAATAACAATATTAAAATTTTTTGAAATAAAAGATCTATGGATGATAAATATAAATAATCATACGGGATTTCATAAATACCTATTTAAAAGTATCAACTTTGTAAATGGAATTATTTTATCATCAATTGCGGTGTCTATTTTTACAATGCCAATAATAATTTATCATTTTAATACAATACAATTATATGGATTTTTAGGAAATTTACTCATTGTGCCAATTTTCACATTTTTTGTAATGCCAACAATTTTACTAACTTTTATTTTTATGCCATTTAATTTTTATAAAATATTTTTATATCTACTTGATTTTGAAATAAATATTATAAATTTTTTAACAGAAATTATTTCAAAATTTCCATTTACTAATATCAAATTTTATGGCATTTCAAATATATCACTTGTTTTAATATATCTTGGGATTGCTATAAGGTTGATTTTTAAAACTAACCTAAAAAATATGGGATATGTTTTTATTTTTATTGGAATGAGTTGCAATTTTTTTAATAAAACCCCAGATATAATAATAAACAAATTTGGAAATATTTTTGCTATTAAACAAGATAATAAAATACACATTTTAAATTTAAGTAATTATAAAATAAAAGAATATGAAATTGCTGAATATAAAAAAGTTTTTAAAAGTAATATAGTTGTAAATACAGATAAAAAAAACTGGATAATAAATAACACAAAAATTGCATTTATAAATGATAACAAAGATTATGAAATTGCATGCAAAGAAAATACTTTAATTTTTATAACTAACCCAAAATATACGATGAATTTTATTTGTAATAAAAGAGTGTTTGATAATATTTTTTCTCTTACTACTAAAGGCGCAGAATTTTACATAAACAATAATAAATATAAAGTAAAACCAATTATTGATATAGACAATAAAAGTATTTGGGATTAATATAAAAATATTTTTCTTGTATAAAAATCTTTTTAATATTATCATAAAATTTAAAGAAAGGGTGTGACAACCCATGTACTAATAAAGTGCTGAATAGCACAAAGTGTTTTCCTACTGCAAGGTAGGAAGGTATAGGAATATCCAATACTATACACTATTTTAGTACATAGTTGTCAACTTCCTATCAAAAAAGGAGGATTAGATGAAAAACTATATAAAAAATCATGGCAAAATTTTGCTGTTTGCTACGGGGATTTTATTTTCGCACAAAGCATTTTCAGCAAGTGAGGCAACTAAGAAGTTGATACACGAAACCCTTGCAAAATATGGAATAAGTTCCGGTGGTAAGGAAGTTTGCGGGGGTGATGAAGAACCAATTTGTAATGAACCAGGTTGCAAAGTTAAATGCAACAGGGTAGATGCAACAACTGGATTAAAGGCAAACAATTTCTGGTCGCCAAGTGATAGGTTATGTAAATCTTGTCCGGTTGGAACAATACTCAACAAAACCTCATTCCAAAGTTGTAATCAAGTTGTGTGTCCAGAAGGGACAACTGGGATAAAAGTGAGTGGTGGAAATTGTCCCACTGGGATGGATTTATTTGCTCCCAGCAAAGGAATCTGCCCCGAGGGATATGAACTTATCAAAATTACAAATGGAAAATGCCCGGATGGGATGGAGCTTATTGATTTAAGAAACAACTGCCCATCAGGATATGAAATGTTTAAACAATCATAATAAAAGGAAAGGAGAAAACTATGATGAAAAAACAAATAAGTAAAATAAGTTTATTAAGTGCAATGCTTGTTGCAACTATGGTAAACGCCCAAGAATTCTACACCTGCGTTCCAAAAAGGAATTGGTGGAGTGATCTTATAAAAGATGGAGTAGAAAAAGGAGTTACAGAAGGTAAGAAAGAAATAGAAGAAAATAAATGGGAAACTATTATAGATCTTACTACGGACAGTAATCCTGTTGAATTAAAACAGGCATTGTTGCCAGGCAAATACAGAGTGACAGTTGCTGTTGCAGGAGTAGGTATGGACGGAGAGAAGAAAGTAAGAATATTTACCCTTGATAAGAAAGAAGAATTTAAAGCATGTATAGAAGTAAGTGGAGGAAATGGGGGAGATAAATATAGTATTGGTAAAGCAACATATATTGGTGGTGGCGGTGGGGGTGGTGGGGGAAGTTATTTTGAAATAGGTGAAGTTAAACTTTTATTAAAAGGTGGTGACGGAGAAGATGCCACTCAAGAAAAAGCAGGTAAAGGTGCCAGTCCAGATGGATATATTAAAATAGAAAAATGGAAATAGACTAAATAACTTCTATACACAGTCTCTCCTGTTTTTTGCAGGAGTTTTTGTTTATAATTTATTTAATTAAATCCAATTGTGTGTTGTATAGATCTATGTATTGTGAGGCGGATTTGTTCCATGAAAAATCTTGGTTCATTGCTTGTTTTATTATGTTATTCCATATTTTTTTATCATTTTGATATAAATCAAGCGTACGAATTGTCGTATATATAAGATCATGTACAGAATAATTTTCAAACAAGAAGCCCGTTGCATCATGTGAAACTATGGTATGAGTAAAATCTGCATTTATAATTGAATCGGCAAGTCCTCCAGTTTTGCGAGCAATAGGAATTGTACCATATTTCATTGCAAAAATTTGTGTCAGTCCGCAAGGTTCATAAAGTGCTGGATTTATTAAAATATCCGATCCTGCAATTAAAAGATGTGATAAATCTTCATCAAAATCTGTGATTACAATTTGATTTGGATGATTGTTTTGCAACATTTTTAACTTTGGAACGTATCCACCTTGATCTGTTCCCATAATTATAATTTGTATGTTATGCATTACAAGAGCAGGTATCGCCTCTATTAAAATATCTATCCCTTTTTGTGTGGCAAGACGGCTTAATACACAAAACACAGGAATATTTGGATTTTGTATTATGTTAAATCTTTTTTGCAATTCCAATTTATTTTGTTGTTTGCCAGTTTTAAAAGTTTTTTTATCATAATTTGTAAGAATAGTTTTATCAGTTTCTGGATTCCAAACACTATAATCAACTCCATTTAAAATCCCAGTTAGCTGATTTTTTCTTTGTATCATATCATGATGAAGTCCATAGCCATAAAATTCAGTTTGTATTTCATTTGCATAATTTGGACTTACTGTTGTGATTTTATCTGCAAAATGAATCCCAGCTTTTAAAAAAGAAAGCGAGTTATTGTAAAGCCCCTTGTTTACAAGAATTTGTGTTGGAATTTTTAAAGTTTCAAGTTGAGAAAGTGGCAATTTATTTTGATGCGCAATATTATGTATGGTTAGGATAGAAGAGGTTTTTATTTCTTTATTTTCATTTTTAAAAACAGCAAGATAAAGTGGAATAAGAGCGGTCATCCAATCATTTGCATGAATTATATCTGGGACCCAGTTATCAATAATACCAGTTGAAAATATAGCAGCAATATATGAAGAACATGCAAACCTTATGTTATTATCACTCCAATTATTGCCGCATATATCATTATATGGACTGCCAGCTCGTAAAAAAAATTCCGGAGCATCAACTAGATAAAAAATGATAGGGTTGCCTTTAACTTTTCCTTTGTATATATTTACTTGTCTTAAGAAAAAGATGTTTTCAAAACTATAAACAAGTTCCAATTCTGTAAATTTATCAAGTACAGATGGAAATGCAGGAATAATATATCTTATGTCAATTCCATGTTGTTTTAACTCTTTTGGCAGAGCTGCAGCAACATCACCAAGCCCACCAGTTTTATTAAAAGGAAATAATTCAGATGTAGCAAAAAGAGTTTTCATAATATTTGTTAATTACCTTTACTATTTAATATTAAATTATATATATCTAAAATTTTGTTTGGAATTTTTGCTTTTGAAAAATTTGAATCAATATGAGAATGCAATTTTTGTGAAATATTTGTCCTTTCATCTTTTGACAGATTTATTACCCATAACAAATGTTTTGAAATTTCTTCTTTATCATTTTCATTAAACAACTTTGAAACGTTATACATCATGTATTCTGCATTTGCCCCTATGTTATTTGAAATAACTGGTTTACCAAGAGATTGAACCTCTAATATAGCAGTCATAGAAGCCTTTGGTTTTGTATTTATATTAAAATAAACATCACTGAGCATTAAAGTGGCAGGAAGATCAATTTGATCATCAATTATGTGTACAAGGTGTTCAGCATTGTATTTTTTTATTAAATTTTCAAACTTATATTTATTTTTTTTCGTGCAAGAATTTAGTATTACAAGACATCTTATTTTTTGAGTTGTTAGTGTTTGTAGTTTTAAAAGGTTTGATAAAAGATTTATATTTTCAGTTTCATTTTTTAATTTTGATATTGTTGCAATTATAAAATGATCCTCTGGAATCCTTAATTCTTGTGCGGTTGCAATCATTCTTTCAGGGCTTATATTATTGGGATTAAATATATTTGTATCTATCCAAGTTGGAACAACAGCAATTTTGTTATCTGCTATCTTATAATTATTTTGTAAAAATGTTTTCATATAATTACTTGGAACTATTATATGATTTGCCTTTAACATATAATTTATGCCAGTATTCTTAAAAGGGATGTAAGTTTTTTCATATAATTTTGTGATAGATGTAAGATGATAGATACTTAATAGCTTCGACAACTTATATCCATAAAGTGCAGATTGTGGAGTAAATGTGTGAACTATATCAAAATGTTCTTTTTTTACTATATCAACTATTTTTTTTATGCATTTTCTTACTAAAAAAATATCACTTGAATTTATTGGAAACTGATAGTGGGGGATATTTTCCCTTTTTAATACTTTCACCATCTTTCCACCAGCAGAGATAACGGAAACATTTACATTTTTTGATTTTAATAAAAGAGCAATATCGATAACAGACTTTGCAATACTACCACTTTCAAGTGATGATGAGACTAACAATATATTAGACATAATATAAAACCCCTTTTCAAGAATTAGTATAGAAAAATTTATTTAAAAGTCATTAACTATTTTAATTAAATTTATATTTAATTCCAACAGATAAATTTACAGCTGATAAATTTTTAAGTGATAAACCTTCATCGGTTTTTATATCATTAAATAAATCATATTTTGCTGAAAATACTATATCAATATTTCTATCTAAGAATACTGATGCTGATATTTTTGGAGATACATAAAATACATTATTTTTTTCTTTTTCACTTTTAAAGTTTGTTAATATAGCAGTTGGTTCAAGGGTTTTATCAACTATTTTACCATTTTTTATATATACACTTCCAAAATCATTTAGATAAGTTTTTGCAACTCCTGCACCTAGTCCGAATGATAATTTCATTTTTCTAGCTAGAGTTAATGGATAAAGAATATTTATTCCAAATAAAGACATATCTATATTTTGTGTATAGGTTTTTATTATATTAGTATTTATTCCATCAACATCATTATTGGAAAAAGATTTTTTTGAATATTCAAGTTCAGTACTTAATATTTTATATGTATAACCCAACATTATATTTATATTTTTGTTATATTCATCATTTTTTGTTTTATTATTTTGCAAAAATAAATTGTCTGTTGATATTTTATAAGAAGATAAATGACTTATACCAACACCAGCCTGCAAATATACATTTCCAAGAGATATGAATTGTGGTTTTTTATTTTTTGTATTTTCAATCGGTTTATTTTTTTCTTTTTTTGCTTTTTCAAGTGCTTTTTGAGATTTTATCCTTTCTATTTCTAGCATCTTTTTTTGTCTATTATATTCTTTTATTTCATCACTTATTGCTTTATTTGTATTTTTTAAATCTTTTAAATGAGACTTATTTTTTATTAGTCTTTCATTTGATTTATTTCTATCATTTTCAAGAATTTTTTTTACTTCTAAATTTTGTCTTATTTCTTTATCAGTTTTTATTAAATAGTCATAATATTCGTATTTACTATTTTGTTTTACGCGTTTTTTATTCAATATGTATCTTTCACTATTTTCTTTATTTGGAAAATCATCTTTTAAATAATTTTCATAAACATAATCTGTATAATGGTTAACTTCTGCAAGTACTTGTGATGAAATTGCGGTTATAAAAAATAAAAATATTTGTATTTTTTTCATAATAATTTCCTTTACCAACTAGCTTTCAAACCAACGTTTGCTCCAAATCCATAATATTCACTATATTCAACGGATTTTTCATATTTTTCTTCGTGCCCATCTTCAAAAAATAATAATGTATCAGCATCTCTGTTTTGTAAATATTCATAATTTAACCCAGCAACAAAGCACATATTATTCTTAAATTTATAGTTATATTTTAAATCAAATAATAACCCATAACCATTACCACCAGAATCTATAAACGATGGATTATGAGCCCAATCAGTCCTTTGTGGCCAATCACCTTTTACTTTATAAAAAGGTTTGAAAACTTCTGCATATACAGATAAATTTTCCTTATCTGAAATTTGTTTTTTTAAATTTACTGCAATAAATGGACCACTCCAATCTACAAAATACATATGAGTTATGCCTTCTCTTGTATGTATTGTTGATGCACCACCAAATGCTTTTACAAGATTTGCACCATCTGGTCCTTTTCTTAAACAAGTCCATTGAGTTTCGCTGTCCCCATTTTGATGGAAACAAAAATCTGTATCTTCAATCCTATCACCATAGCCCAAGTTTACATGTGGTTTTCCATTATTTAAGATTGCACCACCTGGGATCGTTGTATCTGTTACTGGTTCGTCTGTTTCTTGCATTTCTCCATTTACTTCATTTGCACGATAAAAATCACTTGGTGATAAGCCATGATCTGCCGGTCCAATACCACCTGTACAAACATCTGCATATCCTTCCCAATCTCCTGGATCTTTACACATCTTTTCTATTTGGAATGGATGTGGTTCAACATGGTCATGCATTATATAATCTTGATTTCTTGTTTTAAAACCTACATAAGGGATAACATCCCATCCTAAAAGCCTGTATTCATCTCTTAATCCAAGCGAAATATGAAAAGTTTTTACATCAACTTTACCTTTACCATGCGAGATTAAATGGTCTTGATTAAAAATGTCATCATCACTTGTTCTTTGTGTTATTCCTTTACCTGTTCCATAAATGCCACGAGCAATAAATTTTTTGTTTCTAAACATAAAGTTATAATCAAGCTTAAATTCTTGTTCCTTTATATCTATTTCATCCCAATTAAGTATAGAACCAACATCCGTTCTAAACATAAAATGAGATTTTGATTGTTTATAAAGACCAGTGATAGAATATCTTGAATTATCATCAGCTTTATTATACTTGCCATTTATAAAATTATCTTGATTATTGTCAAATAAATAATTTTGTTGATTATTATATAAATCATTCATGACAATTTGTGGTTGAGTTTTTTTTGTTTTTATTTTTACTGGCTTTTCTTCTGGAAAATTATTATAGTAATCATCGTAAAAATCCTCGTAATATGTTGTAGTTATAGCTTTTGCTTGTTTTACAAAAACAGCATCTGTTATAAATAACAGACAAAAAACAATAACCTTTTTAACCGAGATATTTATAATTTTTCTCTCCCTATTTATCCCTATTATATCATAAAAAAGGGTATAGTTCTAGAGCTTTTTATAAAAAACTTGCTTTTATTTCTAAAAAAAAATAATATTCAAAAGAATTTTTATAAAACAAAAGGAGTTATTTATGATAGACATTATGAAAGGCAAAAAAGGTATAGTTTTTGGAGTTGCAAATGATAAATCTATGGCTTGGGGAATTGCAAAGGCTTTGTCTGATGCAGGTGCAGAAATAGCATTTAATTATAGTGGTGAAATTATGGAGAAAAGGGTAAGACCACTTGCTGAAAGTGTAAACTCTCCTGTTATAATGCCAGTAAATGTGCAAGATGATGCATCACTAGATGCTTTTTTTAGTGAAGTTGAAAAAAAATTTGGAAAAATTGACTTTTTATTGCATGCTGTTGCCTTTTCAAACAGGGATGAATTAACAGGATTATATGTTGAAAATACAACACGTGAAAATTTTAAAAACACGATGGATATTTCTGTTTATTCTTTTACAGATTTATGCAGAAGAGCATCAAAATTTATGAATGAGGGTGGTAGTTGTGTAACACTTACATATCTTGGTGGAGAAGTTTATATTCCAAACTATAATGTTATGGGTGTTGCAAAAGCAGCTCTTGATGCGTCAGTAAAATATCTAGCATCAGATCTTGGTAAAAAAGGAATAAGAGTTAATGCGATTTCCGCAGGTCCAATCAAAACTTTGGCAGCAAGTGGAATTGATGCATTTTCGTTGATGCAAAAATGGAATGCTTATAACACATTTTTATCAAGAAATATGACATTAGAGGATGTTTCAAAAACAGGACTTTATTTACTTTCTGATTTATCAAGTGGTGTTTCAGGGGAAATTTTATATTGTGATTGTGGATATCATAATCAAGGTATGGTTAATCTTTCAAATATAAAATTATCTGCTGAATTGCTTGCAGATTATGCTGAAAGACAAGAAAATAAATAGTGGGAACAGGAAAAAAATATGAAAAAAGATATAATAAAAATATTTGTTGGAGTTGTATTAATAATTCCAGTGATTATTTTGATAAGTATGTATTTTTATGCAACAAATACAGAAGTAAGATTATATAATAAAATAGAGCAAATGTCAGAAAACAGAGAAAATGTTTTTGATTCTATGTGGAAACAGATTAAACAAGTTGCACAAGTAGCAGAAAAAGATAAAGATGCTATGTTAGATATGGTAAAAGGCTATATGAGTGTAAGAACAGGCATAAGGGGTGAAAAATCTCTTGTTAGCATGTTAAAAGAAAGTTATCCAAATCTTCCTCAATTACAATATATTCAAATAATAAATGTGATTACAGGGAAAAGAGATGAATTTCAAAGATATCAAACTGAACTAAAAGATGTTTGTCGTGAATATAAAAATCATACTGAAACTATTCCAAACAGGTGGTTTGTAAAACAAAGGAATATATCAAAAGTTTGTAAGATTATAGGTTCTGATAATTCCGATAATGTTATGAAAACATTTAAAGATAACGATATAAAAGTGTTTTAATAAAACTTATCTATGATAAGCATTATTATAATAATAGGCGTTTTAAATTTAATATTTGGTTATGTTTTTCAAAAATATTCTAAAAAAATAACCAAAGATGAATTTATTATAGTTTCTGTTATAGTTTGGATTTTGCTTATCATAGGTTTTGTTCTTTGGTATTTTGCTGTTATCACAGATAAATATTATATCAATAATCAAATAAAAAATATAACTTATATTCCAAGGTATAAGTATCATTCTACTTGCCCTTATCCTTGTCATTGTAATAAAAAAGGATGTAAGGTATGTTTAAGACCTTGTGATAAAATTGGTGGTGATAAATACAAGTACAAGTTGGTTTTTTATAAAAAATCATTCTATGTTCCAATTTTACATCATGATGAATTTAATAAAATTAAACATAAATTTAATGTAAAAAAAATAAAAGGCAACAGACCAATTGGAACTTTTTCAGGTGATATGAATGATTATTTTTATACACCTAAAACAGAAATGATAATTCCATTTACATTAAAGCTTCCTTTTAAAAATAAGGTGGCAGTATCTGAAAATTTTGTTGTGAATAAAGAGCTTGAAACAGATAAAGTTTTAAATTATCCAAATACAAACAATTTTAATATTAACAAAGTTGTAAGTGAAAGAGAAAAGGATGAACTCTTTATTGAAAATATTAACATAATAAATTCAAAGTTAAATGATGCAAATATAGTTGTATATATTGCAAAAGATGTTTCAACCTGTGATGCGGTCAAAGCCAGATGGAAAAATGGCAAGTTTAACGATTTACTATTTTGTTTTGGAACTTTAAATAATATTGTTAATTTTATAAAAGTTTTTGGTTGGACCAGAAATGAAGTGTTAAAAAAGAATTTGGAAAGTATGATATTAAATCAAAACTTGAATAAATTTTCAGATAAAAATTTTCAAGATTTAATATCGTATAGTATAAATAAAAATTTTATTCTGTTGAATATGGATGATTATAATTATTTAAGTGTAAAATTTTCATTTAAATCAAAATTATATTTTATTCTTGTATTTTTTGTTATAATGAGTGGCTTGTGGTTGACTTCTTATTATAATAAATATGAAGATTAAAATTTTTCTTAAAATTAGTTATCTTATTTTTTTATTGTTTAAGCTTGGTTATTATAGTATAATTCTTGTTATATATGGAGATGTTTACTATGAAAAAAATTAAAGTTTTTGTGTTGATGTTTTTATTTTGTAGTTTATTAGAAACTGCATCAGCAGAAGTTAGTAAAAAAAATAAAAATACAAGAAGAGCAGGGCAAAGTTCAAAAAACAGGCGAAGGACTATGCTTGCTCGTGATGGCAGAGACAGCAGTAAAAATAATACAACTTCAAATTCAACAACAAAAGAAGATAAAAAAGAAGAAGACGACTTGTTCACAAAAATAAAGAAAAGAAAAGAAAATGAGAAAAAGGCAGAACAAGAAGAAAAAGATAATTTTGTAAATTGTGAAAAATTGTATTATGAATGTATGGATTCAAAATTAAATGAAACTTTACAATCAAATGAAATGTTATTTACAG
>CAUTSC010000002.1:0-109525 GCA_963541275.1 uncultured Pseudomonadota bacterium
CAAATAGAAGCAGAAAATAAAATCAAGCTGGAAGAAAAGAAAAAACAATTGGAACTTCAAGCTGTAAGGGATCAGAAAAAAGAAAAAATTAACTCCAATCCAAATGTAAAATATAACAAAGCCTTGAATAATGTAAG
Organism: uncultured Pseudomonadota bacterium; assembly: GCA_963541275.1. Classification (GTDB taxonomy): domain Bacteria; phylum Pseudomonadota; class Alphaproteobacteria; order Rs-D84; family CACZYB01; genus CACZYB01. Next base: position 138 of record CAUTSC010000002.1, read on the forward strand.
AAAAGCAATCACACAGGCAAAAAAAGAAAGCAACTCAATTTTTGCAAAAATGAATATTAACGAAATAACACATGAAGAATGTAATCAGTATAACAACAACACAAATCCGTTAATATTTGCCCCTAAATGTGTTCCTATATCTGTGATAACAAAAGATAATTTTAACAGCGATGATAAAATGGAAATGCTGATAAGAAATTCCAGATATTCCATTAAAAAAGAAACTAATACCACAAACTTTGTAAATTTTGTTTGCAATAAAGATATAAAAGAATCTTTTGTAAAAAGCAAACTTGAGAACATTTATAATATATTAACAACTGCCAATGAAAATTTAAATAATGATATAACTGAAATAGAAAATTCAAATTTTGATGAAACACAAACACAATTTGTACCAGAAGAAAAATTTGATATTTTAACCAATATTCAAAATAATCTTGGTGCGGCTTTGAAACAAATACAAACTCATACTAACACTTTGACAACTTCTTGTGAAACAAGGTGTAAGGGTATAATGACAATGAATTTCAAAAAACGTTCTTCTGGAATACAATTTGATGAAAAAGGCAATATTATAGAGGATAAACCAGATGAAAACAGCGGATATTCTTGCCCTGACTTACAACCAACAGCAGCCGAAAAAACAGAAAATAAAACACCATCATCACCTTTTGATATGAATAATATGATGTCATTTATGACTGGTTCAACGACTAATGACAAAGAAACTCCTGCACAAAAAGAGGCAAGAGAAGCAAAAGAAAAAGAAATGCAGGATAAAAGTCTTAAAAAAATGATGGGTGGTATGAATTATCAAGCAATGGAAATAACCGAACGAACAACCAGAGCTATTTTAGAAGTTGATAAAACCCTGGATGAAATAAATATCATAGCCCTAACAAACAAAATCATTGGTATAGGCAGTTTTAGTGGTGGCGGTTCTTACACTGGATCTGATTTCTGCCCTGATTATGATAAAACAAAATTTGCAGAATGTATGCTTCCTAAATTTGAAGAACTTTTACAACAACGAAAATTATCAACTTATAATAAAGAGAAATTAATAACACAAATAGAAAGTATAAATAAAGTTTTCGGTAGTTTAAAAGAATGTAAAGGAATAACAAGAGAAACAACAGAAGATATGTTATACAAATGTAAAACAGAAGCATACGCAAAACTTGCAGAAAAAGCAAAAAAAATAAATAACAATCAACACTCTTATAATAATTATAGAACAATTCCAAATTTTGTTTGTCCTGATGGTAAAAAACTAATAACACCGACAAATCCATATATGCAACCATATTGTGAATAATTATAGTCTTAAGGTCTTACCCTAATCTGTTTCACTGCGTTATAACCAAAATAGGTGTTGATTCTGTCTATGATTGTTGGAAATTGATATTGTACCACAGCAAGCACAGACATCTTTTTCACTCTTACATATAATGTACCATTTGATCGTGATCCAAACGGAAATGCAATTTTAACTGGCACCAACAACTCGGCAAAATTTTCACCTGCAATCTCATTCCAATTTTTAATAATGTCGACATTTACAAAACCATATTTTTTTCCAAAACCTTTTATAATATTTAATAAAGAATTTGAAAGTTCATTTGGACCATATGGAAAGCGGGTGTTTATATTTGCAACTGGCTTTTCAATAAAAAATTCAGAATCTTTATCAACCCCAACATTGATTTTATTGTTAACAGATTCATCTTGTTTTTTATTTTCCATATTTTTCATTCAACTCTGCCACTTTATCATCTGTGATTTTAAAAAATATTGTGTCTGGCACTATAAAGGTTGCACCTTTTTTTATTGTATTCACAGCCTGTTGAATATCAAAAATCCATTCACCATCCACACCAAAGCAAGAAAGTATTTTATCAGCAGTCATTGGGATAACAGGTTTTGAAAGTATCATATAAATATATACAAGGTTTATTGCAAACATCAAAATTTCTCCTGCTCTTTTTGTATCTGTTTTATATACACTCCAAGGGGCAGTTTCATCAATATATTCATTGCCTATCACCCACATAGCACGAAGCTCGGCGATTGCTTTTCTAAATTCCAAATTTTTTAAAGCTTCTGTATAATTATCAAGTTTTTGTTGCAAGTTTTTTATTGTATCGTTTTCTTTATCAGTTAAAATCAAATCATGTAAAATAATTGTATCAAATTTTGATTTATAAAATTTCAAAACTCTTAAAATAAAATTGCCAAGCACATCATTTAAATCTTTATTGATTTCTTCTGCAAATCGTTCAAATGAAAAATCTGTATCATCAGTTTCTGGCATATTTTTCAAAAGCCAATATCTCCAAAAATCAACAGGGAATAAAGAAATTGCATCCAAAACAAAAACTCCACGACCGGCAGATTTTGAAAACTTTCCACCATTATAATTTAAATAGCTTAACCCTTTTAACTCATCAACTTTTTTATAATCATCACTTGCACCAATCAAGGTTGCAGGAAACATCACACTATGAAATGGAACGCTGTCTTTTCCCATAAATTCAACATATTTCACCTTGTCCGCACCACAAGAATTAAGCCACCATTTTGTATAATCATCACCCAAAAATTCTTTTGTTATTGAAATATAACCAATTGGCGCATCAAACCAAACATAAAAAACTTTACCTTGCATACCTGGGATTGTATCTGGAACTTTTACACCCCAATCAATATCCCTTGTGATACAGCGATCATTTAAACCCTCTTTTAACCATTTATTTGCAATTCCAATTGTAAGCTTGTTCCAATTTCTTGTTTTAATCCACTCCTCCACTTTTGAACTTAAAGCTGATAACTTTAAATAAAGATGTTTTGTTTTACGAAGCTCTAAATTACTACTTCCTGAAATTGCACTTTTGGGATTTACAAGGTCGGTTGGATTTAAAAGTTTTGTACAACTTTCACATTGATCCCCCCTTGCATTTTCCGCCCCACAAAAAGGGCAAGTTCCAATAACATACCTGTCTGATAAAAACATACCATCATCAACAGAATATAATTGTTCCAATTCTTTTTCATAAATATATCCATTTTTGTAAAGCTCTGTTGCTATTTGTGAAGTAAGCTCTATATTTTCCTTGCTGCTGGTACGACCGAAAAAATCAAATGACAAACAAAAATCATTATAAGCTTGTTTGTGTAAATTGTGATATTTTGTTGTATATTCAGCTACATTCATGCCTTCTTTTTTCGCACCCAGTTCAGATACAGAGCCATGTTCATCCGTTCCACAAATATATAAAACTTCATTACCTATTGCACGATTAAACCTGGCATACACATCACTTGGGAGCAGACATCCAGCCAAATGTCCCAAATGCGGAATCCCATTTACATATGGCAGCGCCGATGTTATCAAAATCTTTTCTTTTCCCATTTTCAAAACCTTTTTTATTTAAATTATTTTACAACAAAGTTTATAAAAGAAACATAAACTTTGCAAACATAAAAAAACCGAGCATCACAAAACACCCGGTTTATAAAAGTAAGTAAAAGTAAAAATACTACTCTTTATATAATAAATCTACCAAACTTTTACCATCTTCTGTTATCCAATCTGCTTTTATACCAAATCCCCAACTTACTTTAAAATCTAGCTTATATTTTGTTCCCAACTTTTTTCTTAACCCAGAAAAAGAATACAATTCATCATCATTTTTCATTTTCAAACAACGATTATCTGTATTCATTATCTCGGCGCATACTTCTTCCTTTTTAATACCATGCTCTATTGCTGGTTTAAAATATAATTTCTGTCCTACAACAAGCTTATTCTTTGCAAATAACTCTTTTATAGCAGTGGTTTTAGTTTTTTTACTTCTTGCTTCCTCAATTATTTCAATTTCTGGGTTAGCGAAAGATTGTGCTATAAATTCATTTCCATCTCTATCTTTAAAATAGTTAAAAGTAATAGCATTTATCAAAACATTAAAAGGGGCATTTGATAAATAATCAATAATTCTAATAGTTGCATCATCTATACTAGTACCAACAATTAACATTTTTTGACTAGTATTGAAATTCATATCCTCAACATCTTCTATATCTTGATTAAAGTAAGAAGCAAAATACTCTTTTAAACTTTCTTCTTCATCTGGATTATGTTTACGGAATATTTCATTCAAATCATCATATGTTAATATTTTTGCCCAACTTGCATAATCAAGAGCCTGCGCTATCACTTTTCTATGTGCTTCACCTCTTTTTAATTCAATAACAACTAACTCACCATAAGCATTCATTGCCAATATATCTATCCTATCCCCATAATCTGTATAAACTTGATTTCCTATCACCAATAAATCATCTGAAATAATTGAAATATCGTCCATAAGCCATTTTTCTAACTCACGTTCAAAATCCAACTCAGCTTTATAAACTTGACTAACCAAACCTTTATCAACTTTCCATAATTTTATATCTTGCATAATTTTTTCCTTTCTTATTTTTTTTCTCTATAAAAATTACCAAATCTGTATCTTCCTGTTTCATCATAAACTTTAACATAATTACCTTTTTTAATACTAACAGTAGTAGACGTAAAACCAACAAGTTCACCTTGCAGAGAAAATAAATAACTTCCAGTTTCATCATAAACCTTAACAGAACTTCCATACTGAACTGCAGAACCTATATAACGATGTTTCTTTTTACTAGAATCTTTTGCTCTACTTTCACCATCACTATCCCTATTTTTATCTTTATCTGCAGGTCCAACAATAGCTCCCAAAACTACCAAAACTATGAAAAAAGAAAACCATGGATGAGCAACTATAAATTCCCACACATCTTTCCACTCCATAATATACTCCTTTCTTATAACGAACCACCCACGACCATATATATATATATATATCAAAAGTCAAGCATTTTTTTGAAATTTTATACAAATTTTATTTCACAATTTGTTCTATAATTGCATTTAAAATATTTCGCCCTTTGAGAAGGGGTTTGATGGTAGTTTTTGACAGGTGCAAAAATTTCATTTTACATAGTTCAAGCACTTTATTTTTATCAACTATATCAAAAAAATCACACCCTGTGATAGATTGAAAATTAAAAATATTTATCCCAGAATTTTTCCTTAACCCCATTATCAAAAGTTCCTTTGCTCGCTTTATTTTTAAAATTTTATAAAAAGAAACAGAATTTTTTGCCACCCTGTTTTTCCAAAGTTCCAATTTTTTTTCATTATCCACACCATAAAATTTATCACCCAACTTGAACCTTGAAACTGCACCAACCCCAATTCCTATATAATCTCCCCCATCCCAATAATTAAGGTTATGCCTGCTTTGATATCCCGGTTTTGCATAATTTGAAATTTCATATTGAGCAAAAGTATGTTTTAAAAATTTGTTTGTATATTCAAACATTTTTATCGCCACATCATCATCAATTGGTTTTATTTTTCCTGTTTTCAGTTGATTATAAAGTGGAGTTTTTGCTTCAATTATAAGTTGATAAATTGATAAATGTTGAACCGGTAAAGATGCAATTACATCCAATTTTTTTTGCCAAGTTTTAAAATTTTGACCCGGCAACGCGTAAATAAAATCACAACTGATATTATCAAAATATTTTGTTGCAATATCAATTGTTTCCATTGCATCACTTTCATCATGAATGCGTCCCAAAAATAAAAGTTCATCATCATCAAATGATTGTATTCCAATTGATAACCTGTTTACCCCAGCGGTATAAAAATCATGAAGTTTTTGTGCGTTGATTGTTTTTGGATTAACCTCTAATGTGATTTCCACATTATCATTTACAACAAAATTTTCATAAATATAGCATATAATTTTTTCAATAAAATCCGCCCTCATAAGTGATGGTGTTCCACCACCAAAATATATTGTATCAACCTGGCACGCGCCCAATAATTCATGATAAAGGGAAAGTTCCTTTATATAAAAAGAAAGTAAATTTTCATCATAATTATCACAAAGTGGAAAACTTATAAAATCACAATAATTACACTTTTTTATACAAAATGGAATATGTATATAAATTGCAATTTTTTTCATTTAATAAAATTAAAATTTTTTATCAACTTCTATATTGAAATCATCGGCACTGGAATTATTATCTGCAACTTTTTTAACCATACCTTTATTTTTTAATCTTTCCGTACGTTCTTTTAAAAAATCAATAAATTTTTGTACTGCAATACCCCTATGACTGATAGAAGCTTTTTCACTTTCCTCCATTTCTGCAAATGTCATGCCATAGCCATTGGGAATAAACATTGTATCATAACAAAAACCATTGCTACCCCTTAAACTATCAGCGAGAAAACCATTACATACACCTTTGAAAACATGTTCTTTTTTATCCTTGTCTATAAAGGCAATAACACAAACAAAACTGGCATTCAAATCTTTCTTACCCACCATTCTTTTTTTAATTTCTTTAAAAGCATTTTCAATTCCGCCTTGCTCTTTTTCAAATCTGGAAGTTATAAGACCTGGAAAATTATCAAGTGCAGCGATACAAAAACCGCTGTCATCTGCAAACACAGGCAAATCAGTTTTTGCGGCAACCGCCCTTGCCTTTATAAGAGCATTTTCTTCAAAAGTTTTGCCATTTTCTTCTATCTCAAAATCACCACATACTTTTTTATATGGCAAAATTTTTATTTTCATTTCTGATAACATACTTTCAAATTCTTTGATTTTACCTTCATTGCCACTTGCTATTACAAACTTTTCCATAAATACTCCTTTTTTACATTACTTCACCTTCAAAAAAATCACCAAACTTAACATATTCAGCAATATATGAAGCAGATATTTTTCCTATTGCACCACGCCTGTGTTTAGCAATAATAATTTCCGCTTTATTTTTAATCCTTTCTTTCTTTTTTTTCCAATCAATATATTCTTGACTGGTTGGATCATTTGGCTCTTTTTTTAAATGATAATAATATTCCCTAAAAATAAATAACACTATATCAGCATCCTGCTCAATAGAACCGGATTCACGAAGATCTGCAAGTTGTGGTTTTTTATCATCCCTTTGTTCAACCATACGAGACAACTGCGAAAGAGCAAGAACCGGAACATCCAATTCTTTTGCAAGCATCTTTAATCCCCTTGTTATCTCCGATACCTCTTGCACCCTGTTATCACTTCTTTTGCTGGATGTAGAAGTTAACAGCTGCACATAATCAACAACAATAAGAGACAATTTATTTTGTGATTGTGATTTTATTCGTCTTGCCCTTGTCCGTATCATAGGAACACTGATACCCGGTGTATCATCAACATATATAGGAAGTTCAGCCAAAGCAGATTGCATTTGTACCAATTTTTCAAAATCTTGCTCTTTAATATTCCCACTCATAATATTTTCACCATTTATTTCAGCATTGGTTGAAAGAATACGAGATGCAAGCTGATCCGCGGACATTTCAAGAGAGAAAAATAAAACTGGACCTTGCATTTTTTTTGGACCTTTACCCTCTAATACCTGGGATGCAACATTCACCGCTAAATTAAGGGCAAGCGCAGTTTTCCCCATACCAGGACGGGCAGCAAGTATAACAAGATCCGATGGATGAAAACCACTTAAGATTTTATCAAGATCTTTCATTCCTGTTGAAATACCGGAAATACTATCAGTTGATTTATATGCCTCTTCTATAGTAGACATTGCAGTTGAAAAAGTATCTGCAAGTTTTTGAGGGCCCTTTGACATTTCACCCAAAGATGACAAGGTATATAACTTACTTTCTGCATTATCTATTTGTTTTTCGGCTGTTAACTCTTCTGCTTCTTCACTGCCACCAAAGGCATCATTTACTATATCAGTTCCTATATCAATAAGACTTCGTTTCAAGGCACATTCATAAACCAGCTTACCATAATCACCAACATTCACGATAAAAATTGTAGAGCTTGCCAGTTTTGTTAAATACTCTTCACCCCCTGCTATATCAAGTGTTCCATTTGCCTCTAGATAATGTTTAAGAGTGATAATATCAACCAAATGCCCCTTTGCACTTAATTTTAAACAAGCATCATAAATCTGGGCATTCATTTTTTCTGAAAAATGTTCCGGTTTTAAATAATCTATCACTTTGTCAAGGGATCTGTTATTCCCAATTATTGCTGACAATACTGCCTGCTCTGCCTCTACACTAGATGGAGGTCTTCTTAAAAAATCACCACTTTTATTGCCAATATTTTCTGCCATTAAATTTAATTTCCATTATATTTATTTTTTATAAAATCAATCATGTCATCTATACTCATTCTTGTTTGTTCCATTGTATCCCTGTCTCTAATTGTAATAGTGTCAAGTTGATTTTCAATTGTATCAAAATCTATTGTAATACAATATGGAGTTCCCACTTCATCATTTTTTCTGTATGCTTTACCAATATTTCCTGATGTCTCCATAACAACTTTACCAAGACCCAATTTTTGCAATTTATTTTTTACTTCAACTGCTTTGTCTATCAAGGTTTCATTATTTCTTGCAATTGGAATAACCGCAACTTTTACAGGTGCAAGATGTGGTTTTAACTTTAAAACAATCCTTGTTTTACCATCACCAAGATTTTCTTCTGTATACGCTTCATTTAAAATTGCAAGAACACCACGATCAACACCACATGATGGTTCAATAACATAAGGAACGTATGTTTCATTTGTATAAGGATCAAGATATGAAAGTTTTGTGCTGCTGTCTTTGTTTTCCAAAACTTTTGCTGTGATATTTAAATTTTCTGCATCTTTGGTATGAGAGCCAAGATCAAAATCAGTTCTGTTTGCAATACCCTCTAATTCCTCCAACCCATGTGGAAATTTATAAACTATATCGGTACAAGCCTTTGCATAATGAGATAAATCTTCTTTTGCATGAACTTCAAAATCTAAATTTTCCTTTGAAAGTCCCTGTGATAACCACCAATTATACCGCTCGTTTATCCAATATTTATGCCAAGTTTCATCATCGCCAGGTTTCACAAAAAATTCAACTTCCATCTGTTCAAATTCACGAACACGGAAAATAAAATTCCTTGGGGTTATTTCATTTCTAAATGATTTTCCAATTTGCGCAATACCAAATGGAATTTTTTTCTGTGTAGTATCAAGAACATTTTTAAAATTAACAAAAATACCTTGCGCTGTTTCTGGTCTTAAATAAGCATAGGAATTTTCATCAACTATTGGACCAATATTTACTTTCATCATAAGGTTAAAATCACGTGGTTCCGTTAAATTTGTTGAACCACAAAAATCACAATGTCCCGGTTTTAAAAGTTTATCCTCTCTCATTCTTTGTTTACAATCTTTACAATCAACAAGAGGATCTGTAAAAGTATTTTCATGTCCCGAGTGTTTAAAAATAAGTTTGTTTGAAAGTATTGAGCTGTCAATTCCCTCTATATCATCTCTTTCATAAACAAAACTTTTCCACCAAGCTTTTTTAAGATTGTTTTTAAGCTCTACCCCCAAAGGACCATAATCATAAGTCCCTTTCATTCCGCCATAAATATCACCACTTGGGAAAACAAATCCACGTCTTTTACAAAGAGATACCAAATCATCCATAGTTTTTGCAGTCATAAAAACACTCCATTTAAACAAAGAAAGTGTACCAACTTCACCGACTTTTTCAAGCTATTTATTTTCTAAAAAAAATAATATTTTTCTTTATTAGTTTTCAATTTTGTTATATCATAAGTGAATAACAAAATAAGGAGAGAAAAAATGGCAATGATAACTTTAAGACAACTTTTAGATCACGCAAATGAATATGAATATGCAATTCCTGCATTTAATTTCAGCAATATGGAACAGATGCTTGCCATCTTGCAGGCTGCTGATAAATGTAATGCGCCAGTTATAATACAGGCATCGACTGGGGCAAGAAAATATGCCAATGATATTGTGATTTCTCATTTGATAAAGGCTGGTGTTGAAATGTTCCCACATATACCAATATGTCTACACCAAGATCACGGACCTTCTGTTTCTGTTTGTGCTTCGGCTATGTCATATGGTTTCACATCTGTTATGATGGATGGTTCTTTAAAAGATGGGTTGGCATCAACATTTGAATATAATGCCGATATCACAGCAAAAGTTGTAAATATTGCTCATCCACTTGGTGTTTCAGTGGAGGGTGAAATTGGTGTGATAGGTTCCATTGAAACAGGAAAAGGTGAAAAAGAAGATGGGTTTGGTACAGATAAAAAATTAAAGAAAAATAAACTTGTAACAGATCCAGATGAGGCAGCAAAGTTTGTACGTGCAACGAATGTTGACGCACTTGCAGTTGCAATTGGCACATCACATGGTGCATATAAATTTACACGAAAACCAGATGGAAAAATACTTTCAATTGAAACATTAAAATTGATACATAAAAAACTTCCATCTGTACCGCTTGTAATGCATGGATCTTCATCTGTTCCACAAGAGCTTTTAAAAGAAATAAATAAATATGGTGGTGAAATTCCATCAACCTTTGGTGTTCCAGTAGAGGAAATTCAAAAAGGAATTAAATATGGTGTAAGAAAAGTTAATATTGATACAGATCTTCGTCTTGCGACAACCGCAGGAATAAGAAAGTTTTTTGTTGAAGATAAAAAAGGCTTTGATCCAAGAAAATTTATGGTGCCAGCAATTGAAAAAATGCAAAAACTTTGTGAAAAAAGATATGCAGATTTTGGAGCAAAAGGTATGGCAAAAAAAATCAAACCTATATCACTGGTTGATATGGCAAAAAGATATGAAAGTGGTGAATTAAATCACAAAATAAAGTAAAATAAAATCATTTTAGAAAAAGACAAAGAAAGCATCATATTTATGATGCTTCTTTATTTACATATTCCAAAACTTTACATAGTTTATCAATATCATCTTTATTATTGTAAATATGTAAACTTACCCTTATATAATCATCATTATTGTTATTACAAAAATTGCCACCCCTTACCACAATATTATAATCATTTAAAATTTGTATTAAATCCGTAGTTGGAATATTTTTCATTTTAAAACTAACAATTCCATAACCAACGGCACAAAAACACCTGTCAATTCCTTTATTAAAAATAACTCCAACTGCTTTCAATTTATCATATAAATATCTGGTTAAATCATATATATGCTGTGTTATATTTTCTATTCCAATGGTATTTATATAATTTATTGCAGAGCGTAAACTTAAAATACCAATAGTATTTAACGTCCCAAAATTAAAATTTTGATTTTGAAGCAGATTGAAATTTTGCTCTTTCACATACAAAACTCCAATACCAGTTAAAGCAAACATTTTATGCCCAGAAAAAAAGCAAAAATCCACATTTAAATTTAAAACATCAACTGGAATATGACCTATACTTTGACTTGCATCCAACACAATTTTTGTATTTTTATTTTTTTCTTTTATCCCCTTTGATAAAACATCAACATCCATATTTATACCATAAATATTATGTATGTGTGTAAGTATCACAAATTTTGTTTTATCATTTACTTTTGCTATTAAATCATCTTTCTTATAACAACCTTTATCTTTCATAATAATATCAACAATTTTAACATTAATATTAAATCTTTGCAGCTTTTTAACCAGATCAAGCCAAGGTTTTATTGTTGAAATATGATCTTCACGACAAAGCATTATTTCATCACCATCATTTAAACTATCAAGTCCAAAATTAAGGGCTATTAAATTGTTGCTGTCTGTTGCTCCATTTGTAAAAATTATTTCTTTTTCTGTTAAAGCATTTATAAAATTTTTTACAAGTGTTTTTGTAGATTCAATTTCTTTTACAAGGTTTCTGGAATATTTTGAATTGGACCTGTTTTCTGTTAATTGATTATGGATTAAATGATTATAAACTTCATCCATTACAATTTTTGGTTTCAAACTTGTACTTGCGCTATCAAGATAAACAATTCCATTTTCAAGAAAAGGAAAATCATTTTTATAATTTTTCATAATAAATTAAACTTTTCTATATTTCGTTCTAGTTCCAAATTATTATCTCTATATTCAACCATACCACCTGATAATGAATAAGTGTTTAAACCTTTTTTATTTAAAAATGCACTATATTTCATTGACTTATCACCAACAGCACACACAAATAAAACTATATCATTTTTTGAAAAAGGAATCCCATTATCAACAATATCTTCAAAAAACATATCTGTTATATTGATTGAATTTTTTATATGTCCATTTTTATATGCAAGGTTTCCACGAACATCTATAATCATAGGATGCTTTTGATTTATAAAATTTTCTATTTCATTTACAGCTATTGTTTTTGCAAAGTGTAAATCTTCTGCTTTTATATTTCTTACAGAATTTTTAACTGTTTCTATAGAAAATAATTCTGGACGTCTTTTTTTTATATAAGAGATATACCACTCCATCCTATCACATGCTAAAAATACTGCTGTTTGTGAAGATGTTAAATTGCAATCTAATTCTTTAAGATATTTTAATGTTGCCATATATGCAGCACCACTGGTTGGACCAGCAAGCAAACCCAATTTTTTATTTAAAATCAACATACCATCTATTGCTTCATTGGAATTTATAGTCAAAATTTCGTTATATAAATCTTTCTTAAATATACCAACCTCATACATTTCATCAGCATTTCTTATACCTGGAATAAAATCACTTTTTGAAGCTACTATTCCAATTGTTTTTAAATTTTTATTCTGTGTTAACAGATATTCTATTGTCCCCCTGGTAGAACCGGTTGTGCCAAGAGTTCCAAAAAAAAGATCAACATTTCCTATATCATTATAAATTTCTTTACCTGTATTTTCAAAATGTGCTTTTGGATTATTATTATTTATATATTGATTTGGATTATAAAAAGCATTTGGATTTTGTGAAATTATATTGTCTATATATGCAAGTGCATTATTTTTCAAATCTGTTGGATCTGGACATTCACTCATTCCTGGAAGTTCTTCTATTTCTGTACCTAATATTTTTAATATATCTTTTACTTCTGGAACTTTTATACGATTGGTAACAGTTTTAAACGGAATATTATTCATTGCACATATAATACTCATTGCTTTTGCTGTATTTCCACTGGATGCTTCTATTACTTGTTTTCCATGTAAGCTTGCTATCTTATCCTTTAACATATAATATGCAGGTCTGTCCTTTAAAGAACCAAAAGGATTCAAAAATTCACACTTACAAAAAAGTTTTATATTTTTAAGACCTGTGATGGATGGATTTATCTCTAATATAGGAGTATTTCCTATAAATTCAGTAATATTATTTATTTTCATTTTCTATTCCTTTTAACATTGGTTCATATGTATCATCTAAATAAAATTTATTATCATCATAAATGATTTTTTTTGATATATTTTGCATTATTGTTGGACTTTCATTAAAATCCATTGAATATGCTGCTGTATTTATAAATAGCAATAAATCACCCTTTTGAGGTGTGTTGTTGAATTCTATTTTTCTTTTAAATATCAAGTCTGTTTCTAAACAAAGATTTCCCAATATAAATGCTTTATTTATTTTATTGTCTATATTTCTAGTAAGCAATATTGGATCAACAAACATTTCTTTATTTCCCGATATCAAATTACTTTTATTCATATTGCTTCCAACAAGCAAATCATTGTTAACAGATTGTTTAGTATATGTTATGTTCGTTAACACAATTCCAACATTATCTAACAGACTTTTCCCAGGTTCTATAATAAGATTTATCATATTTTCTTTTAAGATATCAGCGATAGATTGATTTTGAAATCTTGATAATTTTGCATTTAATATAGAAGCCAAAGTTTCATGTTTTGAAATTTTATTAAAATATTCTGCTATACTTAATACACCCTTTAAGATACCATTTTCATTTTTTATTCCAAAATTGGCATCATTCCAAATATTATCTGAATTATTCAAAATATCATTTTTAAATTCGGATATATATTGATTCCAAATATTTTCACTTTCTATATAATTTACTTTGAAACCACCACCAATACTTATTGTATTAGGGTTAAGATCAAAATTATAAGAATAATTTACCAGTTCTATTAAATTTTCTATTGCTATTATTTTTTCGTTTTCATTTATAGTATCTAAATGAAATGAAAAACCTTGTAAATTAACTATATCTTGATTTTGTATAAATACTTTTATCACATCATCTATTTGTTGTTTAGGGATACCAAAACGACTTTGTTTATTTATAATCTTTGTTTCATCCGATTGAAAATTATTTAACCTTATTAAAATATTCGTTTTTGTTTTCTTACCTATTAAATTATGATATTTTATTATAGTTTCCAACTCTTCTAAATTATCACAATTAAACAATATATCATGTTGTAATCCAAGTATTATAAATTTATCATTTTTAGGACCTGTTGATTCTATTTCTTTTCCTGTAAAACCACAACTTAGAGCATGTTTTAATTCATTTAGTGAAGCAACATCAATATTTATCCCCTCGGCTTTCATAGTTTTTACTATTGCATCTGATTTATTACACTTATGAGCAAAATAAATCTTTCCCCTTATATTATGTTTTTTAAAAACATCATTAAAACCTGAAATATTTTCATGAATTAACGATGGAAAAATTATCCCAAGTGGAACATCATAAGCGTCCACTATATCAAATAACCTTTCTTTATTTTCCAAAAATGATTTTATATATGGATGAATTTTAGGAGTTAATTTCATATTTTTTTAATACCTTTTCATAAGAAAATTCTTGTTCTATAAATGATGGTAAATCTTGTTTATAATATTCGCTGTACCATTCATTCGCATCGTTTATATAAATTTGTTTTTCCAATTCATAATAATAGTCCCAATCTTTTTCTGTATTTTTTAAAATATTATAAATTTTTTCGTTTATTTCATCGTTGCTGGATAAAAAATTATCAAAGCTATCAACATTGCCTTTTTCATAATTTTTTAAATCTTTTGATGCTTTTACAAATCCGATTATTTCTGTATTTTGTACTTCTGACTTTATAAAATCTATATCACTTTCATCTTCTATTTTATTACCTATTACAAAAGTTTTAATTTTATAATTTTTCGTAGTCTCTAAAAAATCTTTTAACACATTTACACTTTTTTTTGTTGGTTCAACAACAAATATATTTATATCTGATATACAAAACATTGATGTCCCTAAATTATCAATACCTGCAGTTGAATCTGTTATTACAAAAAAATCTTTATTATCCAACAATCTGTTATACATAAAAAATAATGTTGCTAACTTTCCATGGAAACAAGAAGATCCAATTCCTTTTTCATCATATGTTCCAACTGTTAATAAAGCTGTCTTATTTTTTATTGTCGCAAATTGTTTAAAAAATGGATCATTTATAGTTGGCAATATAAATTTAGAATTTAAAGATGGTGGTGTTGCTCCTATTACTGCCTTGCCTTCTTTTATTCTATTTCCTTCAAAATATTTACTTATATCAGCAAGCAAATCCCACAAATATTTAGTATCCATTTGTAAAATATGTCCAAGATGCACATTTATATCAGCATCTATTGCCAACACTTCTTTATTTTTTTGTTGTAAATATTTTATAAATCCTGCAGCCATAGTTGTTTTGCCGCTGCCACCTTTTCCAAAAAATGATACTCTCATAATTTTTCTCCTTATTTTATTGTTTGTTAATTTATTTATTGCAATTGTTGCAAAGTCCCATCAAAGTACTTGCCACAAGTGATAATTTTATGTGATAATTGGTATCCAAATTTTTGATAATTTTTTTTGTACTTTTATCATCTAAATGCACAATTTCACCACATTTTTCACATTTTATATGAATGTGATTACTGCAATCTTGGTTTAAAAGTTGGTATTCCGCCTCTTTATTTTCACGCAAAATTTTTAATAGTTTATTTTCATCACATAAATTATTAAGTATGCGATAAATAGTACTTAAACCTATATTTTGATTATTATCATCACAATATTTTTTTATTTCTATCGCACTTAAAACCTGATTTTTATGTTGTTTTAACAAATCATAAATAAAACTTTTTTGTTTTGTTTTATACATATTTTTTACCTTTCATTTTGTTATTTTATAGATTTTTTTTTTGCAAGTCAACAAAAATGAAAATGATTTTCATTTTTAATTTCATGCGTCTTTATAATAAAAAAAATTGCCATACAACATGGCAACTTTAAAATTAAAAATTGTTTTTTAATCTAGTACATAGAATAAAGAACATTTTTATAGTATTTAAGGTTTTCTGCTGCTTTTCCAGTTCCAATTGCAACACAAAGAAGCGGATTATCAGCAACAGATACAGGAAGTTGAGTTGTTTTTCTTATCATCAAATCTAAATTACGTAAATAAGAACCACCACCTGTTAAAACTATACCTTTATCAACTATATCCGCAGCAAGTTCCGGTGGAGTTTGTTCCAAAGCCACCTTAACTGCCTCTATAATTTCCCTTACTGGTTCTTGTAAAGCATCGGCAATATGACCTTCATTTAATGTAAGTTCACGTGGAATACCATTCATTAAATCACGACCTTTTATTTCCAAAGTCCTGCCACGACCTTTGCCATTGTTATCAGGCAAAGCACAACCAATTTCTTTTTTTATTATTTCTGCAGATCTTTCACCTATAAGTAAATTATGATTTCTTCTTACATAATTTATAATAGCATCATCCATCTTGTCCCCACCAACCCTTACTGATTTTGCATAAACAACACCACCAAGAGACAAGACAGCAACCTCGGTTGTACCACCGCCAATATCAACAACCATAGAGCCAGTCGGTTCACCAATAGGAAGCCCCGCACCAATCGCAGCAGCAACCGGTTCTTCAATCAATAAAACTTTTCTTGCACCGCTTACTTCTGCTGATTCTTGTATTGCTCTTCTTTCAACTGCGGTTGATCCAGATGGTACACAAATCACAACTTGTGGAAAAGTAAAAGCTTTTCTGTTTAAAACCTTTTGAATAAAAAATTTTATCATTGCTTCTGCAACTTCAAAATCTGCAATAACCCCATCTTTTAAAGGTCTTATTGCTTGGATGTTGCCTGGCGTACGTCCAAGCATCCTTTTTGCTTCTTCACCAACTGCTAAAATTTCCTTTCTGCCTCGTTCTGTTTCGGCAATTGCAACAACCGATGGTTCATTTAAAACAATACCTTTGTCATGCATGTAAATAAGAGTGTTTGCAGTCCCAAGATCTATGCCAAGATCCGATGAAAAAAAATTACTGATTGATGAAAACATTAAATAATCTCCCCAAAATTTTATAAAAATCCATAGTCAAAATATAAAATAAAACTTTAATAATAACAAGCATTTTTTTATAAAAAAAATATCACAACAGCAAAATACAAGTTGTGATATTGTGATAAAAAAAATGTAAAAGTTATTTATTTTTTTCTGCCTTTTCCCTTACCTTTTTCTCCTCTATCGGTTTTTGCACCTGGAATTGTCATACCAAACGCACCATCAATTTTCATTGTTTTATAAGTATCTGATAAAACTTTACCATTTGGCACATCAATATTAAATACTCCGGAACCTTCGGTTGGTTTATCGGCTTCTGCTCCATACAAAGCTCCTTTTAACTTTCCTTTTAACTTTTCATTTGCACCAAGATTAAAATGAAAATCTTTTTCACCTTTACCGCCAACTTCTACATCATGATTATTAACTTCATAACCATTTGGATTAGTCAAATCTATATTTTTAAATTTGAAATTATACCAATTGTTATAATCAAAACTAAAATCACCCTTACCTGTATTATTTGTTATATTGAGTGTTGCAGTTCCGTCATAAGTTTTACTTTTTTTAAGTCCATTATCACCAAACAAAGAAACCCCAGCAATAGTTTTTCCAGTAAATTTTGTTGTACCTTCGCCACCTGCTTTAAACTTTCTTTTAAATTTATCTGCTCCAGTTGCAAAAGCATTAAATTCACTTTGTTGTTCGGAAAGTGGCAGTAAAGATTTACAATTTTTGTGTTTATTATCTCCTTTACACAATCCTTTCATCAAACTTTTATCACCGGAATAATTTGACAAAGTTTGCACTTCCCACATACCAAAATCAGAGAATGTCAGTCCAGCCAATTTTCCACCCAACCTTACAATATCTTTTTTATTTTCTGTTACCTTTATATCAAAGTCAGGTTTAGTTTGTTGTTTTAACATGTCTTTTAACAACCTTAACTTTTTCTTATCTTCTTCATTCCATAAATTATAATTATCATTCCAATTTTTAATACCTATATCATTGCCAGCAGCAGATAATAAATTTTTAACTTTATTTTTATCACCACCGCCTGCTTCAAACTCTGATAATAATTTAAGTAAAGCAAGTTTTCTTAACTTTTGTTCTGTTTCATCATTACCATATTTATTAAGCTCTGTTTTTATACCAGGCATAAAAGTTCCAAAAGTTCTTGTTTCTGAACTTATTTGTCTTTCGGCTTTATAAAAACTTGCCCTATTATTTTCTGGTTTTTTACCTTTTCCTTTTCTATCTTTATCTTTTCCATTTTGCTGATTATTTCTGCCAGTTTCCAATGAAAAATCTCTTGCTGCAAATTCTCTGCCACCCATTCTTATAACATAATCTTCACCAATTGTAGCTATTGTAAGACTTGGGGCATAAGTTGTTATGTTATAATTTGGATTAGTTATATCAGCAAGAGATTTTAAATTCTTAAGCTTTTCTTTATTTTGTATTAAAAGCTCTAAAATCTTTCTTCTGTTGCCTTTATATTTTTCTATTAATTCATCAATTGCAAGTGGCAATTCATTCGCAGTATAGCTTGGATCTATTTTTTTATATTCTTCCAAAATTTTTTGTTTTGCATCGTTTATTTTTGCTTCTGCCTGTGTGATTTTATTTTGTAAATTACCCCTTAAAGTATTAAGGTCATCACCTGCAAGTCCAAATTGTTTATATTTTTCTTTATATGCTTTTTCAACTTCTCTTATATAATCATCTGGTTTTGTTTTTGGATCTGGAAAACTTTTTCTGCTCATATCTGTTTTTGAGACTTTATTTTTTAAATACTCTATATATTTTTCCTTACTTCCAAGATCAGATTGTGTCTTATCAAGATAATAATTTTTAATTATATTAAGGTTTGTTTTGGCAAGACCAAAAGATTTCCTGTCATTAACTATTCTATAAGATGGATCTAGAAAATAACCATCCATGTTATCATATTCATTTATAAAGTTATCAACATTATTTTTCAAAGTCTCTAAATTAGAGATACCACCTTTAAGAGCTTGTAATGCAAAATCAATATTTTCTTGACTAGTATTGTTTGCACCATTTTGTCCTGGTTTACCTTTTTGACCTGGCTTATCTTTTGGATTTGGTTTTCCCTTTTGACCTTTACCTGGTTTTTTACCTTTGTTATTATTATTATTATTTTCACCTTTATTTAAACTTTTTAAAATTTCATTTAAAACAGCCATATTTTCTTTTTTTGTCTTGTCGGCAAGTTTTGGTAAATTTGACAAAGTTTCCAACTTAGCATCTGCACCGCGTCCACCACTTTCACCTGGTTTTGATTGCTCCGGCTTTTTCTTTTGATTACCACTTCTGCCCCTTTTGCCACCATTCATTGTTATACAAGATGACAATGCAAACAAAGAAACAATTAAAAATTTTATATTTTTTTTAAACATTATTTTCTCCTATATTTTAGGTTATTATATCATAAAAACAGCATAGGGACAAGAAAAAATCTTGTCCCTTAAAAATTTTATATTGGTTAAAATTATTTATTTTTGAAATATTTACAATATGCCTGTAAATAGCATTTTTCACATTGTGGTTTCACCGCTTTACAAACATATCTGCCATGCAAAACAAGATAATTTGAAATAAATTGCTTGTATTTTTGTGGAATTATTTTATCCAAAATTTCTTCTGTCTTTTCTGGGGATGTTATATTTTCATCCACAAAATCAAGTCGTTTTGTAAGACGCAAAACATGTGTATCAACACCAATAGTTGCGGCATCATATAATTCGTTTAAAATAACATTTGCTGACTTCCGTCCAATTCCTGCAAGTTGCATTAACTCATCTCTTGTTGCTGGCAATTTTCCATCAAATTTTTCAACACAAGTTTTTGACATAGCAATTATGTGTTTTGCCTTGTTATTAAAAAGTCCAATAGTTTTTATATATTCTTTTAATTTTTCCTCGCCAAGATTTATCATATCTTGTGGATTATCAATTATTTCAAATAACTTTTTTGTGGCAATATTTACTGATTTATCAGTTGCCTGCGCCGACAATAATACCGCAACAGCAAAAGTATATGGATTTTTATAATTAAGTTCTGATTTTTTATTTCCAATATGAGTTTCAAACAGCAATAAAATTTGCTGTAAATTTTTTTTACTTATCATTTTATTCACCTTGCAAATTTTCTTGTATTTTATTTATTTCACTTTGTACATAAATTATTTTTTGACGCAAAGATTCAATTTTTTCTTTTTCCTTTTCTTGTAAAATTTGTTGATTTAATTTTTGTAAATCAAGTTTTAATTTTTCAAGATCTATTTGCATAATTTTTTCATTTAAAATATTTTTTGCATTTTCCCTGTTATCAATCAAACTTTTCATTTCAAAAGATAACATTATTTCTGGCTTGTATCCCAAAGAATGAAGATATTTAATCAAGGTTTCATGCGTATGAAAATTTGCTGATATCTCACTTATAACAATATCAAAAATTTTTTTATATCTGTTATTTGTAAGGGTTATTTTTTTGCCATTTTCCAAAAATTTTAAAAATAAAGATGGAAAGGTAATTGCAAACGCCAAAATCATTTTTTCGTTGGAATTTTCTGGATCAACCTTTGGCAGTTCAAGTGATTTTTTAACGCTTAAATTATTATATTGTTTTTTAATTCTATCTTTAAATTCATCTTCATAAAATTTTCTTACACTTTCACTTTTTATACGGGAAAGCTCATTTAAAATTTCAACTTCCAAACCAGATTTTTGTTCTGGCGTTTCAATTATTTTTCCACTTGTAAAATAAAGCCACAATAAATCAACCAAAGTTAAACACTTTGTTTTAAGCATAGTTTCAAATTTTTCTTTGCCATATTTATGTAAAAATTCGTCTGGATCTTTTGCCCCTTCAAGCAAACAAAATTTTATGGAATAACCAGGTTTTAAAATAGGCAGCACACGAAGAGCAGCCCTAACCCCAGCTTGACGTCCCGCACCATCAGAATCAAAACATAAAACAGGATCAACAACTAATTTCCACATAAGCTCTATTTGAGATTCTGTGATTGCAGTACCAAGTGGCGCAACCGCATAATTTATGCCAAATTTATGAAGCGCAATAGTATCCATATAACCCTCTGTTGCAATCAAAGTATTATTTTCTATCGCGTTAATTCGTGATTGCGCCAACCCATATAAATTTTTTCCTTTAAAAAAAATCTGAGATTCTGGGGAATTCAAATATTTTGGCAACTTGTCATCTTTCACAATAATACGTCCACCAAAGGCAATAATACGCCCCCTTGAATCTGTGATTGGAAACAAAACTCTCTCACGAAAATAATCATATGGCTTGTTTGTTTTTTGACTTATCCTTGCAAGTCCACTTTGTAAAATCACATTCATTGGGACCTGTTTTGCAAGTAAAAATTTTGTTAAATTATCCCAACCGCTTCCTGCATAACAAAGATGAAAATTGGAAATTATTTCATCTGATAATTGGCGACTTTTTAAATAATCAAGTCCCCTTGTATCATTTTTGTCATACAATTCTTTTGTATAAAATTCGGTTGCAAGTTTAAATACAGAATAAAGTTCGTGTGATAATTTATCTTTTTTTCTTTGAGCTTCGGTTGCAACTGGAATTTCAATTCCATAATCATTACAAATTTTTTCAACCGCATCTATAAATGATAAATGATGATATTCCATTGTAAAAGAAATTATATCCCCATGCGCGCCACACCCAAAACAATGATAAAATTTTTTATCATCAACAACAGAAAAAGACGCAGTTTTTTCATTATGAAAAGGGCAACATCCCCAATAATTTGCCCCTTTTCTTGTAAGATGTAAATGTTTTGAAACCAAGTCCACAATTGAAACTTGTTCCCTTAAATTATCTAAAAATTCTTTATTGTAATTCATTTTATTCTCCTTTTATGTTAATTTATCCCAAACTAAAAATCAAAATAAATTTTGACCTTTAAGCACAAAAAAAAGAAGCCCGCAACAGACCTCTTTTACTAAAAACAGCAAAGTTGTTAATTAAAAATATTTTTAATGTTTTTAAATAAGATATCAAAACCCTTTCCAGCAAAATCTATCTATTGTAAAATTATATTAAACAATTCTGCCAGAAATCTATTTTCATATGATTGAAAATAGACAATAAATAAAAAAATATTAATTATTTAACAAACCTTCCTACAGAACTTCTATTTTTCTGTAATGAAAAATAGCCTGCATAATACCCTATTAAAGATTATATAAATATCATTCCAATATCTTTTTTTATAAAATATTGCTATTATAAAAAAACTTCAATAAATATCCTACAGAACTCTATTTGCTAGCAAGCAAATAGTCCACCCGACATATTTTAAATTTTGTGCAAATTATTTTGACACACCTCACCCCTGCCGTATTTTATATATATGAATGCAATTTTTCTTTTTCAAGAGAAAAAATAAAAAATTCACTAAATATAAAAAAGAAGCCTTTACAGACTTCTTTTATCAAACAGCAAAATTATTTTATAGACGAGTTTTTTACTTACTCCATCTTTTCAATTATCACATAGCCATCTTTATTAGTCATGTGTGCTTGTGGCTCTGGCATAAAAATATCAAATTGTTTTCCATCTGCACCCTTTAATATAAGTTCAACATCTGCAACTTGAAAATAACTTCCACCGCCTCCACCTTCTCCACCCATTCCTCTCCTTATTGTATCTTTTGATCCTGAGCCACCACCACCTCCCCCACCTCCATAACAACCTGCTCCTCCATAACCACCCTGACCATCTGCACCTTCAATAGATAATACTGGTCCTAGCCCTTTTTCTCCACCTTTACCAGCTTGACCTGCTCCTCCATATCCTCCACCCATATTACCATTTGTTCCTTCATCGCCCCAATAATCATCTTTCATTGCTCCACCAACTCCACCATCTCCTCCCCTATATACTCCGTTATATCCCATACCGCCACCACCTTTACCTCCATTTCCATTTTCCTGCTCATCACTTCCCATTCTACCTACACAGGCTTTAAATTCTTTTGTTGTTGTAAGGTAAAATTCTTTTATTTCTTCTCTACCACCTGCACCTGCTGCTTTTACTTTGTATCTGCCAGGCTGCAGATATTGCTTGAATTGTGATTGTCTTGAACTTGGAGTTAGATGTATTATTTTATCCCAACTCTTTTTTTGTCCTGATTTCACGACATCAATCCACCAACTTTTCTTTGGGACACAAGTATAAAATTCTTGTGCTTTTACCATAGTTGCCACAAGCAAGCTTGCAAGCATACTTACCTTACTTATTTGTTTTTTCATCATAATTTTCTCCTTTCCTTTTGTTATGATTGTTTAAACATTTCAAAACCAGATGGGCAATTTGATCTTAAATCTATAAGTTCAAAACCATCTGGACATTTTCCGTTTGTGATTTTTTTTAGCTCGTATCCCTCTGGACAGATTCCTTTGCTTGGTGCAAACAGATCCATTCCAGCAGGGCACTTGCCACCACTAACTTTTATCCCAGTTGTACCCTCGGGACATACAACTTGATTACAAGTTTGAAAAGTCTGCTTGTTGAGTACTGTTCCAAGCGGACAACTTTTACATAACCTGTCCTTTGGCGACCAATAGTTGTTTGCCTTTAATCCAGTTGTTGCATCCACCCTGTTGCATTTTACTTTGCAACCTAGTTTATCACAGATAGGTTCATCCGATCGTCCGCAAACTTCCTTACCACCGGCACTGATACCATATTTTGCAAGCGTTTCGTGTATCAGTTTCTTTGTTGCCTCACTTGCAGAAAATGCTTTGTGCGAAAGTAAAATCCCCGTAGCAAACAGCAAAATTTTGCCATGATTTTTTATATAGTTTTTCATCTCATCTCTCCCTTTATAGCGATAGGAAGTTAAGAACTATATTGTTTAGAAATAGCGTGCAGTATTCGTGATATTTCCACACCTTCCTACCTTTTAAGTAGGAGGTACTGCGATATTTTACATCATCTCTGATGCTAAACAATAGGGTTCTTAAGCCCATCATAAACATAATAAAGCTTATTTTCATTTATACAAGAAAAAATATATCTATTGTGGAAATTTTGGGAGTACTCACCCCTGCCATATCTTATATATATGAATGCGATTTTTCTTTTTCAAGAGAGAAAATAAAAAAATTCACTATATATAAAAAAAAGAAGCCTGCAACAGACTTCTTTTATAAAACAGCAAAATTATTTATGACTATGGGGTTGTTTTTCTTTTTACTCCAAATGCACCTTTAAGGTCAAAATTATCTATCCCTAAACCATAGGTTCCAACCATCTCTGTTGCTTTGTCATTTTCAACACCATACATAGCACCTTTTAAATTAGCCCTTGTTATATTTTTACCCGTAAACTTAAATTTATCATCACCAGAATTTCCACTTATTTCCCAATTTGCTGTGTCGTTTGTTTCAAAGCCATGATCTTTGTCTGAAAAATCCACATTATTTTTGGAAAGTGTGTACCAGTTATCATAAGCAAAAGTCAATTTTCCTGTTGCTGTATTTGCCTCTATATCCACAGTTGCAGTACCAGTTAATCGTTTTTTATTTTGAGCATTATTTTTATCTTCCACAACACCCAAAGTTTTACCAATAAACTTCATCCCTGTTGTATTATGCGCTGCAGCCACAGAAGATTTTAACTTTTCAACACCGGTTGCAAAAAATTCTGATGTAAACCTGTTATCTGCATTTGTGTTATATTTAAATTTTTTTAAATCTGGATCCAAAGATGAAAAATCACTTAACTCTTCCCATACACCAAAATTTGAAAAAGCAAGTCCACCACCAGTAAGGGCATTAGCACCAGTTTTCAAAACATCAGATTTTTTAAATTCATATTTCATTTTATTTTCTGTTTTTCCCTGGGATAAATGTTTTGCAAGCAACTTAATTTTACTTTGCGTGTCATTATCCAAATTTGCAAAATCTGCTGGCATACCAGGCAATTTATCAACTACATTTCTTTCCTCCGGAGTTAGCACACTACCAGCAATCCATTTATTTAAAATTGCTGCCCTATCTTTTGCTTTTTGTTCATTGATACCGGTAAACATATTTTGATAACCATAACCTGCAAAATTCAATTCATCCTTGACTTTACTATCTTTTTTACCAAGTAAATAACCCTGTAATCCCTTGTCTTTTGCCTCTAAATTTACATCATCAAATGACATTTTTTTATTTTCAAATTCATATACCCAATTTGTATCACCTGCTTCAAAAGCTTTAATACCAACTTCACCTGCTACACGTTTCCATTCGTATTCATCCTTATGATTTGCAAAATCTATCAATTTTCCATATTCAGTTTTGTCTGCATCAGATAAGTTATTCTTTTTTTGCTCTTGCAACTCACCTAAATTTTTCTTTTCCATTTGTGGTAAAGATGAATTTAAAAAGTTTTCAAAAGTTTCCTTTGGTTTAGTTTCACCAGGTTTTGAAATACTGCCATCCACTTTACCACCAGAATTTTTGGTTGAACCACAAGCGGACAATATCGCAAAAGCCACAATTGTTAATAACGATTTTTTATTTTTCATAATATACTCCTATATTTTGCCATTTTTTAAGTGGCGGTTTATTTTACTTTTTTATACTTCAACAATCAACAAAAAAGCGTGTCAAACTTTTTTGCATATCATATCATATTTAAACATAATTTTTCTCCTTTTTTGTTTGTTAATGTTAATAGATTTTTCCACCCACAACTCACTATCATCACAGCTTTGCCAAAAACAAAACCAGAATGACAGCAAAAATTTTTTGATTAATTTATTTTAGAAAATTTTTCTATTCTCTGGAAATTTCGGATATAGTTTACCCTTTGGTTAGTTATAATATAGTCATTATTTTTTAAAAATCAAGAACAAAATGAAAATTTTTTATATTTTTTTATAAAAATTTTCAAAATGGCTGATTTTTAATAAAAAAAACTGCAAAGATAATTTTTGCAGTCAATTTATTATCAATAAAAACAACTATACTTTTTTGGTAAAACCAGCGAATTTTTGTTTAAATTTATCTGCTGCACCACCACCTATGTCAGTTAAATTTCTTTTTCCGGTCCATGCTGGGTGATTGTTTGGATCTATATCAAGTTTCAATGCATCTTTTCTTGATAAAGTTGAACGCATTTTTACAACTTCACCAGTTGTTAATACTACATCATATTCGTTATATTGTGGATGAATGCCTTTTTTCATAATAATAATCCTTTTTACGTAATAATTTGATAATCTATAAAAAAATAAACAAAAATACAAGTGAAAAATTAACAATCTATATGCAAGGTTGGTTCTGTTTTTGCTATTACCTCATCTATTGTTGAATGTTTTGCAACTTCTTTTAAATGAAGTCCGTCATTTTCAACTGAAATCACCGCTATATCCGTGATAATTAAATCCGCAACACCAGATGCAGTAAGTGGCATAGTACATTTTTTTAAAATTTTTGGTTTACCATCTTTTGTTATATGTTCCGTTGCTACTATGATTTTTTTTGCACCTACCGCTAAATCCATTGCGCCACCCATACCAACAACTTGTTTTCCAGGTATATAATAGTTTGCAATATTGCCCATTTCATCCACTTGCAAAGTACCAAGCACACAAGTATCAATATGACCACCACGTATCATTGTAAATGACATAGTGCTGTCAAAAAAAGCCCCACCAGATTTAATAGTAGTTAAATTTCCACCAGCATCAGTGATTCGTTTATCCACATTATCACCACTTTGATAAGCACCAGAATTTATAATTCCATTTTCCGATTGAATAACAACATTGATATTTTTATCAATAAAATTTGCACAAAGTGTAGGAAGTCCAATGCCAAGAGTTATAAATTCTCCATCTTTAAACTCTTTTGCAACGCGTTTTACAATATATTCCCTTTTATTTATTTCCATTATCCGCCCTTATAATATAATCAATAAATATGCCTGGGATTACCACTTCATTTGGATCTAAATTACCATCTATGTACTCATCCGCCTCTACTATCACTATATTTCCTGCGGCTGCCATAGGAACATTCATATTCCTGGTTGTGCCATAGAATGAAATATTACCAAAGCTGTCCACTTTTGAACCATAAATTATGGAAATATCAGCTTTTAGCGGAGTTTCAAGTAAATATTTTTTACCATCAACTATAATAACTTGCTTATTTTTTTCTATTTCTGTACCAATACCAGTAGGAGTTAAAAATCCACCAAGTCCAGCCCCACCACATCTTATTCTTTCAGCCAAAGTTCCCTGTGGTGATAATTCAACCTCCAATGAACCAGCAGCCATAAGCTCGCTTACTTCTCTATTGGTACCAAGATGTGATGCAATGATTTTTTTTACCTTTCTTGCTGCTATTAACTTACCCCTGTCTTTATCTGGAAAAGATGCATCATTCGCAATAAGTGTTAAATTATTTACATCAGTTTTTAAAATCTCATCTATTACAAGAGTTGGAGACCCACATTCCAAAAAGCCACCAACCATTATTGTCATATTGGATTTAAATAACTTTGCAGCATCTGTTGCTGTGATAATTTTTATCATAACACCTTTTAAATTTTTCAAGAAAGTATATATAAAAGAGATTGAATTTTCAAATATTTTTTATACTATGAACTTGCCGGAGAGGTGGCAGAGCGGTTGAATGCGGCGGTCTCGAAAATCGTTGTGGGTTAATTTCCATCGGGGGTTCGAATCCCTTCCTCTCCGCCAATTAGAAAGAAAAATTATGAGTTATATACTTTTATCTATTAAACCTAAATATGTAGAAAAAATTTTTGCTGGTATCAAAAAGTTTGAATTTCGTAAGAAAAGATGCAAATCACATATAAATAAAATAATCTTTTATTCCTCTTATCCTGTTATGAAAATTGTTGGTGAAGCAGATATTATAGAAGATAAACCTGAAATAGTATGGCAAAAAACAAATAAAGAATCTGGCATTAATAAAGCTTTTTATAATTCTTATTATGCTGGTTATAAAACAGCTGTAGCATACAAGTTAGACAATATAAAAAAATATGATAAACCAAAAACATTAAATTCTATAGGAATAAATAAAGCTCCCCAATCATTTACATATTTATAAAAATAATCTTATTATGGGATTTTGTACCGGAAGTTATGGTTATAGCAGATTTTGGAATACCAAAGTGTTTTGATAACAATTTTATAAGCTCCAAGTTTGCTTTACCCTTTTCTGCAATACAGGTTAGATATATTTTAAAATTACAATCACCAAGATCAAACACTTTATTTTGTTTAGCGTTAGTTATAACTTTGACAGAAATTATCATGTAAGATGCAATATTATTTTTTCTTTTTTATTTCTTTGGTTGTTGTTTTTACATCTTTTTTATTATCTTTTGCATCAACTTTTACAAGTGGTTTTTTATCATTATAAACTGCTATTGCACGAACAAAATCTATTGCTCTGTTTAATTGATAATCTTTATCTTCTCTTTCTTCTTGTTGTTTTTCAAACTCTTTTTTCACGTCATTTTTATCATCTTTTTTTGTTGGATTTTTATCTTTTGTATCGTTTTTAAGAGCGTTTGTTAATGTTGATTCTGAAAAAATTCTGTCTTCTTTAAATTCCTCTAGCTTTGCAACATTTACAACTACATCTGGTTCTATACCATCTGCCTGTATTGATCTGCCACTTGGAGTATAATATTTTGCTGTTGTTAATTTAAGAGCGCTTGCCCCACCCATAGGAATCAAAGTTTGAACCGAACCTTTACCATAAGATTTTGTTCCTATTATCACAGCCCTTTTGTGATCTTGTAAAGCGCCAGCCACAATTTCTGAAGCAGAAGCAGACGCACCATTTATAATAACAACAAGAGGTTTGCCATTTATGATATCGCCACCTGTTGCAAAAAATACACGATTATCAGATTTTTGGCGACCTATTACTGATACTATTTCACCTTGTTCCAAAAATGCATCTGAAATTTTAACTGCTTCATCCAAAAGTCCGCCAGTATTGTTTCTTAAATCAAGAACGAATCCCAAAATCTTTGGATTTTTTGATAAAGTTTTTTGAACAATATCTTTTAAACTTTGGAAAGAATTTTCATTAAAAGTTGCAAGTCGTACATAACCAACATCTTTTTCTTTACCTTTTAATTTAAATTTTATTGGATCTGTTTTTATAATATCTCTTGTTATTTCAACATTAAATGGCTCTTTACCTTTACGGAAAACTTTTAATTTTACTTTTGAACCTGGCTTCCCTTTCATCTTTTTCACTGCTTCATTTAATGTAAGACCATAAACTTGTATATCATCTATATGAGTGATAAGGTCGCCAGCTTGTATTCCAGCTTTGTATGCAGGAGAATCATCAATAGGAGATATAACTTTTACAACACCAGAATCCATTGTTACCTCTATACCAAGACCGCCAAATGCACCGCTTGTTTGTTCCATCATTTCTGTAAATTCTTCAGTATTTAAAAAACTTGAATGAGGGTCAAGTTTGGTCAACATTCCATCAATTGCCCCCTCTATTAATTTTTTATTATCAACTTCTTCCACATATCTTTCTTTTGTTATTTCAAATGCTTTTCCAAAAACTTCTAACATTTCATAAACATCAGCTTGCTTTTCTGGTTTCTTATTATTAAGCACAGCAAAAGTTGTAGAAGATGTTGAAATCTCAAATGCAATTATTGAAAAAACAAATAAAATTATTGATAAAGTTATAAAAGTTTTTGTTGAAAATAATTTTTTTTCTGTCATGAAATCTCTCCTAAATCAAACATAATTTAATATTTTTTATCAAATATTCAAGTTTATATTTTAAAATAAGTAAGTGGATTTATTGGTGTTGTTTTATCTCTTATTTCTATATAAAAATCACCATCACCGGTTTCACCAATTGGTTCACCAGCAAGTAAATTTTGCCCTTCATCAACAATTCGTTCATTAAGTCCACCAATTATTATATAATAATCATCATGGGAATGAAGTATCAGCAAGTTTTTAAATCCTTGGAGTGTGCCAGAAAACATAACTTCTGCATCGGTTGGAGAAATCACTTGCATTCCTTGTTTTGCCTTTAGATAAATACCTTTTGATGTTATACCTTGTTTTCTTTTTTCACCAAAATAAGTTTCAATATCTGCCACAACTGGAAGTGGATTATTTCCCGTTGCAACACGACTTTTTCTTTGTTGTCTTTGTCTTTTTTTTCTTTCTTCTGTTTTTTTGATTAACTCTTCTATTGTTTTTGATTCTATGATAAGTTTTGCAATTTCATTTTTTGTTTCTTTTTGTTTATTTGTTAATTTTATTTGTTTTTGTTTTTTATCTTTTATAAGTTTATCAATTTTATTTTTTTCATTTTTAACCTTTGTTGAAATTTGTTTAATAGAATTTTTTGCAGATATTATTTCAGTTCTTAATTTTCCTAAACTTTCAAGATCTTTATTATAAGATGTTTGCAATTTATCAAGTGTTTCAATTAACGATGAAAAAAGAAGCGAATCATTAAAATAAGATGTGATTTTATCGGATTTAAAAAATAAATATCCCTTTGGAATTTCCGCAATATTTTGAAATGTAGCAATTATATTTACAAGGTTTTTATTATTTTCTGCAATTTTTTTTTGCAAAGTTTTTTCTTTTAAATAAAGTTCATATAACTGGTTATCATATTTTTTAAATTGTCCCTCGTATTTTTTTACTTCACCTGCAATTTTAACCAGTTTTTTTTGAGTAGATGTGATTTCATCTTGAATTTTTTTATTTTCTTTTTCAAGAGAAGCATTTATCAATTTTTTTTCTGTGATAGTTTTATTTATTTTTTGTAAATTTTGTTTTGTATTATTGCCAAAAGACAAATTGTTTGAAAACAAAAATATCAAAACTACAACAATATTTATATTTTTACTATTCAAAAATAAATCCTTTTATTTTAATAAAAATTGCTATATTTATAAACTATAATATACAAGATTTTAAAATGTATTTAAATCAAAATTTTAATATTTTATTTGATAACGACATAAATTTCATTTTTGATATTTTTAAAAAGTATGAAAGTGATGTTTATATTGTTGGTGGTGCAATAAGAAATGCAATTTTAAATCAAAAAATTACAGATATTGATTTTTCAACTCCAATACATCCATCGCAAATCATAAAAATTTTAGATAAAGAAAATATAAATTTTAATGATAAATTCAAAATGTTTGGAACAATAATTGCAACAATAAATAAAAAAAATTATGAAATCACCAGTTTTAGAAAAGAACATTATTTTAGAAACAGATTTCCAAAAATTACTTTTATAAATGATATAAAACAAGATGCAAAAAGACGAGATTTTACAATAAACAGCATTTATATTGACAGAAATAAAAATGTTTTTGATTTTTATAATGGGATAAAAGATATAGAAACAAAAACTTTAAAATTTATTAAAAATCCAATTGAAAGTATAAATGAAGATACACTTCGTATTTTACGATATTTTCGTTTTATTGCAGAATATAGTTTGTATAATTTTGATAAAATCTCATTAAATACTTGTATCACACATTTTGATAAAACTTTTTTTCTTTCAAAAAACAGATATAAACAAGAATTTACAAAAATCAAAAATGCCCCCTTTTATAATATTGTCCTTGATAAATGGCAGAA
Organism: uncultured Pseudomonadota bacterium; assembly: GCA_963541275.1. Classification (GTDB taxonomy): domain Bacteria; phylum Pseudomonadota; class Alphaproteobacteria; order Rs-D84; family CACZYB01; genus CACZYB01. The sequence goes on from CAUTSC010000002.1 coordinate 32,162, forward strand.
TTTTGGTATCTTATCTAAAATAGAAAGTTTTTTAAATCATGAAAAAAGAAAATAATAAAACAAAATGCGGATTTATTGCTATACTTGGTGCTTCCAATTCTGGGAAATCAACTTTTTTAAATACAATTTTAAATCAAAAAATTGCAATAACAACTCATAAAGTTCAAACAACAAGAGGGCAGATAAGAGGTATTAAGACAGAAGATAATATCCAAATGATTTTTGTGGATACCCCAGGAATTTTTAATGCAAAAGAAAAATTTGGACGAGCAATGGTATCTTCTGCATGGTCTGCGATGGATAATAGTGATGCTGTTATTTACATTTTAGATGCTACAAAAGGAATCACAAAAACTTTTACAACTATTGTAAATCATTTAAAAACTATTAACTCACCTGTTGCTCTTGTTTTAAACAAAATTGATTTAATAGAAAAAAATAAGTTGTTATCTTTAACTGGTGAAATTATTAAAATAGTACCTAATTTATTTGATGAAGTTTTTATGATTTCTGCCCTTAAAAATGATGGACTTGTTTCTGTGTTAGAATGGATAAAGGGAAAACTGCCATTTGCTGATTTTATGTATGAAAATGATATAACAACTGACACTTCACTTGAAATACAACTTGCTGAAATCACACGTGAAAAAATTTATGAACTGCTACATCAAGAATTGCCATATAATATTGCTGTTAAAACAACTGAAATAACCGAAAATGATAAAGGAAATGCAACCATTGTTTCACAAGAAATTTACACCAATTCCATAAATCATGTTTCAATGATAGTTGGTGATAAAGGAAAAAAATTAAAAGAAATTGGTGTAAGAGCAAGAAAAGATATGGAAAAAATTATTGATGGAAAAGTATGTTTATTTACTAGTGTCAAAGTAAATGAAATTTGGAAACAACAACAAGATTTTTATGATAACATAGGACTTATTTTTAAAAGATAACTCATGCAAAAACAATATATTTTAATTGATGGATCAGGTTATATTTTTCGTGCATATTATGCCCTGCCCCCTATATCAAGAAGTGATGGACTTCCAGTTGGTGCGGTTTATGGTTTTTGTAATATGTTATTTAAATTATTAAAAAGCCTTAAAAACACTAATCAAATAGTCATAGTTGTTTTTGATAAAGCCAGAAAAAATTTTAGAAATGAAATTTATCCATTATATAAAACAAACAGATCCGCCACTCCAGAGGATTTAATTCCTCAATTTGAATATATAAGAAAAGCAACAACTGCATTCAATTTGCCAATTGTAGAACAAGACAATTTTGAGGCAGATGATATAATTGCAACTTATGCAGAAATTGCAAAAAATAATAATGATAATGTTTTGATTTATTCCTCTGATAAAGATTTAATGCAACTTATGGATGACAGAGTGAATTTATATGACCCACTTAAAAATAAATATCTTACAACCACAGATATAGAAAAAAAATTTAATATCACAGATCCAAAACTTATTCCTGATATTCAAGCTTTGATTGGTGATACAATTGACAATATTCCCGGAGTCAAAGGGATTGGTCCCAAAACTGCAAGCGAGCTTATTTTAAAATATGGGAATCTTGATGAAGTATTTGATAAAGCAAGAAATATTAAACAAAATAAAAAACGAGAAATGATTTTATCAGGTCGTGAACTTGCCTTTATTTCAAAAAAACTTGCAACATTAAAACGTGATGTGCCGCTTGAAATTCCTATTGATAAAATTGAAAACAAAGATGTTGATAAAAACAAACTACTTTCATTTTTACAAGAAATGGAATTTAAATCACTTTTTGCTAAAGTTAATGATATAACAGAAAAAAAAGAAATTATTGCTAATGAAAATAATACTGCTATACCAACAGAAAATATAACACAGACAGAAACAAAAATTGTAAATTATAAAATTATTGAAACAAAAGATGATTTACAAAACCTGGTTAATATTTGCAACAGCCAAGAAAAAATATCAATCAAGGCGATTTGTGCCAAACCGGACAATTTTAATTCTCCACTTACAGGTATAGGAATAGGTTTAGAAAATGAGTGTTTTTATATTCCTGTGGGACATGTAAAACAAATTTATACTGAAAATTTATTTTCATCAAATGAAACTGAACTTATTGAAAATCAAGTTAAAATTGATGATATTATCGATCTACTCTCTCCTATTCTTGTAAATGAAAAAATAAAAAAAATCGGACATAATATAAAAGATGATTTACATATTTTTAACAATCATGGTTTCAAAGTAAATAACATAGAAGATGTTGAAATTATCAGCTATATTTTGCACACATCAAAACACAAACATGATATTTTAAATCTTGCCTCACTTTATTTTAATAAAACACTTACAACTTATAAAGATTTATGCGGAACTGGTCAAAGGCAGATTGATTTTAATTTAATTATTCCATTTGCTGCATCAAAATTTGTATGTGAAAGATGTGAATATATTTACAAACTTTATGAATTATTATATCCACAACTTACAACTGAATTATTAAAAATTTATTATGAATTTGATTTGCCACTTATAAATATTTTAACAAAAATGGAAAAAAATGGCATCTTGATTGACAAGGGAAAGCTTGCAATTTTAAGTCAAGAACTTGATAAAAATTTAAATCTTGAAGAACAAAAAATTTATGAAATTACAGGTGAAAGTTTTAATATTTTATCACCAAAACAACTTGGTGAAGTTTTGTTTGATAAGATGAAAATTCCATATCCTAAAAAAAATCAAACAACTTATTCAACAGATATTGATATTTTAAAAGAATTAAGTATCAATGGGTTTGAAATTGCAGATCATATTTTAAAATATCGTGAATTTTCAAAATTAAAAAATACTTATACTGATGCTTTACCTTTGGCTGTTGACGGCAATAATAGGATACATACGAATTTTTCAATAACTACCACTGCCACAGGGCGTTTTAGTTCCAATAATCCAAACTTGCAAAATATTCCAGTTAGAACAGATTTTGGTAAAAAAATTCGTGAAGCATTTATCGCAGATGAAAATAAAAATTTCACTTTGATTTCTGCTGACTATTCACAAATAGAACTGCGCGTTATGGCAATTTTATCTGGGGCAAAAAAATTGCAAGATGCATTCTTAGATGGAGTTGATATACACACTCAAACCGCCTCGCATATTTTTAATACTGCAATCACTGATGTTTCCCCGGATTTACGTCGTAAAGCAAAAGCAATAAATTTTGGCATAATTTATGGAATGTCTGCCTTTGGTCTTGCAAACAACCTTAATATTTCAAACACTGATGCAGCAATTTACATAGAAAACTATTTTAAAACTTATCCAGAAATCAAAGATTATATGGAAAAAACAAAATCTTTTGCTCGTGAAAATGGTTATGTTGAAACCTTGTTTAAAAGAAAAATTTTTGTTCCATATATAAATGTATTAAGGATGAAATCTTATGCTGAACGTATGGCAATAAATGCACCATGTCAAGGAACCGCCGCAGATATAATCAAAACCGCAATGATAAAACTGCATGAAACTATAACAGCACAAAATTTAAATGATAAAATAAAAATGCTTTTACAAATACATGACGAGCTGATTTTTGAAGTTGATAAAAACTATCTTGAAACGGCAAAAACAATAATAAAACAAACAATGGAAAATGCAGTTAGTTTTGCAATTCCTTTGATAGTTGATATTGGAACAGGTTCAAATTGGGCAACCGCACATTAATTGACAATAGCCAAAGAAAAATAACCTTGAAATATTCTTATAAAACAATATAATTTTTTTTGATTTCATTTGCGCCATTAGCTCAATTGGATAGAGTATCTGACTACGGATCAGAAGGTTAGGGGTTCGACTCCCTTATGGCGTACCAGTTTATTTAATAAAATTTCCTTGTATAAAAAGTTTTTTAGAATTATCATTATGCTAATGACAGGGCTTGATAACCCTATGGTATAATGAACGAGGAACTCGTATGTTTGGAAGTTCCTACTGCAAGGTAGGAAGATGTAGAAATATCCAGAATACTACGTGCTATTTTATACTATATAGTTATCAACTTCCTATCGTAACAGGGAGAGACGAGATGAAAAACTATATAAAAAATCATGGCAAAATTTTGCTGTTTGCTGTGGGGATTTTAATTTCACACAAAGCATTTTCTGCAAGTGAAGCAACTAAAAGGTTGATACAGGAGACACTCGCTAAATACGGCATCAGTGCAGGAGGGAAAGAAGTGTGCGGTACGGGGCGAGAGCCAGAATATAACAAGCAAACAGGAATAGTAAAATGTAAAAATATTTTTGATGGCGACAGCAATAACTGCTGGGATGCAAGTTCCAGATTATGTAAAGAATGCCCATATAAAACTATCGTAAGTCAACGGGATCATATAACTTGCAGACAGATTATCTGTCCCGAAGGATTTGAACTAGTAAAAGTTGTAAATGGAAATTGTCCAGCTGATTTTGAATTAAAATCAGTTGCTGTTAACTCATGTTCATCAAATGATTTTGATGCATATACTGAAATACAAGCCACTAACAATTATTCAACACAATCAACCAATTGTAATAAGATAAATTAAGGAGTAAATAATGAAACATAACAATATAACTATGATAACTTTAATAACAAGTCTTTTAATACCCACAATAACTAATGCACAAAACTTTTATACATGTGTGCCAAAAGATGATTGGTTTAATAAAAAATTTGATACAAGAATGTTATATGAAAAATTTGAAACAGCTAAAACACAAATTAATGATAATAGAATGTGGCAGTTAATTGCATCAAATCAAACAAAAGGTTTTTTAGAAAAGGGAGTTTATAAAGTAGTAGTGGCAGGAGGTTCAGGTGGAAATGGTGGTGGAGCTGGACCAAGTAGTTGCGGTTGGGACAGTTCTGGTGGATCTGGAGGAAATGGTCATGTTGAAAGAGAAGTTCTAATATTATTAAAAAAAAGTTCTTTTACAGCTGTTATAGGATCAAGAGGTTATGATGGTTCCAATGGTGGAAAAGTTTGGCGTGGAAGTAGTCGTGGTACAAATGGTGGAAACGGTGGTTCATCTGAATTAAATATTATTGATGTACAAAAATATACTGCTGCAGGAGGAGGCGGTGGTTATGGTGGATGGGCTCATTCTTGTGATTCTGCAAATGGAAGTAATGGATATTCTGCTGGGAATGGTCAAAATGGTGGTTGGGGATACGTTTATATATATAAATATATAGGATAAATAACTCTTAACGACTCCTGTTTTTTTGCAGGAGTTTTTTATCCTGTTTAAGGAGCAAAGTTTTTGCTCTTTTTTAGTGTTTTTTCACTGAAAATTTTTTCTTAGAAATTAAGATTTTATAAATAGTAAAAAAAAGAGGATTTGATAACCCACAATAACAAACTTGGCTGCTTTCTTCCGAACCTGACCAGGTGGCTTATTATTTATGCCTATCAATCCTCAGAGAGTTTTATACATTATAAAATTTATAAATTCAAATAGTTTAAAATATATCGTGAAAAAATTTATTGTTTAAGTTATAATTTGAAAGGAATTTATTATGAAATACAAAAATTTAAATTATGAAATTTTATGTTTTGCAAACAAAGATGCAGGTACAATTTTATTTTTGCATGGTTGGGGACATAGTCTTGAAAACTTGCGACCTATTGTTGAAACTTTAAAAGAATATAATTGTTATTTATTGGATTTACCGGGTTTTGGAGGTTCCAATATTATAAAAGAAAATATGAACCTGTCTGATTATGTTGATGCGGTTGCGGATTTTATTAAAAATGTGATAAAGAGCAATCAAAAAATTTATATTGTTGGTCATTCATTCGGTGGAAGAATTTGTATTTGCTTGTCTGCTGCTTACAATGACTTAATTGAAAAAACTTTTATTATTGCTGGTGCTGGGATTAAACATAAAAAGTTTTCAATTAAAAAATTTTTATTGTTTTTTATAAGAAAAGGTTTTTGGTTCTTGAATATTTTTTATAAAATTTTTAATAAAAATATTTATAATTCAAAATTGTATAGAATTTACTATAATAAATTTGCAAGCAGTGATTATAAAAATGCTAATCCAACAATGAAAGAAATTTTGAAAAAAATTGTAGTTCAAGATCTACGTGCTGTTGCGAAAAAAATTACCTTGCCAGTTGTTTTGATTTATGGTGAAAATGATGTTATTACACCAGTTGTTTTTGGACACAAGTTTCATAAAGTTATAAAAAACAGCAACCTTTATATTTTGCCAAGTTTTGATCATAATAGTATTTTAACAGATGGAAAATATCAGGTTTCAACAATAATAAAAAATAGTATTAATGGGTAAAATTATGATAATATTTCCAGTTAGTTTTTTTATTTGCTATCTTTCTTTTTTGTTTTTCAGTTATAAAAGATTATTTTTTTATGGTCTTTTTTTTCAACAAGAAGAATATAATAACAAATCATTTTTTAAATTTATTTTTAATAAAAGCAGTTTAATAGATAAAAAATTATCAGCTATTTTATTTTTTTATAGCTTGTATGCAATCACAGCAAAAAATTATCTGCTTGATATGTTTATTATGACAGCTTTATTTTTGATATTTGCATTTTTAACACCAAATCCAACAAATGCAAAATTCAAAAAAAAGTTGATTTTAACAACCAGAATGAAACGACTTTTTCAAGTGTCCGCTTTTTTATTTTTAAACGTTTTTCATATTTTATCTGTGGTGGCATATGTATATACGCTTCATTTATCCGAGACTTATTGTCTTTGCAATTTTTTGGGATATATATTTTTAAACATACAAATTTTGCCATTTTTATTTATTTTTTCAAATATTTTACTTTCACCTTTTGAATGGTATATCAAAGGAAAATATATTAAACAGGCAAAGGAAAAACTTCAAAAATATAACCCTGTTGTGATAGGGATTACTGGTTCTTTTGGGAAAACCAGTTTGAAAAATATTGTAAATCATATTTTATCATCTGTTTCAAATTCGTTTACAACCGCACGAAGCATAAATACGTTAATGGGAATAACCAGAGTAATACGCGAAGATTTACAAGAAAATCATAAATTTTTTATTGTAGAAATTGGCACTGATGGACCAGGACAGATAGAAAAAATTGTAAACCTTGTAAAGCCAAAATATGGGGTGTTGACAGCTATTGGTACGGCTCATTTAAAAAAGTTTAAAACGATTGATGCTATTGCCAAAGAAAAATTTTTTTTGATAGAAAACGTGAAAAAAACAGGTGGCGAGTATTTTATAAATGCTAAAATGATATCTGAAAAATATTTAAAAAAATATGATGTAAGTCCAACTATTTTTGATATTAAAAATTTAAAAACTACACTTAAAGGGATAGAATTTGATCTTTTTTATAATACTAAAACCTATCATATTTTTACACCAGTTTTGGGTGAACATCAAGCAGATAATATCTCGCTTGCATTTATTATTGCAATGAAACTTGGTGTTGAGGTAGAGACAATTATTGCAACTTTAAAAAACTTGCCACAAACAGAACACAGATTAGAAGTTAAAAATAAAGATAACAACATCACAATCATAGATGATGCCTTTAATTCAAATATTTTTGGCTTTAAATCTGCACTTCATACTTTAAATGTTATTGCAACAGAAAAAAAAGGCAGAGCGATTCTTATAACTCCGGGGATGGTAGAGTTGGGGAATTTACATGATAAACAACATAGTGAGATCGCAGAGATTGCTATTAAAACGGCAGATGTTGCAATAGCTGTTGTCCCAGAAAGGATTGCAAGTTTTGTAAATACTTTCAAAGCTGGTAAAACAAAAAAACAAGAATTAGTATTAGTTAATAGTTTGGTTGAAGCACAAAAATGGCTTGATATAAATATAAAAGCAAACGATACAATCTTGTACGAAAACGACCTTCCTGATATATATGAATTTAAAATAAATATATAAATTTAAAGATTCGTTATAATAACAAAATTAAATTTTAATATTTTATAAGTTTATTTTTATTCATAGATTTTATGATACCGCAAGATATTTGCAGTGAACCCAATGCATCTGCATCAGAAATTAAAAATGGTTTATCATTAAGAAGTGTATTTGCAACACTTTCATAATATGGAGTGTGCCCATTGCCATAAACAGAAGCTGTATCATATGAAATGGTATTACAAAACTCTTTTTTATTATCTTCAAATTTCCAATCCTCTATTTTATTAAGGGCAACTCCACCAATCTTTACAAAACCTTTTTCTCCTATTATGGTAAGCGACCCCTCATAATTTTGATTATAAGTTACAACCGATAAATTGATATTTGCAATTGTATTGTTGTCCCATTCTATTATTGCCATACCACAATCTTCAGTTTCAATTTTATGCTTTCTTGTTTTACCAACAGCATAAATTGATTTAAGCTTTGAATCGGAAAACCAATTCATAATATCTGTATAATGCGAAGCCTGTGTTGCAAACGCTCCACCATCAATAGTTTTTGAACCATGCCATGACGAAGCGGTATAATAATTATCATCTCTATACCAAAAAACATTAGATGTCATCATATAAATATGACCAAACATTCCATCATCTATTGCTTGTTTAACACATTGAATTGTTGGATTAAATCTATTTTGATGTATCAAAAAAACATGTTTATTAACTTTTTTTGCAAGTTTGATGAGTTCTTGTCCTTCTTTGAAATCTAAAGTTAAAGGCTTTTCAACAATAACATTTATTTTTGATTTTAATATCTTTTTAGCATTTTCATAATGAAAACCATTAGGGGTACAAATGCTCACACAATCAAGATGTTCATATCTTAACATATCTTCCAGATTTGTATATTGATTTACATTTGCTTTTTCATGAGCTTTTTGAAGACTTGTTGGATTTCTGTCGCATATAGCAACCAATTCCATAGTAGCAGAATTATTTTGTATTGCTTTGAAATGTGAATCAAAAATCCTTCCACAACCAACAACCGCTATTCTTAACTTTGACACATTCATTCCTTTCTGTAAGGTAGATTATAAGAAATATAAAGCGTAAGTAAAGCAAAAAAGCAACAGCCAATTTATAACTGACTATTGCTTTCAGCTTAAATATTAAAAAGCTTACACATCAATAACACTTACAAGAGTGGTTGAACCTTGTTTGAAAATTGTTTTAGATGTGGCCGTTCCCTTACCAAATGTTAAAATAATTTTATCATTTTCTTTTGCAATGTTTAATTTTTTAACAATACCTCTTGAGATATCATCAATTTTATCAGAGTTTGTTTCATCAACAAGTTGTGGTATAACACCCCAACAAAGTGTAAGTCTTCCTACTGTTCTTTCATCTGTTGATACAGCAACTATTGGCGCATTAGGTTTATGTTTTGAAAGGTTTATTGCTGTAGTACCGCTGGTTGTATAAGTAACAGTTGCCTTTATATCTGTTTGATAAGTTATATCGGCAGCAACAGATGTCATAATATCACCAATAGTATTATTCTTTAAATCACTGGTTGATAGTTGCATATATTTTTTATATTCTGCATCATTTTCAACTTGTTTTATAATGTTTGCCATCATTTCAACTGTTTCTGTTGGATATTTCCCCTGTGCTGTTTCTGCAGACAACATAACACAATCTGTACAATCATAAACGGCATTTGCAACATCTGATGCTTCTGCTCTTGTTGGGAAAGTATTGTTTATCATGGTTTCAAGTAAGTGAGTCGCAACAATCACAGGTTTTCTTTTTTCTTTACAAAGTTTTATCATCTTTTTTTGAAGTATTGGAACTATTTCTGGTTTAACCTCTACCCCAAGATCGCCTCTTGCAATCATGATAGCATCTGAAAGTTCAATAATTTTTTCCAAATGTTCAAACGCAGCCGAAGGTCTTTCAATCTTACTGATAAGCCAAGCTCTGCCATTTATAAGCTTTTTTGCATATTCTATATCTTTTGGATTTTGTACAAATGATGCGGCAATATAATCAACACCAATTGATAAAGCATATTCAACATCTGCCAAATCTTTTTCTGTAAAAATTGGTAAATCGACAATAGTATTTGGAATATTAAAACTTTTTCTGTCTGAAATAACTCCACCAACAATAACTTTTGTTTTAACAGAATCGTTATCTTTTTCAATAACTTGAACCTTGATTTTCCCATCATTTATAAGAATAAAATCACCAACTTTTAATGCATTTAAAATAGTGATATTTGGTAAATTTACTCTTGTTTTATCACCCAATTCTTCATTGTTATCAAATGTAAAAATTTGACCATTTTCAAGTGTTTCTTCTTCATTTTTGAATTTACCTATTCTTAATTTTGGTCCTTGAATATCTGCGATAATTCCAATTTTTTTGCCTGTTTCCTTTTCAATTCTTTTTATATTATCAAATTTTCTTTTGTGTTCTTCGTGTGAACCATGAGAAAAATTAAAACGGCAAACATTAACACCAGCATCTATCACTTTTTTCAAATTTTCATAAGATTCGGTGCTGGGTCCAATTGTTGCAACTATTTTTGTATAACGAAAGCTATTTTCAAGGTTTTTTAATTCCATTTTATTATCTCCATATTTATTATTTTTTTCTTGTCATCTTTTTAATGACGTGCTATCTTACACTATATAATATTTTATTTCTACATTTTTTTAACAAGGGAGGTATAAAATGGCAAATATAGATGGAATTTCTGTTGAACAACTTAACAGCTTTATTGAAAGAGTTGAAAGATTAGAAGAGGAAATGGCAAATATCAGAGCAGATATAAGGGAAATTTATGCCGAAGCAAAAAGTGTTGGATATGATCCAAAAATAATGAAAGTTATATTAAGACTTAAAAAACTTGATGAAGCAGACAGAAGCGAACTTGATGAACTAACCGAAACTTACAGAACCGCACTTAATATTTAGTTTTGAAAGTTTTTGTTTGGTTGGTTTTATTTTAAATTTTGTCCCCTTTGAAAGGGGATATTTTTTATAATTAAATATTTTTTCTTGTATAAAAATCTTTTTACTTTATTATGATATTAATTGAAAGGATGTAGCAATCCTGTCTTTCTGATGCTAGAGATAGCATAGGTAAAATTTTCCTACTATAAGGTAGGAAGATGTGGAAATATATAGAATACTGCATACTATTTGAAAGATATAGTTGCTAACTTCCTATCGTAAAGGGAGAGACGAGATGAAAAACTATATAAAAAATTTTGCTAAAGTTGTGATGTTTGTTAGTGTGTTATTTGTAAGTGATACATTTTCTGCATCACCAGAAACTAAAAGTTTGATACAAAAAACTTTATCCAAATATTGTATTCCAAATGATAAAACTTTGTGTAATACACCATATGAGGGTAAATATGATCCAAGTTTATCATTTTGTTTATGTAATGATGGTATGATATGGAATGGAACAGACAGAAAATGTAATGATTGTAATGCTGGAACTTACTATAAGCAAAATATGAGAGATAATACATGCAAATCCTGCTCCCCAGGAAGTTATTCATGGTCTGGCGCTTCAAGTTGTACTTCTTGTTCCCCTGGAACTTATCAACCAAGTAGTGGTCAAGGTAGTTGTTTAAGTTGTGATACAAATAATTGTTATACAAGTGGAGTTGGTGCCACAAGTTGTTATTATAGGTGTGGTGGTGGAAGTCCATATTGTAATGGTAGTGGTAGTTGTGTAGAATGTATAAATGATAGTCATTGTAGTGGCAATAGAACATGCAGTGGTGGTAATTGTGTATGTAATATAAGCTGTTCATGTGGAACAAATTATAGTGATTGCAGTTGTGAAAGTTGTCCAAGTTCAAGCAGTGATTCATCTTCAAGTGATTCAAGTTCGTCATCATCAAGTGGTTCTTCAAGTTCAAGTGGAAGTTCAGGAAGTAGTAGTTCACCATGTGATTGTTCGGCATGTAAAAGGATATGTGGAGATCATGCTTATTGTTCAGAAACCTGTTCATCATGTTGTAGCTGATTATATATAGTAGAATTTTTGTAATATAATTATTTTTATTATCTCATTCACATATAAGAATGAATGTTAGAATTTTACTAAATCTTGTTTTATTTCACTGGACTTAAGGATGGTGTCAATTCTGTTGGCATAATCAAGTGAGTAGTCATATTTGAAAATTAAAGTTGGGGTGTATTTTAATTTTATTGTGTGAGCAAGTTCATATCTTATCTCATTTGTCATTTTGTTAAGAATATCAACTATTTCTTGGTTCTTATTTTTATCAAGTGCAGAAATAAATACAAATGCAGTTTGATAACCAGGAGATGGAGAGACTTCTGTAAAAGAAAACATATCTTGTATTTTAGATTCAAAAACACCACTTATAAACATATTAGAAAGTGCACGTTTTATTTTTTCACCTATTTGATATTGTCTTTTTGTCTGTTCTTTCATAATAAATTCCATCTAATATGCTATAAAATAACATTAAAAGATTTAATAACAAGCAAAAAAACTGCCGTTTTAAACGGCAGCATCATTTAACAACATAAAGAAAAATTATTTTTTAAGCAAAACATCACCAACCACTATATTATGCGCTTTTATAGTACCAGCTGGAATTTCAACAACGTATCTTGTAAGATTTTGATATTTAAGATATTTATCTTCACAATTTTGAAAAAATTTATCTTCATCTATATTCTTTTTTGCTTTTGTTGAAAGTTTATCATATGCAACAGAACAAGGTGTTATTAAATCTTCATTCATAGGAGGTCTGTTTTCTGCAATAGTAAGGACTTTACCATAATTGTTCAAAAATACCATATCAAGTGGAATATCCATTCCTTTCATCCACATTGAATAATAACCTGGCTCTTCAAAATCAAAAAGCATTCCTGTTTTCATATCGAGTTTTTTTACACCTTGAAGCCCTTTTAACCTTGCTGCATCTGTGTCTGCAATTTGAAGTTTTAAATCAACTTTTTCTTTACCATCTTTTGAAACAAAAGAAAATGTATTCTCCTTTTTTACCATCATATTGGATTTTTTTGTTGTTTTCATAACTATAATAGCAACAGCAACAATCACAGACAAAGCTATAAGGATACTTCTTACAATTTTATCTGTATCTACTTTTTTATTCATTGTTTTTACAGCTGATTTTGAAGCAAGTTTTTTTTCAACCTTTTTTGCAGTTATTTTTTGTGGAGCAACCTTTACCACTTTTTTTGTTGCAACTTTTTTAACTGGTGCTTTCGCCTTTACTGCAACTGCCTTTTTTGTTGTTTTTTTATCTGTTATTTTAGCCATATTTTTCATCTCCTTATTTGACATACAAGTGATAGTATCACAACAAATTTTACTTTCAAGATTTTTTTGATTTTATTTTTACTTAAATCTTTATTTCTTGCAATTTTATAAAAGTTTTTATATGTTTTTTTTGATGGGGGTTGAAGTTTGAAAAATCTGGATGAACAAAGATATTTATGGATTTTAAGAATTTTACTTATGCTTCTTGTTATAAGCATTATAAGTAATTTTATTTTATTTATTGCTTTTGTTGGGATTTCACCTGTTCCAAAAAGTGAGCTATTTTTTGTATCAGCAAATAATAATAAAATAACTGATATCTATGTTAAAAGGGGATTATCAAATAAATATAATATAGCCCAAGACAGCCTTGGGTTTGAAATATCAAAACAATACATAATTGACTATATAATAGAACGTGAAAGTTTATTTACTGATAAAATCTTAATGAATAAAAAATATAATGAAACAAGCATTGTTTATAATTTTTCAATTCCAAAAGTTTATAATGAATTTGTAAGTAGCTATGAATATAAAGAAAAAATAAAAAATGAAAAAGATTTGGTAAAAACAGCTTTAGTTAAAAATATTGAATATCAACCTAAATCAAAAAATTGGATCTGTCTGATAGAAATTAAAACAACTGATTCTTTTGGATTAAATCCAACATATCAAAATAAGAAAATAAAAATAACAGCAGAATTTATACATGAAGTTGAAAAAATTAAATTGGAAAATAAAGGAATAAATCCGCTTGGTTTTAAAATAACAAGTTATGAATATATGAATTAAAAAATACTTGTATTATAAAGGGTTAAAGTATAACATCAAAAAAGAGAAGGATTTTAAATGAGAAAATTTTTACTGATTGGAATTATTCTGTCTTTTTTTTCTGGGTTTGTTTTTGCACAAGAATCGGAAATAACAGCTGATGGATTTGGAACGCAAACTGCTTGGGAAAATCCTTTACAAAATATGGGTGAAAATCAATCAAAACCTGGATATCAAAAAATTACTTGGGAACCAGGAAATGTTATACCTTTAAAACTTCGTGATGGAATGTTAACTATTATAAATTTTCCAGAATGGGAAACTATTAAAGATGCCTATGTTGGTGATAAAGATTTTTTTGATGGGCGACCAATTGAAAAAAATGTGTTTATGATTTCCCCAGTTGATGGTCGTTCAATGGCAGATACCAACTTATTTATTTTTGGTAAAAGCGGAAATAAATATGTTTTTTATTTAAGATCAGAACCTCTTAACACGGAAAAAATAACATCATCTGTTATTGATCTTGTTGTATCACAAAAATACAGAAAAGGCTCCAGTATTGCCAGCTCATCATCTGCTTCTAATTCTGGTGGTTTCAGTTCTGCAAAATCTATGATGGGTGGTAAAAATTATAAAGAAATTGGTGATACAGATTGGGAGGGTGAAGATTTTGGTTGGATAAAAAGTATCAATGTTGATCCAACTGAATTTCGTTTTGATTTGGACGTTTTTGTTCCAAATCCAGATGATTATATCATTGCCCCAGAACGAGTATGGCGAGACAATATTTTCACATATATAGATTTTGGGGAAAAGGCTCTTAATATGAATCAAAGACCTGTTGTATCATTGCTTGTAGAAGGTGGGGAATCTCCAGTTGGATTTAGAACCGAAGGTCCACAAAGCAGACTTCTTGTTGTAGAGGCAATAGGTGATATGGTTTTAAGAAATGGTGGACGACTTGTATGTATAAAGCTTCGTTCAAAACCTTATTTACTATCCAATCCACCACCACCACAAAATTTAATTGGTGTAGTTGGTGATGTTGGAAATGGTACTGCTATGACAACGAATAATATGGTTGGTATGCAACAAAATATGTCTTTAAATTATCAAAATGTTCAAAATGGTGCATACAATTATCCAACACAACTTAACATGGCACAAACAAATATTCAAACAGGAAGTGGCGTTCAATTTGATACAGATATGAATAAGGCTATTTATAACAAGCTAAATAAAACACCAAAAACAAATGGTTCTGTTTTGCCAAATCATTATGTTCCTCTTGTAAAACAGGGAAATCAAGTTTTATCAGTTGAAATATTTAAAGGAAAATCCGTTGTTGAATTAGAAACAAAGTGGTTGGAACTTTCTGAAAAATTAACATGGATAAATGAATACACTCCGTTTTATTCTGTGGAAACAAGTGGTGTTGATGAATTGGGTCAACAAAGATATTATGGTGGTGAACTTTACAGATTAAGAATAGGACCATTTAAGCAAATAGAAGTTGCAAATGAAATATGTCAAAAATTATCGCTTAAAAATGTTCCTTGCAATGTGGTAAGAACAGAATAATTCTGTGAATTGGGAAAATATGGGATTTTTTGATAAAAAAGTAAAAACCAGTGCAGATCCAGAAATCAGCGTTTCTGATGAAAATGCATCACTTCTTCCCGATAACAAGCAAACAATTTCTGCTATAAATATAAAAAAAACAAATACAATATTATTTTTTTCTGCTATTACAATGATTATAGTTTTTATTGTTGTGATGGTTATAAAACAAACAAAAAGATATAAAAATATTGTAAAAACTAAATCTGAAAATACACAAGAAACAAAAATTACAGATAATATTGAAAAAGTTTATATTCCACCTGTTTTAACCTTTGATCCAAAGGAAGTTTCATTAAAACAAAATGTTGATGAAGAGGGTGCAATAAATCTTTCACTTTCCGTTTTAAATAATAAAATAAAAATCACAGATATCATTGTAAATAAAACCGTTGATGGATTGGTTATTGATAAAACTGATTGCATAAAAGGCAATATTGCAAAAGATGGCAGTTGTTTTATTGGTATAATGTGGACCCCAAAATCAAAGACAAATATGTCTCTCGAGATATTGTTTAAATATCAAGAAATGAACGGCGATAAAAAAGTAAGTGATAAAACAATAGCAGTTAATTTAAATTTAGAGGGAATAAAGGAAGAAGAAAAACAAGAGCCAGAAAAAGAATCGGAACCAGAACCAGAAATTGAACCAGAACAAGAAGTTAAAGAAGAAAAACAAGAAGTAGCAGCAGCGCCTAAACCTGAAGCTCCAGCAATAAATTTAAAAAATCTTGCAAATGATTGTAAAAAATATGCATCAAAAGCGTATGATTTTGCAGGAACTTTTATAGGTTGGGTGCAAGGAGATAACAGAGTTTATTCACCAAATTGTAAAGAAATAATTGGTAAGCAAGAAGATGATGGCATAGTAAAATCAATAACAGGTCAAATACTTGGTCAAGGAACAAATGTTGATTCAAAACTTGCAGAAGAAAAAAGAATTGAACTAACATTACCACTTCTTGAAGGTATCATACAAAATGAAAGTGAGAGACCAAAAAATTATAAAAAAATTATGAATAATAGAAAGCTTATAAAAGCTGAAACTAAAAAACCTCAATATGGAGATGGAGAAAATGGTGAAGATTTATATCGTATAGAAGATAAATTGGAAATAAAAAAAGGTCTTCTTAAAAATAAGATTCCATTTTCCATCACTAGTGAAGAGCAACTTTCCTCTATGCCAAAGGATGAAAGATATGTTCTTCGTCAATCAAAACCTATTCCGGCAGTATTAAATAAGGCAATATTTTTGTCTTCTGCAACTGGAACAAGTCAAGATATAACTGCAACAGTTGAGCGAAATGTTTTTGGTGGTGATGGACGTACAATAGTTATCCCATCTGGGACACAATTGATTGGAGTTGCAGGTGCTGCTGCTAATGGCGAAAACGCAGGAGAAGGTGCTCCAGATCCTACATCAACTCTTAATGCCGTTCAAAAAATAAACATAGTATGGCACAGATTGATAAGACCAGATGGTGCAGAATTTAATTTAGGTGCTATTGGAAATTATTCTGCTGATGCACAGGGTCGTGGTGGAGTTCCAGGTAAAAATGATACTGGTTATATACAACAATTATTTGTAAAACCTTTACTTTACAGCGCACTTCCAGTTGCAATGGAAGCATTATTCCCTACAACATCTACTCTTGTAACTCGTACACCAAGAATGCATGCTGGTTATAACACTTTAAACAGTAAAGGTAAAACAGCAGAAGATATAGAAAAATTAAAAAATGATTATGGTTATGTTTGGAATGATACAGAAGCAGTTAGAAATCTGACCCCAAGGGATAAAATAAAGGCAGAAGTAACTCAAAACTTTAAAAGTGTTATGAATAAATTAATAGAAGATAGTGCAAGTCAAATGATTCCATTTACCGTTCCTGCCGGTACAAGAATACAGGTATTTTTACATAAAGATATTATGTTAAGGGCGACAGAAGAAGTTAAAGAGTTATTAGAAAAAGAAGGAGGAGAAGAGAAAGATAAAAATAATCCTGTTGGATTTACTGGTAGTGGTGTTGATAAAGAAAATAATTCTGTTATAAATAAAGATACATTTACAACAAGAACTAATAATGTAGATCCTAAAAAAGATGAACCAAAACAAGAATCTGATGGTGATGAAGATGAGGGGGGAGAAGAAGACAGTAAATCAGATAGCAAAGATGAAGAAGAAAAAGAAGAGGAATAATAAAATAATAGATTTTAAAATTTTTATATTATAGGATAGAGTTATTATGAAAAAGTTTTTTTTATTTTTGTTTTTATTTAACCTTTTTGCTTTTCCAGTTTTTGCATCAAAGTTTATGTCATCGTTCGAGGATATTCCACTACAAGATGGTTTTGTTGAACATGAAAGTTTAAATTTTGATACAGAGGATGTTCGTGTTGTAGAAGAATACATTTCCAGTGAAAAAGTTTCCAAAGCAGAATTTATTAAATTTTATACTGATACTTTAAAATCACTTGGTTGGAAACTTGAAACGTCGACTGATACTTTGTTAAAATTTAACAGGGATGATGAAACATTAACAATTAACATTGAAACTATTTCACCTCTTGTTGCACTTTTTACCCTTAAACCAATTGAAAAAAAAAGTTCTGCTATACGCTAAAACTTTTACAAAAAACACGAAAAAAATAATTTTTTGCGGGATAAAATTTTGCGTTTTAAAAATTCAACCTTAAAAATTGCAACATAAAAAATTCCACCTCTTTTATAAATTTTATGGCAAGTAAGATTTAATCTTCTTTTTTTCTGCCAAGTGTTTTATGTCTTATACTTGCATCAAGTTCTTTTTTTCTCATACGAAGATTTTTAGGAGTTATTTCTAACAACTCATCTTCTGCTATATAAGATAACATTTCTTCTAACTTCATAACTCTTGGTGGAGCAAGAACAGTTGCCTCATCATGACCAGATGCTCGTAAATTCGTAAGTTGTTTTCCCTTTACTGGATTTATTTCCAAGTCGTTATCTTTTGCATGTTCACCAATTATCATTCCGGAATAAACTTCTACACCAGCCCCTATAAATAATTTACCCCTTGCCTCTAATGCGTAAAGCGAATATGCGGTTGTTTTCCCATTTTCCATTGAAACCAAAACACCATTTCTGTACCTTTCAATAGGTCCAGCATAGGTATCATAACAATTAAACATCCTGTTTAAAACTCCGGTTCCTCTGGTATCTGTCATAAATTCGGATAAATAACCAATCATTCCACGTGATGGAACTTTAAAAATTATTCTAACTTTGCCTGCTCCTGTTGCATTCATTTCTGTCATTAAACCTTTTCGTTTTGACAATTTTTCCACAACAACTCCGGAAAATTCTTCATCAACGTCCACAATCACATCTTCAAATGGTTCTTTTTTAACACCATTTTCTTCTTTAAATACAACTCTTGGACGGGATACAGAAAATTCAAAACCCTCTCTTCTCATTTCCTCTATTAAAATCCCCAGCTGTAATTCACCACGTCCAGAAACTTCAAAAGATTCGTTGGTCTCACTTCTTTCTATATGTAATGCTATGTTTGATTCTGCTTCCTTTTGCAATCTTGCCCAAATAACACGACTTTGCAATTTTGCTCTGTCGCCATCTTGTCCTGCAAATGGTGAAGTATTCACAGAAAAAGTCATAGTCAAAGTTGGCGGATCAATTTTTTGTGCTGGAATATTTTCATTCACACTTAAATCACAAAGTGTATGTCCCACGGTTGCCTTTGAAAAGCCAGCAATGGAAACTATATCACCTGCCTCTGCCATATCCAAAGGAGTTTTACCAATACCACTAAATGCAAGAATTTTTGTAATCTTTGTTTGTTCCACAACATTATTGTCAAGATCTATTGCCTTAACAGGCATATTAACCTTTACACTACCTGCAAGTATTTTCCCGGTTAAAATTCTTCCTAAAAAATTGTCAGAATAAAGTGTAGTTGCAAGCATTTTAAATGGAGCTCCAACATCAATTTTTGGTGCTGGCACATGTTTTATTATTAAATCAAAAAGTGGTGTTAAATTTTTACCATCTTTTGTTATATCATCCAAACTTTCAACTGCCCAACCATCACGACCAACAGCATACAAAGTTGGAAAATCCAGCTGTTCATCGCTTGCCCCCATTTTATCAAACAGATCAAAAACTTCATTCAAAACTTCATCTGGTCTTGCATCATTTCTGTCAATTTTATTTATAACAACAATAGGTTTAAGTCCCAATTTTAATGCTTTACCAAGAACAAATTTTGTTTGTGGCATAGGTCCCTCGGCACTATCAACAAGAAGCACTACCCCATCAACCATATTTAAAATTCGTTCAACTTCACCACCAAAATCTGCGTGTCCCGGAGTATCAACAATATTTATACGATAATTTTTATATTCTACTGATGTGCATTTTGCAAGAATGGTAATACCACGTTCTTTTTCAATATCACCAGAATCCATCACTCTTTCATTTACTTTTTCATTATCACGAAATGTTCCACTTTGCATCAACATAGCATCAACAAGGGTCGTTTTACCATGATCAACGTGCGCTATAATAGCAATATTTCTTATTTCCATAATCAAGCCTTTAAAAATATAAGAATAAAATAATGGCAGATTTTAAAACAAAACACCAAAAAGTTCAAGATTTTTATTGTTATCTTACATATTTAAACAAAAAATGATTTCAAATATCCAAGTTTTTTGTAAATTTTGCGCCGTCTTGGATAAAGCGGAAGCGGAAGTCGGCGTTTTTACCCATAAGGTTTGAAACTAGATCGCAGGTTTGTTGATAATCCCCTGCTCCTTCATTTTTATTTGGAATATCAATACGCAGCAACGTTCTGGTTTTCGGATTCATTGTAGTTTCATTTAATTGTGCAGGCATCATTTCGCCAAGACCTTTGAACCTGTTTATTTCTACTTTTTTATTTTTAAAAGTTTTTGCGATTATCTGTTCTTTTTCCTCTTCATTCATTGCATAACAGGAATTTTTGCCATCCGTGATTTTAAAAAGAGGTGGAAGCGCGATAAATAAATGCCCATCCGCAATTAAATCCGGCATAGTTTCAAAGAAAAAAGTCATTAAAAGTGATGCAATGTGCGAACCATCAACATCGGCATCTGTCATAATTATTATCTTGTCATACCTTAACTTTTTTTCATCATAATTTGCCTTTACCCCGCAACCCAAAGCTTCAATTATATCTTGAATTTCCTTGTTATTTTCAAGCTTTTCGGTTGATGATGATGCAACATTTAAAATTTTTCCACGAAGTGGCAATATAGCCTGCAGGTTTCTGTTTCTTGCTTGCTTTGCCGAACCACCAGCAGAATCCCCCTCTACTATAAACAGCTCTGTTCCTTCTCTATCCTTGCTGCTGCAATCGGCAAGCTTACCAGGAAGTCGCATTTTTTTTGTAGGAGTTTTACGTATAGTTTCTTTTAACTTTTTTAATTTTAATCTTGCCTCTGCCTTGAATATAAAATAATCCAAAAGTTCCGTTGACACCTTTATATTTTCTGCCAAATAATAATCAAAATAATCCTTTACTGCATTATCAACCAATTTCGTTGCATCAGCAGAAGAAAATTTTTCCTTTGTTTGACCCTGGAATTGTGGATTTTTATAAAACAGAGACAAAATAACCGCGGCATCATCAAAAACATCTTCGCTTATCACAGAGCTAAATTTTTTATTGCCAATTTTTTCAGCAAAAGTTTTAAGGGATTTCATTATTGCAGATTTTAATCCTGTTTCATGTGTTCCACCCTCGCTTGTTGGAATAGTATTACAATAAGAGCTTAAAAATCCCCTGTCATTTCCAGTTTCAATTGAAGTATTTATAAATGACATTGCAACTTCCACCTTGCCTTTGCCATCCCCAAGATCTGCTGCTACATAAAAAATATTTGGAATAACTTTTGGTCTTGTTGCAATAATTTCCTCTAAATAATCCTTTATTCCATTTGGAAAACAAAGTGTTATTTCACTTGGCACTTCATCATTTTCAATAAGATCTTTATCACATTTCCATATAACTTTTACACCTTTGAATAAAAAAGCCTTTGACCTTACTATTTTATAAAGTTTCAATGGTTTAAAGGTTTCACCAGAAAAAATTTCATCATCTGGAGTAAAAATAACTTTTGTTCCAGTTCCTTTTGTAGTGCCAATAATTTCAAGTGGTGATTTTACAATTCCTTTCTCATAAGTTTGTTTATAAATATGCCCTGCCCTTGAAATATTTATTTCCATATGTTTTGAAAGAGCATTCACAACAGCCAATCCAACACCATGAAGTCCGCCAGATGTTTGATAAACTTTATCAGAAAATTTTCCACCACTATGAAGTGTTGTAAGTATCACCTCTAGTGCAGATTTATCAGGATATTTTGGATGTTTGTCAACTGGGATTCCGCGACCATCATCTGCAACAATAACCATATTATTTTTACATAATTCAACACTGATAGTTGTTGCAAAACCAGCCCCAACCTCGTCCATAGAATTATCAATTATTTCACGAGCCAGATGATGAAGAGCATTAGTATCAACACCACCAATATACATTCCTGGTCTTAAACGTACAGGCTCTAAACCCTCTAGGACTTTTATATCCTTTGCTGAATAAGAATTATCCATAAATCATCTAACCTTTCGCTTTTTGATAATAGCTTTTTTTAAAGATAAAAATCAAGCCTTTTAAAAGAATGAAACTTCACGTTTTTCATTTTCAAATGAAAAATAAAGTTCAAGTGTGTCATAATTTTTTCTTATATAATCCACCATAATTTCTGGCCATTCAATTATAGTGATATTATTTTCAAGTGAGTTGTCAATATCAAGTTCATAAAGTTCATTTACATCATTTATTCTGTAAAAATCATAATGAGAAATGTTGCCTTTATCACAAGTATAATTTTGCAAAAGCGAAAAAGTCGGACTTGGAACTCTTATATCTTTGCCTACTAACTCTCTTATCAAACAAGTTGTAAAAAAGGTTTTACCAACACCCAAATTTCCAAACAACAAAATTGGACTGCCAACTTTTACCATACCTGCAATTTTTTTTGCAAAGTTAATCAAATTATTTTTGTTTGTGATATCAATTTTCATTTTAATAATATCTTGATCTTGATTTTTTTTGACCTATTGGTTGCTTTCTTGTTATTTTAAACAAACTTAAATCTATATTATTAAGTGGTTTTATGTTGGAAAGTTTCACAATTGTAGTAATGCCATTCACATCTTTTACCTTCCATCCTATAAGTGAAAGTGGTTTTTTTTCAAACAGCATTGTTATCACACCAGATTTTTTTTCACTGGCAGTTGAAAGTGTTATTTCAACAACATTATCAATATATTCAACTTTTTTAACTTTCGCTGTTGGATTTTGACCTGTGATTGTGATGTTGTTATTTAACACAACACTTGCTGGATTTGATTTTAATGGAATATAAGATATTTGATCCAAACTTTTATCTTGGTATACAATAGAATCTCCATCTGCAACAAGCAAAATTGGGCTGTTATATTCAAGTCTTATTTTACCTGGTTTGCTTATATAAAACTTGCCACTATCTGTTGCTCCATTTGAGGATTCTTGATAAAAATTTCCAGTTATAGTTTTAAGAGAGTTAATATAAGTTTCAACCGACTTTAAAAAAGTTTGTGATATTTCTGTTTCTGGTTCAACATAACTGTTTGCAAAAACTGGCGAGATAATCAAACAAAAATAAAATATAAAAACACGAACTAAAAACATTTTAAACTCCTAGTCAACAAGAACTTTAACAGAATTAAAAAACAAATCTGTTGCCCATTTCAAAATTAAACAAGCAGAAAAAAATGCCACCACAGTATCAGCAATAAATATGCCAGTATATTTTCCAAATATAAGCGCCAAAATTGCAAACATAGATGTCAAGGCATCGGCAAGAATATGATAATATGCAGCACGAAAATTATAATCTTTACAAGTACAATCCATATTTTCGCACAATTTATTATCTTTATGTTTTACAACTTGACCATCTTGAAAAAATAAAAGGCATATTGTGTTCACAACAAGTCCTATTATGGCAATAATTATTGCCTCATTAAAATTTATTGGTTTTGGTTCTATTAACCTTTCAATAACTTCTTTGATAATATGAAGTCCGCTTACACCCAAAAATAAAGTGCTTGTATACGCACCAAGAGCATTTATTTTTTTACACTTATTTTCATTTATAATTTTTCTGTTCACTCGGTAAGTTATATAGGTGATAAGAAGAGCGAATACATGAGTTCCCATATGATAACCATCACTTAAAAGCGACATAGAATTTGAAATATAACCAAAATAAATTTCCATTATCATAGCAATAAACGTTATAACAATAGTAATCAAAGTTCGTTTTTCATTGGAATTATTTATTTTATATTCATGAGAATGTTCATGATTTTTGTGTGTATGATTATGATGTAAATGATGTACCATAATTTTATCCCTTTGTTTTTATTTTAACATTTTTCTTGGGTTAATAGATTTTGTACCTTGCCTTATTTCAAAATGAAGCTGTGGTGTTGAAACTCTACCTGTTTTTCCAACAAGGGCAATTTTTTGTCCCATAACAACTTTATCATCTTTTTTAACAAGAATTTCGTCATTATGAGCATAAACGGTCATATATTTTTTATCGTGTTTTATTATAATTAAGTTGCCAAGACCTTTTAATTCATTGCCCGCATATGCAACTATTCCATTATTTGCTGCAACAACTGGAGTTCCCATTTTTGCAGAAATATTGATTCCATTATTTCTTAACCCTTTACTTTTTACCGAATATTCTGCAATCACTTGACCTTTTGTTGGCCACATAAAACTGCTTGCAGCAAGTGGAGCAGGTTTTGCAATTATTTTTTCAATAGTTTCTTTTTGTTTTGCAACTGCCTTTGTCTCTGGTTTTATTGCAACTTTTTCCGTTCTTAAAATTTTTATACTGCTTACAGCTTTGGTTTCTGCACCACGTTTATTATTTGCAAAAGTTTTTGTTTGCTGTTTATCCTTTACTATATAATTTGTATATTTTTCGCTTTCTTGTTTTATACCGGCTGGCAGTATAATTTTTTGACCTATACTTAAAATAAATGGGGCTTCTATTTTATTTAATTTAACAAGCGAGCTTAAACTTACACTATATTTTTTTGATATGGAATAAATAGTATCTTTTGCCTTTACAATATGAAAAGCAATGTTTGGCAAAAATATTTTATCACCAATTTTTATATTAAAAGGTGGAGTTAAATTGTTTCGTAAAATAAGGTCTTTAAGTGGAATTTTATTTGCCTTTGCAATAGAATAAATTGTATCTTGTTTTTTTACTATTACAAAATCTTTTGTTGGCTCTTCTATAAAAGTTTTGTTTGTTTCTATGTTTGATACAATTTCCGGTTCTGGTTTTTTAGGGGTTAACGCCTCAATAGTTGGAATAGTTAAAATAGTCCCAATTTTCAAAGTAAATGGTGGTTCAATTTTATTAAAATTTGCAAGATCGTAAACTTTTACATTATATTTTTTTGCAATGGAATAAAGTGTATCTTTACCTTTTACTTTTATTGTTTGTAATGGCTCTTTTGTTATTTCTTTTTCAATTATAACATCTTCTTTTTTTTCTGTTTTTATTGCTGCTTGTTTTTTCTCTTTTATTTCTTCTACTACCTCTATTTCATCTATATCAGTATTCTTAAGAGCAGATGGAATATAAACTGGTTGTTTCACAACAATTTCTGTCTGTTGTAATTTAGGTGCTTCATATTTTTTTTCAACAGATGGAGATGCATAAGAGCTTTCTGTTTCAGTGGAATTATCCACAACTTGCTCTTCATAACTTTCATCATAAGGTCTTTGATCACCAGAAAGAGGAGCAGGACGTGAATTTCTGTAATAACAACCACTTTCAAAAGTAAGCAAAAATATTGCAATATATTTTTTCAAAAAATTTTCTCTCATAGTTTAATACTACTATATTTTTATAAAAAAATCTATTGATTATTTTGTTTTATTTTTAGTCAAAAAAATAACCAGTTCGTACATCAAAACCAACGGAACTGCCAAAATAATTTGCGACAAAACATCAGGTGGTGTCAAAATTGCAGAAGCAATAAAAATTCCAACTATGGCAAATTTACGATTTTTTACAAAAACTTCATTTGAAATAAGACCTATTTTATTTACAAAAACAAGAAATATTGGCATTAAAAAAGCAAATCCAAAAATATAAAAAAATGACACAATCATATCAATATAATCTGTAATTTTTGCCTGTAAAAGAGCTGGCATTATTCTGTTTGATGCAAGATCAAAACCAATAAAAAAATTGAAAATTATTGGTAAAATGAAAAAATAACAAAACAAAACACCAAGCAAAAAACAAACTGGGACCAGAATAAAATACATAAAAACTTTTCTTTGCTCATCATCATAAAGTGCCGGCAAAATAAAAAGCCATATTTGTACAAGCCAAAATGGAACAGACATAAAAACAGACATGGAAAAAACAAGCGATAAAGTGGAAGTAAAATTTTCCATTATCCCTGTATAAATAAATACATTATTTATACTATGTTTTTTTAAAACATTAACCAAAGGGTTTGTTATAAAATTATAAATTTCATTATGAAATGAATAACATAAAACAAAACTAAATAAAAAAACAACAAGACAAAAAACAACTCGTTTTTTAAGTTCTGTTAAATGTTCCAAAAGTGGATATTCTTTTAACCTATTTATTTTTGTTTTCTTTTTTATCATTTTTTTTCGCAGTTTTCTTTGTTTTTGTTAATGTTTTTTGTTCTTTTTTTATAGTTAATTTTGGAGCTTTTTTGCCATCATCATCTGTAATATCAAAAAAATCAGGTTCATGTATAAAATCCAATTTTATTTGTTTGGTATTATCATGAAACCTGTCTTTCATATATTCCACATCATCTTGAAGTTCGCTTGTCATATATTTAATTTTTGAACTCATACTTGTCAAAAATTCATTTATATAACGAAAAATCCCAGCAACAAAATTTACAACTTTTGGAAAATCTTCTGGTTTTAATATTATTATCATCAATAATATTATTACCAAAAATTCCTTTAAACTTATTCCAAACATTTATAAATCCCAAGTTAAAAATCAAACAAATCCGTTTTGACTTTTTCCTCTTTTATCTTTTCTGTTTCTTGTGATTTTTCATTTATCACTTCTGGTTCTGTTTTTTCCACTGGTTCAATTACCATCTCCTTTGTTTCAATCACAACCTCTTTTGTTTCAACAACTTCGCTTACATTTTCAATCATTTTTTCTTCACTTTCATTCTCGCTACTATCTTCATTATCTGCAACTGCAACTGACACAACCATTTCGTTATCTGCTGTTTTTAAAAGCCTTACACCAGCGGTTTGACGACCAACTATCCTTATATCTTTTACACCCATCCTTATCATTTTTCCACCATCTGTGATAAGAATTATATCTTTATCATCTGTGATAGGAAGTGATGCCACAACAGATCTAGTTT
This sequence comes from uncultured Pseudomonadota bacterium, assembly GCA_963541275.1. Classification (GTDB taxonomy): domain Bacteria; phylum Pseudomonadota; class Alphaproteobacteria; order Rs-D84; family CACZYB01; genus CACZYB01. The sequence continues at coordinate 59,421 of CAUTSC010000002.1, forward strand.
TGTCATTTATTTTTATATTTGCAATACCGGAACCGCCACGATGTGTTGTTCTGTATTCATAACTTGATGTTCGCTTTCCATATCCAGTTGATGAAACGGTCAAGATAAATTCTTCATTTTTCTTTAACTCTTCATATTCCTCTGCGGTTAAAACTTTTGATACATTTTCACCATCTTCTATTATTTCATCTTCAACTTCTTCATCATCCAATTTGCGCTCTGCCCTTGATTGTTTAAGATATGCAATTCTGGCATCTTGTTCCATTTTTTCGCTGTCTGCAATTATTGACATAGAAATAACTTCATCATCACCAGATAATTTTATTCCACGAATTCCAAGGGAATTTCTGCTTTGGAAAGTCCTTATTTCTGCAACTTTAAATCTGATACATTTACCATTTTTAAGGGCGATAAATACATTTTCATCATCTTTACAATAAGAAACAGAAACAATTTTTTCATCTTCATTTTCAAATTTCATGGCAATTTTTCCATTTTGCCTTATATTTGCAAAATCTGATAGACGATTTTTCCTTACCGTTCCTTTGTTTGTTACAAACATTATGTAATGATTTTTCCAATCATCCTGGTTTTCAGGAAGTGGCATTATTGTTGAAATAACCTCACCTTGAGAAAGCGGCAACAAGTTTATAAGTGCTTTACCAAGAGCCTGCGGTGTAGCAAGAGGAATTTTATAAGCTTTCATTTGATATGCCATACCTTTATTTGAGAAAAATATAAGCGGAGTATGAGTATTTGCCACAAACACATTTGTTATATAATCTTCTTCTTTGGTATTCATCCCAATACGTCCCTTACCACCACGATTTTGCGCGCGATAGGTGTTAAGAGCAACACGTTTTATATAACCAGTATTTGTTGTTGTGATAACCATATCCTCTTTTGCAATTAAATCCTCTATATCAGTTTCAAGTTCGCTTGCCTCAATAGAGGTTTTTCGTGGTGTTGCAAACTTTTCCTTTATTTCAAACAATTCATCTTTCATAATACCCATCAATTTTTGATGATTTTCAAGTATAGATAAATATTCGCTTATCTGCTCACCAGTTTGTTTTATACCATTTGCAAGCTGTTCTTGTTCAAGACCAGTTAACCTGTGCAATTTTAATTCTAATATTGCCTTTGCCTGCGCATCAGAAAGCTTATAAGTTCCATCTATGATTTGACTTTCCGGATCATCAATCAAGTCAATAAGGGGTTGCATATTATCCGCTTTCCAATTTTTTGCCATAAGTTTATCTTTGGCATCTGCTGGATCTTTTGCACCACGAATAAGAGCAATCACTTCATCAATATTTGCAACGGTTATGGAAAGTCCAACCAAAATATGAGCTTTATTTCTTGACTTATTTAATTCAAAAATGGTCCTTTTTCTTATCACTTCTTCACGAAATTCAATAAAAGACATCAAAATATCTTTCAAGTTCATAAGGCTTGGACGTCCCTTATGAATTGCAAGCATATTTACACCAAACGAACTTTGCATAGGTGTAAATTTAAAAAGTTGATTAAGAACAACATCACCAATAGCATCTTTTTTAAGTTCTATCACTACACGAACACCATCACGTGATGTTTCATCCTTTATATCTGTGATTCCCTCTATCCTTTTATCTTTTACGCATTCGGCAATTTTTTCAATCATCACTTTTTTATTCACTTGATATGGAACTTCATCAACTATAATTGCAGTTTTTGTTCTTATTTCTTCAAAATGAGTTTTTGCACGAATTATAATAGAGCCACGACCAGTACTAAACGCATTATAAATCCCAGAAACACCACAAACAACACCACCAGTTGGGAAATCAGGACCTTTTACATATTCCATCAATTCTTCAACTTTTAAATTTTGATTGTCAATAAGCGCACATACAGCATCAACTAACTCACCAAGATTATGTGTTGGAATATTTGTTGCCATACCAACTGCAATCCCACTGCCCCCATTTACAAGTAAATTTGGAAATCTTGCCGGCAAAACTTCTGGTTCTTTGGTTGATTCATCATAATTTGGTCGCCAGATTATTGTATCTTTGTCAATATCTTCCACCATGTATGAAGATGCTTTACTCATTCTTGCCTCGGTATATCGCATAGCAGCGGCATCATCACCATCCATAGATCCAAAGTTTCCTTGACCATCTATAAGGTTTAATCCCATAGAAAAATCTTGTCCCATACGAACCATAGCATCATAGATAGCTGCATCACCATGTGGGTGATATTTACCCATAACCTCACCGACTATTCTTGCAGACTTACGGAAAGGTTTGCCATATTCAAACCCATTTTCCTTCATAGCATATAAAATTCGTCTGTGAACTGGCTTTAATCCATCACGTACATCAGGCAGAGCCCTTGATATAATAACAGACATAGCATAATCAAGATATGATGTCTGCATTTCCTTTATAATTGGAGTAATTTTTACCGATGTATCAATATTATTTTCAACAACTATGTTATCATCTTTATTATCCATTTTTTCTCCTTTTCCTAATTTAAAATTTATTATGAATTTCTGTCTTTTTTATAGCAAATACGCCCCATAAAAGCAAGCAAAAAAGCTTCTATTTTTCGCAAAGTTTTTATAAGGTTTTTATCGCAATTTATGACAAGAAAACAACAAAAAAAAGCGATACAATCGCCCCTTTAAAGTCAGCAAGACATTTTATTTATCTTACTAACCTATACGTGTATTTTGGCTTATTTCTTTGTAAAAAAGCATTTTCACGTTCTATAGCTATATTTATAGCTTTTTGCCTAGCACATTCTTTTCGTTTTGCTTCTTTTAATTTTTCCTCTTTCATTTTAACATATTCCAATACTTTTTCTATTTGCTTTACTACAACTGATAAAGCACAAGTATCTTTACGAAGTGTATAAAATGCTTCTTGGTATTCTTTTTTATATTCTTCTGTTGGATTTAGAGATTTGTATGAACTATTAAATGCTTGTTTAATATAATCATTCATATCTCTTGCATCTTTAAATACAGGTATTTCATATTTAAAAAACATTGCCCTATCTTCTTTATCTATTTTACCTCGCAATTCTAAATCTATAAATTCCGCTATTAACTTACCTCTTTTTTTTGAAAGAATTGAATATTTATAAAGATATAAATCTACTTTCTTTTTAAGATTTATAAAATATGAACTGACTTTTCTTGTTTCTAACCAATTTTTAACAAATTCTTTTGCCTTTATTCTTTTATTTTCCTCATACTCAAAATTTTTATATTCTTCACTATTATAAATATCTTCTGTTAAAGCGTCGTTTATAAATAAAATTTTATAGTATTTCCTTTTCCTACTAAATTCTCTGTTTGACATTACTTTCATCATAATAAATCCTTTATTTTATTTTTTAATAATTTTATTGTCTAAATATTATTTTGTCAAATTGTTTATATTTTTGTACTTTAATCAAAAATTGATTTTGATTTTTCTATATCTGGATTTGATAAGCCAGATAGGGACATCACGGAATGTATAAGATGTTGTGTATTATATGCAGTTCCCAGTTTTTTATTAAAACTATTTACAAAATCTGGCCTAAAACTTTCATACTTTGGTGATACCCAGGTTATAAATGGGATTGTCAACAATAATTCACGTTTAGGATGAGATTCATAATGACAAAAACAAGTATCTGAATCATTAGTTGCATCTTCACCATGATCAGAAAAATACACCATATACGAAATATCATTTTGCTTTTTTAATATTTCAATTATTGTATTCAAAAGTAAATCATTCAAAACAATTGTATTATCATATTGATCCATTTTTTGTCTGTGTTTATCAAAAATAGAATATTTTTGATTATCAGTAAAAGGTGTATACCCTTTTTTTGTATGCTCATCGTAAGGACTGTGCGATCCGTCAAGATGTAAGAATATAACTTTTTTATTTGCTTTATCTGCTAAAGCTTTCTCTAATCTATATATCAAGCTATAATCATTATTTTCTGCTTTTTCACCTGCAAGTTTTTCAACTTGTTGCCTATCTTCATAAATATCAGCCTCATGAGCAACTACATTTGTATAAGTCGAATATTTAGACAAGTTTTCTTGTTTTGTAAGCCAAAAAGTTTTGAAACCTGCATCTTTAAAATAATTTACCATAGAACCTTTTGTATAAAGCAAACTCATATCATCAAAACTTGCAAAAGTTAGCACTTTTTTTAGAGATAATAAAGTTTGCCCATGTGGAGATTTTACATTATAAAAAGAATAAATATCTTTTCTTTTTGAAAGTAAAGGATTAGTTTTCCTGTTATAGCCAAAAATTTCATAGTGTTCACGACTTGCCGATTCTCCTATCACAACAACAAATGTTTGTTTTTGATTTCCAAATAATGACTTTATATTTTTAAACTCTACTATTTTTCTGTTTCTTTTAATTCTTAAAACTTCCAATTCATCTTTGAAATCCATATAACTGGAAAGTAGAAAGCTTGGTATAGTTTGTCTTTTGTGTTTTGCATAAATTGTGAACCTACCCTCTATTGATGAAGCAACAAATAAAAGCAAAAATAATTTTTGAAAAAATGGAAAATATTTTGCATTTTTATCCATACCATTTATTTTCAAAGATTTAAAATAAACCACAAAAATCGCAATAGTCATAATTAATAATGATATAACCCAAATATTAGTATATTCTTTTACAAAACCAAAAGCTTCCTTTGCATTAGTTTCAAAAATCGCCAAAACAACATTATTTGACATAGGTTGTTTAAAGATGAAATAATGTGATAAATTACTTAGATATGGAATGTAAATCAAAGGTACCATTAAAAGTAAATATCTTTTAATTTTGTTTGTAAAAATGAATATTGGAAAACATAAATATAATGCAACAAAAATTGATGTTTTCAACTTGCTTTCTACAAATATACTGTTTAACGCGATTGGAAATAAAATAAATAAAAATACAAGAGCAAAAGTTCTTAAATTATTTGATTTTATTGTATTAAGGAAAAAACTTTTTACATTGTCATGTTTTAAATAGTTAGCACAAAAGCTTAAAATCCTTGAAACCCTTGATTTGCTATATATATATATACTTTTAACGATTTTTTTAATTTTTTCTATCATCTATTTTTTCCTCTAATTATATTAGTTGATTATAAAAGCACTTACAATTTTTACAAGTAAAATTTGGATTATTTTGATACACCTCACCCCTTTGGTTATTTCATATATATGTATCATATTTTTTAATTTCAAGAGACTAGTGAAAAAAATTATATTATCTTAACCCAACAAGTTTTTTAATTTCTTTTAATGTATTGTTTGCGGTTTGGTGGGCAATTTCTGCACCACAAAAAAGATATTTATCTATTGTTTTTTTATCTTTTATTATTTCATTATATTTTTCACGATAAGGGGATAAAAAATTATTTATTGTTTCTGAGAGCATTTTTTTTGCCTCACCATAACCTATACCACCCAATAAAAATTTATTACAAAATTCTTTATCAACTTTAAAAAATGCCATTAATTGATACAAAAGGCTTGTACTATCTTTTGGCTCTGCCACGTCTTTTGTATCTGTTGGGATTTTCATAATTTTTTTTCTTGTTTCATCATCACTAGCAAACAATTCAATTGTATTATTATATGATTTACTCATTTTACGCCCATCAAGTCCCATTATTGTATTGTTATTTTCAATCATAGGTTCTGGTTCAATTAAACAATTTGCTTTATAAATTGCATTAAAAGATCCTGCAATATCACGAGCAATTTCTATGTGTTGTTTTTGATCTTGACCCACAGGAACAAAATTCGCATTCATAGAAAGTATATCAGCAGCCATTAAAACAGGATAAGTATAAAGTCCCATATTAACTTTGTCATCATTTTTGTCTTTATCAATTACCGCCTTATATGCGTGCGCTCTGTTCATAAGACCTTTTGAAGTATAATTCATCAAAATAGAGGTTATTTCAAAAATCTCTGTGATATCAGATTGTTTATAAAAAATACTTTTTTCTGCATCCAAACCAAATGCCAAAAAAGCAGAAGCAATGGCATAAGTATTATTTTTTAAAACTTCACTATCTTTTATCTTATTAAGTGCGTGAATATCAGCAATAAAAATATATGAATTATAATTTTTATTTTCAGCCATTTTTATAACAGGCATTATTGCCCCATATAAATTTCCAATATGAGGATTTCCCGTTGGTTTTATACCTGTTAAAATTGTTTTTTTTTCTGTCATTTTTTAACCTTTCTTTATAAAAAATAGGTCTTTTGAAGACCTATTTATAATATCCATTTAATTAACTATTGCAACAACTTATATCGCAATTCTTACACTTGCAGAAATTGTTGTTGCAGTAATTTTTGCGCTGTCTTCTGCTTGTTTTTTTCCATTATACATATCTATTTTTATTTTATCCATCTTGCCAAAATCTTGCATCTTAGCATTTATATCCAAAACCATATTTTTAAGCGGGATTAAAACACCAGCACCAAATTGATAGGCAAAAGCATTATCTTCTGCTTTTATTGTAAATGCTTGTTCATTTATCTTAGTTCCTTCCCAAACACCAGAATCTTTATTTTTCTTTTGAACTTCAACATCATTATCAACGCTGTCTCCTTCTATCTTTCTTTGAACCAGTCCAACACCTGCTGTTAGATAAGGAGTAAAATCACTGCCCATTGCAAAATTATATGCGCCATTTACAAACAACGATTTATTTGAGAATACAAGCAAATCAGTTTCTTTTTTTTCTGCATTTTTTTCTGTATTTACAACATCAGAAAATAATGTTGCACTGACATCTGCCGTAATTTCATTATTCATTTTCATACCAAAACCAGCGGTCATTCCATATGTTGCATATTTGTCTTCACCAGCATTAAACTTATACTGAAAATTCGACATCAAAGCACCAGTTTTAATATATTGTTCCCCACCTGAAAAAGATTTTCCTTGTGTTTTTCTACTGGATTTTTTTATATAGCTTGTTTTTTCATAAACATCATCCATTCCATAATTTTCATATCCTGAATCAATATCATCTGTTGAATAATCTGTGTCATAGCCATATTCGTCATAATATGCAAAGGATGGCGTTGACAAAACTAAACTTAACAATAAAACATATACTTTTTTCATAATTTCCTCTCTTTAATTACAAAAGTTATCTGTATAATATCATATTTTTGACCCCATGTAAAATAAAATTGTGATAAAAATTTAATTTAAATATGATTTTTTAATTATTTTTTTAGAAAAATCTTTCACAAGATAAAAAATAAATGCTGAATATAAAATTTATATTTTCAAAAAAACTGCTCTGTATCAAGCAAACTTAGCTACTATAAGCTACTTGGACACACCACACCCCTTTGGTTATTTTGTATATATGTATCCAATTTTTAAATTTCAAGAGATAAAGTGAAAAAAGATTTATTTTTTCAAAATTTTTTCCATTCTCCCGAAATTTTGGGTATAGTTCACCCTTTGGTTAACTATAATATAACCATCATTTTTTAAAAGTCAAGAACAAAATGAAAATTTTTTAAAATTATTTTTTAATATATAAATTCTTCTGCAGATTTTGTTTTTTCTATAAGGGTTTTATAGGTTAGCGAAGATTGCAACAAATCTTTATGGGTGCCCTCTCTTTCAACTTTACCTTTATTTAAAACAACTATTTTATCAACATTTTCAATTGATTTCATTCTGTGTGAAATAATAATAACAGTTTTATTTTTAATAAGTTTATTAAGGGATTCTTGGATCTTTTTTTCATTATCAACATCAAGACTTGATGCAATTTCATCAAGAATTAAAATTGGAGAATTTTTCAAAAATGCCCTTGCAATAGAAAGTCTTTGCCGCTCTCCACCTGAAAGTTCTGCTCCATTTTCACCTATCATAGTATCAAAACCATTTTCCAACCTGTCAATAAAATCACAATTTGCAAGTTTTGCCGCTGCTTTTACTTCTTCATCTGTGGCATCTTTTCTTCCTATTCTTATATTTTCCAAAATTGTTGTGTTAAACAACATTACATTTTGAAAAACAATAGAAATATTTTTATATAAACAAGCAGTGGAAATTTTTTGTATTTCTTTGCCTCCCATTAAAATCTTACCACCTGTATAATCATAAAGACGAGAGATAAGTTTTAATAATGATGTTTTACCACAACCTGATGGTCCAACAAGTGCGGTCACCTGTCCTTGTTTTGCAGTAAATGAAATATTATCAATAATTTTTTCACCATCATTATATGAAAACTCTAAATTTTTAACTTCAATATCAAAGTTTGAAAATTCTGTATCTTGCCCAGTTAAGACTTCTGCATTCCTTATTTCATTAATTCTTTTGCACATAGAAGAGATGTAATAAAGCTGCATAAAAGATTCTATATTTGAATCTGTTATATCCTTTATTTTCATAGAACCAAGAATATAACCAATCAAATATAAAAGATTTATTTCACTCTGTTGCAGTAAAATAATACCAACAAAAATTGTAATACCAAGTGATGCATAAGAAAACAAAGTTGAAAAAAGAAAAATAAAAGCATTTTTTACCTCAGAAACCATATGAATTTTTTCCGATTCTTCCATTTTTTTATATAAAACATCTTTTACTTTACCATCCATGTTAAAAGCATTTATTTCTTGTGAAAGTTCTATTGCTTCTTGGAACATATCGGAATTTTCTCGTAATGTTAGATAGTATTTATTAAATTGGTTTTTTGCAAATTTTTTTGAAATTATAATAAATAAAAAACTAATAATAGTTGGCAGTACAGATGCAACAGCCATCTTAACATTTCCCAAAAGCATCAAAATTGTGATAAGTGGCAAAAAGAAAATAAAAGCAATCACTTTTGGTATAGAATGACTTAATGCTTGCTCTATTGCAGCTACATCCGCCATAATACTTTGTGAAAGATCGGAAAGATTATGTTTTGAAAAATATGAAAGCGGCAAAACACTCATTTTTTTAGCAATATCAATTCTAAGATTTGCAGATTCTTTATAAGTCGCGTTATATTGGTTTTCATATTCAAAAGACAGCAAAATATACATTATAATAAGTGTCAAAACAGAAATACCAATATACATCCATTTATTATATATATGCCCAAGAATTAAATGATCACATAACAACATCAATAACATCGCAGGCACAACACTGATCATAAATACAAGAAAACTTAAAATTGATGTTTTAACAAGTCTCTTGCTTCCTTCATCTGTAAGTGCAAAAATATTTTTTAAAAATTTACTCATTTACAATTCTCCAATCATTTGCCTTTGTATAAAGGTTGTAAAGTTTTTTATATTCACTATCTTTATTAAACAATTCATTGTGATTTCCACGTTCCACAACCTTACCTGCATCTATAACCAAAATTTCATCTACACCCCTTATCACAGAAAGTCTGTGAGCTATCATAATAACCGTTTTACATTTCATTAAATTTTTAAATGCTTTTTGAAGTTCATATTCATTATCAGGATCTATTGCAGCAGAAGCCTCGTCCATAATAACTATTTTAGAATCTTTTAAAATTGCTCTTGCAATTGCAACCCTTTGCTTTTCTCCACCTGATAAATACACACCTTTTGTACCTATCATTGTATTTTCACGCATTTCAAATTTTTCACAAATTTTATCTACACCTGCAAGTTTCATTGCATTTAAAACTTGTTGTTTGCTTGCTCCCTCTTTTGCAAGTGCAACATTATCATAGATAGTTTTTTTAAATAACTTTGTATCTTGGAAAACAAAGGAAATTTCTTTCATCAAAACTTCTTTTGTATAAGTATCTATTGATTTATTCCCTATTAAAAGTTTTCCATCATCAAGTTTATAATAACCAGAAATAAGTTTTGCAATAGTTGACTTTCCCGATCCTGATTTTCCAACTATTGCATAAATTTTATTTTCATCAAGTTTAAAAGATAAATTTTCAATAACCTTTTTATTTCCATATGAAAAACCTACATTTTGAAACTCTATATTATGATTTGTAAATTCAGTTTCATTACCAAATGAAATCTTTTCTGCTTCCATTTCGGTATATAGTTTTTCAAGGGTATCAACTGCATAATTTCCCTGAAAAGAATACATGCTAACATACATAACTTTCATCATAGCAGCAAACATCAAACCAGACAAAAAAAATGTCATTATAAGATCAAGAACTAACTCTTGAGGATTATCAAATTTTGACATAAAAATTACAGCAGGAATAACCAAAACAGCAACTATTCCAAAAAACAATGTTTGATAAAGTACATAAGGTTTTTTACATTTTTTTGAATATTCATAAGCATAGTTTGAATATTGCTTTATAAAAGTAAAAAGTTTTTTCATAGACTCTATTGAAACACCAAAAATTTTTACAACAGGAATACCCCTTATATACTCAACTGTTTCAGCAGATAATTTATCAAATGCCTCTTGGGACATTTTCATAAAATTATTTTCACCACCCATCATACTTGCAAGAATGATTCCTGAAATAATAGTAAGGGCAAAAACAGAAATTCCAACACTAAGGTTTACCATAAATCCCAATGCTATAACCAAACAAGGCATAATTATTGCTTTTGAATTATCAGGAATAAGATGCGCAACAATAGAATGTGTTTGTGCAGCATTATCATCTATTATTTTTCTAACTATACCTGATGGATGAGTGTCAAAAAAACGAAAACTTGCCTTTGTTAATCCATCAATACCTCGCTTTCTTAACATAGTTTCTAAATGAAACCCAACTGCATGAGAAAGTAGCAAAGATATAAAATAAATAATTGCTGCTGCAACAAGTATCAAAACAATTTTAATTGCATAGATGCTTGCAATATCAAATTTACCATCAACTATTACAAAACGTAAAAATTTATATATTAAAAAGTATCCGTATGTTGTAATAAAAGCAGATGAAACAGAAAATATTATTGCAAAAAACACTTTTACCAAAGATTCAGGAACATATGAAAGTAATTTTTTATAAAGCTTCACTTAAAACCTCCTATGGTTAAAGTTCACTATTCATATTTTACAAAAGGAAATAAGTAAGAAAATATTTCCCGTTATAAACGAGTTTATGTATTATAAAAAAATAAGTCAAGATTTATAAAATTAACTTTATTTACTTTTTTTAAAACTTTATTCCTGTACTCACAGCAACAAGTGGAGAATATTTGCTATCAAATTTTGAATATAAAAATCCAGCACCAACAGAAAGATCCCAAATATCATTGAATTTATATTTTGATGAAAGCATTGTTAAATTGTTATAATATTTTTTAGTAAAATAAGATGTATAATTTGCAACTCCAAATATCATTGATCCTATTTCATAAGAAACCCCAACATCATAATTTCGTTTTACAATTGTACTTTTGCTACCTATAAAATTTACCCCTGCTGAAAATTGTAATCCTTGTTTATACAATACGGCAGCGACGTTGTATTCCCTTACTTTATCCGCAACTATGTCGTAATTATCTACATCATTAAATTCTGCAAATGAGATAGTTGTTGTTAAATCAAAACTGCCAGAATAAGAATGCTTTAATCCCAATCCAGCACCATTATTTAATTTTTCGTTTTTAAAATCTTTTACATAAAATACCCCCAACTGCAATCCAAAAAATTTTGGTGTAATATAATTTATTTTAAAAACATTATCATCAAAACTGTCCCCTGTTGCAATTTCGGTTATAAAAGAAATGTACGGATTTTGCAAAATAATAGAAGTCAATTTTGAAATATTATCATTAAATAATATTGGTGAAGTTTTTTGTATTTTTGATGAAATGTTTTTTGTTTTACCAATTTCAATTCTTCCATAATCATTTTCATTATATATATATAATTCCTTTATAAATCCTATCTGTTCTTGACTGTACTCATTAAATTCAAAAGCACTATAAATACCAAGCGTATTTTTGTTATTTATATATTCAAATGTAGAATCAAAATTTCCTATACCAGAAAAAGAAAACTTATCTTTTGCTGTCATAATATATGATAAGTTGGAATTTAAATTTAAAAAATATTTATTCGTATTTACAAGATCAAGTGCAAACCCTGTCTTTGATACACACAAAAAAAACACCAATAAATATTTTTTCATTGAAAAAAATTCCCCTTACAATTATCTGTATATGTTATATAAGAATAACAAAAAAACAAGTTTATTATAGGGAGTTATATGGAAAAAATTAAAGCAAAAATTTTATATCTTGAAAATTATGATAAATCTTGGGGCACTATGACTTATGCTCATGACAATGACACTGGATTTGATATAAGGGCGTGTAATTATGATGATATCATTATAAAAAAAGGTGAGCGAAAACTTATCCCAACTGGGTTTAAAATTTTACCAGCTGATGGTTATGCCCTTCAACTTCGTGCAAGAAGTGGTAATGCACTTAAGCTTGGATTATCGCTTCCAAATGGGGTTGGCACAATTGATAATGGTTATTTAGGTGAAATCAATGTTATTTTGGTTAACGTTGGAATTGATGATATTATAATTAAAAGGGGCATGAAAATTGCACAAGGGGTTGTTGAAAAAGTTTATCAATTTGATTTTATTGAAATTAAGGATAAAAATGAATTTGGCAAAACTGCTCGTGGTAAAAATGGATTTGGAAGCACAGGAATTTAATGGAAATTCTGGCTTTCAAAAAAATATTGCTTATCAATTTATTTTCATGTAAAATTCACATTGATAATAAACAAAAACAAGGAGAAAAAATGAATAAAAAATTATTATCTTTAACACTTTTAACTTTGATGGCAACTACATCATACAAAGCTGATGCTATGTTTTATGCTGGTGGATCCGCTGCGCTTTCTATTAGTGATATTACAGGTGTAAAAACAAAAAATAAAATGGGATACACTTTTGCAGCTGGTATTAATTTTCCTGTTCCAATTGTGTCAGTAAGGGCAGAGGCAGAATTTTTAAGTTTAAATACAGCAAAATTAGATTTAAATTTATCTGGAGCATCAATAGATCAAATAAACAATAATATCAAAGGAAATATGATAAATGTTTATGTTGGTGTGCCACCTATTCCACTTCTTCCTGTTAAATTATATGCTGGTTATGGTATTGGTAAATCGGAACTGACAAAAGAAATCACTCCTGCTGCTGCAACAATTTTGCCTGCTGGTGTTGATAAAACACAAAAATCTAAAAAAGATTTGGCACAACAATATATGGTTGGTTTAGATGTAAGTATTCCATTGGTACCAGTTGCAGGTGGTATTGAATATAGATTTATGAATAAAGATTTTACTTTTGCAAATGATACAAAAGAAAATATCAAACTACATTCTGTACTTGCAAAAGTTAGATACGAATTTTAATTGTTTGTAAATAATTTTAAAAGGAGCGTTTTTCACGCTCTTTTTTTTATTTTATAATTATGGGAAAATTTTCATAATAAAAAACTTGCCAACTACTAGTCAGCAAGTTTTAAGTTTTCATAAAATAAAAAGTTAGAAACCAAGAATCATTTTTTCTTTTGAAATTCTTTTTCTTTCACGTCTTACTGCTTCGTTCTTTTTTCTTTTTTTCTCTGCAGTACCAGTTTCAAAATAGCGTCTTTCTTTTATTTCACGAAGCAACCCTTCTTTTTGTCCTTTTTTCTTTACAACACGAAGAGCTTGTTCAACATTATTATCTCTTACAAGAACTTTTACCATAATTTCACCTCCCTTTTGGAAATTTTGTTTATCAATTTATATATGATAAGTTCTTTTATTCCCTATTTATACACATATTTTTATAAAATTACAACAAAAAAATCTGCTATATAAAGCTTGAATTTATTATAAAAACTTGCTAGGATTTTTATAAATTTTAACAATAAAAAGGAGATAAAAATGAGTATAAAAGTCGCTATAAATGGTTTTGGTCGTATTGGTCGTATGACCTTTCGTGCTTTGATTGAAAGCGGAAAAAATGACATAGAGGTTGTGGCTATTAATGATTTAGCTGACCCTAAAACTTCACTTCATCTTTTAAAATATGATTCTGTTCATGGAAAATTAAATATGGATGCAACACTTGATGGAGACATTTTAACTGCTGGTGGTCAAAAAGTTAAAATGTTTGCTATTCGTGATAGTAAAGAATATCCATGGAAAAATTTGGGTGTTGACATAGTTTTTGAATGTACCGGTCTTTTCACCAGCAAAGAAAAAGTCGCTATGCATATTGAAGCAGGTGCAAAAAAAGTGTTAATTTCTGCCCCAGCAAAAGACGCAGATTTGACAGTTGTATATGGTGTAAATCATGAAAAAATCACAAAAGAGATGAACGTATTTTCAAATGCATCTTGTACCACCAATTGTCTTGCTCCTGTGGTAGAAGTTATTCATCGTCATTTTGGTATAAAACATGGTTATATGACAACAATACATTCTTATACTGGGGATCAAGTAACTTTGGATCGCGATTTAAAGGGTAATTTATACAGATCAAGAGCTGCTGCTCAAAATATCATTCCAACAACAACTGGTGCTGCAAAGGCAATAGGTCTTGTTATTCCAGAGCTTCTTGGAAAACTTGATGGTTCATCAATAAGGGTTCCAACTCCTGATGTTTCTATTGTTGATTTTAAATTTGTTATAAATAAATCCGGCCTTTCAGTTAAAGATATAAATGATGTAATAGTAAAAGAATCGGAAACAGCTCGTTATAAAGGAATTTTGTGTGTAAATAATGAAGAACTTGTTTCATCAGATTTCATACACAACCCTGCATCATCTACACTTGATCTTGCAGGTACCACAATAATGGGTGATGATTTTGTAAGAATACTTTCTTGGTATGATAACGAATGGGGTTATTCAAACAGAATGCTTGACGTTGCAAGAGTTATTGCAAAAACTTTATAGTATGAGTGTAAATAACAGGAGGTTAAAAATGATAGATTTAACTATAATTAAAGAAAAGATTAAAGATAACATTGTTTTATCAGTTGTTATTGGGTCAATTGCATTTATAACCTCCTCTGTTATCATTGGCAAGGCAGTTAAAGATACTTTTTTAATAAGGACTTTAATGGTAAAAGGAGCAACAGAAAAAAATATCAAAGCAGATTTTGCAGTTTGGAGTATTAATATAGAAGAAAAGGATAGAGATTTAATTAAGGCACAAAATAAAATAGATCAAAAATTAAAAATACTAAAAAATCATCTATTAGAAAAAGGGTTTAAAGAGGAAGAATTAACAAACAATACAACAAAAGTTAACGAAATTAGAGAAGAAAGAGAATCAAAAGATAGTTTAAAATATATTACTGAATATAAAATAAGCAGTGGTTTTGTTGTAAAATCAAGCAATGTTATGTTAGTAGACAAAGTTTATACAAATATTGCTGAACTTATAAAAAAGGGAGTAAAAGTTAAATATAGTTATGATGGAAATTCTCCACGTTATTTATTTAAAGAATTTGACTCTGTAAAAGATGAAATGGTAAAAGAAGCAACCAAAAATGCATTAAGGACGGCAAAATCTTTTGCTGATGATGCAGGCGATAAAATAAAAGGAATTAAAACAGCAAATCAAGGTGTTTTTCAAATATCACCAGAAATTGCAAACAACAAATGGGATGATGAAGCATCTTATATAAATAAAAATATAAGAATTGTTACAACTATTACTTATATTTTAGATTAAAAAAATTTGTATAAATATTTTTTCACCTTTCATTTTGTGAAAGGTATTTTTTACTATTTTTTCTCTACCATTTCATCATTTTCATAAAAAACTTCATAGACAAGCTCACCATTAGCTCTGTATTTTTGTTTTAAACCATTCTTTTTCCATATTTTTATCTTATATTTTAAAGACGAAAAAACAAGAATAATAAAAATTTATATTGTATAGATTTTACTTGACAAATTTTTAAAAATGTTTATTATTTTCATGTAAGATGATGGGATAAAAATGAGACAAGTTCATAATGAAAATGGAAAACCACTACAAATAACTAATGATTTGGAATTATTGAAACGTTATGCAGATTTTGGCAAGCCAATTTTTGATGACGCTGTATCTTTACTTGTAAATGCTTTTCAGAAAAAAAAAGGAATTGAATACATATTTCTTAAAGATGCTCCAAACAAAACTATTGAAAGGATAATGGGAAAGGTTAAAGAGTATGATATTGGTAATTATGATAGAATACTTGATTATGTAAGAGGAACAGTAGTTTTTAAAAATTTAGAGGATTTATTTGATTTCATAAATTTTGCAAAAACTTTTGATTTTTCTGGTTTAAAATTAAAAGATCTTGAATCATACGATTTAGGCATCATTGAATATAGTGTTAACAGCTTTTCTTTAAGTAAAAAGTCTTTGAATAAAGCAAATATAGATAAATATCCATTTTTAAAAGAACATGTAAAATTAAGATCATCTGAGTACATGGATTTTAAATTATATATGAAAATACCTATGAAACCATCTAAAGCACATGAATCTCCGTATATGATTGCAGAAGTTTTATGTATCTTAGAAGATTTTTATAATTATTGTAGCTTAACACATTATCTTTATGAATTAATTCGTACCGAGATAACAATAAAAAATTTTTCTCAAAAGGATATAGAAAAATTTCAACAATTTATAGCATATTTGATTTATCATATTCATAGATATAATGTTATTGAACCTTATATTGTAAAACCAAAACATGAAATTAAATTGATTGAAAAAAACATTGCAAAAGAACATAAAAAAAATAATTTTTTTATTGAGTTATCTGATTTGTCAAAGCAACAAAAAAATGGCATAGTAGAAATGACAAATATCATAGGAAATAAAGTATATAATAAAGCAGCCAATGATTTAGCTTCTATTGCTATGTTACAATTTAAAGAATTAATTGATAGCCCTTTTTATAGGAGGTATTTATGCAAGTATTTATAAATAATAAAAATGAAATGATAAAAGAGATTCAAAAATACGAAAAATTGAATCAGGCGGTATTGCATTACTATTTATCACATAATAGAATTTACAAAGAAGTGGCAGTTGCAAGGGAAACAACACTATTTAAATATAATAAAAGCAATGGAAAGTTTGATAGATCTTTGGATATTATTGAAAATATAAAGTTTGAGGATGACTTTATAAAAATTAGCAGATTAGAGTTTTATACTGAAGTGTTAAATATTATAAAAAGAAGAACACTTTTAGGTTATATGATAAATGAATATAAAAATTTAAATCTTGATTTTAAGGAATTATATACGGCAGAAACAACACATAAAATAGAACTTGCAGAACTTATTTCTAAAAAAATGAAAACAAACTTTACAAAAATAGATGTTGCAATACTTATTGAAAATATTTGTAAATCAACAAAAATTCCACCAAAATTTAGAAAAGAAATTACATCAGCTTTGATTGCAACTTTTTATAACAAAGAACTTGAATACTCTAAAATTATACGACTTGTAAAGAAAATTATTGAAAAAGAGCTAGAAAAAAAATTACCAGAATTTACAAATAAATCCATATGGGAACAAGAATATCAAAAAATGATGCAGACAAGAAAAAGTATCCTCGCCCTTTATGGTGTTAAAGTTAGATAGGTCTTTTAATTATTTATCTTAATAAATTTCGTTTTCCGCTGTTGTCGGGTGGTGAGAGTATACCCTCTTTTTCCATTTTTTCAATTATATTTGCAGATTTGTTATAACCAATTCCTAGTTGTCTTTGTAAAAACGAAATGCTTGTTTTTTTTGTTGTAAGGACTATTTCAAGTGCTTTATCGTACAATTCTTCATTTTTCACTTGTTTCATTGCAAGCTTATCAATTGTTCCCATAACATTATTCATATTATCTGTTGGTGTTTGCATTTTTAATTCAACATAGTTTGGTTTTGCCTGTACCTTTATAAAATTAACAACTTTTTCTATTTCGCTATCACTTACAAAAGCACCATGCACTCTTATAATTTGTCCGTTCATAGCACGATATAAACCATCCCCTTTACCAAGCATCAATTCTGCCCCATATTCGTCAAGTATTGTACGACTATCTTGACCTGATGCAACTTTATAACTTAATCTTATTGGAAAGTTGGATTTTATTGTTCCGGTTAATACATCAACTGATGGTCTTTGCGTTGAAAAAATAAGGTGTATTCCTGCAGCCCTTGCCTTTGCCGCCAATCTTGCAATTGTACCCTCCACTTCTTTTTTTGCCATTTGCATAAGGTCTGCCAATTCATCCACAACAACAACTATGTATGGCATTTTTGTTAATTTTATTTCCTTTTCTTCACGTAAAATCTCACCAGTATCTGGGTCAATTCCAACATCAATTTTTCGTTTTATCGCAGTTGTTTTTAAACTCATTAACTTTTCATTAAAACTTCTTATATCTTTGACACCTATTGATTGCATATTAAGATAGCGATAATCCATCTCTGCCGCCACCCATTTAAGTACAGCAATTGCTTTGTTTGGTTCTGTTACAATAGGGAACACAAGATGTGGAATATCCTCGTAATTTGAAAATTCCACCATTTTTGGATCTATCATAATAAATTTACATTCATCGGGAGTATATTTATAAAGAAGCGATAAGATCATTCCATTAACACCTACTGATTTACCACTGCCAGTTGTTCCAGCAATAAGTAAATGTGGCATGGTAGCAAGGTCAACAAAAACCGACATTCCATTTGTACTTGCCCCAAGTGAAATAGGTAAAATATATTCACTTTCTTTAAACTCTTTACTTTCAAATTGTGATCTTATACTTACCATTTGGCGTTTATTATTGGCAAGTTCTAAGCCAATTTTATCTGTATTGGGGATAACTGAAATCCTAACTGAAATAGTTTGCAACTTTCTTGCAATATCTTGATGCAGACGTTTTATATCTGTGATTTTAATTCCAACACCTGGCATCATTTCAAAAAGTGTAATCACAGGACCAGTTTTAATATCAGTAATTTTTCCATCAAGTCCATATTCTTTTAATGCCTCTTCCAACATTTTTGCCTTATATAAATTTGATTGATTATTCAAAGCCGATACAGATTCAAGCTTAATATTTTTAAGTAAATCAATAGTTGGCAAAATATAATTTGGTTTTGGGGTTTGTTGTTTTTTTTCTGTTTTATATTCCTGTGGCAATATTTTTTTTATTTCTTTTTGTATTGGTGGCACAGGATTTTTTTCTTGTTTAACAATCTTTTTACGAGATACAATTTTTCTTTGTTTTATTAACAATCTTATTTTTTGTATTATGTTAACAAGTCGATTAACAGAAAATTTAAATTCAAATATTTTTTTTAGTAGCAAAATTGAAAACGCAGTTGAAAATAAAAAAATAACTATATGAAACAAAGAAGACCAATTATTATTTATTAAAACTACATCCAATAATTCAAAAATACTTGTGCCTAAAATTCCACCCATTCCAACATTAAAGGGAAAAGAAATAGACAAAGTTTTTGTTATATAAAATAAAGATAAAACCGATGGGATAACAGCAATAATAAAATATAAACTTTTAACTTTAAAAAGTTTTAAATCTTTTTTTTCTATAAAATTTTTTACAACATAAGAAATAAAAAAAATTAAAAATAAAGTATAAAATCCAAACAAGGAAAAGGTTATATTAACAATGCTTGTACCAAAATAACCACCAACATTTGACACCTTAAAATTTGAAACTGCATTAACACTATTTTCCAAAACTTTAAAATCAAGAATAGATAAAATAAAAAATACATTAAATAAAAAAATACATACAACAGCAAAAATATCGATTATTTTTTTTGAAAAATTCATTTTTTATCCATAAATAAAAACATGTGGATTATAGCATATTTTATGAATTATCGCAATATCATAAAATTATTTAAAAGTTAAAAGAACTTTATTTTTTTTACCACAAGATAAAATTAACTGACCATCAATAAATAAAGTTTTATCAAGCATAAAATTAAAATCTGCTATCTTTTCATCACCCAATTTTACTGCATTTGATGTAATAAAGCGTCTTGCCTCGCTTTTTGATTTTGCAAAATCTACACTTATTAAAATATCAACCATATTTGTAGGAGTGGATATATTAAAAGATTTCATATTTTTGTTTATCAAACCTTTTTCAAAAGTATCAATTGCTATATTTTCTGCCTTTTTTGCTTCTGTTTCTCCACGACAAATTTTTGTTGCTTCAAATGCAAGAATCTTTTTTGCTTCATTTATTTCTTGACCTTGCAACTTACTTAATTTTTCAATTTCATTTAAATTAAGATCTGTAAATATTTTTAAAAGCTTTATAACATCCCTGTCATCAACATTGCGCCAAAATTGATAATAATCAAAAGCTGGTAATTTTTCTTCGTTAAGCCAAACTGCATTGCCCATGGATTTTCCAAACTTTACACCATTTGCATCAGTTAAAAGTGGGGTAGTAAGCCCATAAAGTTCAAATCCAAGTTTTTTTCCTAAATCAACACCTGATACAATATTCCCCCATTGATCCGCACCGCCAAATTGTAAAATAACATTATGTTTTCTGTGAAGTTCAACAAAATCATAAGCTTGAAAAATTGAATAATTAAATTCCAAAAATGAAAGTGATTGTTCGCGTTCTAAACGCAGTTTTACACTTTCTCTTTTAAGCATTTCATTTACAGAAAAATGTCTGCCATATTTTGTTAAAAAATCTATATAATTTATATCTTTGAACCAATCATAATTATTCACAATAATTGCATCGTTTTTTGAATCGCCGAATTGAAAAAATTTTTCCATTGACTTTTTAATGCCAGCCAAATTTTTTTGAAAAATTTCATCTGTCATTATTGGTCTTTCACTGCTTCTGCCGGATGGATCTCCTATTCTACCTGTGGCTCCACCAATTAAAACAACAGGTTTATTTCCAGTTTGTTGAAACCATTTTAATATAGTAAGAGTAACTAAATTTCCAATATGAAGGCTGTTTGCTGTTGGGTCAGCACCCAAATAGCCAACAACCATACCTTCTAATAATTTTTTATCCAACCCTTCTAAATCAGTTGCTTGATTTAAAAGTCCACGCTCTTCTAAAATATTTAAAAATTCAGATTTTACTTTATACATACCATCACCTTTTTATAAAAAAAATTATAGCAAAAAAAATCTTAAGTAAAGTATTTTAATTTATAGTTTAAAATATAATTTTAGGTTTTTATTTTTTCTTAAACTATAGACTTTGATTGTAATAATAAAAAACAGAAACCTTTTTAGATTTCTGTTTTTAACTTTAAAAATGTATAACTCTTATTCTTTTTTTGCTCCAAAGGCTCCGTTTATATCAATTTCATTACTATTATCTTTTAATTTAAATTTATAGGTTCCAACAACTTCTTCCAATTTTCCAGCTTCACCATAAAACTTACCTTTGAAATCTGTATCTGAAACCATTTTATTTCCATTATTAAGTGCCCAATCTGGATCTGTTGATGAACCACTAACCTGCCAATTTGAACCAGCTTCTGCTGTAAAATTTGAAAGGTTCAATTTATCAAGTGAAAATTTATACCAATTTTCAAAATCTAAATCAAACTTTCCAGTTCCCTCTCCTTGTTTTACAGAAAGCTTTACATCTCCTGACAATCCTTTTACATTTTTACCTTTTGTTGCATGAGCAAAAGTTTTTCCAGTAAAAGTTAAATCTTTTTCAACTTTAGTTGTATTGAAATCGGCTTTTTTATCTTCTGCACCAATTGCAAAATGTGAATATTTTTCTTGTATAGCAGGATCATTTTCCAAATACTTTTTTAAACTTGCATCCAGATTTGAAATATCAAACGACCTTTTCCAAAAACCAAAATCAGAATACTTAAGCTTTACTAACTCACGACCTTGTGTTAGCTCATTTTTTTCTTTATATTGATATTTCAACTTTTTACCAGTTGTATCAACATCTTTTATTTTTTGTAAATTTTTAGTTTTAAGATAACCAAGCACCAAATCATACAATTTTTTCTTTGCATCATTTGCACCAAATGTTGTTTCATATTTTATATCACCACCTGCACTGCAACCATCAAGCTTTTTAATTATATTCTGTTCATCCCCTGACAACTCTGAAATCTTTTTACCTTCTTTAAATTTTTCTAAAGCACTTATCACTTTATCAACTTCAGCTGTTTTTAAGTTCTCTGTACTAGTACCTGGATTATCAATCAAACCTTCAAATAATTTTTCAAAATTATCTGTAAGAGTTATATCTTTTTTCACATCTGCATCTGGTGTTGATGTTTTACCATTTGTTATTTTTTTATCACCCATTTTATAAATAAAACCAAGTGCATCTCCTGTTTTTTCAACATCAACTCCATTTCCATCTATTAGCTGCCAATTGCCAGTTTTAAGTGCACCCATTGTTTTCTTTTCTTCCAATAATTGCTGATTTTGTGTTTTTAGTTGATCATTTTCTGCTTGCAAGTTATTTTTGTCAGTTTCTAGCTGATTTTTTTCTCCCTCTAATTGACTCTTATCTGATTCTAATTGGCTTTTATCCGCTTCCAATTGAGATTTTTCTGTCTCTAATTTTCTTTTATCTGCTCGTAATTTATCTAATGATTCTTGCAATTCTTTTTCTAAATTTTGAGTTCTTACCAAATTAACTTTTGAATTATCTACTGTAACACAACCTGAAAGCATTGCAATTCCAGCAATTGTTAATAATGATACTTTATTATTCATAATATATTCCTTATTT
Source organism: uncultured Pseudomonadota bacterium (assembly GCA_963541275.1). Classification (GTDB taxonomy): domain Bacteria; phylum Pseudomonadota; class Alphaproteobacteria; order Rs-D84; family CACZYB01; genus CACZYB01. The sequence continues at coordinate 82,216 of CAUTSC010000002.1, forward strand.
TGTTAACTACACCCTTATATGGTATTTTAGCATATTTTCACAATTGTTGCAAATTAAAAAATTTACAAAAATCAACTCATTGTAAAATTTGTAAAGCAATCTCGTAATTTATAAAAAAGTTTCATCAGTCGAGATTGCTTTCGCATTTTTTACAAAAATGCTTTTTTTTAAACCAAGAAGAAGATCTTAAAGTTAAGAATTTAGAAATTTTAAAAATTAAAGGTAAAAATATTGAAACTCAAGCAGAAGTTGGTCAAACTCTTAGAAAAGCCAGGGCTAAGCTAGCTGATCAAAATGCACCTGCTATATTAGCTTTGTGTAATGAAACTATTGATGCAGCACCTTTAAATAGATCTTTCTTTTCAATAGCTGAAAAAATGAAAGTTTGTTTATGGGGTGCAGCTGGTGACAATCTTAAAATGGTAACAGATCCTGAATGTCAAAAAAATAAAACTGATGAATTCTATAATGAAGTTGCTTGCTCACAGATAAAAGGGTTTGATCTTACAAGTAAGATTATGAGTAAAATTGATCAAAGTAAATTTGCTACATTGCATACTAATGTAACAGCAGGAATACTGCCTCAAGGTATTTATAGGGTAACTGTAGCAGGAGGAAAAGGGGGTAATGGGGGAATAGCAGATCCATACTGCTTTGGAGAGAATAAAGCTAACGGTGGTCTAGGAGGAAATGGTTCTCTTGAAACAAGTATATTTATTTTAACTAGCTCAAAAAATTTTACTGCATCAATTGGATATCGTGGATCCAATGGAGCTTGGGATACCGGTGGAGGCAGTAGAAAAGGAAAAAATGGAACTAATGGAGGAGCTTCAACATTTAAAATTCCAAGTAAGATTAATATATATGCTGCAGGTGGTGGCGGTGGTACAGGTGGATGGGCTAGTGCATGTTCAGACAGTGAGGATGGTCGACATGGTGCTCCTGGAGGAAATGGAAAACATAATGGCTTCGATGGCTACGTTGTTGTAGACCAATACAAATTATAGTTTAACACAAGTTAAACAGCGTACGATTTATCTACTTTGCCTTATGTTTTCAGTACTATTTGTGTTGGGATTAGTTTCATTTGTATAAAATATATACTTAATTTTTAAAAAGTATATTGATCTATAACAACATATCCATTTCCAAGATTTTGACCATTACCAGCAGAAGCTCCGTTATCTCCATTGGTACTTGCAGAATATAAGCATCTTGCATATGCACCGCCGCCGCCGCCGCCACCTGCTGCTGAAATGGTTTTGCCATTTACAGTAAATGAACTTGTACCTCCTCCTGCACCTCTTCCACCCCAATTATATCTTCCTGCATCATTACCATCACTACCTTTATGTCCAATAACTGATTTAAAATTAGATGACTTAGGAAGAATTTCAAAGACAACTTTACGATCTCCACCTCCACCACTACCACCTTGTGCATCACTTTGTCCTTTACATGTATACGAATTCCCTCCTCTTCCACCAGCTCCTCCTGCTACAGTTACCCTATAAATACCTTGAGGCAGTATTCCTGCTGTTACATTAGTATGCAATGTAGCAAATTTACTTTGATCAATTTTACTCATAATCTTACTTGTAAGATCAAACCCTTTTATCTGTGAGCAAGCAACTTCATTATAGAATTCATCAGTTTTATTTTTTTGACATTCAGGATCTGTTACCATTTTAAGATTGTCACCAGCTGCACCCCATAAACAAACTTTCATTTTTTCAGCTATTGAAAAGAAAGATCTATTTAAAGGTGCTGCATCAATAGTTTCATTACACAAAGCTAATATAGCAGGTGCATTTTGATCAGCTAGCTTAGCCCTGGCTTTTCTAAGAGTTTGACCAACTTCTGCTTGAGTTTCAATATTTTTACCTTTAATTTTTAAAATTTCTAATTCTTTTCTTTTAATATCTTCTATCTGTTGCTTCTTGGCTAACTCTTCTTCCCTATCTATTTTATTTATTTCCCTATCTGTTTGCTTTTCACTTATCTTTGCCTTTGCTTTTGCCATCTTCCTATCCGTTACATTCTTAGTATGTGATGTAACAACATTATTCAAAGCATTTGCAATGGTAGTGGTATCTTTTGAATTACGTTTTATAATTTTTGCCAAGTTATCTTGTAAATAATTTGTAAATCCATCTTGGAACTTTGCATACATATTATTTCTTACTGAAATAAGAGCATTTTCATACTTTTCACAACTTTTTTTTGCTGATAAAAACGCCTTAAAACTTTCTTCCTCATCATTACCATTTACATAAAAACTGCTGAAATCTTCATCTTGGCAACTGCTGGTTTTTAATCTTCCTATTGCTGCTTTCAATTCTTTATCTATTACTGCCTTTGTAAGTCCACTTTCTTTTTCTGTTGGTAAATCCAATTCTCCTATACAAATATTATGTGCTCTGTTATATGCTCCACTTGGACTAAACGATCCTGAATTAGGTGGTGGTGCAACAGAAATAGAAAATAATTGAACTTTTTTCTTATCCTTTTCATCACCGGTTGCTTCATTTGATATACCAAGTCCTTTCATAAGATCGCTTACATCACTTGCTTCTACCTGATATCCTTTAAATTCCTCTCTTTCTTTTTCTGTATCAAACACCTTGGAAATTTTGTTTTTCCATAAATCAGTTTGTGTAAAGTTTATAACCTTAAGCTCTCCTGCCTCCATCCTTTTATTTGCTTCTTTATAATAAGCATAGGAATTTGGACTTGCAAAAACGGCACTTTGATCTTTTCTTGCATTTGAATAACGACATTTATTTACCGGTCTGCCATTTTCAATTGTTGGCTCTGGACTGCAATAATAATTATACCCAAAAAATAAATTATTTATGTCTTTTTCTTTACTGCCATCAAAATCTTGACCTGTCGCCTTGTTATGATAATACACACAACGAACCGGATCCCCAGTTTCAACCATAGCCTCAATTGATGGATCAGAACTTATATATGAATATTTTGAAATAAGCCCACTTATTTGTAAATCCATACAGGTTACATACGCTGCCTTACATTTACCAAGCACTTTTTCATCAACATCACTGCTACCTTTTCCATCGTTCGCAGTTGTTCCCAGAGATGTCCCACGACCAGCTGCTCCCATCGCAGTACGCCTGCCACCACGAGCTGACCTCCTGCTTGATGATTTACCAGCAGATCTGCGTCTTGAACCGGCAGAACGCCTTGATGAACCACCAGCTTTCTTTTTACCAGCCGATTTTTTTAAACTACGCCTTGCAGCTTTTTTCTTTGCGGCAAAAGTTGTTGAAATATTTGCTAGTTCAAAAGCAAACACCATAACCAAAACCAAAAGTTTTCTTAATAATTTTGTAAGCATAATCCTATCCTATCCTATCCTATTATAACATAAAAACAGCACGTATTCAAGTTTTTTATATGAAAAATGATATTTTTTTATTTTTTCCAAGATTTTTGTATATAATTTCTGATTGTTAAAGACAATTCTTTTAATTTTCCGGGATAATTATGTTCCGCACCGGGAACCGAGATATAAGAAACCTGACCAAATTTATGTTTGTTTATATTATTTGCAAGAGTTTTAAGAGCATCTTGATTTATAGTTGTATCTTTTTCCGCTCCAATTATCACGCCATTACAAGGTGCTGGATTAAAAAAGCTATAATCATATTTTTTTGGATAAGGAGAAACCGCAATATAACCACTTGCTTCTACTCTTCTCATTAAACTTTGCATTGCAACCCATGCCCCAAAACCAACACCAGCAAGCCAAAATTCACGTGCTTCCTCGTGTCTTGATTGCATATAATCTATGACTGCAGATGCATCGATTAACTCTTGTTCGCCATTTTCAAAACTGCCAGATGAGTTTTTACAACCTTTAAAATTAAACCTTAATACAGAAAATCCCATAAGCAAAAAAGAATAAAATATTGTATAATTTACCTTTTCATCCTTATGCCCGTTATTTTTTGGTGTGTCGTGAAAAACTATTGCAATAGGTGCCGTTTTATCTTGGTTTTGATAATAACTAGCTTCTATTTTGCCAGCCGAAGTTGCAAGTGTTATATCCATAATCTTCTCTTAAATAAAATTTTAAACAGATTTTATAATAATAATTTATTTAAAACAATAAAAGAATATTTTTTAATTTTTATGGACTTTTTTATTTTGAGATGTTAATAATGTAATAGTGAGAGAAATATTATGAATAAAAAATTTTTACCTTTATTTTTATCCGGTCTGTTTTTTTATAACTTACAGGTAAATGCAGGATTTTTTGAAAGTAGAGAACAAGAAGTTCCAAACACCCCACAATTTACAAAAAAAAGAAAAATTATAAAACAAAGACCACCAATAGTTTTATGCAGAAATAAAGGTTGTGTTGAAACAGGAAAAAGATTAACCAACAACTATTTCATGGGAAGGTTATTTGACCTTTTATACCTTAACAATAAAACAAAAGTTCATATTTGTGAAGCAGACAGAATAACAAGAGTTTGCAAAAATCACGCTATGAGAGCGGCAGTTAATATTGGTGCAAATATTCCAGGGGTTTTACACATACCATCACTTACAATAAGTAATGTAAATTTTACAAACAATCTTAAATCAATAGATGTAAATTTTTTATATGACAGCTTTTTAAACGGAACAAAATCTTATTGTTCAACATCTCATTTAAATATAGAAATAAACGAAAGACAACAAATTATAATGAAAAGTCCAGATTATGTTTGTAAATTTACAACTGATATGCCAGCATATGTTTCAACGATATATGATGTAAATTATATTGATCTTGATTATGGAATTGTAGGTGCGAATTATCATATTGATATTGCAGGGTCCAGCAATGCCGGTTCTATTGGCTATGTTTTATTTAAATTTGAAAATACAACTGATGGAATAAATAAAGTTATAAATGAAAATTGTATCAACGGAAAATGCAGTGAAAAATATAATATTCCGGATGGTCAATACGAAGTAATTCCCGTAAAAAAATAAGTTTGATTTTATCTTTTACTTGCTTATAATATAACCATTATTGTATGGAATTTTATGACTGATTTTATAAAAAAAATATTTCAAATAAGAACTTATTTTCCAAAAGGTTTAAATGGCAGGTTTTTAATAATGTTGCTGTTTCCTATTATTTTTTCACAACTTCTTACAAGTTATATTTTTTATAAAAAGCATTGGAAAACTATCACCAATAAAAATGCAGTTTCATTTGTTGGAAATGTTTTAACCATTGTTGATTTAAAAAAACAAAACAAAGATTTTGCCGAAGTTCAAAAAATAGCAAAGAAAAATTTCAGCATGAATGTTAACTTTATAAAAGATGTTAACCTTGTACAAAAGAAAAATTCAAAATATATAGTAAAATTTTCATTAAAATATGTATACAACATTTTAAATCAAAATTTAAAACAAAAATATGTTTTATTTGCCAATGAAAAAAATAATGATTTAAAAATAAATATTGAATACCCTGATGGAATTTTAACTATTGATACTTCTCTTATTGCTGTGTTTTCAAAAACTTTTTATCTTGTATTTATTTGGATGTTTGGATCTGCACTTATTGCTCTTATGTTTATAATTCCATTTTTTGATAAACAATTAAAATCAATAAAAAAATTAACCTTTACAATAGACAGAGTAAGTAAAGGAGGCAATTTAGATAATTTTAGACCAAGTGGTGCAAATCAAGTAAGACAAGCAGGTACTGCATTTATAAAAACCTATAACAAACTGCAAAATTTATTAAGTTCAAGAACCAGAATGCTAACTAATATCTCTCAAGATTTAAAAATTCCACTTAATAATATGAAAATGTCTTTGGAATTTTGTACTGATAAAGATGTTAAATTTGCTCTTTATGACAACATTGCAAACATGACAAAAATGATTGATTCTTATCTTGATTTTGCAGAAAAAATTGACAATGAAAAACAACAATTTTCAAATATCACTTTTAAAATAAAACATATTATCAAAAAAATAAACAAGGGAATGTTTGATATACAATTAAATTCTAAAAAAGATTATTTTGCAATGATAAGACCATTTGCATTTGAAAAAGCAATAACCAATATAATTATGAATGGAATACAATTTGGAAATAAAAAAGTTTTAATCACTATCACCAGACAAAATGATTATATAAAAATCATCACAGAAGATAATGGTAAAGGTGTAAAACCAGACATGATAAATGAAATTTTAAAACCATTTGTAAAAATAGATGAGACAAAAAACAGCGGTGTTGGACTTGGTTTACCAGTTGCAAACGAAATAATCCAACAAGATGGTGGTGATTTAATCCTAGGCAAAAGTGAAAATCTTGGTGGTTTAAAAGTTGAAATAAAGTTGCCAATTTAAGTTATTTATAAATAGATTTTAAAAGAGCGCGCACAGAATTTTCATCCATTAACTTTCCTTTGTCTTTTTCTTTATTATAATCTTCCTCTTTTAAAATTTCATAACCCAACATATCATACCAAGAAAGCATCGGATCAGAAATCATTTTATTCTTTTTCAAATTATCACGAAATGATTTTACCAAATCAAACCCTATATAAGCCCCGAGTCCATAAGAGCCCCCAATAATACAAGCCCCAGTATAAATCCAAGGCAACATATTTAACGCCAAATTACCGGCATTTCTGCCAATCCTTTTACCAATACCTGCATCCTTTGGTTTTGACAAATCCATTTTTTCAACAAAATCACCAACTTTTGGCATCTTATCTAAAAAATCAGTTAACATTGACATAAAAGTCTCCTTATTATTAGACTATGATATACGACAGCCCGCATTTTGTCAATTTATCTTTTATTATTTTATTTTAAAATAAAATTTCTCATGTTAATATCACAAAATATGAAAACAGAAATTTTAAAAAAATTAACTAAACCTATAGTGTTGGTCGGTCTTATGGGGGCTGGCAAAACATCAACTGGCAAACGCCTTTCAAAATTTCTGGACTTACCATTTATTGACTCTGACACACAAATTGAAAAATCTGCTGGTTGTTCGGTTGTTGATATTTTTGCAATTTATGGTGAAAAAGAATTTAGAAGAGTTGAAGAAAAAATCATAAAAAACATAATAAATGAAAATACAATAAAAGTCTTATCAACTGGTGAAGGTGCATTTATAATAGATGAAGTGCGTAAAGTTTTAAAACAAAAAGCAATAACTATTTGGATAAAAGCAGATTTGGATTTACTTGTCAAACGAACCAGTTTCAAAGATACAAGACCACTACTTTTGAAACATAATCCAAAAGAAATTTTGGATAAATTGATAAAGGAAAGATATCCCATTTATGAACAAGCAGATATTGTAATAACAACAAAAAATGAACCAACAGCACAAACATTAAAAAATATTATTTATAACTTAAACGAGTATTTACAAAATGAATCTATTTAAAAAATCACTATATGTTTTTTTTATTTTTATAGTCTCATGTGGTTTCAAACCACTTTATAAAAAAACAAATACTTTTGATAATGCAACAAAAAAAATAAATAAAATTGAAATACCACCAGTTAAAAATTTTGATGGAGTTTATGGGGTTCATTTACGAAACTCTCTTTATAATAAATTCAATATCACAGGAACAAAAAGTACAAGTGAATATGTACTAGATATAAATTTTTTAACACCAAACATAACAACTTATACAATAAATAACGATGGAACAACATCATCTTATTTAATAGAAATGACTGCGAATTTCACCTTGAATAATAAAAAAGATTATAAAACTTTGCTGTCAAAATCTGTATCAACATCTGCCACTTACAGCATTTTTAAAAATCAATATGCCACAGAAAAATTAAAACAAAATACAATAAAACTTAATACTGAAAATATAGCAGAACAAATATATTTTACTATAATAAATTATTTTAATAGTCAAAAATGAAAATAAAAGAAGCTGAATTTATAACACTTAAAAAACAAAAATTCCAAGGATACGATGGAATTTTATTTTATGGTCCAGACAGGGGCAAAGTCATTGAAAATACAGAAAATACAATAAACGAAATTGTAAATGATACTAATGATGGATTTTCATTTTTCAATCTTGAGCCAAGCGAAATAAAATCAACCCCATCTATTTTAATAGATGAAATCACAACTATATCTTTTTTAAATGAACCAAAAGCAATTAAAATCAAAGATGCAACCGATGACATAGCACCTACAATACAAACTTTAATTGATAATTATAAAAAATGGGATGCTTTTCTGGTTATCTCTGCTGGCGAATTGCCCCCTATTTCAAAACTTCGCCAACTATTTGAAAAAAATAACAGACTGCTTATTTTACCATCATACCTTGACGAATCTATAAATTTAACAACCATTATAAAACAAACCCTTTCAAAATCTGGAATTAAAAACATTCCTGATGATGTTTTATTGTTTTTAAGAAATAAACTTGGTGAAGATCACAATACTACTAAAATGGAACTTGAAAAACTGGCTCTTTATTTATATGGCAAAACTTCAATTTCTGTAAATGATATAAAAAATGTTATTATGGATTCTTCATCTATCAATATATATGACCTGCCACTTATTGTTGCATCAGGGGATAACAAAAAATTAAATCAAATACTTCCTCGTTTAATTGAAGAAGGGAATTATCCAATAACCTTATTAAAAATAATTTTATCACATTTTAAAAAATTATTTTCTATGGCAATAGAAAAAGAAAATGGAAAAACAATTTTTGAAATAATAGATAATGTAAAACCACCAATTTTTTATAAACAAAAACCAATCTATGAAAAACAATTATCCTTTTGGAACAGCGCAAAAATAAAACAAGTTATTGTAAAAATAAATGAAACTGATAAAAAATGTAAAAGTGGCATATTACCACAAGATATATTACTTTCTCATTTATTGTTTTCAATTTGTAGCTTTGTAAATAGTAAGAAATAATTATGGAAAAAGAAAAAAACAGAATAGCAAAAATAATAGCAGCTTCCGGTATCTGCTCTCGTCGCGATGCAGAAAAAAAAATAGTAAGTGGTGAAGTACTTTTAAATGGTGAAAAAATTTTATCCCCAGCAATAAATGTTTCATCAAAAGATGAAGTAATTGTAAATGGAAAAAAAATAAAAATAAAAAATGAAAAAATAAAATTATATGTTTATCACAAACCAAACGGACTTATCACCTCGCACAAAGATACTATGGAACGCCCAACAATTTTTGAAAACATTCCCAAAAATTATGGCAGACTTTTATCAATTGGCAGATTGGATCTTAATTCAACTGGGCTTTTGCTTTTAACAAACAACGGCGAATTTCAAAGATTTATGGAAATATCAAAGTTTGAAAGAATTTATAAAGTGCGTATACTTGGAAAATTATCAAAACAAGATATTTTTAAATTAAATAAAGGTATCACAATTAATGGAATCAAATATGGCAAAATCAAGGTTGAAACAGAAAGATTTAATTTTGGCATAAACAGCAATATTACACTAACATTAACAGAAGGTAAAAACCGAGAAATAAGAAAGATTATGGAATTTTTAGGTTATAAAGTTAACAAATTGCACAGAATTTCTTATGCTGGCATTGAATTTCCAGATTTAAAAATTGGTGAAATACGTGAAATAAAAATTCCGCAAAAAATTCAAGATTTATGGCAAAAATATAAAAACAAGTAAATATTTTATATTGTATCTAAAAAAATTTTATAGTATGTTTTTTCATTGGAAAGGAACATTCTATGACAAAGTTTATTTTTATAACAGGTGGAGTTGTTTCATCTCTTGGCAAAGGTATCGCATCATCAGCAATCGGGGCATTATTACAAGCAAGAGGTTTTAAAATAAGGCACAGAAAAATGGATCCTTATTTAAATATTAACCCCAGCAATATGAGTCTTTTCCAACATGGAGAAGTTTTTATCACAGATGATGGTGCAGAAACAGATCTAGATCTTGGTCATTATGAAAGATTTTCCGATACTTCCTGTCATAAAACTGACAGCATTTCTGGTGGAAAAATTTATTGGAATGTTTTAAATAAAGAAAGAAATGGTGAATTTCATGGTGGCACTATCCAAGCAATTCCTCACATAACAAATGAACTTAAACTATTTATCAACTCTGATTTAACAGATGAAGATTTTGTGATTTATGAAATAGGTGGCACGGTTGGTGATATGGAGGGTATGTTATTTTTAGAAGCTATCCGCCAATTCATGAATGAGGTGGGTCGTGAAAATGTTTTACTTATACACCTTACACTTGTTCCATATATTAAAACTGCAGGAGAAATAAAAACAAAACCAACACAACAATCAGTAAGAAAACTTTTAGAAATGGGCTTAAGTCCAAATATAATTTTATGCAGAAGCGATGATTTAATCCCAGTTGCTGAAAAACAAAAAATTGCAATGTTTTGTAATGTAAAAACCGAGGATGTTATTTCCGCACCAGACATAAAAAATATTTATGAAATTCCAATCATTTATCATAAAGAAGGTTTGGATAACAGAATTTTAAATTATTTCAATTTAAAAACTGATAAAGAACCCGATATGTCAAAATGGCAACATATCACAGATTCGTTAAAAGACATAAAACATAACATAACTATTGGCTTAGTTGTAAATTATTCTGGATTCACAGATGCTTATAAATCTTTAATTGAATCTTTACATCATTCTGGCATCCACAACAAAACAAAAATAAATATTAAATGGATAGATGCAAACGATCTGGCTGATAAAAATGATGATGAAATTAAAAATATTTTTATTGATGTTGATGCAATTATATCGCCAGATGATTTTGATAAAGACAAAAATATTGATGGTAAAATCAAGACAAGCGAATTTGCAAGAAACAATAATGTTCCATATCTTGCACTAAGTCTTGGTTTTATGGCAACTATAATGGATATAGCAAAAAATATTCTTAATATAAAAAATACAGATATTATAAAAGATACTGATACTTTACAGATAGGAGCTTTTGAAACTGACATTGTTTCAAATGGAATAGTATCCAGTTCTTATAACAAAAAATCCATTTTTGAAAGACATAAACATAAATACGAAATAAGTGATAAATATAAAACTGAGTTTGAAAAAAATGGAATAATCATAACTGGAACATCAAATAACTCTTCTGTTGATATTATTGAAATTCCAAATAAAAAGTTTTTTGTGGGTTGTATATTCCATCCAGAATATAAATCCCGCCCTTTTGCCCCTGCACCAATTATTGATGCATTGGTAAAAACAATATTAACAAACAAATATCTTGTTATAGGAGGATAATATGACAAACAATATAAACACAAAAACAGCAATTATTGCAGGATTAGTTTTAGTTGCTGGAACTTTTGTTTTAACAAATAAAAAAACTACTTCATTTATAAATGTAAATGGAACTTGCAATCAAAAAATAGAAAAAGATCTATTTTCATTACAAATTGATATAGAAAACGTTGCAAAAAATTCAGTTGATGCAATAAATAAATCAAATGCAACTTATAAAAAAATAGTAAATAAATTAAAACAAATGGAAAGCATGGAGAATAAAAATACAGAACCAACAAAAGATAGCTATATAAAAAACATAGTTGGTATAGAAACAACAAACTATTCTATAAGAGAAAAAGAAGAATATAACAATAAACTTTCAAAATATACTAAAGTTGGAATGAAAAGCAAAATTGGTCTTAAAATCACATTTGGAAATAGCAAAACATTGGTGAAAGTTCTTGATATTTTAAAAGATTTCAATGACATAAGAGTTGGTGATTTTAACAGCTTTGCATCAAAAACAAAAAAACAAATTGCAGTATTAAATTGTATAGATGCTGCCCTTAAAAATGCAAAAAATAAAGCTGAAAAATTGGCAAAAACAACAAACAGAAAAGTTGGAAAAATCCTTGAAACAAGTATCAAAGATGGTTATTCATTCCGTGGTCCAGAAGATTTATTTGAAAATATGATGATGAAAGCTGCTTCCCTTGAATCTGATGATATTTTTGCTGGCAGTGAAGATACAAATCTTAATATTGCAGTTAAGTTTGAACTTAAATAGGTGAAAATATTTTTGAACAAGTTGTATTATTGCTGTTTTATATAATGTTTGCGTACGGCATTTACAAGGTACATTTCTAGGAGGCATGTATGTCATTAAAATTCGATCTGTTGGCAACTTTTGAAAAATCAAGACTTGGTGTTTTACACACTCACCATGGAGACATACATACTCCTTGCTTTATGCCGGTTGGAACCGTTGGTTCGGTCAAAGCATTAAGAGTGGAAGATGTCGCAAGTACAGGGGCAGAAATCTTACTTGGCAACACATATCATCTTATGCTGCGCCCAACTGCCGAGCTGGTTCATAAAATGGGTGGTCTTCATAAATTCATGAACTGGAACAAGCCAATTTTAACAGATTCCGGCGGCTTTCAAGTTATGAGTTTATCAGAACTTAGAAAAATAACAGAAAAAGGTGTTGAATTTACAAGTCATATTGATGGTGGTGTAAAACACATGCTTACCCCTGAAAGATCCATTGAAATACAACACCTACTTGACAGCAATATTACAATGTGCCTTGATGAATGCTTGCCTTGGCCTGTTGAAAAGGAAAAAGCACGCGCATCAATGGAAATGTCTATGCGTTGGGCAAAACGTTCTTTTGAAGCATTTACAAACCGCGATGGATACGGCATTTTTGGTATAGTGCAAGGAAGTATGTTTAAAGATTTGCGCCTTGAATCTGTTGCAGCATTAACTGAAATAAATTTTGATGGATATGCAGTAGGCGGTCTTGCCATAGGTGAACCACAAGAAACCATGTTTGAAGTTTTGGATTATACAGCCTGCGCCTTGCCAGATAATAAACCAAGATATCTTATGGGGGTTGGCAAACCAAAAGACATTGTTGGCGCGGTACTTCGCGGAATTGATATGTTTGATTGTGTTATGCCAACAAGAAGCGGCAGAACAGGTCAAGCCTTTATCCGTGGAGGCTTCATAAACATAAACAACGCATGCTTTAAAGATGATAAAAAACCACTTGATGAAAAATGTGAGTGTCCAACTTGTCAAAATTATTCCCGTGCTTATATACATCATTTATTTAACGCACGCGAAATTTTGGGCTATACTTTACTTTCCCACCATAACATCTGGTATTATCAAGATTTAATGAGAAAGATAAGAGAGACAATAAAAAATCAAACATTCCACGAATTTGCAGATGATTTTTTAAAAAATAACAAGTGCTAAAAATTAAAACTTTACAAAATTTAAATAGTGGTATAATATTTTCTCCGTGGTCTCGTAGCTCAGTTGGATAGAGCAACAGCCTTCTAAGCTGTGGGTCAGACGTTCGAATCGTCTCGGGATCACCAGTTTTATTTTCAAAATGAATACAATAGAAAAAATAAATAAAGTTTTAAACATAATAAAAGATTTTAAAGATACAGCATCTGTTGATAAAAATCTTACAAGACAAGAATATAAACAAAAATACAAACTTGAACCAGAATTTAATTTTGCATTAACAGCAGAAAAAATAATTGAAAAAAATATACCTTTTAAAATAATTGGATGCACCGGACTTGCTAAACTTTTTGTTTATTACGCAAATAAAAATAATTTAGATTGTGATGTTATTTTTACTGCTAATTTAAATGACTTGCAAAATAACGCAAAAAGAATAAATGGTCATCAACTTATTTCGGTACAACTTGACAATAATCAAGAAATAATTTTTGATCCACAAGATGCTCCAAATTTAAAAGAAATAAACATTCAAAATTATACTCATAACAACACCCCTCATATTCTTACTGGGAAAATATCAGGACATAATATAGAAACCATCAACACCCTTGGAAAAATTGAAAAAATTTATAAAGACGGATATAAAGATTTCATTATGAAACAAGGAACAGACAAGTTAAAAAATATAAAAAATAGCACTAAAATTTCACCTATTATAAATACAGAAAATTCAAAATAATAACAAAACTATTTTATTTATTATCAATCAAAAATGATATTGGGACAAAAGAATATTTATTTTTTGCTTTTTTTAACCATATTTTCAAAGCTTTGATTGTATTTGTTTTTGGATGTCCTATGGCAACGGCATATCCATTATTTTTTGCTACATTTTCAAGTTCTTTTAAAGAATGCAAAATATCATCCACATTATCACTATCATCTAAAAAAATATCACGCACAATATATGGCAATTTTATTTTTTCTGCCACAATATCCCCTTTGGAACTATTTATTGTTTTTGAATCTAAAAATAAAAGCCCCCTATTTTTAAGCTCACTTACTATATTATATAACTGCTTATAATTTGATGTGAACTTGCTGCCCATATGATTATTTATACCAATATATCCAGTGATTTTACCAAGCATTTTTTTTAAAATTTTTAAATTTTGTGAAAGCGTTTTTGTTGTTGTTAAATAAGCACCCCCATAATCTGCATCATCAAAATTTTTAACTGCTTCCATTGGAATATGCAGCAAAATTTCCTTACCCTGCCCTCTTGCAAAATCAATTTGTGATTGTAAATTTTTTGCATAAGTTAAATAAGAAAAATTATAAATTTCTGGGAACTCCAACATCTGTTTTGATTTAACAATATCTATCCCCATATCATCTATCACTATTGCAATTTTTGATTTATTTTTATTATCCACATCTTCAACAAAATTTAATTTATTTTTTTCATACAAAGTTTTTTGTTTTTCATTTAATTTTTTTTCTATTTTAATTTCCAAACTGGCACTATTTTTATTTGTCATATTTAAAAAATGAACTGGCTCTTTTTCGCGACTTTGCCTATTTTTTATTTTCACACTAATAACATAGGCTAAAATCACAACTAAAATCAAAATGGATAAAATAATAAACTTACTATCAAAAGATACTATTTTTCTAAACACAAAAGGATTTTCAAAATCTTTTTTCACAATAAAATCCAAATTGAAAAATAAAAGATAGTGGCGGGAGTGAAGGGGCTCGAACCCTCGACCTCTTGCGTGACAGGCAAGCGCTCTAAACCAGCTGAGCTACACCCCCACTATTTTATTTGGAATAAATCCAATAGGCAAAGTAAATCACAAACAAAAATAAAAATCAAGTCTTTTTTATTATTTTTGTTTAATATAAACACCTAAATCCATATTCTTTAAGAGAGTTTCCCTTTGTCATAATCTTATAACCATCCCCCAAAGTTTCCCTTATTAACTCAACCGATGGTTTTTCATACAAAACTATCGTCTGTTTTACCTGTTTTCCACATATTCTGTTCATAACCCTTTCTGATACATTGTCAAGTATCACAGAAATAGAAGCATCAGGATCAGTATTAAGATTTATTGATTGAACAAATTTCAATCTTATTTCCTTTACATCACGATTATTTCTTAAAAATTCAATCCTTATATTATTACCACGATAATTTTCCCAAAAAACATTAACTTTACCCTTATTCCATTTTTCAATAGAATTTATCATTTCTTCTTGTGGAACAATTTTTTCATATTCCAACACATCATAATCTATATATGGAGAAGCTTTTGATGCCCCCCCCCCTTGTCTTCTTGGAATTGATCTTTTTTTTGATTGCTGAATTTTTCTTGTCTCCTTAACTGTTAAACGAAAAACTTCTTCATCTGTTTCTTCTGCTTTCTTTGTGTTTCTTGTTGAAACTTCTTCATCTTCATCTTTCCAAGCATCCAAAAAATCTGCACGCACATCTGTTATCAAACATGCCACACAAAACAAAGATAAGAACATATTAAAAATCGTTTTTTTCATACTTCTCTCCACAATATACCTATATAATAGCATATTTTTAAATATATTCCAAACAAAAAAAACATATAAATTTTGATATAAAAAAAGATCCCAACCGGAATCTTTTTTCACATTTTTTAAACTGATTCTGCAATCTGCCAAAAATCATCAGGGTTAAGCGATGCCCCACCAACCAAAACCCCATTCACAGCTTCAAGTCCCAATATTTCCTTTGCATTTGATGGTTTCACACTGCCACCATAAAGTATTGTAATATTTGAATCGCCAAATCTTTCCATTGCAACATTTCTTATAATATTAAACGCAGAAATGATATCAGTTGTTGATGCAACTTTACCCGTTCCAATTGCCCACAAAGGTTCATACGCAATAATAATATTATCAGCAGTCGCATTATTCGACATAGATTTTAAAAATAAATCCCTTAAAACTTCCTCTGTCTTACCATTTATTTTTTCATCTTCATTTTCACCAATACAAACAACAGGAGTCAATTTTGCATCTATCACTTTTTGCATTTTTTTTGCAACATCTTCACTTGTTTCATTAAAAATAGTTCTTCTTTCACTATGTCCCAACAACACAAACTTTACACCAATATCAGCTGCCATGGTTGCAGAAATTTCCCCAGTATAAGCACCATTATCAAAATAAGTAGCATTTTGAACCCCAACTTTAATATTGCTACCATCTAACATTGCAACTATCTCACTAACAAGTAAAAATGGTGGAAAAATTATCATATCAAAATTTACCTTTTGATTATCAACTTCAAATTTATTCATCAAGTTGTTTGTAAGTTCCCAAGAATCTTTTTTGTATCCGTTCATTTTCCAATTGCCGGCAATAATTTTTTTTGTTGTAAAAGCCATAGTTTTCCCTTTCATATAAAAAAATTAAATTTTACTTGTTTTAGCATCTTTTTTTTGCTAATTCTATATAAAAATATTTTTTTTAAAAAAGGAATAAAAAATGATAAATGAAATGAAAAAATTAACTGATAAAACTCTTACAAAAATAATACTTTGGCTTATTTGTGGCAGTTTTGTTTTTATAGGATTTACAAGCAATTTTTTAATAGGTGATCAAACAGCACTTGTCATTGATAAACAAGAAATTGATATTTACGAACTTGATAACGAACTTTCAAGACAACTAAATTTCATAAAAAAACAAACAGATGGCAAAATTTCACCAGCATTAAAAAAAGGATTTTTATCACAAGTTATAAATAACATGGTATTTCGTATTTTATTGGACACAAACATAAAAAACAAAGGCATCCCAGTATCCAATGAAAAAATTTATGAAATTGTAAAAGCAACAAAAGAATTTCAAGATGACAAAGGCAACTTTTCACAAAAACTATTTGACTATATTTTAAAGACAAACGGAGTAAATGAAAAAAAATTCATTGCTGAAATCGCAAATCAAACGGCAAGGGATTTATTCGTAAATACACTAACTGCATATGTTGACAATTCAAATATTGCAAAAATAAATTATAAACTTGCAGGTGAAAAAAGAGTTTTTGATTATATTTCACTAAATGTAAAAGATGAAAAAATTGCAAGCACCCCAACTGATAATGAACTAAAAGAAATTTACAAAATAAACATTGAAAAATTTCAAATTCCAGAATACAGACAGATTTCTTATTTTTTGATAACTACTGAAACTGCAAAAAATTATAAAAACCTAAAAAATGATGAAACAAAAATTGCAAAAACCATGTTGGATATAGCAGAAAATATCATAGACGATATTTATAGCGGTATAAACATCAAAGATATAGAAAACAGCTTTCACATAAAACAAACAACACTTCCTTTTATTGATAAAGATGGGAATATGAAAAATAAAGAAAAATTAAAAGATGTTGCCTTGACACAAAAAAATCGTGACATAGCATTTTTTGCTCTGGATGAAAAAGGTGTAAGTGATATCATAGAAGACAAAAACAACTTGCTTATTTTAATGGTAAACAAAGTTGAAAATGCAAAACCAAAAAATTTTGAACTTGTAAAAAATGATATTAAAAATATTTGGGTGCAAGAACAGAAAGAAAAATCTGCCACAAACAAAATTCAAAATATTTTAAAAGAATTAAAGGTTGGAAAATCCCTTGATAGTTTTAATTTAAAAGTAAATAAAAACATAACAATTTCAAAACAAGAACAAAATTATGATTATAACTTCCTTATCAAAGTATTTAATGCAGAAAAAAAAGAAACTATTGTAAATAAAGCAAACAGCACATGGCAAATTGCAATCTTAAAAGATATAATTATACCAGAAATAACAGACACAAACAATTTTGATAAATTTAAAACAGATGAAAAATCAAAATTTACAAGTATAATTCTTGATGATTATATCGCATTCTTGCAAAACAAATACTCTGTAAAAATAAATCAAAAAGTAATAGAAAGATTGGTAAAGTAGGCTTAAAACAACCACTCTACTTAAAATACTATTTAATTATCACAACAGCACAAAATACTAGTGGTTGACAAATATCCTACCAAAAAAAGAGCGATTAAATCGCTCTTTTTTATCAAAAACTATCTAGATTTTTTATCTTGATAGTATCTATAATTTGAAAATTGAGACTCAAGTTCTCTTGCTTTAGCTTCAGCCCGATACTTAAGCTCTGCTACTTTCTGTTTTTCATCTAATTTTTCTAATTTTGCCTGTTCAGCTTTTTCTTTAGCTTGCTGTTCAGCATCTTCTTTTCGTCTTTTTTCACTTAATTTTGGTATCCTTTTTTCTATATCTTTAACCTCTTTTTCCATTTTTTTTAATTCAACTGAAAATTCACAAACTATCCTACGAAGTTTCAAAAGCACATATTCAATATTTTCTTTATATTCTACAATTTTTGAAAACAAACTTCCAAAAGAACTATATTTTTCTATTTTAAAGATTGGAATCCCTCTATAACAATCATTAAGATTATAAATATTACACTTAGGAAAATTCACCAAAGTCTCAAAATCTATCTTTTTATTCTTATACAATTTCGCAACATATTCTTTCAATTGTTCTCTTTTTTCTACAAAACTGAAAAATTTCATATTATATATATCAATTTTTCTTTTAAGGTCTGTAAAATAAGGATTATCTTTCATCGTCCTCAAAAAATTTTCCACAAAATCTCTTGCTTCTTTTCTTTTTTTCTCTTCTTTTTCAAAATTTAAATATTCTTCACTTTCACAAACTTCTTTTGTCAAATTACCATATTTAAACATTGTTTTAAAATGTTTTCTTACTTTACTATATTCCCTGTTAGACATTGAAACTTTCATAATAAACTCCTTAGTTTTAATCTTGTTATATTGTAAAGATATAGCACCCAAATATTTTTGTCAATATTTGTATTAAAGCAAAAAATACATTAAAAATGAATATTATTTAATCTCTATCCATAATGGAGTGTGGTCTGAGGGTTTGTTTTGCCCCCTTGGATTAAGATCTATTCCTGCATCAACAATTAAATCTTTTGCTTTGTCATTTATCAAAAAATAATCAAGGAGTATCCCATAACCTTTATTAAAACAATTGCCCCTATATCCAAAATAAGTATAGGCTTTGTCATTGTTAGGATGGAAAATGCGATAGCTATCAAACAAACCTAAATCAAACAATTTCTGCATACCAGCGCGCGATTCTGGTTGAGCTATGGCATCATCAACAAAAGCTTTTGGATTATAAATTTCTCTGTCTGTAAGCGCAACATTAAAATCCCCACCCAAAATCAAAGGTTCATTTTGTTTTTGTAAACTGCTCACATATTCACAAAAATAATCCATCCATTTTAACTTATAATCAAATTTTTCCGATGGAACTGGATTCCCATTTGGGGCATAAACACTTGCAACTCTTACCCTACCATCAATCACAGCTTCTATATACCTTGCGTTCCAATCATCCAAAATTGTTGGCACTCCAAACACAACATCTTCCACAGAATATTTTGATAAAATTGCAACACCATTATATGATTTTTGACCATAAACTTTTACATTATAACCTTTATCTTCAAAAAATTCATAAGGGAACATTTCAGTTTGACACTTTATTTCTTGCATCAAAATCACATCTGGCAAACACTCATCTATCCAATTTAAAATATTTTCAAGATGAGCCCTTACAGAATTAACATTAAAGGTTGCAATTTTCATAGCTTATTCTATACAACAATTAACTGCTTTTTTAACAACTTCTTTTAATTTACTAACTGGACTTTTCTTTTCATCTGCTCTTTCAACTTCTTTTTCTTTTTTACATGCAACATTACTATTAAAATTCGCAACATGTTTTTCAATTTCTTTTATATCTGTACCTGTATCTTTTACCCATTCCAAATTTTTAGTGTCAATCAAGTTCATATTAAGTCCCCAAAACATACAATAAAGTTCATAAGATTTATCAAATAAATCATATGCATCTTTTGTATTACCCATTGAAAGCTGTTTTGTTCCAACTTCTAACAATCTATAGCCTGCACCGAGCAAATGTTTTGAAATACACCAAACTTCACCATCATATTCCTTTATCATTTTTTGCATTAAATCTTTTCTCATATTGCGAACACAATCAACAAGATCATAAAATGAAGTTTTTCCAGTCTTGGCACCTGAAAAAATTAAATGCTCTTCTATTGAAATAAGATTCATTATTGCAATTGATAAATCTTGATCTGATGACAAATCTTTTGGATTTACCTTTTTCATATTATCAAATTTTTCAACAAACGCTTTTAGCTCATTTTTACAAAAAGTTTTTTTATCCATAATCTACTCCTTTTTTATTATTAAAAATTTTATTTACATACCTCAAACAAAGTTGAAGCAACAAGCAAAAATAACACAGCCATAACAACTTTTTCAAATGGAAAATGTGCATGCCCTCCATTTTTTTTCTTTAAAATCTGATAAATAAACTGCGACAACCAAAACATAATTGCACCAACAATCATACTTATCAAAAATGCATCTATACCAAAAAAAGTATTTAATTTATATGGGACAAAAACATACATCACTGGCACAAATGACAAAGCAAGCACAGCACAAACTAGCTCATAATATTTAAATTTTATTTTTTTTACTTCACAAAATTTAACCATAAAATAATATGACATTAAAATAAGTCCCCCAATCCAAACACCCACTGCATTATCACTTATCCCAAGTTTGCGTGAAATCCCAAGCATAGCCCCCATAGCAAAAGTACACACCGCACACGCAGGATTTGCAAAAACCTTGCTTGAAAATAACATTGCACTAAAAAAAGATAACAATTTAATCATAACTTTTTCCTTTATTTATAAACCATTTTTTAATAATTCTTGTATAGTTTCTTGATCCGTATATGGAACATTTACATCTCCAATTGTATAATAATCTTCATGTCCCTTACCTGCAACCAATATCACATCACCATCACCACCAAGTTCCATCGCCTTAACAATAGCATCTTTTCGTCCGCTGTCAATTTCTATCGCATTCGGGCAATGAACTTTTACTTCTCCCCTTATTTTTGCAGGATCTTCATTTCTTGGCGAATCATCTGTTAAAATTGAAATATCCGCATATTTATAAGAGGCAGTGCCAAGCTCACATCTTCTTGTTTTCCATTCATAACAATTACCACAAGTTCCAAAAACATTGATAATTTTTTTATCTTTGCCAATTATTTCTCGTAAATCAGACAAAGTTTTTGATAAAGCATCCCCCTTGTATGCAAAATCAACATAAACATATGAACCTTTTTTTGTACGTCCCATATATTCCATTCTGCCAACCACATTTTTAATTTGTGGCAAAAGCGAAATGATATGTTCAAAATTTTCCTGTTTTTCATTCGCAAAAACTATGCCAACCGCACAAAGTAAATTATATAGTTGATAAGACATAGAAAGCTGTAAATCAAGGTCGTACCTTTTACCAAATATTTCAACTTCTGCCTTTTGCCCGCCCAATTTTAAATTTTGTGAAATTATTTTTAAATCTTTTGCATGTTTTCCATAATCAATAATTTTTATATTTCTTGACTCACAAACATTTTTTAAATAATCAAACTCTGGAATATCAGCATTTAAAACTGCCACCCCACCTGCAACCAAATATTCATTAAATAATTTTGCTTTTGCCTGTAAATATAAATCATGCGAACCATAATAGCTAAGATGATCTGTACCAAGATTGGTAAATCCAGCAACATTTATCTTTATCCCCTCAATTCTGTATTGATCAAGTCCATGCGAAGACACCTCTACCATAGCCCTTGAAACGCCTT
Source organism: uncultured Pseudomonadota bacterium (assembly GCA_963541275.1). Lineage (GTDB taxonomy): Bacteria > Pseudomonadota > Alphaproteobacteria > Rs-D84 > CACZYB01 > CACZYB01. Next base: position 104,382 of record CAUTSC010000002.1, read on the forward strand.
TATCAGCAAAATATCGTAAACATTTATACACTTCACCATTTGTTGGTGTTGTATGAGAGCTTGGAAAATGCAATAACCTTTTTGAGCTATAAACATTTTCAACTGCAATGCCTGTTGTTCCTATACTTAAACTTTTATATTTTAAAAGTCCCCATATTTGACGAACGAAATCCGCAACCGATGATTTGCCACTGGTCCCTGTAATTGATGCCACAATTTCCGGCTGTACCTGGTTATAAAAATTATGAACCAACCTTGAAAAATCAAACCTTGTATTATCGCTTTTCACAACAACAATATTTTTTTCATTTATTAAATTTTGTGTTTTTTCATCAAATATAAAATCCTTGTCAACTACAACTGCAATCGCACCTTTTTCTATTGCATCATAACAAAATTTCGCACCATTTTGCACAAAACCTTTTATCCCAACAAAAATACTATTTGGAATTATCATATTGGAATCTGATGACACAAAGTTAATAATCCTATCAGTTTCAAGGTTTTCAGCCGACAATCCAACATCATTTAAAAGCTCATACAAACTTTTTTCATAAGGTGTCATTTTTTGTGAAATAACCTTTTTTATTTTTTCCCTGTCGTCCGCACAAAAAATAATTGTATCCCATTCTCGCGAGCCATCAATCACATCGTCAACTATTAATTCTAAATCTTTATTTATAAAATATTTATAACTGCTTACTTTTAAAAAGTCTTCTATCTCATCCAAACATTTTACATCAGCATTCAAAACAAAAACAACATGATGATTTTTTTTTGTTAATTTTATAACTGCATCCTTAACACTTTGAGTTCCATTAAATGATGCAACATAAACATCTGCACCATTATCAGTTTTTGTTATAAATTCTATACTATTCATAATAAAATCCTTTTTTTTACGATTGTTAATAATAATATAAAGTCAACCACACTTCAATAAAAACTTGTTATACAACAAAAATTTATATAATATATTTATAAAAAAACATGAAAGTTAATATGGATAATAAATATAATATAAAAAGAGTTTTTCACACATCATCATTTGAAAATAATTTACAAAAAATTATCCAAAAGTTTGGTGATAAAACTGGCATTGTTGTAAAATCAAATGCTTATGGAATTGGCGTTGACCGAGTTATTCCAATACTTCAAAAATATAATATCAAACATCTTTTTTGCCAAGATATAATTGAGGCAATTGAAATAAGAAACTTGCTGCCTGATACAACATTTAACATCTATACTTTTACTGGAGTTATAAACGGACAAGAAAATGACTTTTTAAAATATAACATAATTCCCATCTGTGTAAGTATAGAGCAAATTGAAAACTATAATAATTTTGCAAAATCAAAAAATGAAAAATTAAAAGCTGCAATCCATTTTGATACAGGAATGAACAGAACCGGACTTTCATTTTCCGACACACGAACACTTGCACAAAATTTTAAAACTATCACAAAAAATTTAGATATTGTTTTGTATCTAAGCCATATTTTTGATTCTACATCATTAAATAAAAATTCAATAAATCAACTTGAAACTTTTAATAAAATGACATCCCTACTTCCAGATGCGAAAAAAAGTCTTTCCGCAACAGGTGGCAGTTTTAATCTTTCATCAAAATATCATTTTGATATAGTTCGTATTGGATACGGACTTTATGGGATGAGAAATGACATGGAAAAAGTTATATCCGTTTATGCAAAAATTTTACAAATTCGTTGTGTAAATAAAGGTGAAAAAATCGGCTATTATGGAAGTTTTACAGCCACAAAACCAATGAAAATTGCAGTTATCAATATCGGTTATAAAGATGGCTATACCCGAGGGTTAAGTCATACCAACAAATGGCAAGATAAAATAAGAAAATTGTTTAAAAGCGGTGCAAATTTTGCAACCTCTTATATGACAATAGACAAATATAAATGTAAGGTTGTTGGCATTATTTCAATGAATAACACTATGATAGATGTAAGTCATGTTCCAACAGAAATTTTAAATAAAACAGAATGGGTGGAAGTCATAGGCAAAACCGCAAACATCATGGATTTCAGGACGGCAAACGGCTTTATCCCAGCGGAATTATTAACCTCTCTTTTACAAAAAAACTCTAATGCAATTGATATAACAGAATAGTTTATCTTTGTTTTGATTGTTTTAAATTTTCAATCACTTCTATATTTTTTGGATAATGATTTTCATCTAAATCAAACTTTACAAGTCCACAATTGGGAATATACTTGTCTTTCCCAGTAATCACCGCAACAACACTTCTTAACAAAGCACCATGAGAAACAATCAAAATATTTTTATCTTTCACATAATCTATTGATGATAAAAATTTCAAAAATCTTTTTGCAACTTGATTTCTGCTTTCTCCCTCTGGAAATGATATATCATTATCACCAGCATCCGCACGCGAAAAAATATTTTTATATTCTTCAATTTCTTGTACTTCCTTAATACTTTTTCCTTGTACCACACCATAATCGGTTTCTCGTAAAAGAGCAGAATAAAATATCTCTACACTTAACAATTCATTTACAATATCACTTGTTTGTTTCGCCCTTTTCATATTTGATGAATAAATCTTACCTATATTTTTATCCACTAACTCTTTTGCAACACTTTTTGCTTGTAAAATACCCTTATCATTTAATCCTACATCTATTTTGCATCCTTGTATAATGCCTTTTGCATTTAAATCAGTTTCTCCGTGTCTTATTGCATATAACATTTTTATTTCCTTAAACAACCCTGTTTACTTTATATACTAAACTAAATTATTTACAATCTTATTTTCACAATCAATAAAATCATTGACTTTTAATTCCTTTTTCCTTAAAATTCGCTCTATTGGGAAGATGGCTGAGCGGTCAAAAGCAACAGACTGTAAATCTGTCGACATATGTCTACTTAGGTTCGAATCCTAATCTTCCCACCACTTGAGTTTAAAAATTTCAACGGGAATGTGGCGGAATTGGTAGACGCGGTGGACTCAAAATCCACTGGTTGTAAAACCTTGAGAGTTCAAGTCTCTCCGTTCCTACCATTTAATTTTATTTTTCTTTATTATGTAAATAATTTTAATTTTTCTGGTATCCCCAACGGGAGTCGAACCCGTGTTGCAAGAATGAGAATCTTGTGTCCTAGGCCTCTAGACGATGGGGACATAGACAAACACAAAATAAATCATTCCATTTAATTTTTCAATACAATATTAAAATTTTTATGCTATAATGAAAAGCAAGGGAAAAATAAAGGAGGCAAAAATGGACTTTTTTAACAATAACTATAAAAAATTTCTAGTTGCAGGCGACAAGGTTTTATATCACACAAAACAAGAAAATAATTCTTATAAATATTTACGCAGCACCATAATGGCATTCTTTTTAACTATTTGGGTTATGCTGCTATCAAGTGCAATAATTATTTCCATAATAAAAGCATTAAAAATCTCACCTCTATTCTTTTTGTTTTTTGCTTTGATAATTTTTGCCATACAAATAAGTGTTCTAAACATGATTTATATATCCAAACATTTTTTAATCACAGAAAATGGCATTTATAAAATATCTGGATTATTGAATAAACAAGTAAAATTTATCCCTTACACTAAAATAACCGACACATCCTTAACAATTGGATTTATACAAAATTTTTATGACATAGGAACTATAAACATATCAACCGCAGGCGGCACAACACGTAATACCTATAGCCCATACGAAGCCTCCATCACCAACATAAAAAATTTCAAAAAAGTCAACGACATGATAATGTCAAAATTGAAAAAATAAATAAAAAGCTTGATTTATATATTCTGCTATGACTTGTAAAAAAAACTTTACAAGTTGTTTTTCTTTTATCAGCTTTCAATATATATATTTTTAATTGATATCTTTAATACACTGGTGCTACTGGTGAGAATCGGACTCACGACCTCACCCTTACCAAGGGTGCGCTCTACCACTGAGCCACAGTAGCATAGTGGGTATCTTATCTTAAATTCAAAAATAGTCAATTATTTAAGAATAAAAAGTTTTACAAGCATCCAAAAATATGATATTATTAAATGTATGCAGAAATGAGGGAGATTATGGCAGGAAAGTTCAAGTTTAAACACCTTAAAAATATAGGTTTTATTTGTTTGATGCTTGCTTCCTGCCGTTCATCAAAGCTTGATTATAAAACATCATTTCGCTATTCCGAAAAAAAAATGAATACAACTGAACTTTCATTTAATGAATTAAAAGGTTGGGATACAGAAAATCATAAACAAAGTTTAGAAGCATTCAAAAAATCTTGTATCAAAATTTTAAAGGAGGGGGATTTTGTTGCAAGCTCTCAAATTGTTATTTCTGCTGATTTTATAAAAAATGTATGCTCCTCTATTCCCAAAGAACCCATAACCAATCAACAAGCAAAATTATTTTTTGAAGAATGGTTTTCACCATACAAAATCACAACTCTTGATGGCAATGACAATGGAAAATTCACCGGATATTATGAAACAGAGTTGGAAGGAAGTTTAACCGCAACAAGACAATGTCTAAACCCAATTTATGGAAAGCCATATGATTTACCAAAAGATGGCTCTCGTTATTTATCAAGACGACAAATTGAAAATGGCGCAATAAGGAATAAAGCTCCAGTGCTGTTTTATGCAAAACGCGCATCAGATGTGATACTCCTACACATACAGGGTTCTGGTGTTGTGAAAACTCCCGACAACAAATATTACAGAATTGGTTATGCCGGAAATAATGGTTATAAATTCACCGGGATTGGCTCTATCCTTATGAAACATAACATAAGACCAAAAAATGGTTATTCAATGAATGCCGTAAAAGAATGGCTTGATAATAATCCAAAAACAACCGAAAAACTTATCAAAGAAAACGACAGATATATATTTTTCCGCGATATAGATGGCGATGGTCCAATAGGGGCAATGGGTGTTCCACTTACCCCAGGGAAAAGTATCGCAGTTGATCCAGAATATATCCCACTTGGCATTCCAATGTTTATTAACACTATGGATGCAGATGGTATTGCAATAAACAGCCTTATGGTTGCTCAAGATGTTGGTGCAGCAATCAAAGGAGCAATAAGGGCAGATATATTTTTTGGAA
>CAUTSC010000003.1:0-96121 GCA_963541275.1 uncultured Pseudomonadota bacterium
TATCAAGGAGTGTTAAAATGTTATCAAGGAGTGTTAAAATGTTATCAAGGAGTGTTAAAAATATCCCTTGTAAACTAAAATTTTTTAATTTCCGGAAAGCTTTTGCGTGCTTGGTGTTAGTGTTGTTTCTATGTGCCGACAGCTTTAATAGTGATGTTTTTGCCGCGAAAAGAGGTAAGAAGGCAGGTAAAAGTTCCAGACGAAGTGCAGGTTCTAGCAAGAAAACAAAGAAAGCTGGCGGCTCGTCAAGGAGATCTGCGGGATCAAGCAAAAAAACAAAGAAAGCTGGTGGTTCATCAAGAAGATCAGCATCTTCAAGTAAAAGGTCAAGCAGAAGAAGTGCAAGTTCAAGTAAGAGATCGAGTAGAAGATCTGCGGGCTCAAGCAGAAGCTCAAGACGTAGCGCAGGTGGTAGAAGTTCAAGAAGATCAGCGTTTGGTTCATCTGGTAGAGGTGGCTCTGTAAGAGGTGGTGGTTCGTATAGTGGTGGAGAGGCAGAGTTCTTTCAAACTTATGGTTTGCCAGCTTGTCCTTTGGATCGTGCTTTGTGGCAAAATCCGGATGAAGAAAGAGAAAATGTTTATTATAAGTCCAAAAAGAGTGCATGTCATGGACCGGAAAATTCAGAATCAAATGATTGGAAAAAAGATAGTAAAATTGCTAAATTGCCATGGATTGCAGATGATGAGGCGGTTGTTCTTAGCTGTGGTTCAGGTTATTTAAAAGCAGTTAAAGATAAAAAATATGTTTGTATGGATGAAAGTTCATTTTGTCCTTTGAATAAACAAGTTGTTGAAAAGAAAGGTAAAAGCTATATAAATGCTGCAACAGAGGAAGAATGTAATAAACCTGTTGGTGCAAATGCAGTTAAATTAACAAAAGAACAATTGTCAGCAAGTGGTTATGAAATAAAATTTGGTAAAGCATTTTATTTAAAGTGTAAGGAAAATTATTATAGTGAAGAAAGTGGTGTAAAATGTGGAAAGTGTCCTAATTTTTACACATCTGTTCAAGGTGAAAATGAAGGACGAAGATCATGTAAACCAACAAAAGAATGTGAAAAAGATTTTAGACAGAGTGAAGTAACAGGAGAATGTGAAAAGACGCCAGAAGCTATGATGCGGGAGGCAATTGAAATTTGTGGAAGACAAAAACAAGCTTATGCATATGACAAGAAAGATATAAATAAGTGTAAAGCTTGTGATAGTGGTTTTGAACCAGATGCAGATGGTAATTGTCAAATGACTCCGAATGAAAAAGAAAAAAGAGCAATTGCGGAATGTTTAAGAAAAATTCAGGGTTATGAAAATGGTCAATGTAAAACTTGTCAGGAACATTTTGCAGCAAATAAAGTTACTGGTAAGTGTGAGGAAATTCCTGAACATAAAGTAAATAGATTGAAAAAGGAATGTTTTTCTCAAAAACAACTTTATAATTATTCTACGGAAAAGTGTGATGCATGTCAAAAAGGATATGAGTTTAAACGAGAAGGAGATAAAGATCCTGAGTGTGTGAAAACCAAGGAAACTTTAAGGGAGGAGGCAATAGCTCTTTGTGCAAGACAAGGAAAATCGTATGGATGGGATGATAGTGTTCTTTCAAAATGTGGAGATGAATGTCCAGAAAATTATGAAGTAAAGGGTGGTAAATGTGAAAAGACAGCGGAGCAAAAAGCCAGAGAAGCGACAGCTGCGAAATTTGCAAGTGCACAAGAAAATAAGGATAATCCGGCTGCATGGTCTTTTTATACAAGTAGTACTAATGCGAAGTTAACGACAGGTGTTTATAAGGTAGTTCTTGCAGGAGCACAAGGTGGAAATGGGGGAAGTACCTGGTCTTGGTATGTTAATGGAATATCAGGTGGAACAGGTGGTAATGGTTCAGTTGAGACTAATATTATAAAAGTAGAAAAAGATGGTTATTATACAGCTTCTATAGGAAGAAGAGGATCACATGGTAATTCCAGTGGTGGATGGGATTATTATTGGTATTATGGTGGTGATGGTGGAAAAGGTGGGGATAGTACATTTAAAATGAATGGTGTTGCTGATTATACTGCCTTTGGTGGTCAGGGTGGAAAAGGTTCCGGAGTAAGAGGTGGATGGTGGTATTGGTCAAGTGGTTATTATTATGGAGCTGCTGGGGCTGCTGGTGGAAATGGTAAAAATGGTGGGGACGGATATTTACAGATTTATGTGTATAATTTGTAAATAAATTTGTTTTGGATTTAGGTATCGCCTTTTTATAAGGCGATTTTTTTATAGAAAATTATACTTGAAATGTATTTTTTATACTATACAATTAAGAACAAAAGGAAAATTAAATGAATAAAGAATTAAGTTTTTTGTTTTATAATGTGGCGGATAAAAATGTGTTAGTTAAAACATTTGTAAAAGATGATACAATTTGGCTTACACAAAAATCTATGGCAGAGTTGTTTGAAACTACACCTCAAAATATTACAATTCATATTAAAAATATATATGAAGTGGAAGAGTTGTTAGAAGAGGCAACTTGTAAGGAATTTTTACAAGTTCAAAAAGAAGGAAACAGGTCTGTAAATAGAAAAGTTTTGTTTTATAATCTTGATATGATTATTGCTGTGGGGTATAGGGTTAATTCAAAGAAAGCAACGGCTTTTCGTATTTGGGCGACAAAAGTTTTAAAGGAATTTATTACCAAAGGTTTTATTTTGGATGATGAAAGATTGAAGCAAGGAGCTGGTGTTTTTGGTAAGGATTATTTTAAAGAGCTTATTGAAAGAGTAAGGTCAATCAGGGCTTCGGAGCGGCGTATTTATCAACAGATAACAGATATTTTTGCAGAATGTTCAATTGATTATGATAAAAATGCCAAAATTACAAAACTATTTTATGCAACAATTCAAAATAAATTTCATTATGCAATTACAAATAAGACTGCGGCTGAGATTATTTATGATTCTGCTGATTATAAAAAGGAAAATATGGGACTTTGTACTTGGAAAAATTCTCCAAATGGACGTATATTAAAATCAGATACAAAGGTTGCAAAAAATTATTTAGGGGAAAAAGAAATTAAAATGTTGGAACGTGCGGTTTCTGGGTATTTTGATTATGTAGAAGATTTGATTGAACGAGGAAATATTTTTACAATGGAACAATTTGCAAATAGTGTTAATGAATTTTTAGCTTTTAGAAAATATGATATTTTGCCAGATAAAAGTAAAGGTAAAATTTCAATGAAAAAAGCGGAGTTAAAGGCAGAAAAAGAATATGATATATTTAATAAAACTCAAAAAATAGAATCGGATTTTGATAAAGAATTAAAAAAAATGATAGGAAAATATGGCGCTTAGTTTCGATTTATTTTTTTATTATAATTTATTTATAAATGGTTTTCCGTAAAAAGGGGAGGGGGATGTTTTTTTCTGTGTAAAAGCGTTTGGTTAGGAAAAATTCTAGGACTTTTAAACTTTCGTTTATATTATCAAATGTTAAATCTGTAAATTGTAGGAATTTAAGATTTTTCCATAGTGTTGGGAAAGGAAGCATTTTATTTTTATATTTTTCACCTGTGGTTTTTGATACGGCGCATCCTGTGGTTGGTGATATATAGATAAGGTTTATTGTGCTGCCTGTTGCATTGCATTTTTCTAGATCAAAGGCAAAGCCCAGTTCTTTTATTAACTGAAATTCCCACCACATATAAGTATATAGCAATTTTTTTTCATCTTTTTCTGTTTCAATTAATAATAGCAAAAATTCAGTTTCATTATAAATATTTTTTGCATTTGTATTTTCGGTAAGGCAGTCATATAAAATCCCAGTTGCAGATGCCAGCAGTTTTAATTTTAGTTCCATATTATATAAACTATTGCCATATAGTTTGATAGTATCTGTTATAAAAAAGCCAAGTTGTTCTTCTAGTCTTGATTTCCATGTTATATTAAATTTATTTCCTATTTGAAAAAGTGGTTTTTGTTTTTTGGAAAGTCCACCCTTTACAAGTCCTTTTGCAAGTCCATGTTCTTTTGTGATAAATGTTGCTATTAAATCATGTTCTTTAAATGGAATTGTACCTATTAAAATACCTGTATCTTGCCACTCCATAACAATAAACCTTTGATTTTATAAGTTTTTATTATAAACTAACTTGCAGTTTAATAAAGAAATATTTGATAAATTTATGACTGAATCACAAATAATAAAAGAAAATATTAAATCACAACAACTTTCACAGGCGATAAGTGAACGTTATCTTGAATATGCATTGTCAACTATTGTGGCAAGGTCTCTTCCTGATGTACGTGATGGATTGAAACCAGTTCACAGACGTATTTTATATGGTATGAAGCAATTAAAACTGGATCCAAAAAGTGGTTATAAAAAATGTGCCAAAGTTGTTGGTGATGTGATGGGAAATTATCATCCGCATGGGGATGCTTCTATATATGATGCTATGGTGCGGCTTGCTCAAAATTTTTCTGTAAGATATCCACTTGTTATAGGTCAGGGAAATTTTGGAAATATTGATGGAGATAGTGCGGCAGCTATGCGATATACAGAAGCAAAGTTGTCGTTTGCTGGGGCTTTGATAATGGATGGATTGGATGAAGATAGTGTTGATTTTGTTAATACTTATTCTGCTGAAGAAATGGAACCTGTTGTGATGCCATCGCTTTTTCCAAATTTATTATTAAATGGAGCAAATGGAATTGCGGTTGGTATGGCGACAAATATTCCACCACATAATGTGTTGGAAGTTATTGATGCAATAATTGCTTTAATAAAAAATCCGGATATAACAATAAAAGAGTTGAATGAGTATATTATTGCTCCTGATTTTCCAACTGGTGGAATTATAAAACAAAGTAAAGAATCTATTACTGAAATTTATGAAACTGGGCGTGGAGGGTTTAAGATAAGGGCAAAATGGGAGGTTGAAAATTTACCATACAGCAATTATCAAATAGTTATAAATGAAATTCCATATGCAGTTCAAAAATCAAAATTGATTGAAAAAATTGCAGAGCTTATGAATGCAGGGAAGTTGCAATCTGTGGGGGATATAAGGGATGAGTCTGATGACAATATAAGAATTGTGATAGAGCCAAAAACAAGATCAATAGATCCAAAAGTCATAATGGCGCAGTTGTTTGACAAGACGGAGTTGCAGGTAAAATTTTCGCTTAACATGAATGTTCTTGATAAAAATTGTGTGCCGCAAGTTATGAATTTAAAGCAAGTGTTAGAGGCTTATATAGAACATCAAATAGAAGTGATAGAAAGAAAGGCAACTTTTCGTTTAGGCAATATAAAAAAACGCCTTAATATTTTAAATGGTTTTTTAATTGCTTTTTTAAATCTTGATAGAGTTATTTATATTATAAGAGAGTTTGATGATTCAAAAGAAAAGTTGATAGAAGAGTTTAAATTAAATGATGAGCAAGCAGAAGCAATTTTAAATATGAAATTACGCTCATTAAAAAAATTAGAAGAAATTGCAATAAAAAAAGAGGTGGAAAATTTAAGTTTAGAACAGAAAAATTTGGAATTGTTGCTTGGTAGTCAAGAAAGTAAAAATAAAGAGCTTGTTAAAAATTTGAAAGATATGAGAAATGTTTTTGAAAAGGATAAAAAGCTTTCAAAACGGATGACTATTGTTGATTATAATGATGATGAAAGTGAACTTTTAAAAGATGATTTTATGCCAAAAGAATCTATTACAATAATACTTTCAAAAAAGGGTTGGATAAAAAGTGTAAAAAATCATGTTGATATAAATAATATTGGAAGTTTTAAAGAGGGGGATGAGCTTCATACTGCGATTCCTGCATATACAACAGATAAGATTTTGTTTGTGTGTGATAGTGGGCAATTTTTTACAATAGATGCAAGCAAAATTCCAAGTGGTAGAGGATATGGAGATCCAATAAATTTATTGTTGGATGTTGCTATAACAGATACTATTATAAAAATGATTGCTTATAATGAAGATCAAAAATTTTTGCTTGCAACAAAAAATGGGTTTGGTTTTTGTGTTGAAAGTAAAAATTGTATTGCGGCAACAAAAAATGGTAAGCAAGTTGTAAATTTGGAAAGTGGGGACAGGTTGTTTAAAATAATTATTTTAAATGAAAAAGATGATAAGGTTGCAGTTGTTTCCAATAATTCTTATTTTCTTGTTTTCTCGCTTGTTGATATTCCATATTTTACAAAGGGTAAAGGTGTTATTTTACAAAAATATAAGGATAGTAAAAGTTATTTGTCTGATATAAAAGTGTTTAATAGTAGTGATGGTTTAAGTTTTAAAAATGGTGCAAAGAATTTTAATTTAAAAGATGTAAAATTGTGGGAGGGAAGACGTGGTGGAATGGGTCATTTACCACCAAATGGTTTTTCAAAATCGAATAAATTTAATAAAGAATAGGAGTTTTTTATAATGAAAAAGATCTCGGTTGTTATTCCGGTTTATAATGTTGAAAAGTATTTAGAGACTTGCCTTAATAGTGTGATAAATCAGACTTATAAAAATTTGGAAATTATTGTTGTAAATGATGGTTCAAAAGATAGTAGTTTAGAAATTTGTAAAAAATATGAAAAATTGGATAACAGGATTATTTTGATAGATCAAAAAAATAGAGGACTTTCAGGTGCGCGTAATGTTGGAATTAAAAAGGCAACCGGTGATTATATACATTTTTTAGATAGTGATGATTATATAACACTTAATTATTATGAAAAAATGATTGAAGCTTTGTCTGATACAGATGCGGATATTGTTGTTGGAGGTTTTTATTATGAAAAATATGCAGCAAAAAATTCTGTTAGGTATGATTATCCTTATTGTTATACATCAATGGAAGATAAATTTATTAAAACACAACTTTATTTTAAAAGGTTTGCTTGGCGTTATTTAGTAAAAAGAACTTTGTTGGTGGATAATAATATTTTATTTACAGAAGGAAGATATTTTGAAGATTGGAATTTTACAGTTCATATAACAATACTTGCAAATAAAATTATAACTGCTCCAGCTACAGAGTATTTTTACAGAAAAAATCAAGATGGAATAATGCTTGGTAGGAATAAATTAAAAGCACAAAAAAGAAAAGAAGATTCAAAATATATGGAAAATTTAACAAATGAATTACTTAATAAATATAATATTCATTTTGCAAAAGATGTATTATTATACAAGTTTAGGTATTATTTTTTATTTATTCCAGTTTTAACAAAGTGTGTTTATTTGGGTAAGGTAAAATATTATTTATTGGGAATAAGGTTATTTACAAGGAGGTAAAAAATATAGATATTTACTTTTTATATTTTTAGTGATATTTTAAAGAGAAAATTATGGAGAATTAAAATGATAGATATAGAAAATCAAAATAAAGTTGATACAAGTGCAAAAAGATTTTTGCTTCCTAAAATAAGTAGTGAGGGAATAACAATTATTGCAGTGTTTTTTGCAATGGCATTTTTTTTGATGCTGGTTTCTGATATACTTGGGATGTTTGGTATTGCGCTTTCATTATTTGCTTTTTATTTTTTTAGAGATCCGGAACGTTTTACACCAGAGGGGGATGATTTAGTTATATCGCCTGCGGATGGAATACTTCTGCCAATTCGTGAAGAAAAATTGCCAGAAGAATTAAATATGGATGATGGAAAAACTTATATAAAATTTTCAATTTTTATGTCTGTGTTTAGTGTTCATGTGAACAGAAATCCTGTAAGTGGTGTTGTTAAAAAAACGCTTTATATCCCTGGAAAATTTATAAATGCGGATCTTGATAAAGCAAGTAAGGATAATGAAAGAAATTTAATAGTTGTTGAAAATAAGTTTGGTGAAAATGTTTGTTATGTGCAGATTGCGGGTCTTGTTGCAAGACGTATTGTATCAAGGCTTAATGTGGATCAAGAGGTAAAATCAGGGGATAGATTTGGACTTATAAAATTTGGTTCAAGGCTTGATATTTATTTGCCAAAGGATAAGTATGATATAAATGTTTTGGCAGGGCAAATGATGATTTCTGGTGAAACAATTCTTGCAAAAAGAAAGAAAAAATAAAGGGAGAATATTATGAGTAAATTAAAAAATGGTATAATTAAAATTATATCTCATAAGCCAAAGTTGGTTCCGCTTGGCTTTTTTTTACCATCGGTTATTACTTTGTCTTCTATTATTTCCAGTTTGACCGGAGTTTTGTTTGCGGTACAAGGACAATTTGATAAGGCATTGGTTGCGATAATATTGTCTGCTATATTTGATGGATTTGATGGCAGGGTGGCGCGTCTTTTAAAATCGTCATCACAATTTGGGGTTGAACTTGACAGCCTTGCCGATAGTATAAGTTTTGGTGTTGCACCGGCATTTATTATGTATTTTTATGCGACACAAAATTTAAAAAGTATTGGTTGGATTGTGTCGCTTGCTTTTGCAATTGCTTGTGTTTTACGACTTGCAAGGTTTAATGTTGCAACTGCGGATGAAACAATTCCAGAATATTGGCATAATTTTTTTACTGGAGTTCCGGCACCTGCTGGTGCTCTTCTTGCGCTATCACCAATCACTTTGTTTTATTCAACAAAGATGGAGATTTTTAAGAATCCGGTTATATGTTTAGTTTGGATGTTTTTTGTTGCATTTTTGATGATAAGCAAGATTCCGACATTATCACTTAAAAAGAAAAAAGTTCATAAAACAAGTGTTGCATTTTTGCTGTTTATTATTATGCTTCTTGTATCTTTGATATATTTTTATTTTTGGATTGTTGCATCAATAATTTGGATAGTATATTTTTTAACTATTCCAATGACATGTATTCAATTTTTAAGAATGAAAAAAGCCTTTGAATCTGGCGAGACAAATAATGAAGAGTCCTTATAAAGGTATAAAAAGAATTTTGTTTGCTTTTAAAAATTCATTTAATGGATTAAAGGCTGCTTTTAAAACAGAGGCTGCGTTTAGACAGGATGTTTTTTTGATTTTCATGTTGTCAGTTGGGTTATATTTTTTAAAAGTATCCGCACTTGAAAAAGTTGTTTTAATATTTAGTTTGATTTTTATTTTATTCGCAGAGTTGACCAATAGTGCGATAGAGACTATCATTGATAGAATTTCACCTGATTATCATAAGCTTTCTGGAATTGCAAAAGATATGGGAAGCGCGATTGTATTTTTGTCCTTTGTAAATTTGATTTTTACTTGGGGTTTTATTTTACAAAAATTTTTTAAATAATTTGTGGTTTTTTAATATCAATTTTTTCTTATTTTTTCAAAATTAAAATAATATATTTTTTATACAAAATAAAATTTTTATAGCATTTTGAAAAAAATGTAGTTATAGTCTAAATTGACAGAATTAAGGAGAGAAATATGGAAGAAATAATTTTCCCTAATAAGATAAGAATATTAAGAAAAATGGCTGGAAAAAGTATGCAAGAACTGGCGGATCAGTTGGGTGTTAGTTTGTCGGCTGTGTCAAAAATTGAAAAAGGATTTAGAAAAATAAATCAACAGCAAATGAATATAGTTGCAAGATTTATTGATTGTTCGGTGAATGATATTTTTATAACAAAAGATGATGATGATGAATTATTGCTTGAGGCATGGAAAAAAGAAATTGATGCTAGAATCAAATTGAATAAAAATAATGGACTTAAAATTTTTGGTGCTGGACTTCGTTATATAAGGACAGAAAAAGATCTTACACTTATAGAGGTTGCTGAAAAATCTGGACTTACTCTTTCTGTTTATCACAGAATTGAAATAGGACAAAGGGATATTTATGAAGGGGAATTGATTGCTATTGCAGGAGCGTTAAATTCAAATGTAAAAGAAATTTTGACAAGAATTTATGAGTTAAATAAAGCTGGGAAATTATCAAAATATCTTGATAATGATGAGCCAATATCTCTTGATACCATTGTAAAAATGAATGATATGATAAGGTCAACAGAAAATGTTTATACAAAAGATGGTGTTATTAAATTTTCAAAAGCTTTGTGTTATTCAAAAACAACAGATAATGGAAATATGTTAATTGATAAAAATGATACAGAGAGAAATTTTGTAACTTACCCTATTGATGATAAGAAGATAACTGATATTTATGCTATAGAGTTGGCGGGCGGCAGGCTTGGTAATATTATTCCGCAAAGGTCAGTGTTATTTATTGATCCGAATCGTGATGTAAAACATGGGGATATAGCAGCACAAGTTGTAAAAGAAGTTGATGGTAAGCAAGAAATAAAGTTAGTGCATATAACAGAAGATGTTGATGGTGTTTTTTATGCCAATCAATATAATCCAAATGAAAGGGTAAAATTATCACAAGAGGAAGTAAAAAAACTGCATAAAGTGATATTTATTTCTATAAATTAAGGAGGGCTATTTAGGGGATAAATAGTAAAAAGTTATGGATAATAAAACAATAGATTCAGTTGATTTTGTTAAAAAACAACAACATGAAAAAGCCTTGGTTATAGGTAGGCGATATTTAAATATTTTTCACCAGCTCCATTTTATTGAAGCAGGGATGGAAGTTTTGAATAAAGATTTTTTGACTATTCCCGATGTAGTTGTGGATGTGTTGCCAGAGATTGCAGGTGGGGTAAAATTTAAACAACACATACAAAATTTAAAGGATGGAAAAACACCAATTGATAAAATAGATGCAAGTGTTTTGCCATTTGGAGAGTTAGTTTTTGATAGTCCAGAAATTGCAAATGAATACACAAATTTTGATAAACAAAAACAATATAACAATTCAAAATATATAAAACCAAGGACTCTTGCTTCTTATTTTGGGAATGATTTTGTTGAAGTAGAAATTAAAAATACTAATACTTTAAATGAAGTAAAATCTGTAAAAGGGGAAAATGTTGAGGTAAAAGAGAGTGCAGATTATGAAAGTTTATTTAAACTTTTAAAAGGGTTTAAAGCTACACCGGATGCTCTTGAAAGTTTTAAGATGAGCGAGGAAGTTAGGGATTTAGGTCCAGATTGGAAAAATGAAATAAATAATATTTTAGCAACTAGTAATATTAAAGATATTGAAATTTTGAAGAAGAATTTTGGTGTGTTGTGTACTTTTGATACTGCACTTAATTATTGGAAAGAGGCAAATTTAATTATAAAAGACAGCAATTTTAAAAGTAAGGGTGAAATAGAAGAAAATATTGATACATATCAAAAATATTTATCTATGTTTGGGGCAAAGGGAAAGGATTTATTTTCAAAAATAAAGGCTTTGGTTTCTTAAAAGTTAGTGAGGGGAGTAAATGGGGATTTTTACAAATTTTATAAAAAACAGAAGCTCTATTGCAAATGTGTTAGAGGCTCTTGATAATTTCAAGATGGATCAGCCAAGTTTTGATTTAGTGAAAAAACATTCTGTTGCTTTTTTTGGGGATAATTGGAAATTTAATTTAGAGATGTATATTGCATCGTTGCCACAAAATGACAGAGCAAAATATTATGCAATTTTAAAAACTGCGATGGAATATGAAAAAGCGCTTGATTATTGGAACAGGGCGTTAAAAATCACTAATTATACACTTGGGGTTTCAAGGGATGATTTAATAGAAGCTGGGATGTATAAAAAATATTTATCAAAATTTGGTGTAGAGGGAACAAGGCTTTATCAAAAGTTGGAAAAATTTTTGTCTGTTGATAAAGTACCAGAAAGTAATGTTGATGATATAAAAAAAACAGATGTAAGTGTGCCATCAGATTATAGTGAAAAATTAAAAGAAATAATTAAAAAACAAGTTGAAAAAGTATCAGATTCAGTTGAAATAATAAAAGAAAAATCATCAAAAATACAACCTGGAAAAGATGCAGTTAAAAATGGCGGTTTTGTTGCAACCTTGAATGAAGTGATAGAAGAACCAAAGGTTGTAAAACAAAAAGAAATAAAAACAGAAAAAAATGAAATAATTAAAACGCCTGCTGATAAAAATAAATCTGTATCCAAAAAAAGTGATAATTGGGGTATAGAAAATTTTTATCAAGTGCATGAATTTATGCCAATGCTTCGTAGTGTGATGGCAGCGGTGAGTATTTATAAAAAATCACCATCCATAGAAGAATATAAAGGTTATGTATTTTTGAATGATGCAATAGATTATTTGATTGATGTTGGTACAAATATAATGGAAAAAACAACAGATGAAAATATGAAAAAAAAATTGTCAGCTATTGTAAATCAATATAGTCAAGAAAAATTGAACGAAGTTGAATATGTGCCAAAAATAAATGTATCAGTTGAAGATAAACCTTATAAAAATCCATATGAAAGTTTATAATAAATATGGTATTTATGAAAAATGTGATTATAATAAAAGGTGGAGAAAGTGATGAAGTTTAAAAACTTGTTTTTCATATTGCCTTTTATTTTGATGTCTTGTGAAAATCAAAATGCAAAACAAGTGAATGATTTATCTCGTAATTATAATAAAAAAAATGTAGACAGGAATGTTGTAATAACAGATGGCAGTGTTCCAATTTATCCAAAAATTCCACCAAGAACTTTTGAAAATGCAGAAAAATTTAATCTTGAAACTCCGTTAAGATGTGAAGTTGATTGGACGGATCAAAAATTGATTTCAACACAACCTTATGGCAGGAATGATTTTTATTTAGAAAGGATTGATAAAGGGGACGCGCTTCCTGAACTTAACGTTAAAAATTTTTCATTTAAAAAAACTCCTATTAACGAAGCGTTAAGTATCCTTCTTAAAAACACAGGAATAAGTGTTAAAAAATCTTATGATTTTTTTCCAGAGTTAACACAAGATGTGGTTGGTGGTAATTTATATCATGTGATTGAATTTTTAACTAATGTTGCAAATGTTTATTATCATTATGATAACAGAACGAAAATGATAACATTAAGTAAGGTTGCGAAATGGAGTTTGCATGTCCCTCTTTCAAAAGAGGTTATTTTGGGTGTGGAAGATGCGCTTCGTGGTGTGAATATTGACGATATAACCATAGATTGGCAGGACAGAGTTATTATTTTTTCTGGGGATTTTGTTACAGAAAAAAGGGTAAGAAAAATTATGAATAAGTTTGCGATGGAAAATTTTTTGATTGCTTATGATATTGATATTTATCGCTCTTATCCAAAAAATCCAGAAAATACTATTAAATGGATGAATATAATTCCGGCGTTTAATAAAGACACGGTTAAATATTCAAAAAAAGGAGTGATTGGTCGTGCGTTGGTGGTGTCGTCAAATTTCAATACTGATGCATTAAAGGATTTTTTGTATAAAAATACTAATACGCTTTTGATTTCCAGTGGAACATTTATTGTGCCAAACAGATGGCAAGGCAGGTTTGATATAGGGCGTTGTTCCCGTGATAACCACTATGAAACGGATTTAGATATTATAACAAAAACAAACTTTAAAACTGATGACAAATATGTTGGACGGCTTGATAGTTTATTCGCCCTTAAGACTGCAGAAGGTGATATTGCAAGTTATAATTTACCAAGCAGACTTGGTGAAAATATTGTGATTTTTGGTATTCCAACGCAAGCCTTTATTGAGGATAAGACTAGCGTTATTCCGCCAAATACAGAGTTAATAGTATTTATAAGTCCAAGAATTATTCAAATAGTAAGAAATCAAGAATAAAAAATAGTACAGATGAATTGGTTTGTCAATAAGTTGGAAGTGATAGTTATGAATAATTTAAAAATGAAAAAACAGGATTATAAGATATCATTGTTAAATCAAAAAGAAATAAAAGCGTGTGATATTAAAAAACAACCTCTTGTTTGGAAGTTGATAATAGGAGAAAATTATGACTTCCTTAAAAATGTTAATGGCTATACTAGAAATGGTTGTGGTTTGGTAGATGTTATATATTTGGATATTGCCTATGATAATGCAGGAAATATGAATGTTGATATGGTAAAAAATAGGTTGGAATTGGCAAAAAAATTTATCTCTTATAAAGGTGTAATATTTGTAAGTGTTGATGATATAGAACGAGTACTTGTTAAAAATATATGTGATATTGTATTTAGTAAAAATAATTTTGTTATGGAATTGGTAAAACAAAATAAATCTGAAAGTAGTGATAATGTTGTAAAAAATAGTCAGTTGGATTTATTTCAAAAGTCTAGATAAAGTAAATTTATTGTTAGTAAAATCTTTCAAAATAATATCTTGACATATTTTTTGTTAAGATTAGAATCCTTTGTTTGTCAGTTAAGGAATTATTATGAAAAAAGAAAGTTATAAATCATTAGAAATGAAAAGAAATTTGGCTCTTGAATGTTTTGCATCTTATTTAGAGTTTGCAATGAATAAAGAAAAAGATTGGAAAATAGATACGAATATGGTGTTAAAGTATGGTTTGATTAGTGAGCTTATGTTTAATTATTTTCGTAATTTAGCAATACAAAATCAATATGCGGATGCTTTGGTTGAACAGATTAAAACTGTTGCTGGTAGTATGGAAGCTAAATATTTTAATAAATATAAAGAAGAATATCATAATGAAGCGATGGGATGTAATGCGTCTGTTATAACAGTGAACAAAATTTTAAATAGTGTTCCGGTTAATAAAAAGGAAGTTATGTCTGCTTTTATTGAGATTGCAAGTAATGGTTTTGTAAAATATTATATGAAAGATAAGTTTAAAGGGATAGATGTTTTAAATTTACTTGAGGTAGTTTATAATAAATTTCCAGAAAAAATTGCAAATGAAAAAGTAAGATAAAAAATAAAATTTTATTATGAAATTCACCCTGTTTTACAGGGTGTTTTTTTATTTTCTAAATAATTTTTCTATATCTTGCAGGTGTCCTATTTCTTGAATACTAACACCGGTTGGAAATTTAAATTTTTTATTTGTTGTTTTTGGGATCAAAATTTTTTTGAAACCAAGTTTGATTGCTTCTTTGATTCTTTGTTCTGTATGACTGACCCCTCTTATTTCACCAGATAGTCCAATTTCACCAAAAATTGCCATGTCCGCTGGTGCTGGGATATTATTTTTTGATGACATAAGGGCGACTGCTACTGCCAGATCCCCCGCTGGTTCATTGATTTTAAGTCCGCCAGTTATGTTTAAAAATATATCATAGCCATAAAATTCTTGATAGCATCTGGCATCCAGTACAGCAGTTATCATGGAAAGACGCGAAAGATCGTATCCAACAACGGATCTTTTTGCGGTTCCATAGTTTGATACACTTACCAAAGCCTGTATTTCAAGAAGTATTGGTCTGGTCCCTTCAATTCCAGCAAAGACGGAATTGCCGGAAATGTTGCCTCGTCTTTCAGCAAGAAAAAGTGCAGATGGATTTTTAACTTGCGACAGACCAGTCTCATTCATTTCAAAAACGCCAATTTCATCTGTTGGTCCGAAACGATTTTTTACAGATCTTAAAATACGAAAATTGTGTCCTCTGTCCCCTTCAAAATAAAGCACTGTGTCAACCATGTGTTCCAAAACTCTTGGTCCTGCGATTGCGCCGTCCTTTGTCATATGTCCTATTAAAAACAGGGTGAAATTTTTCATTTTTGCAAGGCGTATCAACTCGTTTGTACAGGTTCTTACCTGTGAAATAGTGCCGGCAGAAGAATCTATGGTATCCATAAACATTGTTTGAATGGAATCTATTACTACGACTTTTATATCGTTTTCTTCTTTCAATGTGGCAACTATATCACGGACATTGGAATTGGCGGATAATTTAACAGGAGCATTTTCAACTTGCAATCTTTTTGCTCTTAACCTTACTTGAGAAACGGATTCTTCACCACTTAAATAAAAAACTTTACCACCAGCATTTCCTATGTTTGCAGCAGTTTGTAAAAGTATTGTTGATTTTCCAATTCCTGGGTCTCCACCAACAAGTATTACAGAACCAGCAACAAGTCCGCCACCAAGTACACGATCCAGCTCATCAATACCAGAACTTGTTCTTGGGATTGTTGTTGTGTCATCACCATCATGTAAATTTTGAAATTGCAGTTTTATTCCACCTTCTGCCTTTGATGATATATATGATGGAACATTGTCTTCTCTTATTTGTATTATTGTGTTCCATTCATTGCAGCTGTCGCATTTACCAATCCATTTTTGGTATTTGGCACCGCAACTTTGACATTCGTAAATGATTTTATCTTTCATATTATGGATTTTAGCAATAGAGCGAAGTTTTATCAATTAAATTTTGTATTGCAACTGGGGGCATTTTTTGTTAAAATTCAAAGGTAAAAAGGAGAGAGATTTTGTTTACAATTTTGGATTATGTATTTTTAGCCGTTGTATTGTATTCTGCTGCAATTGCCTATCACAAAGGGTTTATACAATCGCTTCTTGGATTTTTAATTTGGGTTGGAGCGGTATTTACAACAAAATATTTGTATCCTTTTGTTGAACCTTTTTATGCAAAATTTTTTGGTAAAACTACATTTTTTTCTAACCTGTTTTCTTATATAACGGTGTTTATTGTTTTTGTGATGTTGTTTAGTTTTATAAATAAAGTTCTTGCAAAAAAAATTGAAAATACCAATTTTAGTAGTGCCGATAAAACCTTTGGTTTTTTATTTGGATTTTTTCGTGGAATTTTAGTTATATCGTTGTTTTATATAATTGTTATTTGGTTTGTGCCAAGTAAAAATAAAAGACCAGGTTGGGTTGATGATGCAAAATGCAAGCCAATTTTAAAATTAACAACAATGTTTATTCAGCCCTTTATTCCAAAAACAGATTCATTTAATGAGTTAAAGGAAATAATAACTGATGATTTAGATGATAATGATGTGGCGAATTTTGAAAAATTAAAAAGTCCGCTTGTTGATAAAAATATTTTGAAAACAGATTCAGCAGAAATGGGTTATACCAATTCGGAAAACAGAGATCTTGAAAGGCAGATTTTGCAACTGCAGGGAATAGTTAGTGAAGATGGTGAGACAGAAAAAGAAATCAAAGATGAAAAAAAGGAAAAAGTTGAGCCAAAAACAAAAAAAGATAGAACGATAAATATTCAAATAAATGAAAAAGAAATAGATACTTTAAAAACTTTACTTAAAAATAATTTATAAATTTTTGGGGGGAATATGTCAAAAGGGAAAAGAAAAATTTTGCCGGGGCGGGCATATCCGCTTGGGGCGACGTTTGATGGAATGGGAACTAATTTTGCAATTTTTTCACGAAATGCGGAAAAGATAGAATTATGTTTGTTTGATAAACATGGCAAACAAGAAACGGAAAGAATTGTTTTAACGGAATATACAGATGAAGTTTGGCATTGTTATTTGCCGGATGTGAAACCGGGTGATTTATATGGCTATCGTGTGTATGGGGAATATGCGCCAGAAAAAGGACACAGATTTAATAATAATAAATTGTTGATTGATCCTTATGCAAAGGCTTTGTTTGGAAAAATTATTTGGAGTAGCGCACTTTTTAGCTATAAGTTTAAAAATCAAGAGCAAGATTTTTCCTTTGACAGCAGAGATAGTGCAAAATATATGCCAAAGTGTGTGGTGGTTGCAGATAATTATATGTGGAAAAATGAGGGTTTGTTGGGGGCAAGGCGAAGTAATACAATTATTTATGAAGCACATGTAAAGGGTATGACAAAAACTAATCCAAGAGTTGCAGAAACTATTAGGGGTACATTTAAAGGTTTATGCAGCAGACCAATGTTAAAATATTTTAAAGATCTGGGTATAACAGCAATAGAAATTTTGCCATCGCAGGCATTTTTTTTGGGGTCTATTCCTGAAAGAAATGGGCTTCATAATTATTGGGGTTATAACACTATTAATTTTTTTACGCCTGAGCCAACATATCTTGCCACAAAAAATATAAATGAATTTAAAGAGATGGTGGATACTTTTCATGGTGCTGGGTTAGAAGTGATTATGGATGTTGTTTATAATCATACGCCAGAGGGAAATCATTTGGGACCGACCCTTTCGTTTAAGGGAATAGATAATGCATATTATTATCGTTTACAAAAAGATAATAAAAGATTTTATGATGATACAACAGGATGTGGCAATACACTTAATTTTGATAATGCAAGGACAACTCAACTTGTGATGGATTCACTTCGTTATTTTGTGCAAGAGATGAAAGTTGATGGATTTCGGTTTGATTTGGCTGTGTCTTTGGGACGGGATGATAGCGGTTTTAAAACAGAATCTGATTTATTTGATGCGATAGGTCAAGATCCAGTTTTATATAAAACAAAAAGAATTGCTGAACCTTGGGATATTGGACTTGGAGGTTATCAGATTGGAAATTTCCCAGCTAGTTGGAGTGAATGGAATGGAAAATATCGTGATGTTGTCCGAAAATTTTGGAAAGGTGATGATGGTATAATTGGCGAGATGGCAAGCAGGTTTGCCGGTTCCGCAGATATATTTGATAAACAAGGTAGGCGTCCGTGGGCAAGTGTTAATTTTATTACGGCGCATGATGGGTTTACCCTTAATGATTTAGTTTCTTATAATAATAAGCATAATGATGGCAATGGCGAAAACAATAATGATGGCGACAATAATAATAATAGTTTTAATTATGGGGAAGAGGGAAAAACCAAAAAGGCAAAGATAGAAGAAATAAGAATAAGGCAGATTAAAAATATGTTTGCAACTTTGCTTTTGTCTCAAGGTATTCCAATGATACTTGCAGGAGATGAAGTAAGAAGAACACAAAAAGGAAATAATAATGCTTATTCGCAAGATAATGAAATAAGTTGGTTTGATTGGGAGAGGTTAGAAAAAAATAAAGAGATTTTTTATTTTGTGAAACAAATTATAAATATAAGAAAAAAGCATATTGTGTTCAGGCGTTCAAAATTTTTTAAAGGAAAAAGATTACAAGGTGCAAAAAACAAGGATATTACTTGGTTCACACCAGCAGGTGTTGAAATGAAAAACAGCGATTGGCATAATCAAAAAAATAAAACTTTGCTTTTTAGGATTTCAGGGGAAGCAGGGGATAATTTTCATATAGATAAAGATGGCAATCCACTTCAAGATAAAAACTTTTTTATAATAATGAATGCGGATGATAAAAAGATAAGGGCAATTGTTCCACCGGCAAAGCACCCTTATTCAAAATGGAAAGTTATGTTTGATACAGCAAATGTTAATAAAGAAAATAAATTCATTACAGGTGCAATAACAATAGCAGCGCGTAGTTTCATTTTGCTTATCACAGAATAAAATTTTGTAAGTAGTGTTAAAGTTGTGATGTAGGTTTTTGTTTTTATAAAGAATTTTTGCTGCCAGATATTTTTTTAATAAAAAACTCCTATAAAAATAGGAGTCTTTGTTTTGTATTAACGAAAGGATAATACTATTTTTTTGCTTCTTCTATGGCAGAACCAAGTATGTCGCCAAGTACAGCGCCAGTGTCGGTTGAACCATATTCTTTTATCATTTTCTTTTCTTCATCAATTTCGTATGCTTTTACAGATAAAGTTATTTGCATAGTTTTTTTATCTATTGAAATAACCTTTGCATCTAATTTTTCATCAACTGCGAATCTGTCAGTTCTTTGTTCAGATTTGATTTTTGATAAATCATTTGTTTTGATGAAGCCTGTAAGTCCGTTCACATCAACTGAAATTCCGTCGTCTTTGATTTCTTTTATAACACAAGTTACAACAGAACCTTTTGCAACTTTATTTAATGATGTTTCAACCCTGTCTTCTTTTAATTGTTTTATACCAAGGGCGATACGTTCTTTATCAGCAGAAATTTCAATAATTTTTGCCTTTACAACCATGCCTTTTGAGTAAGCTTTTACTGCTTCTTCTGGTACTTTGTCCCAATCTATATCTGACAGATGAATCATACCATCAAGTTCACCCTCTAGGTTAATAAACATTCCAAATTCTGTAATGTTTCTTATTTCACCCTCTATTATATCACCAACTTTATGAGCTTCAGCATATTTAACCCAAGGGTTTTCCATACATTGTTTAAGTCCAAGTGCAATTCTGCGTTTTTCGTTATCAATTTCAAGAACCATAACTTCTACTTCATCACCAAGAGCAACAATTTTTGATGGATGAACATTTTTTTTGGTCCATGAAAGTTCGGATACGTGAACTAAACCCTCTATACCATTTGGGAAATCAATGAATGCACCATAATCGGTCATGTTTGAAACTTTACCTTTGTATTTGTTGCCAACAACAAAGTCGTTTATGTGTTCCCACGGATCATTTTCAAGTTGTTTCATGCCAAGTGAAACTCTGTTTGATTCTTTATCAAAACTTATCACTTTAACTTTTACTTTTTGACCTATTTCAAATACATCATTTGGATTGCCAATTCGTTTCCATGAAATATCTGTGATATGAAGAAGTCCATCAATACCACCAAGATCAATGAATATTCCATAATCTGTAATATTTTTTACAACACCATCCATGATATCGCCAATATTCATTTTGTTTAACACTTCTTCTCGTTTTTCTGCTCTGTCTCCTTCAAGAATTGCGCGGTGAGAAACAATAATATTGGATCTTAGTTTATCCATTTTAATGATTTTAAATTCCATAGGTTTGTTCATAACAGAACTTAAATCTTTAATAGGATTGATTGTTAATTGTGAAGATGGCATAAATGCACTTACGCCGTTTATATCAACTGAAAAACCGCCGCGAACTCTTTCAATAATTTCACCCATAATTGTTTTATTTTCGGCTTCTTGTTTTTCAAGTTCTTTCCAAACTTCAAATTTTCTTGCTTTTTCACGAGATGCAATTAACAAACCATCGCGATTTTCATATCTTTCAACATAAACGTCAATAATATCACCAACATTTATTTCATCATCGCGAAATTCTTTTTTATCAATGCGACCTTCGGATTTAAGACCAACATTTACAACAACAAAATCATCTGTTATGTTAAGTATTGTTCCTTTTGTTGCGAAACCTTCCATTTTAGAAGATTGTTTATAAGATTGTTCAAATAATTCAGAAAAATTTTCACCAGTTGAAAAAAGTTCTGCACCTGTATCAAAAATTGTTTTTTTTATTTTCATGTTTTTTATCAGATGTTGGCCTAAATCATAAAATAATTCGGGACTTGTATGAGTTAATAAAAATATAAAATACAGCATACCCTGTGTAATATATTGTTTTTCAAATGGAGCGGGTAAAGGGGCTCGAACCCTCGACCTCAACCTTGGCAAGGTTGCGCTCTAGCCAACTGAGCTACACCCGCAATGATTTGTAAATTCTATAATCATAACAATAAAAAATCAAGGGAAAAATATTTAAATCTTTATATCAATAAGATTGTGATTGTTATCTGTGGTGATAGTTTGAGTGTGAAGTAATGATTTTTGATTATTTTTTAGTTCATAAATATTCATAATGTAAGTGTCAGATTTTAATTTTGTGCTTGCAACAAAGATGCTGTTTGGCAAGGTTTTCCACGCCCTTGTATCAACTTTGTTGGAATTATTTATAAGTTTTTTTGATGCTTTGAAAGTTGATATTGCAAAGGTTAGGGCAAGGGCATTTGCAACTAGATCATTTTTAGAATTTTCTATTGTTGCATTATATATAGTGTAAGCGGAAAGTCCCGCAGTTATATATTTTACAATAAGATTTCTTAATAATTTTGCGCGTTCGCTTTCAAGGTTAGAATTTATTTCTTGTGCTGCAAAATCGCTTAAAGGAGAAGTGAGTAATAAAGGGATTTCATATATTTTGCCCTTTGTATCAATAAGTTCCATTTTTAAATTTTTTGGATTTTTTTCTTCTATATATGGCATTTCGTATTCAAAGCTGTCCATAAAGTTAGTTAAGAAAAACAGAAAGAACAATTTTTTATTTACATTTGGGTTATCAAAGAAAATGTCATTTATATAGCTTAATCTTATGACATCATCAAATTGAAGTTTGAATTTATATTTTTTTGCTTTTTTTGTTGCAATTATTCCTTCACGTATAATAAAAAAGCTGTTGTCTTTTGTTCCAGATGATAAATTTTTTATTTTGTTATCTATAAAGGTTTCAAGATTTTTTTTGTAAAAAGTTGGTGTGATGTAAAGTTTGTTAATGTCATTTATATCAAGTTTTGATAATTTATGATAGTTATTTATAAGTGATTTAGAATTTTTGTTAAACGATGGGTAAATATTATAGCTGTAATTTAATTCTTTTTTAACTTGCTTGTATAAAGAAAGGGCGATGTTTTTGTTTTCAACATCATCATATTGTTCGTGGATGAAGCCTGCAAAAATTCCCTGTAAAATATCGTATTTATATCCAAGTTTGTTGTATTTTGAATTTTCAAAAGATTGAAGTAATGTATACCATTCTTTTGTTGAATTTTTTGCAATGTTTAAATATTTTGTATCTTGTTTTCCGGATCTTAAAAATAGGTGATAGTTTGACAGGGCATGATAGAATCTTAAGTAAGAATTTTCAAAATCCATGCCATAATAAATTTGTTTTCTGTCATTAAAAATGCTTTTTATATTTGCGCTTATGCTTTTGGTATAAAGATTTTTTGATAAATTTTGTGCTTCATATAGTTTCAAGGAAGCTTCGTTATAATCGCTATTTAAATATAAAATGCTTCCTTGTTCAGTAAGTTTTAATAATTTTGAATTTTCATCTTTATAAAAATTTTCATTATAAACTATTTCTTTTGCCTGTTTTATATCTCCATTTACAACAGATTTGACAAGGTTATCGTGTAATTTATTGTCATGTGAAGCACAGGCATTAAATAGTAAAAATAATAAAATATAAATTTTTTTCATTAAATATTTTTATGCTACCATCTTAGTGTAGAGCGGTTTGAATATTTTGTTGTATCATAACTTCCCATCCAGATAACATCGCTGGTTTCAAGTTCTGTGATACGAAGATTTACAGAATATTCTTTGATAGTTTTACCATCCAAGGTTTTTGGATTCATAATGATGCTGCCAAATATTGCAAGGTCTGCCCCTGTTTGACGACCGATTTTTTTTGCTTGCGCTGGGTCAACTATACCAGAATTTTGGTACATAATTTCTGTATTTATTGCATTACGTTTTTTATTATCAATAATTTTAAAGCTGCCATTTTCAAGCAAGTGTGTTAAAAGTTTGTCATTAAAATCTTTTATTGGAAGATAAGGTTCGGTTGTTTCATTTTGTATTTCACCAATAAATAGTACTGGAGTTTTTTCTTTTTTATTTAGGTATTTTTGAAGACCTTTGTGATTATCCATTTTTTTTGTGATAGCTTCTAATGCGAGAATAGTATCTGTTTTAATCCATTCATCGGTTATTTTTGAAAGAGCTTTGTCCCCTTTTTCAACAGAAATTCGTTCCGATTTAAAACCACAAGATGTAAGAAGTAAGGCAATAGCCAAGAATTTTTTCATATTTTTTCTCCTATTTATTTTTAAAAGTCTTTTCTATTTTATTATATAATGTATTTAAAACTTGATTTTGTAAAGATATAAAATCAGTATTGTTTATTGAATTATCTACATTTAAAATAATGTTTCGTTTTTCATTTTTGTTTGTTGTAAAATGCAACTTTAATTTTATACCATAACTTGTTAAATCGTTTGAAATTTCTTTATGTTTTTCAATTATCTCGCCTGTTAAAATTGTGTCAGATGTATCTTTGTTTTCTGTTATTTTATTTGAAAGTTGTAAAACTTCTTTCAGCTTCCCAAGGATTTTTGTTTCAGTTTCATTTTTAGAAGTTATATCAATAAAGATATTTTTATTTTTTATAGGATAAAATTTTACGTCATCAAGTTTTGGAAAGGTTATTTTTGGAATAACAATTTTTGGCAGCTCAAAAGTTGTGAATTGTATATTTTCATCGCTGTCCCAATTATCCCAAAAAATTTTTGCTTCGTTCCATTTCCTTGTCATGAAATCATCAACCTCATGTGCAAATTCTTTGAATTTTTGATTGAAAGTTTTTTCTTCATTTATACCCGTTGATGTTATTGTCGTAGTTGTTGAAGATTCAATTTTTTCTGCCACTTGTTCTGGTTGCTTTGTTTTTTCATTTTTTATTTCGGTTTGTGTGTTTATTGTTTCTTGTGTTTTTGGGTTTTGCCCATCGGAATCAGCATAGGAAATGTGAGAAAAAATAAAGCTGTTTGAAAATGACAATAAGATTAAAAAGATAATTTTTTTCATAATTTCCCCGTTTAAAATATAATATATAAATTTAATACTTTTTGACAAGTTTGTAAAGTATAAAGCAAAAAAATGCTGGATAAAATCTGCCTTTGTGATAAAGTCAAAAAGATAAAAAGAAAAATTTATGAAAATATTAAGACAAGATGAAAATTTTCCGTTTATTCATTTAAGAAATCATACTGCGTTTTCTATTGCAGAGGGAATGATTAGTGTTGATAAAATGGTGAAATTGTGTGAACAGACGGAAATGCCGGCTGTTGGAATTACAGATACGAATAATATTTTTGGTGGGGCAAAGTTTGCAGATGTTTTAAGTGCAAATGGAATACAGCTGATTTTTGGAACACAGATAGATGTTGATTTTGAACTTAATAAACATATTTTATCTTTTGCTAAGCCGGAATTATCTCAACTTATTTTACTTGTTCAAAATGAAACAGGTTATAAAAATTTATTAAAATTATTGTCTATTGCCCATGTTGATAAAGATGATGCAGATCCGGTTAAAATAACTTTGCAAGATTTACAGACATATAATGATGGACTTATTATTTTATCAGGTGGGGTTAAAGGGGTTCTTGGTAAATGTATTTTAAATGATAGCAGTGAAAAGGCTGAGTTTTTTGCAGAAGAGTTTAAAAATATTTTTAATGACAGGTTTTATATTGAAATACAAAGGCATAATTTAAAAGAAGAAGAACGAACAGAAAAAGAGTTTTTGCGAATTGCAAAAAAATATAATATTCCAATTGTTGCAACAAATGAAAATTATTTTGATACGCGTGAAAAATTTTCAACTCATGAAGTGTTGTTGTGTATAAAAGATGGAAAATTGATTGATGATGTAGACAGAAGAATTGAGACAGAGGAGCATTATTTTAAATCACAAGAAGAGATGAAAAATCTTTTTCATGATTTACCAGAGGCAATTTATAACACTTATATTATTGCACTTCGTTGTTCTTTTTTGCTTAAAAAACAAGATCCATTATTGCCGCACGTTGAAAAAGGAGTGGATGAATCAGATCTTTTACGTATAAGGGCAGTTGATGGTTTAAATGAGCGGCTTGAAAAATTAAATATAACAGATGAGACGGAAAAAAAGGAATATTTTGATAGGTTGGAATATGAATTGAATACTATTATAAAAATGGGATTTTCAGGTTATTTTTTAATAGTTGCGGATTTTATTGGTTGGGCAAAAAAGCAAAATATTCCGGTTGGACCTGGACGTGGAAGTGGTGCCGGTTCGGTTGTTGCTTGGAGTCTTAAAATTACAGATATTAACCCTTTGCAATTTGGACTTTTGTTTGAAAGATTTTTAAATCCAGAACGAGTGAACATGCCAGATTTTGATATAGATTTTTGTGAAACAAGACGTGGTGAAGTTATACGTTATGTAAAAGAAAAATATGGAGAAAATAGTGTAGGACAGATTATAACTTTTGGTAAATTAAAGGCAAAAAATGCGATAAAAGATGTTGGGCGAGTTCTTGGGGTTTCATATACAAAATGTGATGAGCTTTGTAAAAATATTCCAGATAAAATTGTTATAAATGTTGATGGAAAAGAAAAAGATTTAAAAGGGGATAAGATAGATATTTCTGTTTGTATGAAATATGTACCTGAATTTCAATTACTGGTTAATCAAAGTGAAGATTTACAAATGGTGATAGAAGAAGCCTTGAATATAGAGGGATTATTTAAGACAACAGGTATTCATGCAGCAGGTGTTGTGATAGGGGACAGATCTTTACGAGAGTTAGTTGCACTTTATAAGACAGATAAAAGTGAGCTGCCCGTTGTTCAATATGATATGAAGTATATCGAAAATACCGGTCTTATAAAATATGACTTTTTGGGGCTTAAAACTTTATCTATTATCAAAAAAGCTTGTGATTTAATTTTAAAAAATCATAACAAAAAAATAGATATAGATTTAATTCCTATGGATGACAAGGAAACGTTTGATTTAATTACAAGTGGAAATACAGCAGGAGTTTTCCAGGTGGAATCTGCTGGTATGCAGAAAACAATTAAATCATTAAAACCAAATGTGATTGATGATATAGTTGCTTTGGTTGCTTTGTTTCGCCCTGGTCCGATGGAAAATATTCCGGTTTATGTTGCAAGAAAATTTGGTGAAAAAGTTGAATATTTACATCCAAAAATGGAATCTATTTTAAAAGAAACTTATGGAATTATGGTGTATCAAGAGCAAGTTATGGAAATGGGAAAACAGCTTGCTGGATATTCGCTTGGTGGTGCGGATGTGTTAAGGCGTGCGATGGGTAAAAAAGATCCAGTTAAAATGGCAGAGCACAGGACTATTTTTGTAAAGGGATGTTTGGAACATAGTGGGATTGATGAAAAAACTTCCACTGCTATATTTGATGCAATAGAGAGATTTGCCAATTATGGATTTAATAAATCTCATGCTGTGTGTTATGCTTGGATTTGTTATCAAACTGCTTATTTAAAGGCTCACTTTGCCCCTGAATTTATTGCTGCAACCATGACTTTTGATATGGATAACAATGAAAAAACTGCATTTTTTGCGGAAAATGCAAAATCAATGAATATCAAAATTTTGCCACCAGATGTGAATAAGTCATTTGATAGTTTTTCAGTGGAAGATGGTAATATAAGATATGCTCTTTGTGGAATAAAGGGGGTTGGGACTTCTCTTGCCGAAGCAATAGTAAAGGAAAGAAATGAAAATGGCGAATTTAAAACCTTGATGGATTTTATAAACAGGCTTGATAGTAAATTTATAAATAAAAGAATGCTTGAAAGTTTTATAAAAGCAGGTGCGTTTGATAGTTTAGAAGCAAACAGAAATAAATTGTATGAAAATATTCCAATGATACTTTCTTATGTTTCAATGCTTAAAAATGATAAAGAGACAAATCAAGGTTCTTTGTTTGCCATAGAGGATACTTCAATTCAAAGGGAAGATTTAAAATTAACAGAGGAAGTTGATTGGCGTATAAAAGAAAAATTGGATTTTGAAAAAGAAGTGATGGGATTTTATGTTTCTGCACATCCTATGGATATTTATGAAACAAAATTATCGCTTTTTAATGTAAAAAATAGTGAATATATAACTAATCTTAAACAAGATGAAAAGGGAGTTTTGATTGCTGGGTTTCCAGAAAGTGTTAGAAATAGAACTTCAAAAAGTGGCAAAAATTATTTATCCGTTATGTTAAGTGATAAGGTTGGAAGTTTGAATGTTTTGTTTTTTGAAAGGGCACAAAGGGCGCCCATTAATAATTGGCAAAAAAAATATGGCAGACAAGATGAAATACAATCTTTTGAAACTATAAAGGAGATTTTATCAAATAACAGACCTGTTTTAATAACAGCAGATGCAAATTATAATAAAGAGCGAGATGATGTAAGTTTGTTTGGAAATAAAGTAGAATATTTAACACTTGATGCGAATATAAAAGATGATTTATATATTGATATTATGGATATTGATGCTGTGTCTGCTCTTAAACCTATTATGTTAAGTTTGCATGAAGGACTTACAAACATTTATTTTGTTATAATGGAAAATGGAAAAAAAACTACTATAAAATATAATGAAAAAAAACTTATAACTATGGAAATAATATCTCAATTTAAAAGTATCAAAAACATAAACTTACATTTTTAATTTAAATCGCCCCACAAATAATTTTGTAAAATATACCCTTTAATTTTTAAATTCCCATGTTCTATTGTTCCATAACAAAAATCATTTTCACAATATTTTATTTTTACAATTGCCCCAGATTGTATTTTTGCAATTTTTTCACTTTGTAAATTATTATCATCAAACAAAATTGTGTTTTTTGTTATTGTTGCTGTTTTTATATTAATTAAATCAGTTTTGAAAATCCAAGATTGTTTTTTGTTAATATCTTCAACTTGTCGCCAATTATAAAATTCATTTATAACTTTTAATGGGGTGTGTTTATGATGGTATGTATATTTTAATGGATATTTTATATTGGGACCTACATAAGATTTTACGTTGTTAAATCCCAGTGAAGTAAAATAAGGCATTTTTTTTCCGCTGTATCTGTTTTCTTTTGAGCTACCTGTTTTTGGAACGGATAGTGTTAAAAATGTGATTATTCCGGTGATTATCAATTTATTTTTCATAATAAATTTATTATAGCATAAAATTTTTAAAAGTTAAATTTTTTACTGGAAATTTTTATTTGTTTAGATTATATTTGCAAAATAGATTTT
Organism: uncultured Pseudomonadota bacterium; assembly: GCA_963541275.1. Lineage (GTDB taxonomy): Bacteria > Pseudomonadota > Alphaproteobacteria > Rs-D84 > CACZYB01 > CACZYB01. The sequence goes on from CAUTSC010000003.1 coordinate 28,405, forward strand.
ATGCGGATGTGGCGAAATTGGCAGACGCGATAGACTTAGGATCTATTGTCGCAAGACGTGGGGGTTCAAGTCCCTTCATCCGCACCATATCATATATTTTATTTTTTAAGGACAGATTATGAAAGTAGCAAAAGAAAAAATCAAAGGATTAAAATATAATTTAGCATTTGTTATTCCAAGTGATGATTTTGAAAAAAGTTTAGAAGCTCAAATAATAGAATTCGCACAAAATCATAAAGAAAAAGGTTTTCGTAAAGGTCATGTTCCGGTTGATGTTATAAAATCAAAATATGAAAATCATTTTATAAATGATGTATTAAATAATGTTGTTAATAAATCGGTGAATGAATATTGTGTTGATAAAAAAATCACACCTATTCATAATCCAAAATTGACAATTGATGAATTTGTTCGTGGTAAGGATATTAAATTTTCTGTGGAATTTGAGGTGCTTCCAGAAATAAAAGATATAGATTTTTCAAAAATAACTCTTACAAAAAAAGTTGCAACTGCAACAGATAAAGAAGTTATGGATTCATTAAAAAATATTGCAGAAAGTCGTCATACATTAAAGGATGTTGCCGAAAAACGTCAAACAAAAAAAGGTGATGTTGTTGACATAAATTTTGTTGGTTTTGTTGATGGTGTTGAATTTAAAGGTGGTAAAGCAGATAACCACATGTTGGAACTTGGCAGTCATTCATTTATAGATAATTTTGAAGATCAACTTTTAAAGCATAATGTTGGTGATGAGCTTGAAGTTAATGTTAAATTTCCAAAAGATTATGGTGAGACATCTCTTGCTGGTAAAAAGGCACTATTTAAAGTGAAGATCAATGCAATAAAGGAAAAGGTTGTGCCAGAGCTAAATGATGATTTTGCAAAAGAGCTTAAAAGAAAAGATTTAGCAGATCTTAAGACTTATATAAAAGAGTTGTTAGAAAAAAATTATGAAACGTCAGCAAAAAATATTATGAAAAATGATTTGCTTGAAAAATTGGGTTCAGAATCAATTGATGTGCCAGAAATTTTGGTAGAACAAGAACTTGATTATATGATGTATCAATTTAAAAATTTAGATAAAAAAGAGCAAGATAAAAAGAAGGACGAGTTAAAAAAGCAAGCTATATCTCGTGTAAAATTGGGACTTATTCTTGCAGAAGTCGGAAAACGTGAAAAACTTCAAATAACAGATGCTGATATTCAAAATGCTGTTATGCAAGAAGCGATGAAATATCCAATCCAAGCGCAGCAAGTTTTTGAATATTATACAAAAAATCAAAATGCTCTTGAAACATTAAGAGCCGGTGCTTTTGAAGATAAGGTGTTAGATTTCATTTTATCAAAGGTAAGTATCAAAGAAAAAGTAGTAGATGCAAAAGATTTAAAAGAGTAGTAGAAAAATATCAATGTTTTGATGTGTATTCAAAGGAATTTTTTTATTAAAATTCTTGGGTGTTGTTTTTATCATTGAAGAATTTATCATATAGTTTATTTAAATGGTATTTTTGATTGTTAAAATTTCTTGTTTGGATAAATAAATTAAAATTATAAAATAGATTTTTATTTGAATATATAAAAGTTTTAGCATTGTTTTCACTTGCAAAATGTAAATTTTAATTATACTCTTTCATTTGAGGAAGAAATGTTTTAAAGAGAAAAAGGGAATATCTATGAATAAAAAATCCTTTGTTAAAGTTGTCGTATTTTTATTTTTTATAAATGTGTTTGTTAATTTTTCCGCGTTTGCCGATGCTGATGTTTGGCCTGTGAAATATAGTGAGGCAGGAAAAGATGTAAGTAAATTGCCAGAGGCAAAAGATAATTATGTTCCCAAAAAAAGAGCAAATGATGCAAAGGTTTATACCGGATGGACTGGTGGTGGTAATAACACAAAGTTGCCGACAGATGGAATTGTTGCGCCAAAAGAATCTGATATTCCTCTTTCAAATAAAGAATTGATTGTGGATGATGGGGTAAGGGTTTTATCTGCGTCTATGCCAGAGGGGTTGCAATTAAGTGATGAAGCAGAAAATATGCAGTTGTTATCACAAAATGGTGAGGGATTAAAAAATAATGTAAAAGACTGGGTTGCAAAAGAGGGCTTCACACTTCGTGAGATACTTCAAAAATGGGCAGAAGTTGAAGGTTGGGAAGTTGTTTGGAATACAAAAAGAGAGTATCCTTTGAAAGCTTCGGTTATTTTTAGAGGGAGATTTAAGGATGTGTCTGCGGCTTTGATAAGGACTTTTTCACGAGCAACACCGCAACCTATTGCAAGATTTTTCTTTGGAAATAAGGTGTTAGTAGTTAAAACATTGGAGGTTCATGATGCAAGTTAGTAAAAAAACATTTGCAACTTTATTAACATTATCTGGTTTACTTGCTGGTTGTTATAATAAAGAGATGTCTGTGAATGTTTCATCTCAAGTTTCTTCTGATTTTGATACTACTCAAGATGCACTTGACAGGGCAAAAGTTCCTGGGAGTCCAATAAATAAAGATCTTGTTTCTGTAAGTGATGATATATGGCTTGGTGATACAAGTTTTGTTGCAGAACATAATGAATCTTTGCCATCTAAATTTGAAACGGAAAATGGAATAACTCTTATAACTGAATCTCCTGTATCTTTTGATGAAGCGACTAATCAAATATTTTTCTTAACTGGAATTGGAATACAGCTTGAAGATTCTGTTAACAAGGAATCATTAAAAGAAATAAGTATAAATTATACTGGTTCTTTGTCTGGACTTTTGGATGTTTTGGCATTAAAAGAAAATATAAATTGGTCTTATGAAAATGGAAAAATTGTCTTCTATAAATTTAAGACCAGAACTTTTGCAATTTATACCAGTCCGACCGAAGCAACTTATACGGTTGGTGTTGCAACGGACAGCTCTTCATCATCATCAACTGCAAATGTGCAGATGGTGACAACTATGAAAGAATGGAAAGAGATGGAAGAGGTTTTGAAGTCAATTGTAAAAGATGGTGAAGTTCAAATGTCTCCATCAACCAGTTCTATTACAATAACTGCATCACCAAAAACTTTAAGAAAAGCCGAAGCGTATATAAAAGAGCAAAATAGAAGATTTGTAAAGCAAGTTGCAATAAATGTAAAAGTGTTGCAAGTTTCTATATCAAAAGATAATAATTTTGGACTTAATTTATCTGCTTTGTTTGATGGTTATGCAATAAGGACTTCCACAAGTAATTTAGCAGCGGATTCACTTTCTTTTTCTATACTTTCTGGAACAAAAAAAGGTCCATTTGAATCAAAGGATAATGTGTCAACTGCGGCTGCGATAAAAGCTTTATCATCACAGGGAAAAACATCTTTATTGACATCTGCGGTTGTAACGGCAAGAAATAATCGTGTTGTTCCAATTAATAATTTGGAAAGGTTTAAATATATAAGTTCTGTTTCAACGCAGGCTGATAAAACTCATGCGACAACTGATGTCGTGCCACAAGAAGAGTCAGTTGGTTTTAGTATACAACTTATGCCAAATATTTTGGAAAATGGTAAGTTGATGTTAATGTTTAATATGTCTCTTAAAGAATTGGTTAGTTTAGAAAATAAGGTTGTTGGAAATACTTCGGTACAATTGCCAAAAATTTCACAAAGAAACTTTATGCAAGAGATAGTTATGGAATCTGGACAGACTGCGGTTTTGACTGGCTTTGAAAAAATTACCAACAGAAATAATAGCAGTGGTATAGGAAAAGAAACATTTACTTATGTTGGTGGTTCGCAAAGCAGTGAGACGACAAGAGAAGTTTTGGTTGTTATGCTTACTCCACAGGTGATTGCATCACCACTTGATGCGGAAAATAGTGCAAATGCAGAATGGGGGATGCCAACTTATTAAAAAAAAGTTTTTGAGGGGACATGAGTAAAGAAATAAAAACAATAAATGTTGCTGGCAAAACTTATGCAGTTGGCTTGTTTTGGCAGCCTCTTCAAGATCAAAAAAAATATTTAGAAGAGGTTAAACAAACAGTCCAAAATGTTATTACTGGTGCCAATCTTTTTTGTTTAAGAAAGGGAGCTGTTTCTCAATATGGTCTTGGTTATACCAGTAAAGGTCATAAATCTGGTATGCCATCTGCTGCATCTGTGATTGCGGCTGTTTTAAGGGATAAATCGTCGGCACTTTGTGCTTTTAAAATAGATGATGGTTGGTGGTTTGTTGTTATAAGAAATGGTTTGATACTTTCCGAAGAAGATACAATTTATACAGAAGAACAAGATGTAAAGGCTGCATATGAGACAATGTTAAATATTCCAGATTGGGGTTATATGATTGCTCCAAAAGAATGGGGATATGAAAATACTCATCCATTGCAATTGGAAGATTTGATTGTAAAGGGAAAACCGGAACTTTTAAAAACTATTTCTGAACCTATTAAAATAAAAGATATTATAATACTTCTTGTACTTGTTGCATTTGGATTAAATTATTATTTAAAAAAGAAAGCGGAAAAAGAAGCGGAAGAACAAGCAAGGCTTGCAAGGATAAGAGAAGAAGAATATAAAAGACTTCATCCGCCTCCTCCGCCGCCACCACCTCCTCCTGCACCATTTGAAGTGTTGGTTGATGTAGAAGATATGGCAAAAAAGTGTGCTGTTTTGATAGTAAATAGTACAGTTGTTGTACCAGGTTGGAATTTGGAAAATTCGAATTGTACTGAAACTATGTTGTCGTCTTCATGGAACAGAACTTATGGTAATGTAGGTTGGATTTTTGAATCGCAAAAGCAAGGTTATTTACATAAAGATATGAAATTATCTGCAAAAGATACGGCTTATAAAAGTGTTGTTGGAAATCTTGCTATTCCAATTATGAAACGTGTTTCTGTGAAACCAATAATTGAAAAAGTGGAATTGCAAAAAAGATTGAATGATATATTTAAAGCTGAAAATGTAAATGTGCAGTTGACTGATAAAAAAGAGACTGTAAAGGGAACTGGCTCTTATTTAAAGGAATATCCTTATACTGCGTTTACTTTTGATGATAGTATGGTAAGGTTGCCGCTTGATTGGGTAAGGTTGTTAAAAGAATTCAAGGCTGTTTCGTTTGATAATATTTTTTGGGATAATAAAACCAGAAAATGGAAATATAATGGCAGGATTTATGAATTAACACCTGAGATGATAAAAGAGATTGAGAATAAGGCAAAAAAGGAACATGAGGCAAAAACAAAAGCTTCGAACATGGCAGATACAAAAACTGGTACGAATACAGATAACAAGGAACAAACAAAGGAAACAAAATAATTTTAAGGAGATATGATATGAAAAATAGAAAAAGCTTTTTTTATATTTTGATGTTATTGTTGACAATAAGTTTTTCATTTACACCAAAATTTGTGTATGCGTCTGATGACGATGATGTTATAGAAGATGTTGACGCGTCAACTGATAGTGAAGAAAAAACAGAAGGTACAGAGTCAAGTGCGGCTGCAGATGAAAGTACAGAAAATGGCACTGCTAAAACTGATATTTATGAAAATGAGAAAGGGTTGGAAGATTCAGGTGATATGTACAAGCTTGATAAAATGACTGCTGATACTTTTCAAAAAATTTCAAATATTGAAAGAGAAAATATTTTAATGAAATTGAAATTGGAACAACAAAAATTAAAATTGGATCTTGAAAAGCAAGAAGTGGAAAAAAGAAAATTGAAAAATCGTGAAATAGATGAAGATAGACAAAGAAAAATAAAGATAGAAGAAGAAGAAAGAAAGCTTGCTCAAGAAAAGAAAAAAACAGAGTTAGAGCAAGAAAAGTTGGATGCAGATAAAAAGGCAAAACAACAACAAGAAGAGTTGCAAAATCAAATAAAAGAAAAAATTGCATCCGCAGATCTTACAGATCCAAAAGCAATTAAAAGTTTGCAAGCTCTTGTTGCAAGTGTTGGTGGAAAACCACTTGATCTTGGGGCTGGCAGGATTGGAGCAAGAGGCGATGATGATAGCTCTTATTCTTCGTTTGAGGATAGGTATAAATTAAAATCTATTATTGGTGCTGCGGGAAAAATGTCTGCGAATATTGAAAATACATCAAAGGGAAATACATTTAAAGTTCAACAAGGTTCAAGAATAGAAGAATGGTTGGTGGAAGATATAAAGGGAACTTCAATACTTCTTAAAAATGGAGCAAAGACAAAAATTTTAAATATAAATTAAGATTTTAGGGAAAAGTTATGGCAGAAAATAACGATAGAGAAGAAAAAATAGAACTTGGAACAGCAGAGAATGAGCTTTCCGTTGAAAGACGTGAGGTTAATCCGTTTGAAAATAAATCTGCAAAAGAAGTTGCAAGTATGGTTTTTGCAGATGGTAATAAACTGGAAACTGCGGAAAATGGTAAATATCCAGTAAATAATGATACCAGAAATTTACTTGCTCTTTTTAGTGATGGAACATTTTTAGTTTCAAATACTCATAAGTTTGATGGACGAGTTTTAAGTTTTATGTCCCTTGTAAAACGAAAGGGTGGAGACATAAAAAAGCCGCATTATGTTTCTATGGCTATACTTTCCAATTTATACAGCTCTTCATCAAAAATGAGTGGTGATGGAGAAAGTACCAAAAAAACAAAAAAAGGCGATGATTTTGAAGTTGATAATCAAATACAAAAAGATTTTGTTGATATAATTTACAAAGCTGCTGAAATTCATGTTTCCGATATTCATGTTGTTGTTGGGGATCATACATCTGTGATGTTTAGGACAAATGGAAGTATGCAAACAATCCTTGAAAATACAAAAGAATGGGGTGAAAGTTTTGTGCGTTCTGTGTTTGCGTCTGCGGATATTTCTGATTCCAACTATGCACAAAACGAGTTCCAGGCAGGACAAAAATTGGGGGCTACCCCTCTTCGTGGTGAAACAGATTTATATTTACCAGAATCTGTGTTGTCAATAAGATTGCAATTTAACCCTATTGCCTTTGGTACAAGATATCTTGTTATGCGAGTTTTGTATGCAAACACTTCATCAAAGGGAACTGATAGTTTAAAAGATCTTGGTTTTTCCGATTATGAAGATGATAAACTTTTTAAAATGCGTGCTGCACCGACCGGGCTTTGTATAGTTGCGGGACCAACTGGATCTGGTAAGTCAACAACTTTACAAAGATGTATGATAAAAATGTTAAAAGAAAAAAATTATGAACTTAACCTTATAACGGTGGAAGATCCGCCGGAATATCCAATTGTTGGGGCAAGACAGATGCCAGTTACCAATGCCACAACAGAAGAAGAAAAAGAAGAAGCATTTAACCTTGCGCTTGCTGCATCGCTTCGTTCTGACCCTGATATAATTATGGTTGGAGAAATAAGAACTTTGTCTTCTGCGGAACTTACTTTCAAAGCTGCGCTTTCTGGACACAATGTTTGGTCAACACTTCATGCTAATTCTGCCCCTGCTATTATAAACAGACTTACAGATATGGGTGTTGATTCATATAAATTAAAAGATCCAGAACTTGTTCGTGGATTATTGTCGCAAAGACTTTTTAAAAAATTGTGTCCTAAATGTCGTGAGCCAATAAAAAATCATCCGGAACATCCATCGTATGAAAGGCTTTTAAATGCTCTTGGTGAGTATGGGATAGAACAATCTTTTATAAAAGGAAAAGGTTGTGAAAATTGTAAGCACAAGGGAATAACTGGGCGAATTGTGGCTGCGGAAATTATCATGCCTGATTCAATTTTTCTTGAAAAATTAATAAGTCAGTCAAAAAAAGATGCTGTGTTGTATTGGACTAATGAATTATCAGGCAGGACATTAAAAGAAGATGCAATAGGAAAAATGTTAAAAGGAATTATTGCGGTTGAAGAAGTAGAAAGATGGTGTGGAATGATTGATGCGGATGCAGTTTATTAAAGGTTAGCTTGTTTATGGAAAAAAAAATACCAACAAATGAAAGTATTATAAAACTATCTAAATTGATGGTTGGTTTTAAAAATGAAGATAGGCTTAAGATTTATTATAAACTTGCTGCACTTCTTGCGAATAAATTTACTTTGATGGATGCTCTTGATCGTATTTGGATGATAGAGTCAAAGGATGGTACAAAACCGGATGAACCTATGGCAATTGCAGTTGCTTGGTGGCTTCGTGAACTGGAAAAAGGTTTGCCATTTTCATCTGCGATAGAGGGATGGGCGCCTATGCGTGAAAAATTGATGCTATCTGTTGGTGATGTAAGTAAGCTTGAAAAAGCTCTTTTAAATGTTATAAAAGTGTCCGAGGGTTCCAATAAAATTATACAACCATTATTAAATGCAATAACTTATCCTGTTATGATGATAATGTTAAGTTTGGTTATTATAGTTGGTGTTGGTGTTTATATGGTTCCACCACTTTTGGAATTTGCCAAGGGGGCGCAGTGGACCGGCAGTGCAAAAAGTTTGGTTTGGCTTTCTGGGTTTGTTAAAGTTTATTGGTGGACTTTTCCAGTTGTGTTTGGTTCTGTTATGGCTGCTATTTATGTGTCATTTTCTCTTCTTACCGGACCAGTTCGTGTAAAACTTGATAAAATGCCGCCTTGGTCGCTTTATCGTATGTTTAGTGGTGTGTCATGGCTTATGAGTTTGGCAGCACTGGTTGAATCGGGAACACCTATATCAAAGGCTTTACAATCATTAAGGGGGCAGGCAAATCCATATTTAAAAGAGAGAATTGATGGTGCTTTATCATTTATGAAAAATGGTGATAATTTAGGAACTGCACTTAAAAAAACGAAAATGAATTTTCCAGAAACGGAACTTATTGGTGATTTAGAGATTTATTCCGAGCTTGATAATTTTGAAGAAGCGTTAAATTCTGTTGCAAATAATTATTTAAATAACTCTATTGCCAATATAAAAAAAGAGGCGAGTTTGTTAAATTCTTTTGCTCTTTTAATAGTAAGTGGTGTTATTGCTTGGGTTCTTTTGGGTGTGTTTGATATGCAAAACCAAGTACAATCAAACATGTAGCAAAAAATAAATTCTTGAAAAAAAAACAATAAATGATAATAATTTATAAGTTTTAAAGAAAAATTATGACAAGAAGTGATATTGTAAAAATTATTCACGAAACACATAAAGATCTTACAAAAAAAGATGTTGATATGTTTGTTTCGCTTATCATTGAAAAAATTTCTATGTCTGTGGCAGATGGTGATAGGGTTGAACTTCGTGGATTTGGAGTTTTTTCTCCTAAACAACTTGCTCCTAAAACTACGATACTTCCAAATGGGGACAAAGTATCGCATTCCAGTCGTAGGACAATTAAATTTCATCCAAGTAAGAATTTAATTGAAAAATTAAATAAATAGAAAGTTATTTTATGAAAGCCATTAAAAATATTTTTAGTTTTATTGTGTTTATTTTTTTGTTTGGTGTGTTTTTTATTTTTATAAGTGATAATAAAAATATTATGGTGTTAAATTTATTTCCTTTTAAAATGGGGATAAGTATGCCGGTGTATTTATATACATTATTTATATTTTTTATAGCATTTTTGTTAGGTGCTATGACACATGCTATATATCTTAAAGCTATTTACTTAAAAGAAAAATGGAGAAAGTAAAAAATGAATTGGATTACTGATATTTTAAAACCAAAAATAAAAACTCTTGTTTCAAAGATAAGGAATGTTCCAGAGGATTTATGGATTCCGTGTAAGAAATGTGGAAATTTTTTATATAAAAAAGATGTTTTACATCACCTTAATGTTTGTGATAAATGTGGCTATCATATGCCGCTTAATTCTTTACAAAGGTTTACGACAATTTTTGATGAAGATACATATAAAAAAATTGAAACACCGACAACTTTTGATGATCCATTAAATTTTAAAGATTTGAAAACTTATAAATCGAGATTAAAAGAATATAGAGAAAAAACAAAAGAGCAAGATGTTGTTCAAGTTGGAAATGGAAAAATTGATGGCACAGATGTTGTGATGGCTGTGTTTAATTTTGAATTTATGGGTGGCAGTATGGGAACTGCGGTTGGTGAAGCAATTATAAAAGCAGCAGAGACAGCGATAAAAAAGAAAGTGCCTTTGATTGTTATACCATCATCTGGTGGAGCGCGTATGCAAGAGGGTATGTTGTCGTTGATGCAAATGGCAAGAACTACACTTGCAATAAACAAGGTGAAAGAGGCGAAACTTCCATACATAGTTGTGTTATCAAATCCAACAACTGGTGGGGTTAGTGCTTCGTTTGCGATGTTAGGGGACATACATATTGCAGAGCAAGGTGCAATAATTGGTTTTGCAGGTAAAAGGGTGATAGAGCAAACAATAAAACAAAAGCTGCCACCAAATTTTCAAACAGCAGAATATTTACAGGAAACAGGAATGGTTGATATAGTGATAAACAGACATAAATTAAAGCAAACTTTGTCAACTATTTTAAAAATTTTATTAAGTAAAGGGAAAAAATAATGATATACCTTGATTTTGAAAAAAATATAAAAGAATTGGATGATAAAATTGAATCTTTAAAATCGTCCAATACAAATGATGAAAATAAAAATGAGAGAATAGAAAAAAAACTTGAAAGATATACAACAAGAAAAAATGAAGAGTTGTTGTCTGTTTATGGTAATCTTTCGTCCTGGCAAAAGGTTCAGATTGCGCGTCATCCGGACAGACCGCACACACTTGATTATATAAATGGAATGATTTCTGATTTTGTGGAATTATCAGGAGACAGGTGTTTTGCAGATGATAATGCAATAATTGGTGGAATTGGATATTTGGATAATTTACCAGTTATGATAATAGGGCAAGAAAGAGGTCATGATACAGAGTCAAGATTGAAACATAATTTTGGCATGTCAAAACCAGAGGGATACAGAAAGGTTATAAGACTTTTGGAGCTTGCAGATAAATTTTCTCTTCCTGTTATAACTCTTGTTGATACCGCTGGGGCTTATCCTGGTATGGATGCAGAAGCAAGGGGACAAGCACAGGCAATTGCATCATCAATTGAAAAATGTTTTAATATTAATGTGCCAAGTGTTTGTGTTGTGATAGGTGAAGGTGGCAGTGGTGGTGCAATAGCAATGGCAGTTGCCAATAGTATAATTATGCTTGAAAATTCTGTGTATTCTGTGATTTCACCAGAGGGATGTGCATCTATATTATGGCGCAGTCAAGATTTTAAAGAAGAAGCAACTAAATCATTAAAAATAACAGCGCAAGATTTGCTTTGTTTAAAATTGATAGATAAAGTTGTAGAAGAAGGTGTTGGTGGCGCACACAGAAATAAAGATCTTGTTATAAAAAATATAAAAACAGCAATATTAAATGAATTAAAAAAACTTTTCTCTCTTAAAGATCTTAAAAAAGATAGAGAAACAAAATTCCTTGATATGACACGAAATTTATTTTAGTTTTCTTTTTTGTTGTTTACTAAATAGCATATAGCCACTTTCGGTGTATGATATAGGTATTATTTTGTTTATTCCTACCCAATATCTTATAGTGGAGATTGGTACATTGCATAGTTTTGCAAATTTTGAAATAGTAAGCAGTTCCTTTTTATCCACATCCTCTTTTTCTATATCAAGTATATTTATTGCAGTTTTAAGTGAACGATTAAGTGCAGATAACATAAATTTTTCATAAGATTGTGTTTTATCATTCATCTTTTTTTTTCTAGTGCCGATAAATAACGTTTTCTGTCAATAGGGCGTATGATAATGGGGGCAAGTCCGTATGATATTAAATAATGTTCATAAGCAAACGTGCAGTTCTGCCATTGCCATCAATGAATGGGATGTATCACAACAAAATCATAATGTGCTTCAATTGCTTTTAATTCAGGGGGTTGTTTGCTTTTATTTAATGAGACTATAAATTTTTCCATTTAATAGTTTTTATTTTAAATAAAAATAAAGTATATTTTTTAACATTCAAGTTTTATAGTTTACAAATTTTACAACCATGATGTATATAAAAAAACTCTTTGGTTAAAGAGTCTTTTTTATAATAAATAAGAAAGGAAATTTATTTTTTTACTTGTAAATTTTCTATATTAAGTGCAGTTTTTTTAAATTCTTTTAATTGATGTTTTTCCATTATTTTTGGATTTTTAAGTGTAAGATATGCATATTTATCATTTGAAACATGTACAACAAGTATCATTATTGCAAAAATTCCAAATACTGCTTTTGCGGTTGTTTTGTCTGCATTAAGACAATATGTAGCTGCAGTATAAATCAAAAACATTATATAAAGATCTATTAAAAGACTGCTAGCCCATAACATAAAATAAAATCCGGAAAGGTGGTATATAGTATAAGCAACAGGATACATGAATATACAAGATGCAACGGATTTAACCCCCATTTCGAAATCCATATCACCTTTTGTTAAATAAGAAAACATTAACATTACTCCAGAAAGTGCGAATGTTATAATAACTGCAAGTGCCGGCATAAATAACAAGCTTGCAATTATGTTGAAAATTGAAAGATGTCCAAGTGATAATAAAATTTTAATACCACCAGTTGCAAGTCCGTACATCAAAACTTTTACAATTTGATCTTCATAATTGCTGTCTTGTTTTATTGATGAAAAATATTTTACTGGATGCAATAATGTATGAAACATGTCAGTTAAAAATTTATCAAGATTTATTTTTTTTGTTTCTTGTTTTGCCTTGTCAATATATTTTTTTGCAACTCCTATAAGTTCAGGATTATTTTTTTTGATATTTTCAACTACATCTTTTGCTTTGTTAATTTTCTTTTTTGCATCGTTTATAACATTGTTTATTTTATCATTTGAATCTTGTCTTTGTTTTTTTAAACTCATTTTTTGCTCCTTATAATCTTTTTCATTGTATCAAATTTTATGATTAAAATAAAGGAAAATAGATGATTGAAATTTAATTTATTTTTAAGTAGTATTTTTAAATAAAAATAGGATGAAATTTTATGTTTAAAGTTGCAATTATTGGACGTGCAAATGTTGGTAAATCTACACTTTTTAACAAGCTGATTAAAAGAAATATTGCAATAGTTCATGACAGCGCAGGTACAACACGTGATATAAAAGAATATGTTGTTGATAAATATGAGGGTGTTTGTTTTACACTGCTTGATACTGCGGGGTTAGAAAAAGCCGAAAAAGATACTATTACAGAAAAAATGACACTTAAAACAATTTCTGCAATTGATATGGCTGATATTATTTTGTTTGTTGTTGATGCAAAAAGTTCAATTCTGCCAGAAGATGTTGAATTTGCAAGAATGGTTCAAAAACAAAATAAGCCTGTGATACTTCTTGCGAATAAATGTGAAAATTTAAATAATTTTCATAATAATTTGGGTGATTTTTATAAGCTTGGATTTGGTGAACCTTTACCTATATCTGCAGCTCATGGTCAAGGTATGATAAAATTGATAGATGCTATTAAAAATAATATAAATGAACTTACAAAAATTTATGAAAAAGATATCTTGGATGATATGGAAGAAGAGATTGAAAATGAAGAAGATAAAAGTGTAAGGATGGCAATAATAGGGCGTCCCAATGTAGGTAAATCAACCCTGGTTAATACCCTTGTTGGTGAAGAAAAAATGATAACAGGTGATATGGCTGGGATTACACGTGATGCTGTGAATACAGACAGCATTTTTAAAGGGCGAAAAATCACACTTATTGATACAGCAGGGCTTAGGAAAAAAAGTAAGATTTATAATGAACTTGAAAAATTATCAACAGCAAGATCAATTGAAACAATTAAAAAAGCTGATGTTTGTGTTATTGTTGTTGATGCAACACTTGGTATAGATAAGCAAGATTTAACAATAGGAAGTTTGGTAGTAAATGAGGGTAAGGGACTTGTTTTTGTGCTTAATAAATGGGATAAGATTTCAAATAAAAGAGAAGAAAAAAAACTTATAGCTGAAAAATTGTCTTATGCTTTTCATCAAGTAAAAAATATTCCAATTATTTGTATGTCCGCCCTTAAAGGCAAGGGGGTTAATGATTTGATGCAGGAAGTTTTTGATGTATACGATTTAAGACGACAACGTATTACAACTGGGAAGCTTAATAAATGGCTTTTGGAAGTTGTGAAAAAAAATCCACCACCACTTTCTCGTTTAAAAAGACCAATGAATATAAAATATATGACGCAAAGTGCAACTTGTCCGCCAACTTTTACAATATTTGCTGGTGGGGCGTCAAATCTGCCTGATAATTATATGCGTTATTTAATAAATGAGTTGGGAACAACATTTGGGTTTGATAAAATTTGTGTAAGATTGAAACTTAAATTACAAAAAAATCCATATAAGGATAAGGAATAAATTATGAAATTTTTAAAAAATAATAACTATTTAAAATATTTGTTTATTATACTTTTTGTCTTTTTGTTTGATTTTATAACAAAGACGCTGGTACTGAAACAAACACCTTTTCAGTTAGTATTTTATGGCTATCACAAACAATTTTATCCATCTTATTTTTTTATCACTGATATAACAAAATTTTTTAATATAGTTCTTGTTTGGAATACAGGGGTAAGTTTTTCCATGTTTGCCAATACTGGGATAATTGGGAGATGGTTTTTGGTTGTGATGGCGATAATTATTGCTTGTTATATAATTTATTTAATGGTAAAAGAGCAAAATAATTTTATAAAAATATGCTATTCTCTTATCATAGGTGGGGCGATAGGCAATATTTTTGATCGCATAAGATATGGTGCAGTTGTTGATTTTTTGGATGTTTATATTGATACTTACCATTGGCCAGCATTTAATATAGCGGACAGCTTTATTTGTATAGGTGTATTTTTACTTATTATATATAATATAAAAAATGGCAAGAAATAACCTGCCACTTTTTTGCTATTTATTAAATCAAAAACTATCTTGTCATAGCTTTGATTTGATCTAAATTTTTACCTTTGTATTGTGTTAGTATATTTGGCAAAATTTTATTTACTTTTTCTTTTGCCTTTGTTTGTCTTGCTTTTTCTTCTGCTTCTAACATTTTATATGTTTCTTCATATTCAACAAGTCCCCATTCAATAAAATCCATAACTTCCAACTTTTTACGTGCTGGGGATACAACAAAACCACTTGCTTTTTCTGTTTTTATAATTTCAAGACCTTTTATTAAATCAAAAAATTCTTTTTTGGTTTTATAGTCTTTTGATTTTAATTTTTGCATTAAATTTTGTTCTTTAACATCAAGATCTGCAAAATGTTTTTTTATAATTTGTTTTTCCGTGTTATTTTTTTCATAATCTGCTATTCTTTCTTGTAATGCTTGTTTTTCTAGTTTTACCATAAACCTTTCAAAAGAGAGAATTGTTTTTGCCCAAAGATAGACACCTGTTGCACTTATACCAGTTGCTAATAAAATATTATTCATAGTTTTATCCTTTCATTTTATTTTTTTGTTAAACACTAAACAGCACGAAAATTTATCTTGTCAACGTTTTTTGTTGAGATAAGATTTTTTGTTGTAATGACATTTTTTCATAAATATCATCTTTTAAATCTTGTAATGTTATTATATCATTTTCTGTAAAATCGGAATCTTGAAAAAGTTCTTTTTTACCTTTTGTAAATGGTCTGTTATAAAAAATACCAAAAATTTGATTTGCAAAATCAGTCATTTCTTTTTTTACACTATCAATGTGTCCTTGTGATGTGGTTTTTGCATCAAAAATAGAAATATTTTTATAAGAAACTAGATATTTTGGATCTTTATCTTCTAATTGAAAATGCCAATTTTCATCATTTATATGTCCCAGATTTGTTATGCTGGATACCATTTTTCTTAGAATGTCAACATTTAAAATTGCTAGTTTTAAATCAATTGATGCATTATCAAGTGCTTCTATGTGTGTTGTGAAAAATGGGTTATCAACATTATCAAAATCTTTGTTTAACTTTTTAATTTGTTTTAAAAGGCTTGGATCTTTTCTTAATAACCATTTTGGTTGGGTAAATGGATTGCCATAGCTGTCAGTCATAAGTAGATCAATTGCTCCACCACAACAATGTGGCAAAGTTTTATCTTTATCAGGTTTTAAAAACAAAGTTGAACCAGGATTTTTCTTTTGATGTTCATTGTATTTCATAACTTGTATTTCAAATGGTCTCCAAGCTTCCATAACACGAAATTTTACATCAAAAATTTTTGCAAGTTTGTTAAGTATAAGCATTGCAACATACATGTCTGGGTTAACAGCATAAGTTAAATCCATCAAACCCAATTCTTTATAATCTTTTTCATAAGATGGAGTATAGGAAAATCTGTCAAGATCATTTAATGGAATAAGAATATTATATCTGTCCCCTATAAATTTTTTAAATGGGTCAATTCCTTGTTTTTTAAATTCATCATATAGTTTCATAATAACACCTTTTTTCTATATATAAACATATATTATCAAATCTTTTTTTTTGTCAAGTAAAAAAAATAAAAAAATGGAAAATTTTATTATTTTTTTTAATTAACTGAAAAAAGAGGTTAAAGTTGTGAAAAATAATCGTTATTTAAATTTATAATTCTTAAAAACTATCTTGAATGTATATTGTTTATTTGATCTATAGCGAATTTAGATTGGTGTTTTTTATTTGCATCTCTTTGTATTTCATCAAAAATATCTTGATCATATGATAATAATCTTTTTTCTAAATCTTTTAGATGTTTTTTTCTTTTATTATGATCTTTAAGTAATACCAAGGCACAAGCGGCACCCACACTTATAACAATACTTCCAGTTTCCAATAATCCAATCATAATACTCCTATTATTTTTCTAGTGAAGTCTATACTGATTGTTTGTTTTGTCAAGCGTAAAATAATAAAAAAATGTTGAGAAATAAAAAAGATATTGATTTTAATAAAATATAGTGTACTATCTTGTCTGTCTTAGCCGGCGTAGCTCAGTTGGTAGAGCAGTTGATTTGTAATCATCAGGTCCGCGGTTCGAGTCCGTGTGCCGGCACCATTTAAAAATTTTAATTAAAATTTTCTGGTAATAGTGTTGGCGTTTTGATATATTTTTGATGTCAACTTAAATAATTCTGGTTATAAAAAATATATTGATAGTTTTTTAATTAAAAAAGATAAACTTTTTATTCTAACCCAGGATACTAAAATTTTTATTTATAACCTGAAAACTTTACAACTAGTTAAAAAGATTGATAATATAGCATTTTTTAATTTTGTATAATATATGTTAATATGAATGAAGTTTTGTATTGACTTGTTTTTTTATAGTGTTTATAATGGGACTATGCTTTGTTGGTAAGCTGGCTCATTCGTGTAAAGATTTTTGTCAACCAATGTAAAAAGATAATAATAACTTTCTGGGTTTATTATCAAAAAAAGATTACGAATGCATTTTATAGATAATAAACTTGGGCAACAAGAAAGGTATTATTATGACTAGTGTTAATTATTTTAAACAACAAGCAAAATTATTGTTAAATGATTATAGATTGTTCAAAGAGAATAAGTTTGATCAGTTTATACTTGATGCTGATGAACCGCATAAGCATTTTGATGTAAATAATGTTTTGATCAAGGTAAATAAACAAGATAAAGATGATATTACTTTGATGAAAGCACAACATTATATTACTATTATTTCAGGTTTTAAAAATTGGAAAGAATTATTATCTGCTTCTTCTACAAAATTGGTAATAGGAGAAATTAAATTGAATGCTTATAAAATTGGTATGGATACAGATTTAATAGAGACAGCAGAAATGTTAGTTCAATCTGAATTATTGGTAGATTTTGGGCATGGGGATTATACAGATGAAGATGAATTGAAAATGTGGAAATATGTGCTTAAAAGATTACCGCTTTAATCTATTATAATTATTTTTGGGGTGGGTAAATTTATTCTTAATTGTTTTTTTAATATTTGCTTCTTATAAAATTTGCATTATAATTTTTTACGTGAATAAAAGGATGTTTTATGGCAAGTTATATAGATAGAATTTTTAAAGATGTTTTTTCAGTTGATGAAATTTTTAACAGGTATAAACCTCGTAATTTAAAGGAGGGGGCAAAGGTTGTGCGTGTTGCACCAAGTCCTACTGGCTTTATGCATTTGGGCGGCATTTATGCTGGGCTTATAAATTATATGCTTGCTATTCAAAGTGGCGGTGTAATGTTTTTACGTATAGAAGATACGGACACTAAACGAGAGGTGGATGGAGCTGTTGAACTTATATGTTCGTCGCTTAATAAATATAAGATAAATGTAGATGAGGGTTTTAATAAAGATACAAAAGAATTTGGTACTTATGGTCCATATAAACAAAGCGACAGAAAAAAAATATATCATTCTTTTATAAAACAAATGTTAATTGATGGTTTGGCTTATCCTTGTTTTGCAACACCAGAAGAACTGGAAAATATTCGTAAAACCCAAGAAACACAAGCTATAAGACCAGGTTATTATGGTAAATGGGCAGTTTGGAGAAATGCAACAGAAGAGCAGATAAATGCAGAACTTGATAAAAATATTCCCGTTGCAATAAGATTTAAATCAAATGGAAATTATGAAAATAAAATAACTATAAATGATGGATTAAAAGGCAAAATAAATTTTCCAGAAAATGATTTAGATATTGTGATATGCAAGGCAGATGGACTTCCAACTTATCATTTTGCTCATGTAATAGATGATTTTTTAATGGGGACAACTCATGTTATTCGTGGGGATGAATGGCTTAATTCTCTTCCTTTACATGTACAACTATTTAAAACTCTTGGTTTTAAGCTTCCAAAGTATATTCATATTTCACCACTTCAAAAAATGGATGGTGGTTCAAGGCGGAAATTAAGCAAGCGTCATGATAAAGAGGCAGATATTAGATTTTTTGATAGAGAAGGTTATCCAGAAGATGCAGTGATAGAATATTTACTTAATCTTGCAAACTCTAATTTTGAAAGTTGGAGGCTTAATAATCCAAATAAACCATGGCAAGAATTTGAGCTTCAAATTTCAAAATTGTCACCAAGTGGTGCTTTGTTTGATTTTAACAAACTTGATAATATAAGCAAAAATATTATTGCTGCTATGACAAAAGAAGAGTTGTTTGATAATGTATTTTGTTGGGCAGAAACAAATGATACAAAACTTTATGAGATAATGAAAAATAATAAAGAATATGTGATAAATATTTTTGGAATAGAAAGAGGACTTAAAAATTCCAGAAAAGATATTGCAAAGTATAGTGATGTTTGGGGTGAGATAAAATATTTTTTTGATGATGAATTTAATGTTGAACAAAGTGTTATACAGGAATTAAAAGCTGTTAATAATTATAAAGAGATTGCGAAAAAATATATTGAAATTTTAGATACAAATAAAAATCAACAAGATTGGTTTATTGATATGCAAAATCTGGCCATTGAGTTTAATTTTGCAACAAATGGCAAAGAGTTCAAGGAAAATCCAGATAAGTATAATGGAACAATAACAGATTTTATAAAGCTTTTTAGGATTATGATAACAGGGAAAATCAATAGTCCAGATATAAGTCAAATTCAAAAAGTTATGGGTGATAATAGAGTGAAAAATAAAATAGAAAAATTTATAAGTGGTGATTATGACAAATAATAAAAATATAAAGACGAATTTTTTAGATCAAATTTCATTTTTTATATCATCTCTTTTTTTTGTGGGGTTTTTTAAGTTTGCTCCTGGTACAATTGGCTCAATATGCAGTTTTATTTTTATAGTGCCAATTGTAAAATATTATGGAATTGTTGGTTTGTTAAGTTTGATTTTTATAACTTTTTTTATAGGATATTTTATTGTAAAAAGAGTATTAAAATTTACAGATCATGATCCAGGTTTTATTGTTATTGATGAGTTGTTGGGGCAAAGTACTACATTTTTATTTATTGGAAATCTTGCTTCTATTTCAACTTTAAATTTTGTATTAGGTTTTATGTTGTTTAGGATTTTTGATATAATAAAACCATCAGTAATAGGAATAATTGATAAAAAAATGAAAAATTCTGTTGGAGTTTTGTTGGATGATTTTTTTGCAGGACTTTTTGCTGCTTTTTGTTTGATTGTCATTAACTTTATATTGACCCATTTTTCACTTGTATAAAACTTTCTTAATTTAGGAAACAAGATTTTTTTGTATGAATTTCTTGTTTTGATTTTGAAAAATGGATACTATAGGTGTGTTTTAATTTCCCCTTGATGTAATTTTGGGGTGTGGTAGAGTTTGAGGTAAAAAAATAGGTTAAAGTTATGGATGAGATAAAGATTATTGGGGCAAGACAGCATAATTTGAAAAATATTTCTGTCTCTATTCCACGAAATAAATTGGTTGTTATCACTGGGGTTTCTGGCAGTGGTAAATCTTCGCTTGCGTTTGATACAATTTATGCAGAGGGGCAAAGGCGATATGTTGAAAGTTTGTCATCTTATGCAAGGCAGTTTATGAATATACAAAAGAAACCTGATGTCGATTCAATTGATGGATTATCCCCTGCCATTGCAATAGAGCAAAAAGGGACAAATAAAAATCCTCGTTCTACGGTTGGTACCATTACAGAAATTTATGATTATATGCGTTTGTTGTGGGCGCGTGTTGGGATACCTTATTCTCCTGAAACTGGGCTTCCAATTGAAGCACAAACAATTTCTGTTATGGTTGAAAAAATTTTAACTATTCCAACTGGTACAAAACTTTATTTGATTTCACCTGTGGTACGTGCAAAAAAAGGGACTCATAAAGATTTATTTTTGGATCTTCAAAAGCAAGGTTTTCAACGCGTAAGAGTGGATGGTGAATTTTATAATGACATAGATGAAGTGCCAGACCTTAATAAAAATCGCAACCATACAATAGAAGTGATAGTTGACAGGATAATTGTAAGGGATGAAATAAAAGACAGGATAACAGATTCTGTTGAAACTGCATTAAAATTAAGTGATGGAATAATGATTGCAGAAAATGCAGATACGAAAGAGCAGATTATTTTTTCTGAAAAATTTGCCTGTCCTGTTTCAAATTTTACTATTACAGATATTGAACCAAGACTTTTTTCGTTTAATAATCCAGCTGGGGCTTGTGAAGATTGTGCGGGACTTGGTTTTGAAATACAATATTCGCCGGCTTTGATTGTGCCAGATGAGACTAAAACTATAAGGCGTGGTGCAATTGCCCCTTGGTCGCGTGATGATATGATAACGCAAAATCAACATCTTGTGGAATCTGTTTGTAAGTATTATAAAATAGATATGGATAAGGCTTGGTGTGATTTGCCACAAAAACAGCAAGATTTAATTTTATATGGAAATGGTGGTGAAATTATAAATATTGATTGGAATGGTTGGATTGTTAAAAAAGCTTATGAGGGAGTTGTTGCCAATTTGCAAAGGCGTTGGCTTGAAACAGAAAGTGATTGGCAAAGGGGTGAGATTGAAAAATATCAACAATATATCCCTTGTAAAAAATGTGGTGGCAAAAGGTTAAATGACAAGGCACTTTGTATAAAAATTGATGGTAGTGATATTATTGAAATCACAAAATTAAGTATCAAAGATGCCTTTGTTTGGTTTAGTGGTTTATTACAAAAACTTTCCCCAAAAAACAAAGAAATTGGCAAACCTATATTAAAAGAAATTATTGACAGGTTATCATTTTTAAATGATGTGGGACTTGATTATTTAAGTTTAGAGAGAAGTAGTAATACCCTTTCAGGTGGAGAATCGCAAAGAATAAGGCTTGCTTCACAAATTGGAACTGGACTGACAGGGGTGTTATATGTTTTGGATGAGCCATCCATTGGACTTCATCAAAGGGACAATGATAAGTTATTGTTGACTTTAAAAAAATTGCGAGACAAAGGAAATACAGTAATAGTGGTGGAACACGATAAAGATATAATGAATGAAGCAGATTATATAATAGACATAGGTGTTGGGGCAGGGATAAAGGGTGGCAATTTAGTTGCCTGTGGCACTCCACAACAGGTCATGCAAAACAAAGAAAGTTTGACAGGAAAATATTTAAGTGGAGAGATGGAAATTCCAGTTCCCAAAAAACGAAAAATTGGTACAGGGCAAAGTATAATAATAAAAGGTGCAGAACATAATAATTTAAAAAATATTGATGTTGAAATTCCGCTTGGCACTTTTACTTGTATAACCGGAGTATCTGGCAGTGGTAAATCGTCGCTGGTACTTGATACAATTTATCCACATATTATGAAAGAACTTTATCAATCAAAATTATCAGTTGGTAAAATAAAAGCTATTTCTGGAACGGAAAATATTGATAAAGTTATAGATATAAATCAAAGCCCTATTGGCAGGACTCCCAGATCAAACCCAGCAACATATGTTGGAGTTTTTGATTATATAAGGGCTTGGTTTGCCGAAATGCCACTTGCAAAACAACGTGGTTATACGCAAAGGCGTTTTTCTTTTAATGTAAAAGGTGGCAGATGTGAAGCTTGTTGTGGAGATGGGGTTAAAAAAGTTTCAATGAATTTTTTGGCGGATGTTTATGTTGAATGTGATGTGTGTAAGGGTAAAAGATACAATGCCGAAACATTGGATGTAAAATACAAGGACAAAAATATTGCTGATGTTTTGGATATGAGTGTGGATGAAGCAATTTTATTTTTTGAAAATGTGCCAAATGTAAAAAATAAATTATTGACTTTACATGATGTGGGGCTTGATTATATAAAACTTGGTCAATCATCAACAACTTTGTCTGGGGGTGAAGCGCAAAGGATTAAGTTGTCAAAAGAACTTTCAAAAAAATCAACTGGTAAAACTTTTTATATACTTGATGAACCAACAACTGGACTACATTTTAATGATGTGGCACAGCTTTTAAAAATACTGACTAAATTGGTGGAACAAAAAAATTCGGTACTTGTCATAGAGCATAATTTAGATGTGATAAAAACTGCAGATTATATAATAGATCTTGGTCCCGAAGGTGGTGTTGCAGGTGGTAAAGTTATAGCAACTGGTACACCAGAAGAAATTGTAAAAAATGAAAACTCTTATACAGGAAAATATTTAAAAGATTATTTATAATTATGACAAAAATTTTGTTATTGTAATTTTTATTTATATATTTTATCTTTGTTTGAAGTTATAAGAGGTAGTGATGAAAAAATATTTATTGGCACTTGATAATGATGGAACTTTAAGTGATACAAAACAATTTTTTACAGATGTAAATATTGAACTTGCTAATAATTTAGGACTTTTCTTGACAAAGACAGATGCGGGAGATTTATATTCTCTATGGGATAAAAAATATTTGGGTTGGGGTAAAGATTTAGAAGAGCAAAAAGTTATTTATAAACAGATTTTTGTTCCAAAAACTTTTGAAATGATACATCAACAAAAATATTTGGGTAAAGTGGAATTTTTTCCAGGTATAGAAAAAGTTTTGGATGAACTTTATCAAATGGGTATTAAATTATCTGTTGTGACTTCATCAACAGGACTTAGAGCGAAAGATATTTTACTTAGAAAAAAGTTGTTAGATAAATTTAAGGGTGGAATTGTTTCTGTGGTGGATAATAAATTCAAGGATAAACCATCAACAGAAGCTTTACAGCTTTTGAGCGATAAAAATGATGTTAGCCCGGAAAATATTATAATGGTGGATGATACTGTAAGTGGTGTTATGATGGGTAAAAATTTTGGAGCTAAGACCATAGGTGTTGGTTATGGTTATAATGATGTTCAAGATGTGATAAAGGCAAAGCCAGATGAGTATATAGAAAAAGTTTCAGACATAAAAAATTTGCCATATATAGTGGAAAAGTTAGTAAAAAGCAGATAACAGAAACATCAAAAAAATACTTGAATTTTTAAGCAAGTAAGGTAAAATCCAAGAACTTTTAAAATTGTTGTTTAGACAATAAAAGGTTATAGGGGTATAGCTCAGCTGGTAGAGCACTGGTCTCCAAAACCAGGTGCCGAGGGTTCAAATCCTTCTGCCCCTGCCAAGTTTAATTTTTATTTATAATTTTGTTGAAACGTGGTATTTTACATAGTATATTAAATCATGCTTTGTAGAATCGATTTTTTATACTAGAAAAAGGTGCAGAATGTTTGAAAAAGTTTCCAAATTTATGAGCGAGGTAAAACAGGAAGGTTTGAAAGTTGTTTGGCCTTCAAAAAAAGAGACTATTTCAACAACAATAATGATAATTGTTGTTTCAATTCTTGTGTCTTTGATGTTTTTTTTAGTAGATAGATTTTTTATGTGGCTTGTAAGTTTTGTTTTAAAAATATAGGAAAAGTTTATGACAAATGCTGTGGCAGATACAAATATAGAAGTGGCAAAACCTGTGTCAAGGTGGTATGTGGCTTATGTTCATTCTGGTTGTGAAAAAGCGGTTTTAACAAGACTGGAAGAAAAGATTAAAAAATTTAATCAAGAAGAAATGTTTGAGGAAATTTTAATTCCAACTCAGGAAGTAACAGAAATAAAACAAGGTAAAAAAGTTAAAACAGAAAAGAAATTTTTCCCTGGATATTTACTTATTAAAATGATTATGAATAACGAAACTTGGCATATGGTTCGTGATATTCCGCTTGTTTCTGGGTTTTTGGGTACTAAATCAAAGGCTCTTCCTATTACAGAAAAAGAGGCAAAAGAGCTTATACACAGACTTGAAAATAAAGATGAAGAATTTGTATCTGATTCAACTTATGAAATAGGGGATAAGGTTAAAATTACTGATGGACCTTTTGCTTCGTTTAATGGTTTGGTTGAAAAGGTTGATGCAGAAAAAAATAGGGTTTCAGTTTCTGTTTCCATTTTTGGTCGTCCAACCCTTGTTGAATTGGAATATATACAGGTTGAAAAACTATAAAAATTTTGCCCTAGTTGTTAGGGTGATTTTGGTGTAGTAGGAGATTATTTACTGGGATCGTACTACTATTTATAATAACTTTAAACTTGGGAGTTTAAAATGGCTGGTAAAAAAGAGATTGCAAAATATGTAAAATTGCAAATTGGTGCTGGCAATGCAAGTCCATCTCCACCTGTGGGTCCTGCTTTGGGACAAGCTGGTGTTAATATAATGGAATTTTGTAAAGCCTTTAATGCAAAAACTGCTGATTTGGAAAAGGGTAATCCTTGTCCTGTTATTATCACGGTTTATAAAGACAAATCATTTGATTTTGTTGTAAAATTGCCACCTGTAAGTTTTTTGATTAAAAAAACTGCTGGTATTAAATCTGGTGGTAAGACACCGGGAAAAGGTGCGAATGTTGGAAAGCTTACTAAATCACAAATACGTGCAATTGCAGAAAGTAAGATGAAAGATTTAAATTGTTATGATGTTGAAGCGGCAATGACTATGGTGGAAGGTCAATGTAAATCAATGTCAGTAGAAGTGGTGGAGGGTTAAGATTATGTTTATTTCAAAAAGAATGAAAAAAGTAAAAGATGGATTTGATCCTTTGAAACTTCATACTATTGCAGATGCGATTGATTTTATAATTGCAAGGTCGTTTGTAAAATTTGATGAAACACTTGAAATTGCAATGAATTTAGGGATAGACACAAAACAATCAGATCAAAATATAAGAGGTATGGTTTCTTTGCCACATGGTACAGGAAAAAAATGTGTTGTTGCTGTTTTTGCCAAAGCTGATAAAGCAAAAGAAGCAAAGGATGCAGGTGCAGATATAGTTGGAGATGATGATTTGGTTGCGGAAATATTAAAAGGTAATATAAATTTTGACAGATGTATTGCAACACCTGATATGATGGCAACACTTGGTAAGGTTGCAAAAGTGCTTGGGCCAAAAGGTTTGATGCCTAATCCAAAACTTGGAACCGTGACTCCAGATGTAAAAGGTGCGGTTGCGCGTGCAAAGGCAGGTCAAGTTGAATATAGAGCTGAAAAAAGTGGTGTAGTTCATGCTGGTGTTGGTAAGATATCGTTTGGACGTGAAAAGTTAGAAGAAAATGTAAGGGCTTTTATTGATGTGATTATTAAGGCAAAGCCGGCAACATCAAAGGGAACTTATGTTAAAGGTGTAAGTTTATCCTCTACACAAGGGGTTGGACTTAAAATAGATTTGGCTGATTTGAAAAAATAGTCAGCCGCAAAAATACTTGTCCGAGACAGTAGGAGTGGCAACATTTAAACTTTGTTTTTTTATAAAAAATAAAATCCTACCAAGACGAGAGAAAATTTTAAAATTTTATCTTGGGGCAAGAGGGCGGTTTTAAAGATAAAAATTATTTTTAGAACTTTGGTTAACAAGATAAAAGAAAGGTTTGTAAATGAATAAAAGTGATAAAAAAACTTGGGTTAGCGAACTGAATGCTCTTTTAAAATCTTCTGGT
Source organism: uncultured Pseudomonadota bacterium (assembly GCA_963541275.1). Lineage (GTDB taxonomy): Bacteria > Pseudomonadota > Alphaproteobacteria > Rs-D84 > CACZYB01 > CACZYB01. Next base: position 54,776 of record CAUTSC010000003.1, read on the forward strand.
GCTATGACTGTTGCAAATTTCAATGGCTTGACGGTTGCTGAAATCACAGAATTGCGCAGAAAAGCAAAAGAACAGAATGTTTCAATCAAAATCACACAGAACAGACTTACAAAAATCGCACTAGAAGATACCAACTTTAAGGGACTTGCTTCTTTATTTGTTGGACCTACTCTTGTGTCTTATTCAGAAGATCCAGTGTCATCTGCAAAAGTTATTTATAATTTTGCAAAAACCAATAATAAACTGGAAATTTTGGGTGGCGCAATGGGAAGCGAGATTTTGGATGTAGAGGGTGTTAAGGGTGTTGCTCTTCTTCCTACTCTTGATGAAGCTCGTGCAAAGATTTGTGCTGTTCTTACAACTCCTGCTGGCAATTTGGCAAGAGTGTTTAAAGCATATAGTGAAAAAGTGGCATAATGCCAAAAGTTAACAATTAAAAAAAAGGATAAAAAAATGGCTGATATACAAAAATTAGTAGATGAACTTTCAAAACTTACAGTTATGGAAGCAAGTGAACTTTCAAAAAAACTAGAAGAAACTTGGGGAGTTTCTGCGGCTGCTCCTGTAGTTATGGCTGCTGGTGGTGCTGGTGGTAGTGAAGCTGCTGCTGAAAAATCTGAGTTTGATGTTGTTCTTGCTTCTGCTGGTGCAAACAAAATTGCAGTGATCAAAGAAGTAAGAGAAATTACAGGGCTTGGTCTTAAAGATGCAAAAGATTTAGTTGATGGTGCTCCAAAAACACTTAAAGAAGGTGTTGCAAAGGCAGCAGCAGAAGAAATGAAAGCTAAATTAGAAGCAGCTGGTGCAACAATAGAACTTAAATAGTTTTATTACATTGTTGGTGGAAAGGGAATTTATTATTTTGCCCCTTTCCCTTTTATTAAGATTTAATAATTGTTCTATTATAAAATAAAAAAATAAAGTTAACATAACTTTAAAAAGATGATAAACTTTTAAGGTTAGCAAAAACAAAAAAGGGTAAAAATATGTTTAATGCTTATAAAAGAATCAGAAAAGATTTCAGTAAAATCAAATCAGTTTTAGAACTTCCAAATCTTATAAAAATACAAGAAGACTCGTATAACGAATTTTTGCAAATGGATGTAAAACCAGAAGACAGAAAAAATGCTGGTATGCAATCTGTATTTAAATCTGTTTTCCCAATACAAGATTATTCTGGGTATGCAGATCTTGATTTTGTAAAATATGATTTTGATGAACCAAAATATGATGCAGAGGAATGTCAAAGGCGTGGATTTACTTTTGCTGCACCCTTAAGAGTTGTTTTAAGACTTGTTTTATGGGACAGGGAAGATGATGGAAAAAAATCTATTAAAGATGTAAAAGAACAAGAAATTTATATGGGTGAAGTTCCACTTATGACAGATAAAGGAACTTTGATTTTTAATGGAGTTGAAAGAGTTTTTGTTTCTCAACTTCAAAGATCTGCTGGTGTGTTTTTTACTCATGATTATGGTGAAAATCATCCAAGCGGTAAGATTTTATATAGTGGAAAAATTATTCCAGCAAGAGGTTATTGGATAGATTTTGAATTTGATGCAAAAGATATTTTATACGCAAGAATTGATAAAAAAAGAAAATTTCCTGTAACAACATTTTTGCTTGCTTGTTATAATAATGAAACACTTGAAAAGATAAAAGCAGCAACTGCAAATGGTGAAAGTGTTGATGCAATTGAAAAAGAAGGTTTAACATCAAATGAAATTTTAAAATTATTTTATAAGGAACAAATTCTTACAAAATATAAAGATGGTTGGAAAACAGAATTTAATCCAGATTTAATTGTTAAACCATTTAAACTTAATTATGATCTTGTTGATGCAAAAACTGGTGAAGTTGTTTTTGAAATGGGTAAAAAAATTACACCACGTTCTGCAAAAAAACTTTATGAAGATGGTTTAAAAGAAATATATATAAGTGATGAAAAAATTGTTGATGCAGAGCTTTATATTTCTGATGATTTAATTGATGAAGATACATTTGAAGTTATTGCCGAGGCAGGTGCAGAAATAAATCAAGAACTTATTGATAAAATACATCTTGCAAAAATAGATGAGTTTGGAATTTTATTTATTGATAATGTAAGTGTTAGTGCACACATAAGAAATACTTTGGTTGTTGATAAAAATAAAACAAGACAAGAAGCTTTGTTTGATATTTATACAATAATGAGACCAGGTGATTTACCAACAATTTCTGCTGCAGAAAATATGTTCTACAGAATGTTTTTTGATAAAGAAATGTATGATTTATCAGAAGTTGGAAGATATAAAATGAATCTTAGATTTGGTATAGATTCAAATGAAGTGCCAGAAACTTACACTCTTTTAAGACAAGAAGATTTAATAAAATCAATACAAACTATGGCAGATTTAAAAGATGGAAAAGGTGATATTGATGATATTGATAATTTATCAAACAGAAGAGTAAGATCAGTTGGGGAGCTTATTGAAAATCAATATAGAATTGGTATTGTAAGGATGATGCGTGGTATAAAAGAAAAGATGTCAACACTGGAACTTGACACAGTTATGCCACAAGATTTAGTTAATGCAAGACCGGTTCTTGCTGCGATAAAAGAATTTTTGGGTTCATCACAACTTTCACAATTTATGGATCAAACAAATCCACTTTCCGAAGTAACACATAAAAGAAGAATTTCAGCTCTTGGTCCTGGTGGTCTTATAAGAGAAAGAGCAGGATTTGAAGTGCGAGATGTGCATCCAACTCATTATGGACGAATTTGTCCTATTGAAACACCGGAAGGTCAAAATATTGGGCTTATAAACTCTCTTGCAACTTATGCAACAATTGATAAATATGGTTTCATACAAACACCATATAGAAAAGTTGAAAATGGTAAAGTTTTGGATGATGTTGTTTTCATAACTGCAATGGAAGAAAATAAATATGTGATCGCGCAAGCAAACAGCCCACTTACAGAAAATGGTGAGTTTGTAGAAGAGTTTGTAAATTGCAGACAAAATGGTGAATTTGTGATACTTCCAGCTAGTGAAATTTCACTTATGGACGTTGCTCCAAAACAACTTGTATCTGTTACAACATCGCTTATTCCTTTCCTTGAAAATGATGATGCTAATCGTGCTCTTATGGGTTCGAACCAGCAAAGACAGGCAGTTCCATTGGTTGTTGCGGATGCTCCATTTGTTGGAACAGGTATGGAAAGACGAGTTGCAACAGATTCAAAGGCAGTGATAGTTGCGAAAAATGATGGAACAATTATTCAAGTTGATGCGACAAGAATTGTTGTTCAAACAACAAAAAAAACTAAATCTGCAACAGGTGTTGACATTTATAAACTTCAAAATTATGTAAGATCAAATCAAGATACTTGTATCAATCAAAAACCAATAGTTAATGTTGGTGATAAGGTGGTGGCTGGTGATGTTCTTGCTGATGGACCATGTACAGATTTGGGAGAGTTGGCTCTTGGACGTAATGTTAAAGTTGCATTTTTGCCATGGCAAGGTTATAACTATGAAGACTCTATTGTTATAAGTGAAAGAATTGTGAAAGATGATGTTTTCACATCGGTTCATATTTCTGAGTTTGAAGTTATGGCACGTGATACAAAACTTGGGCCAGAGGAAATAACAAGGGATATTCCAAATATAAGTGCAGAATCTGTAAAAAATCTTGATGAAACAGGTATTATTCATATAGGAGCTCATGTAAAAGCAGGTGATATTTTAGTTGGTAAGGTAACTCCAAAGGGTGAAACATTATTAACACCTGAACAAAAACTTCTTAATGCTGTGTTTGGTGAAAAGGCAAATGATGTAAAAGATTCATCTCTTCGTGTTCCACCTGGTACAGAGGGAACAATTATAGATGTAAGGATGTTCCATAGACGTGGAATTGAGAAAGATGATCGTGCCCTTGCGATTGAAAATATGGAAATTGCAAACCTTACAAAGGAAGTTGCAGAAGAAAGAAAAATCATTGAAAACGGATTTAATGAAAAATTAAAAATGTTTTTAGATGGTAAAGTTGTTATTGAAGCACCAAAAGAAATTGCAAAAAAAGGTGATAAATTAACAATTGCTGCAATGGAAAATATGCCAAGTGCAAAACTTTTGAAAATCAAACTTGAAAATGAAAAATCTCAGGAAGAATTTGAAAATATAGCAAAAGAGTTTGATGAAGTGATAAAAGCTTTTGAAGAAAAATTTGAGGCTAAAGTTGAAAAAATAAAACAAGGTAATGATTTGTTGCCTGGTGTTTTAAAAGTTGTGAAAGTCTTTGTTGCTATAAAAAGAAAGTTGCAAGTTGGTGATAAGATGACTGGACGACATGGAAACAAAGGTATTGTTTGTAAGGTTGTCCCAATAGAGGATATGCCATATGAAGCAGATGGAACTCCGGTTGATATAGTGTTAAATCCACTTGGTGTGCCATCTCGTATGAATGTTGGTCAGATTCTTGAAACACATCTTGGATGGGCTGCAAAAGGTCTTGGTAAAAAAATTGGCAAGATGATGGAAGATTTGTATGACAAACGAATTGACGTGCAAGCTGTAAAAGATGAACTTTTAAAAATTTATGGTAAGCAAACTTTTGATAAAGAATTTGCTGGTATGAGTGATGCAGAAATAAAAGCTTATGCAAATTCAATCACAGATGGTGTTCGTATGGCAACTCCTGTGTTCGATGGTGCAAAAGAATCTGATATCACCAATTTATTAACAGAAGCTGGGCTTTCAAGTTCTGGTCAAGTAGATCTTTATAACGGAGAAACAGGTGAAAAATTTGATTTGCCAGTTACTGTTGGTTATATGTACTTTTTAAAACTTCATCACTTGGTTGATGAAAAAATACATGCAAGATCTGTTGGTCCATATTCGTTGGTTACACAGCAACCTCTTGGTGGTAAGGCACAATTTGGAGGACAAAGATTTGGTGAAATGGAAGTGTGGACACTTGAAGCGTATGGCGCAGCATACATATTACAAGAAATGTTAACAATTAAATCCGATGATGTCAGCGGTAGAACAAAAGTTTATGAGTCGATAGTTCGTGGGGACAATGACTTTGAATATGGTGTTCCAGAAAGCTTTAATGTTCTTGTAAAAGAAATAAAATCACTTGGTCTTAACCTTGAAATGAAACAATAAAACGGAGAAAAAAGATGAATGAAATAAAAAAAGTATTAAATAAAGCAGTAAGCGCACCACAAGATGTGTTCAGCAAACTTAAGATTTCTATTGCTTCTCCGGATCAAATAAGATCTTGGTCTTTTGGTGAAGTTGTAAAAACAAAAACTATAAACTACCGAACATTTAAACCAGAAAAAGATGGATTATTTTGTGCAAAAATATTTGGGCCTGTAAAAGATTATGAATGTCTTTGTGGTAAATATAAAAGGGTAAAACATCGTGGTGTTATTTGTGAAAAATGTGGAGTTGAAGTTACCCTTTCAAAGGTTAGACGTGAAAGAATGGGACATATTGAACTTGCTGCCCCAGTTGCTCATATCTGGTTTTTAAAATCTCTTCCGTCTAAAATAAGTTTGCTTTTGGATGTTCAACTTAAAAAATTGGAAAAGGTTTTGTATTTTGAAAACTATATAGTTATGGAATCTGGTCTTACACCACTTAAGGAAAATCAACTTTTAACAGAAGATGAATATCAAACATTAACAGAAGAATATGGTGAAGATGGATTTAAAGCTGGTATTGGTGCAGAAGCAATTAAAAAGATGCTTGCTGAAATTGATCTTAACGAGATAAGAACAGAACTTCGTGAAGAATTGAAAACTTTAAAATCTGGCATGACAAGAAAAAAGGTTATTCAAAGATTAAAGGTTGTAGAGGCATTTTTGGAAAGTGGCAATAAACCAGAATGGATGGTTATGGATGTTCTTCCTGTTATTCCACCGGAACTTCGTCCTCTTGTACCACTTGATGGTGGACGATTTGCAACTGCAGATTTGAATGATTTATATCGCCGTGTTATAAACAGAAATAACAGACTTAAAAGATTGCAAGAATTAAAAGCTCCTGAAATCATTATAAGAAATGAAAAAAGGATGTTGCAAGAGGCAGTTGACAGCTTGTTTGATAATTCAAGACGTGTAAGACCAGTTGTTGCGAATAACAAAAGACCTCTTAAATCTTTGGCAGATATGTTAAAGGGTAAAACAGGTCGTTTCCGTCAAAATCTTCTTGGAAAACGTGTTGATTATTCCGGTCGTTCCGTTATTGTGTCTGGACCTACATTAAAACTTAATCAATGTGGACTTCCAAAACGTATGGCTCTTGAACTTTTCAAACCATTTATTTATTCGAAGCTTGAATTGTATGGTTATGCAAATACCATAAAATCAGCAAGAAAAATGGTTGAAAATGAAGAAGCTGTTGTTTGGGATATTTTAGAAGAAGTGATTGTGGAACATCCAGTTCTTTTGAACAGAGCTCCATCACTTCACAGACTTTCCGTTCAGGCATTTGAACCAGTTTTGATAGAGGGTAAAGCGATAAGATTACACCCACTTGTTTGTGGTGGCTTTAATGCCGACTTTGATGGTGATCAGATGGCGGTTCATGTACCTCTTTCTGTTGAGGCGCAACTAGAAGCAAAAGTTTTAATGATGTCAAACAATAATATTTTACATCCTGCACATGGAAATCCTGTTATTACTCCTAACCAAGACGTTGTTCTGGGTGTTTATTATATGACATCTCCAGTTAACAAGGCAAAAGGTGAAGGCATGGTATTTAGTTCTATTGATGAAATGAAGCTTGCTCTTTCATCAAAGTTAATTGATATGCATGCAAAAATAAAAATAAGGATGGAACATATTACAGATGATAATGAAAAACAAGAATCTGTTGTTGAGACAACTGCTGGACGTGTTATTTTGTATGAAATAGTTCCAAAAGAAAACGATATACCATTTTCACTTGTAAATAAACAAATGGGCAAAAGTGAAATTAAAAAGCTATTTGCTGCTGTTTATAAAAATTGTGAACAAAAAGTGATGGTGGAATTTGCTGATAATTTTAAAGATCTTGGTTATAAAAATGCTATGCTTGCAGGTATTTCATTTGGAAAAGATAACATTGTTATTCCAGCTGCAAAATCAAAATTATTGCAAGATACTTCTGCAAAAGTTGTTGAATTTGAAAAACAATATCAGGAGGGTTTCATAACAGAAAAAGAAAAGCACAACAAGGTTGTTGATGCTTGGTCTTTGTGTTCTGATAAAGTTGCGGATGAGCTTATGGAAGAGCTTGCAACACAAAAAGATGGTGAAGTTGAAAATCCTATTTATATGATGGTAAATTCTGGGGCTCGTGGTTCTAAGACACAGGCAAAACAGCTTGCTGGTATGAGAGGGTTGATGGCAAAACCAAATGGAGAAGTTATTGAAACTCCTATTCTTTCAAACTTTAAAGAGGGTTTGACAGTTGCTGAATACTTTAACTCAACTCATGGATCAAGAAAGGGACTTTCAGATACTGCTCTTAAAACTGCAAATGCCGGTTATATGACAAGAAAATTGGTTGATGTAGCACAAGAAGTTGTGATAACAGAAGAAGATTGTGGTACAGAAAAATCAATAGAGATATCAGCGCTTGTTGATGGTGGAAATATAACTGAATCACTTGCTGACAGAATTTTTGGAAGAGTAGTTGCAGAAGATATCAAAACAAAAGATGGTATTGTGATAGCAACAAAAGGTACTATGCTTGGTGAAAAAGATGTGAGGGCAATTGAAACAGCAGGTATTGAAAAAGTAAAGATAAGATCTGTTTTAACCTGTGAATGTAAAAATGGTGTATGTGCAAAATGTTATGGACGAGATCTTGCACGTGGTACGCCAATCAATGTTGGTGAAGCAATTGGAATTATTGCTGCACAATCAATTGGTGAACCTGGAACTCAGCTAACCATGAGAACTTTCCATATAGGTGGTGCTGCACAAACATCTGCTGCAAAATCTATGGTAGAATCTGCTTATGATGCAAAGGTTAAATTTGAAAATGTAAAGATTGCTGTTAATAGTGATGGCGATAGTATAGTTATGAGTAAAAATGCAGAAGTAATTTTTGTAGACAGCAATAATAATGAAATCTCAAGAGCGAAAATGCCATTTGGATCAAAAGCGTTTGTAAGTGATAATGCAAGTGTTTCAAAAGGTCAAAAAGTTGCAGAATGGAACCCATATATAAGACCAATTATTGCAGAAGTTGATGGTAAACTTAATTTTACAGATTTGATTGATGGAGTGTCGGTGGAAGAACACAAAGATGAAGCAACGGGTATTTCATCAAGAGTTGTAAAAGATTGGAAAACTCAACTTAAAAAGAAAGATTTAAGTCCTGCAATTTTTGTTGTTGATGCAAACGGACAGGTAAAAAATATTCCAAGTGGCAGTATGGCAAAATACATTATTTCAACTGGTACAATTTTGATTGGTGAAAATAATACAGATGTTAAAACTGGTGATATGATAGCCTATATGCTTAAAGGTGGTAGTCAATCCAGAGATATTACCGGAGGACTTCCAAGAGTTTCAGAGCTTTTTGAAGCAAGAAGACCAAAGGAAGCTGCAGTTGTTTCGGATATAGACGGAGTTGTTAGATTTGAAGGAGATGTTAGAAGTAAATATAAAATTTCTGTTGTTCCGGAAAATGATGCAGACCCACAAGAATATATGATTTCAAAGACAGCAGTTTTGAATGTACAAGATGGAGATTATGTTAAAAAAGGTGATAAATTAACAGAAGGTGTGGTGTCTCCACATGATATACTTCGTATTTTTGGTGTTGAAAAACTTGCAACATATTTGGTGGGTGAAGTACAGGCAGTTTATAGACTTCAAGGTGTTGAAATAAATGATAAACATATAGAAGTTATTGTGCGTCAAATGCTTAAAAAACGTGAAATCATTGATCCTTGTGCTACAACTTTTGTGGTAGGTGAATATGTTGATGAAGACGAGCTTGCAGCAGAAAATAAAAAAACCATAGAGATGGGTGGAAAACCTGCGGTTGCAAGACCATATCTTCTTGGTATCACAAAGGCAAGTTTGCAGAATAAATCATTTATTTCTGCGGCATCTTTCCAAGAAACAACCAAAGTTTTGATTGAAGCAGCGATTGCTGGAAAAGAAGACAGACTTGAGGGATTAAAGGAAAATGTGATAGTTGGAAGACTTATTCCAGCTGGAACTGGTGCTTATGTGAACAGACTTCGTGCTATTGCAAAAGCACAGGATATGGAGCTTGAAGCTGAACAATTAAAAGAAATGGAAACTGGCGATAAAAATAAGGATGCTGCTCCACTTCTTGCTGGTGTTTAGTTTTGATTTTGTGTTATTTAAGGGAGTGTTAAACACTCCTTTTTTTATGTATTTTTCACTAGCGTTTGATGAAAAAATAACAATAATAAAAAAAGACATGTTAGGATAATTTTATGGCAATAAAAATAGATGAAAAAATTTTGAAATATCAAAAATTTGTTATTTTTATTCCTATGATATTATTATCTGCAATTTTTTTGTTTGCAAAATTTTGGATTGGGATGGTGTCGTTGCTACTTCTTGTTTCGCATTTTTATTTATTTTGTTTTTTGATTCCTTTATATGTTTTTTATTATTTTTTTGAACATTATTTTAAAGTATCAAAGAAAATAATTTCAAAAATGGCTTTGGTTTTGGTGATAATTTCCTATCTCAATTTATTTTATAAATATGGGGTGTTTTTTTATAAATATGGAATGACTGCGTCGGTACTTAACAAGCATAGTTATAATTTAATGATTTTTCCTTTTCATTCTTTTATCCAAATAATGGAGGGGTTGTTGGTTGTCTTTATTGCTTTTTCAAGTTATAGATTGGGTTTGTTTGGGGTTAATTTTTTAAAAAATAAAGTCAAAAAAGATACAGATAAATCTTGACTAATCAAAGAAAAAAAGATAGATTTAAAAAATATTTAAGAATCGTAACGGGGTTTATTATGTTTGCAATATTTAAAACAGGCGGAAAACAATATAAAGTTCAAAATAATGATATTATAAAAGTTGAAAAATTAACCGCTGAAAAAGAAGTTGTGTTTGATGAAGTTTTAATGGTTGATGACAAAATCGGCGCTCCAATTCTTGCTGGGGCAAAGGTTAAAGCCGAAGTTCTTGAACAAATAAGGGATAAAAAGATTATAGTTTTCAAGAAAAAAAGAAGACATAATTATAGAAGAAAACAAGGTCATAGACAATATATGACTGTGATAAAAATAAAAGAAATAGTTGCATAAGAGGTAGAAAATGGCACATAAGAAAGCTGGTGGAAGTTCCAAAAACGGGCGTGATAGTGCGGGTAAAAGACTTGGTGTTAAAAGATATGGTGGTCAGCTTGTAAAAAGTGGCACAATACTTGTAAGGCAAAGAGGAACAACATTTCATCCAGGGCAAAGTGTTGGAATGGGTTCTGATTATACACTTTTTGCAACAACAGATGGTGTTGTGAATTTTAAAACAGGTGGCAGAAAAAATAAAACCTATATCTCTGTTCTTCCAGTTGCATAGTTTTTGTTTAAAAAATTTATAAAAAAGACAAAGCATGACCACTTTGTCTTTTTTTTGTTATAAGAAATAAAAGTTTTTGTTTGTATTATATAATTCTCTTGCAAAAATGTTATAAAATAATATCCTTGTGCTATGGTTAAATTAAAAGAAAATATACGAAATTTTTCTATTGTAGCGCATATTGATCATGGTAAATCAACTCTTGCTGATAGGCTTATCCAAATGTGTGGTGCGGTTGCAGATCGCGAGATGAAAGATCAAATTCTTGACAATATGGATATAGAACGTGAACGTGGTATCACAATAAAATCGCAAACTTGTCGTCTTGTGTATAAGGCAAAAAATGGTAAAACTTATCATTTAAATTTAATTGATACACCGGGGCATGTTGATTTTTCTTATGAAGTTTCTCGGTCTCTTTCTGCATGTGAGGGGGCTTTGTTGGTTGTTGATGCATCCCAAGGGGTAGAGGCACAAACCCTTGCCAACGCCTATAAAGCAATTGATGCGAATTTAGAAATAGTTGTTGTGCTTAATAAAGCAGATTTACCAGCTGCAGATCCAGAAAAAGTAAAAGGGCAGATAGAAGATGTGATTGGTATATATGCAAGTGATGCGATACTTATTTCTGCAAAAACAGGAATGGGTGTTGATGGTGTTTTAGAACAAATTGTTGAAAAGCTTCCTGCTCCACAGGATAAAGATGATGAACCTTTAAAAGCTCTTATCATTGATAGTTGGTATGATACTTATCTTGGTGTTGTGATGTTGGTGCGTATTAAAGATGGCAAAATAAAAAAAGGCGACGATATAAAAATGATGTCTAACAATAATCGTTATAGTGCCGAACAAATTGGAATTTTTACTCCAAAAATGCTTGCAACTGATGAACTTGTTTCTGGTGATGTTGGCTATATAATCACAGGGATTAAACAGCTGGCAGATTGCAGAGTTGGTGATACAATCACACACAATATAAATGGTGCAAGTGAACCTCTTGATGGATTTAAACCATCTGTGCCAGTTGTTTTTTCATCAATTTTCCCAGTGGATGCAAGTGATTATCCATTGTTAAAAGAGGCTGTTGCAAAATTATACCTGAATGACGCTAGTTTTATTTTTGAAGTTGAAAGCTCTACAGCACTTGGTTTTGGATTCCGTTGTGGATTTTTGGGGCTTCTTCACATGGAAATTATTGTTGAGCGATTGTCACGAGAATTTAATCTGGATATTATAACAACTGCTCCATCTGTGGCATATAAAATTTATTTAACAAATGGAGAATGTATAACTATTACAACACCTGCGGATATGCCGGATCAATCAAAAATTTCAAGTATGGAAGAACCATTTGTGCGTGCAACAATAATGACACCAGATGAATATTTGGGTTCTATTATAAAATTATGTACTGACAGACGTGGTATACAAGAAAACATGACCTATATTGGCAATAAAGCAATGCTTGTTTATGAATTGCCACTTAATGAAATAGTGTTTGATTTTTATGATAGGTTGAAATCTATCAGTTCCGGTTATGCAAGTTTTGATTATGAACTTTCGGGATATAAAGGGGCGGAACTTGCAAAAGTTTCAATTTTGATAAACGAAGAATTGGTGGAAGCTTTGTCATTTATAGCGCATAAAACAGAAGTTGAAAAACGTGGCAGGCAGATTTGTGAAAAATTAAAAGATTTAATTCCACGTCATATGTTTAAAATTCCAATACAGGCTGCAATAGGGGCAAAAGTGATTGCAAGAGAAACAATTTCTGCATACAGGAAAGATGTTCTTGCAAAATGTTATGGTGGTGATATTTCACGGAAAAGGAAACTTCTTGAAAAACAGAAAAAAGGTAAAAAGAAAATGAAAACCTTTGGTAATGTAGAAATTCCACAAGAAGCATTTATCAAAGCATTGAAAACAGATAGCTAATTTTTTACTTGTATAAAAATCTTTTATAATTTATTTTATTTACAGGATAAGAGGGAGAATATTTATGAAATTTTGTATCAAAAATCACAATAAAATTATATTATTTTTGGTGTTATACTTGTTTCCTGTGAATGCGTTTTCTTCACATGTATCACAAGACAAAAAACAAATGATACAAAGTGTTTTATCCAAATATTGTATTCCAAATGATAAAACTTTGTGTAATACACCAGCAGAGGGTAAATACGATCCAAGTTTATCATTTTGTTTATGTAATGATGGTATGACATGGAATGACACAAACAGAACATGTGATGATTGTAAGGCAGGAACTTACTATAAACAAAATATGAGAGATAATAGCTGTAAATCCTGCTCCCCAGGAAGTTATTCAGGAACTGGAGCAGCAGGTTGTACTTCATGTTCTCCTGGTTCATATGCTTCAGGTTATGGTAATACAGGTTGTGCTTCTTGCTCACCAGGTACTTATCAGCCAAGTAGTGGTGGTTCCTCATGTTATAGTTGTAGTAGCAGTAATTGTGAAACCAGTGGTTGGGGAGCGACAAGTTGTTATTCAATATGTGGTGGTTCCACTCCATATTGTAATGGTAGTGGCAGTTGTGTAGAGTGTACAAGTAATAGTCATTGTAGCCGTTATTGTGTTAATTGGAGTTGTGTAGAATGTCGGAGTAGTAGTGATTGTGGTAGTAATTATAGTTGTAGTTCAGGTTCTTGTGTATGTAGTTTAAGTGAAAGTGATTGTCCATGTGGTATGTCAGGCTGTTCGTGTGATAGTTGTCCGAGTTCAAACAGTGATGATAGTAGTAGTGATAGTGGTTCTTCAGGTGGTTCATCTGGTAATTCTGGTGGAAGTTCTGGTACTAAAAAACCTTCTTGTAGTGGTTCTTGTGATGATGGTTTTGGATCATTTACTATGGTAAATGGAAAGTGTGTTTGTGATCATTCAAAATAACATCATACTGTTATATATATCTAATAAATCTCTTTTATTATTTTAGGTTGAAGATAGGTATAAATAACAATTTATTTTAAATACTACATTTCCGCTGGTTTCCCGACACCTTTGCTGGTAGATTTATAGTATTGGTTTGAGGCGGTGCCAAGACCAAGCGATCCGCTCATTGTTTTTCTGGCATCTGGTGAAACAAAGAGGTTTGATTGACTAAGTGGCATAGTGTCAATACGTTTTGATTCTATTGTCCCAGAACTTATTTGTTCCATATTGGATGGTTTTGTATCTTCCATCTGTTCCTGTGTTATAACAGGTTTAACAAGTTTTTTTGTGTTAGTATTTATTTTTTTATTTTCTTTTTTTGTTTTATTTGGAGCTGGGGACACGGTGAATAACACATCGGATCCTCTGAACCCGGATGGTTGCAATTGTATAAGAGCAACACGATTATTCATCATAAATGTAAGAACTGAATTTACACCTCTTACAGATGTTATTTCAGTCCAACCAAATTTTTTCATTTCTTCAACATAAAAATCATAAACACCACCAACGCTATATGGAGTTGAAAAAATAAGTCTGCCAAGCCATTCATTGCCACGTCCATAGATAGCAGTTTGATTCATGTTCATTTCTGATTGTTCAGGGATAGGAATATCAGAAAAATTTGAAAAACTATATGGAAGTGCATTACTGCTTAATGTTTGTGAAGTATTAGGATTCATAGAATGATTATCTGTACAACCTATAATGGTAAGTAGTGTTATAAAACTTATCATATTTTTTATTTTTTTGTTAAACATATTCCCTCTCTTTTGTTTAAAAATATTTATTCAAAAATATCAGTTGGTTCGTCCCCATCAACTATGTTTCCTTTTTTCTTTACTTCTTCATCTGTTTCTGGGTGGCGTTTTTTATCCTCTTTTTCCATTATCTTTTCTATTTTTTCAACTGCTTCATCAGATGGCAATCCAAAAATAGCGGCATATTCATCGGCAAGTCTTGTTAATGCTTGTTCGTAAATCATTCTCTCACTATATGATTGATTTTCTCTTTCTTGTCTTTTATATAAATCACGAACAACTTCTGCAACAACCATTGGTTCACCAGAATTTATTTTATCTTCATATTCTTGCGCCCTTTTTGCCCACACAATTTTTCGTGATTGTGGAGTTGTTTTCATGACATCCATTGCTTTTTTTATTTCATATTCAGTTGATAGTTTCCTAAGTCCAGAAACTGCAATTTTATCAACTGGAATTTTAAGGTTCATTCTGCTTGCTGCGAATAAAATCACCAAAAATTCAACATCCATTCCGGCAATTTGCTCGTTAATAATTTCTTTTACCTGACCAACACCATGAGTTGGATAAACAACATAATCACCTATTGTAATTTCCCATTCGCTTTTTGCCATAAATACCTCAAATTTTTATAAATTATATAGAATTTACATTTTATTTTGTTATTATTAAGTCATTATAACAGCAAAAAAAGTTTAAAACAACAATTTTGTTAATAGGTTTTTATTATGATTATAAGCTTTTGGTATTATATTTTACTTGCTTTTATTCAGGGAATAACAGAATTTATTCCTGTCAGTTCATCTGCACATTTATTGATTTTGCCATTTATTTTAAAAATTCAAGATCAAGGTGTGATTGTTGATATAATTGCTCATGTTGGTTCTTTGTTTGCTATAATTTATTTTTATAGGAGTGATATTTTAGGTTTAATAAAAAATTTCTTTTCTGTTGGTGGTGATAAAAAATTAAGTTTTAATATAATTGTTGCAATGATTCCTGTTGCAATTTTGGGATTGTTGTTTGTTATTTTTGATATAAATTTACGAAACCCGTACGTAGTTATTTTTACAAGTATAGTTTTTGGAATTTTGTTATATGTTGCAGATAAAATTTCAAAGGGTAAAAAGGAGATGTCTGAAATCACAATAAAAGATTCCGTTATAATTGGACTTATGCAGGCAATAGCAATTATTCCAGGGGTTAGTCGCAGTGGAGCAACAACAACAGGAGCATTATTTTGCAATATTAAAAGGGATGCTGCATTAAAATTTTCATTTTTGCTTGCAATCCCAGCAATAATAATGGCAGGTGCAGGTGGAATATTAAAAATATTAAAAGATAAAGTTGAAATTATCAGTATGACAAATACGTTGATTGTATTTTTTTCATCATTTATATTTTCACTTATCACAATAAAATTTATGACAAAATATATAAATAAAAATTCGTTCAAAGGTTTTGCAATTTATAGAGTAATTTTAGGTGTTGTGTTGTTTATATTTTTGGTAAAAAGATAAAAATTTACTTGTAAAAAACATAAATAATATTAACATCATTGGCGATTTTTTAACAATAAACAAGGAAAGGAATATATTATGAGTATGATAACAGATATTATTGCAAGAGAAATTTTGGATTCTCGTGGAAATCCGACAATAGAAGTTGATGTATTGCTTGAAAGTGGTGCATTTGGTCGTGCTGCTGTGCCATCTGGAGCTTCTACTGGAGCACATGAGGCAATAGAGCTTCGCGATGGTGATAAAGCAAGATTTGGTGGTAAAGGTGTTTTAAAAGCGGTTGAAAATGTTAACACTACTATTGCCGATGTTTTAATAGGAATGGAAGCAACAGATCAAAAAGCAATTGATGAGGCTATGATAGAACTTGATGGCACAGAAAATAAATCAAAACTTGGTGCTAATGCAATTTTGGGTGTATCACTTGCAGTTGCAAAGGCAGCAGCAGAAGAATCAGAACTTCCACTTTACAGATATATTGGCGGTGCATTTTCGCATGTTCTTCCAGTTCCAATGATGAATATTTTAAATGGTGGAAAACATGCGGATAACCCAATTGATATACAAGAATTTATGATTGCGCCAGTTGGGGCAAAATCAATGAAAGAGGCAGTTCGTATGGGTGCGGAAATTTTTGCATCTTTAAAAGCAGAGTTAAAAGCAAACGGACTTAATACTAATGTTGGGGATGAAGGGGGATTCGCACCAAACCTTGCAACAGCAGATGAGGCTTTGTCATACATAGTAAAGGCAATAGAAAATGCAGGATATAAACCTGGTGTAGATGTAAAAATTGCAATAGATGCTGCATCATCAGAGTTTTATAAAAAAGATCGTTATGAACTTGCAGGTGAAGGGAAATCTTTGACTTCAACAGAAATGGTTGATTATTATGTTGATCTTGTTTCAAGATATCCAATTTATTCCATAGAAGATGGTATGGCAGAAGATGATTGGGAAGGTTGGATGATGATGACAGAAAAATTGGGTGCAAAAATTCAACTTGTTGGTGATGATTTATTTGTAACTAATTCAAAACGACTTGCAATGGGTATTGAAAAAGGTGTTGCAAATTCAGTTCTTGTAAAGGTTAATCAAATTGGAACATTAACTGAAACTTTAAAAACTATTGAAATGGCTCACAGGGCTGGTTATACAAGTGTTATTTCACACAGATCCGGTGAAACAGAAGATACAACCATAGCAGATATTGCAGTTGCAGTGAATGCAGGTCAAATAAAAACAGGTTCTATGTCTCGAAGCGACAGAATAGCAAAATATAATCAACTTATAAGAATAGAAGAAGAGTTGGCAGAAACTGCAAAATATAATCAACTTTAAATTTTGTTGATTATTTATAAAAATAGTTATTATATATAAACAGGTAAAAGAAAAGGATTAAAATTATGGCAGGATCTGTAAATAAAGTAATACTTGTTGGTAATCTTGGGCGCGACCCAGAGGTAAGGCATTCTCAAGATGGAAGTAAAATTGTAAGTTTTCCACTTGCAACGTCGGAATCTTGGAAAGATAAAAGTGGAGAAAGACAAGAAAGAACCGAATGGCACAGAGTTGTGGTTTTTTCACAAGGTCTTGCTGAAGTATCAGAAAAATATTTAAAAAAGGGTTCTAAAGTTTATGTGGAAGGTCAAATAAGAACCAGAAAGTGGCAAGATAACACAGGTGCAGATAAATATTCAACAGAAATAGTTTTATCTGGGTTTAATGGATATTTAATAATGCTTGATAAAAATGGTACAAGTTCTGGTGAAAGCTATGGCGGGGACAGCACAGATTCTTCTGATTCCGGTTGGGATACAACTTCTGCTGAAACTCAACTTGATGACGAAGTTCCATTTTAAAAGTTAGGAATAAATTTTGTGAATTATACTAAAGCCTATCAAAGGCTTTTTTTATTTCATAAATAATATAAAAATCATATTTTTTCTTGAATAAAACTTTTTAAAATTTTATCATATGACTAAACAGGATTTAGCGATCCTTGTTGTATAAGAGTTAAAAAAAACTCTACAGGTTTTGGAATTCCTACTGTAATGGTAGGAAGGTATGGGAATAGATACAATAATACTATACGCTATTTTATACAACATAGTCGCTAACTTCCTATCGTAACAGGGAGAGACGAGATGAAAAAATCGAAAAACAAGTATGCAATTTTGCTGGGGTTATTGCTTTGTAAATCCGGTTCTTTTGGTGCAAGCGAGACGACAAAGAAGCTTATACATGAGACGCTTGCAAAATACGGAATAAGTTCCGGTGGTAAGGAAGTTTGCGGTACGGGACGAGAGCCAGAATATAACAAACAAACAGGAATAGTAAAATGCAAAAACAATGCAGATGGCGACAGTAATAACTGCTGGGATGCAAGTTCCAGATTATGTAAAGAATGTCCATCTGGTACAATAGTTAGTTCAAAAGATCACATAACCTGCAGACAAATTGTATGTCCAGATGGATTTGAGCTTAAAGAAATAATAAACAACGAATGCCCAGAAGGTTTTGAAATCAAATGGTTTGATGAAACTTGTGATGGAGATACTGATGTCTTTAATGAATCTATGGCAACAAAAAATTACACCACTCAATCAACAAATTGTAAAAATGTAAAATAAAAAAGGAGGAAACTATGAGAAAAAATAAAATAAGTAAATTAGCATTGTTAACAGGCTTGTTAATAATAAACACAAACACAAAAGGATTTTATCAATGTGTACCAAAAGAGGATTGGTTGATATATTTCGTTAGAAAGCATCAAGGAACAGAATGGGTTAAAGTTCTAGATCTTCAAATAAGTTCTCCTTTAGATAAATTTAAAGGATATTTGGAACCTGGAAGATATAGGGTTAAAGCAGCGGGTGCAGGTGGAAAAGAAGAAAAACGAAGTTTTTATCTTAGACAAAAAGCTGAATTTAAAGCTTGTGTAGGTGCAGGAGGAGGTAATGGGATGAATTATAGTACCTCCAACTGGCCTGGAGGAGGTGGGGGTGGGGGAGGTAGAGGTTATAGTGGTTATTACTGTGGAGGTACTGGGGGTGGTGGTGGAATTAATACTGGAGGCTGTGCTAGTTGTGGAGGTAGAGGTTGTAATGGTGGAAATTCTGGAATGAGTGGATTTATCACATTTAGTAGTGTGGGTACTGGTTATGGTGTCGGCTATGGAGGAGAACATGGTGGAATCCAAGGTTTATCTCATCGTGGTTATGGTGGTTATGGTTGTTATGGTGGAGGGGGTGGTTCTTCTGGAGATAATAACGGGTTAGGTGGGGGAGGCGGTGGTGGTGGCGGAAGTTATTTCAAAGTTGGTGATATTGAACTTATTTTAAAAGGTGCTGATGGATCCTATGGCTGGGAAGGTGGTAGTGGTGCAGGCTTTGATGGTTATGTAATACTTGAAAAATTGGAGTAAATAAAAAAGAACTAAGTATTATAAGAAATGTTATTTTATAAATATTCATTCAAATATTTTGCTTATAACAAAATATTTGTCGTAAACGTAGTTTGCTATAATAAAAAATGGAAAAATATCTTAATAGATGACTTACATCCAAAATTTTTAAAATAGGTATTATTTTTATAAATTATCATTCAAATGTTTTTATCAAAAACATTTGCCAAATTTTTGCATGCAAAAATTATATAAGGCATATATTCACTTTACAATTCTCGTTCCCATATTTTTTTGCTGTTCTTTTTTATATTTTCTCTCCCTTCTTCCATGTTTCAAAAAATCGCAGAAATCCGCCATTTAAAAAATTTTTATAAAAAAATATAAGAAATTTGTATTTTGTTCTTGACTTTTGAAAAATAGTGATTATATTATAACTAACGAAAGGGTGAACTATACCCAAAATTTCCAGAAAATAGAAAATTTTTTGAAAAAAAGTAAAAAAAAGTAAAAATTTTTTCACTTTCTCTCTTGAAATTTAAAAATTGGATACATATATATAATTAACCAAAGGGGTGAGGTGTATCAAAATTGCCTATAAAATAGGTAAGTTTTCAATAAATTAACTAATTTACTATCTTTTTGATATGTGTGAAAATGTTCATTATAAATTTTTGAACAGATAGTTTTTATTGAAAAAAAATAACAAATCATATATTTTAACAAGAAAGGAATTATTATGAAAAATAAATTATCATTATTTATAGTTGGTGTGTTTGCAATCTTATCTGGTTGCAGTCTTCTTGGTGATAGAGAGCTTGGTATTGTAAATAAAAAGCGTTCTCAACGAGAGCTTGATAGAATACAGGCAGCAAAACAGGAAAGAGAAAGATTAAAAAATGGGAATTGGCAAAGTATTGATGACAGCCAGGTTGGTGTAAGGTCTACGAATGATGATCTTGGTTATGAATATAAAAAATCTGGTTTGACAATTAAGAATAGAAGCAAGTTTGCTCAACCTATACCTAGAACTTTTGGACTAGATTTTGGAAGAATTTTTCAAAAAAGTGATGGACATGAAATTTCAGATGATACAGAGATAAATGCAAGAAAAACTGCATTGGAACAATTTAAATTAAAAGATAAAGTTGGTGATTTGACACCAGCTCAAAAAGATATAATTAAAATGTTAAAACCAGATGCAAATGATAATACAAAATTTAATGAAGTTTTTGATAGTGTTGAAAAATATAATATATTGTTAGAACTTTTGAAAAAAGGGAAAGCTGGTGTACTTGGCAACAGGCTTGGTAAAGTAAAAAAAGAGTATATTGAGAAAAATAAATTGGAACAATATCGTCGTAAACTTGGTTTAAAATATTCGGATTTTGGTGTTTGGAATACATCATTTGATTTGTCAAAATTGGATGAAAATTGGAAAAAAGTGATTGAGAATTCAGGTGTTGCGAATTCTAAATATGAGTATTTTGCAATAGGGGACAGCAAGCATAAAGTCAATTTTGTTATAGATCATGAAAAAGATTTAACTTTTACTGGAAAAACAGTTGCTTCTGTTAGTAAAGGTGGTGCAATACAAGGATTCGGGGGTAATGTAGAGTTATCAGTATTAAAAGGACAAGCAACAGGAAAGTTTGATTTAAGTTTTTATGGTTGGTATAAATTTTCACTTGATAAATTGAAACTGGATGATTTTACAGCTGCTGCTGGTTCGAATTGGACAGTTAGTGGGGATTCTATGGATTCAAAATGGAAATTCAAGGATGCAGCAACAAAAAATATAAATAATTTTACAATGAAAAGTGCATTTTTTGGAGATAATGGGAAATCAGAAGAAATAGTTGGAACCTATAAATTTACAGCAGAAAATGCAGGTGATAATTTTACAATCAATGGTGCCTTTGGAGCAAAAAAGAAATAGTTTTATTTAAAATAATTAAAAGTTTTCTTTTGAAAATTCGCCGGAAAGGAAAGTTTTAATACCATTTTTTGTGTCAATTATTATTGCTCCATCATTGTTTAAACCTATGAATTTACCGATGAATTTTTCATCATTAAAGATAAAGATTATATTTTCATTTAATTTATAAAGATGTGGGTTAATTTTTTCTATTATTTTAAAAAAAGTTTTGGTGTTGCACAAGTTGATATTATCCATCAATTTTTGTGAAAGTGTTGTGATGATTTCTTCTCTTGTAAAAATTAAATTTTCTGCTTTTAAATTGGTTGCTGGGTATTTCATATCTTTATTTTCTGGATGAGAATTGATATTTAAACCTATTCCAATTATCGCAAAATTTTGTTCTTTTTCAATCAATATGCCACACAATTTTTTACTAGATAGTAAAATATCATTTGGCCATTTGATTTTTATATTTGCATTTTTGTATTTATTTTTTATAACTTCTAACACAGAAAGGGCGGTTATAAATGAAAATTGTGAGAAATATTTTTCTTGGGTTTTAGTTAATTTTATAACATAAGTTATATATAAATTGCCAATTGGGCTTTCCCATTTTTTGTTTGTTTTGGTGGTTTGGCCTTTTGTTTGGGTGTTGGCAACAATGATGGTATTTCCCTGATTTTTTTTATTTATTAAATTTTTTGCGAATAAATTTGTGCTGGGGATAGAATCAAAATGAATAAAAACAAAATTTGGAATTAAAAGCTTCATGATAGAGAATTTAAACTTATTTATTGTTTTTTCAACAAAAAATTCATATATAATAAAAGTGGTAAAAATAGTAATTTTTTTTATAAGGTTGTATCAAATATTTATTTCTCCAATAATTGGAGGATTTTATAAATGTCGCTTTTATCCCAGATGTTCGGATTATTCAGTTGAAGTTTATAAAAATTTTGGTATTTTGAAAGGAACAATTTTAACAATAAAACGGATTATAAGATGTAATCCATTTTGCAAAGGTGGTATTGATTTACCGCCAAAAAGATAAGGAGATATTATGGAAAAAAATATAACAAATAATAATTATAAAGTGCCAAGTTTTTGGCAGACGTTTTTTATAACTATGGCTGTATTTATGCTATTAAATTTATTTTTTGGTAATAAAAAAACAGATCTTAAAAGTGTAAGACCAAAATTTTCTGTGAAAAAAGATTTACCACCAAGAGATGTAAAATTTATAAAAAACGAAAATATTCTTGCAATGATAAATACAAATGGTGTTAGGTTGGATGATTTAGTTTTTTTGAAATACAAGGAAAGTGTTGACAAGAATTCAAAAGCTATTTCTCATTTTAAACATAATTTAAAGGATGAAAATAAGTCATCATATGTTGAAATGGGATTTATTGCTGGTGATGATAATTTTGAAATGCCAAATTATAAAACGAGGTGGCAAGTTGTTAAAAATGATGGGACAATTTTGAAATTATTGTGGAAATCAAAACAAAATTTAGAGTTTATTCGTGAAATAACACTTGATGATAAATATATGTTTACTATAAAAGATAGTGTGAAAAATAATTCTAATAAACAAGTAGAGTTGTACCCATATTTTCGTGTTATAAATGTTGCTGATTTAGTTAAAAAAAATAAACCTATGATTCACAATGGGTTTGTTGGATTTTTGAATGATAGACTTTACGAGTATGATTTTAATAAAATCAAAAATTCAAAAATAGATGATATAAATTCAAAATCTGGTTGGTTTGGTTTTGTCGATGATTATTTTATGACAATTTTTATTCCACAAAATAAAGATGCAAATTTTACAACGCGTGTTTTTGAGCTTGCATCTGGTGGTGAAAATGAAAAAACAATTTCACAATTTCAAAGTGATTATATAAGTGATATGGTAGCACTTGGTAAAGGACAAAGTTTTTCAAATACTTCATTATTATATAGTGGTGTGAAAGATCAAAAAATAATAGATTTTTATCAAAAAAAATATGATATTTCAAAATTTGAATTAACAATAGATTATGGATTTTTCTATTTATTTACGAAACCTTTTACGAAAATTTTAGAGATATTATTTTCTTTGACTGGCAATTTTGGTGTTGCGATAATTTTATTTACTATTTTAATAAGATTGCTGCTTTTCCCAATTGCCCAAAAATCGTTTAGAAATTTAAAAAAAATGAGGGATTTACAACCAGAGCTTAAAAGGATTCAAGCTATGTATTCTCATAACAGACAACAAATGAATATTGAAATGGCAATGCTTTACAGAAAAAAACAAATAAATCCTTTATCTGGATGTTTGCCACTTGTTTTACAAATTCCAATATTTTTTGCCCTTTATAAATCAATTTTGATTTCTGTTGATATAAGGCATGCGCCGTTTGTTTGGTGGATAAAGGATTTATCTGCACCTGATACAACAAGCATTTTTAATTTATTTGGATTATTGCCATTTACCCCTTATTCTTGGCTGCCAACTATAAGTGTTATGGCAATTATTTTGGGTTTCACAATGCATTTACAACAAAAAATGCAACCAACACCAGGTATGGACCGGGCACAGCAAAAGATAATGAAATTATTGCCACTTATAATGATACTTGTATTTTCTGGGTTTCCAAGTGGACTGCTGCTTTATTGGAGTGTGAATAATATTTTAAGTGTAATTCAACAAAAGTTTGTAAAATGAAGATAAAAGATTTTTTTGCATCTATTCCAAAATTTGTTGGCGCATTTGATTCTGTGTATAATGTGCCTAATGTGAACGTCCCCGAAATTGCATTTATTGGGAAATCCAATGTTGGTAAATCTTCACTTATCAATGCGATTTTTGGATTCTCTATTGCAAAAACTTCTGCGACACCTGGGCGGACGCAAACGCTTAATTTTTTTAATCAAAATGATATGTTATCGATTGTGGATTTGCCAGGTTATGGTTTTGCAAAAGCTCCAAAAAATCTGGTTGCTGCATGGAATGAAAATGTAAATTTATATTTAAAAGGGCGAGTTCCATTGAAAAGAGTTTTTTTGTTGATAGATGTAAGACGAGGAATACAGGAACACGATACAAATATGATGAAGATGCTTAATAATAACGCAGTGAATTATCAAATGATAATTACAAAATGTGATAAAGTAAAAGATGTTGAAGTTGAAAAAATTAAAAGTGATATTTTGGCAATTTATAAAGATAATCCCGCAATGCATCCACAAGTTATCACAACCAGCAGCGAAACAGGTACAGGTTTGCAAGAAATTCGTGGTGAAATTTTTGATTTAGTAAAATAAACAATCTACATATATTTTGCTTGTATAACAGCTTTTTTTATTTTATCATAAAACATAGATAGAAGGGCGTGACAACCCGTATAATACTGGTGTTAAAGCAATGCTGGCACTATTTTCCTACTGTAATGGTAGGAGGGTGTAGGAATATGCAAGAATACTGCACGCTATTTTGTATTATATAGTTGTCAACTTCCTATCGTAAAAAGGGAGAGACGAGGTGGAGAACTATATAATTATCAAAAAAAATCTAATCAGAATGTTGATTTTATCAATGTTGCCAACTGATGTGTTTTCTGCATCACCAGAAACAAAAAGTTTGATACAAAAAACTTTATCAAAATATTGTATTCCAAATGATAAAAGTTTATGTAATACACCAGCAGAGGGTAAATACGATCCTAGTTTATCATTTTGTTTATGTAATGATGGTATGATATGGAATGGAACAGACAGAAAATGTAATGATTGTAATGCTGGAACTTACTATAAGCAAAATATGAGAGATAATACATGCAAATCCTGCTCCCCAGGAAGTTATTCATGGTCTGGCGCTTCAAGTTGTACTTCTTGTTCCCCTGGAACTTATCAACCAAGTAGTGGTCAAGGTAGTTGTTTAAATTGTGATACAAGTAGTTGCTATACAAGTGGAGTTGGTGCAACAAGTTGTTATTATAGATGTGGAGGTGGGAGTCCATATTGTAATGGTAGTGGTAGTTGTGTAGAATGTACAAGTGATAGTCATTGTAGTGGCAATAGAACATGCAGTGGTGGTAATTGTGTATGTAATATAAGTTGTTCGTGTGGAACAAATTATAGTGATTGTAGTTGTGAAAGCTGTCCAAGTTCAAGCAGTGATGATAGTGGTTCTTCAGGATCATCAGGTAGTTCAGGTTCAGGTGGAGGCAGTGATTATTGCTCTAAACATCCAGAATCTACAGGTTGTTTAATTACTCATTGTATAGGTACTTTAGGATTTGGATGTGCGAGTCGTAGAAGAGAGTATGATAAAGCAAGAGGAAATAGTAGTAATAAAGACAAAAAAACTAAAAAACAAAAGAAGAAGAAAAAATAATTTTTTAGGATTGTTTTTTTATAATAAGAATTTTTTTCTAAATTTTGTAATTCAGGTGATGGATATGTTTATATATATAAATATATGGGGTAGATTAATTTATACCTTATTGTATTTTTTATAAATTAAATAAGAATAAATCATTGGAACCACAACCATAATCCCAAGCATAATTCCATTAAATATATAAAAATTATGCTGTGATAATAAAGTGAACAGCAGCATAATTATTCCACAAACAACCCACAATTTTCCGGTCATTTTATGTGTTTTATTCCAATTTTCATCACTTGCCAGATTCCAAGGGGTCCTAAATCCAATAGTATAATTTCTTTTTGTTTTTGGGAAATAATTACCAAGTATGATAAACAATATTGAAATTATAACATTAACAATTTTTGTTATATCATATTTAAAACCAAGACTATAACATATAATATAAGTTATAATTCCAGTCATGAAAAGTGGCATAAAAATCAATATAACATTCATAATTTTATTTCCTTGATATTTTTGTCTTGGATCTTTTTTTGAAATAAAATAGGCAAAAATTTCTATCAATAAAACAAAACTTGGTATCAAAAACAAAGCAACGTTTTTATTTTGAAACCTGTTTGGATTGCCATTTATATCAAAATGCACTGGCAAAATATCAGGTAATTTATTATAAAAAAATGCACCCAGCAAAAATGGAATAACATACATAATAATACTGATTTTAAATAAATTTATTTTTTTCATAATATCCTCCTATGATTGTTTAATGTTTAAAATAAAGTTCAACACATCTTCAAACACAGATGTGTTTAGGCTGTAATAACGATAATTTTTTTCTTTTTCCAAAAAAATTAACTCTGCCTTTAAAAGTATTGATAAATGGTGAGAAATTGTCGCATCACAGATATTAAAATGTCTTGCAATTTCATTTGCATTCATACGTCCTTTTTTAAGCAATTTTAAAATATCTCGCCTTGTCTTGTCATTAAGCGCCTTTAAAGTCCTATCTATACTCATATTTTCACCACGATTCTATTTTGATATAATTCTAAATAGTTTTCATGTAAAAATCAATAACTATTTAGATAAAAATTAAAATAGTTTTATTTTACAAAACAAAGTATAAAAATTTTTGTATTTATAATTTGCAATTATAAAACGCAATTATTTAAAAACGCATAATAAAAAAAGGATCTTGTTAAAAAGATCCTTTTTATAATAAGCAAAAGAGAGAGATTGCTATTTTTTATCGGTAAATTCTGCATCAACAACTTTTTCATCTTTTCCATTGTCAGCCCCAGAATTTCCTGCGTTTGTACCTGTACCAGCATTTGCACCTGTTGCATTTGCAGCTTCTGCTTGTGCCTTATACATTGCTTCACCAAGTTTCATTGCACTTTGAGTAAGTGCTTCTGTTTTGGCTTTAATGTCATCAACACTTGCATCTTTGTTTTCAAGAACAGATTTCAATTCTTTAACCTTTTCTTCTATCTCGGTTTTAATGTTTGCATCAACTTTATCACCATATTCTTTAAGGTTCTTTTCAGTTTGATGAACTAAACTTTCCGCTTGATTAAACACTTCAATCTTTTCTTTTTTCTTTTTATCTTCTTCGCTGTTTGCTTCTGCCTCTTTTATCATTTTCTCTATATCGGCATCGCTTAAACCACCATCTGATTTTATGCTAATTGTTTGCTCTTTACCTGTACCTTTATCTTTTGCGGATACATGAGTAATACCATTGGCATCTATATCAAATGTAACTTCAATCTGTGGCATACCACGTGGTGCTGGTGGAATTCCAACAAGGTCAAATGCACCAAGAAGCTTGTTATCTTGTGCCATTTCTCTTTCACCTTGGAAAACCCTGATGGATACAGCAGTTTGATTATCCTCGGCAGTTGAAAATACCTGCGACTTTTTTGTTGGAATTGTTGTATTCCTGTCAATAAGTCTGGTAAATATACCACCTAATGTTTCAATACCAAGTGAAAGTGGAGTTACATCCAAAAGCAACACATCTTTCACATCACCCTTTAACACACCACCTTGTATCGCAGCACCCATTGAAACAACTTCATCTGGGTTCACACCTTTATGTGGTTCTTTACCAAAAAAGTTTTTAACTGTATCTTGAACAAGTGGCATTCTGGTCTGTCCACCAACAAGGACTACTTCACTAATAGAATTCTTGTCAAGTCCAGCATCAGCCAAGGCTTTTTTACAAGGCTCCAAAGTCTTTTCAACCAAATCTTGAACAAGAGACTCCAACTTTGAACGAGTAAGCTTTACATTAAGGTGTTTTGGACCAGTTGCATCTGCTGTGATAAATGGCAAATTAACATCAGCTTGCATAGAAGTTGAAAGTTCAATTTTTGCCTTTTCTGCAGCTTCCTTTAATCTTTGAAGTGCAAGTTTATCAGCCTTTAAATCTATATTTGGATTATCCTTTTTAAATTCAGCAGCTAAGAAATCAATAACTCTGTTATCAAAATCTTCACCACCAAGGAAAGTATCACCATTTGTTGCTTTCACCTCGAAAACGCCATCGCCTATTTCCAAAATAGAAACATCAAATGTTCCACCACCAAGGTCATACACTACAATAGTACCAGATTTTTTCTTGTCTAACCCATATGCAAGTGCAGCAGCAGTTGGTTCATTTATGATACGAAGCACATCCAACCCAGCAATTTTACCAGCATCCTTTGTTGCTTGTCTTTGCGAGTCGTTAAAATATGCAGGAACGGTGATAACAGCTTCTTTAACTTCTTCACCAAGATATGCTTCTGCATCCTTTTTAATTTTTGAAAGTATGTATGCAGAAACCTGTGATGGAGAATATTTTTTGCCTCTTACTTCAACCCAAGCGTCCCCATTGTCTGCCTTTACAATTTTAAATGGAGAAAGGTCTATATCTTTTTTCACCATCTTGTCATCAAATCTGCGACCTATCAATCTTTTAACCGCATATATAGTGCTGTCTGGATTAACTATTGCCTGATTTCTTGCGGTTGATCCAACAAGAACTTCCGCTTCGTTAATTCCAACAACCGAAGGTGTCGTCCTTTTACCTTCGCTGTTTTCTATAACTTTTGCGTCTTTACCATCCATATAGGAAAAACAAGAATTAGTTGTTCCTAAATCAATTCCAATAACTTTAGCCATTTTTTTACTCCTTTATTAGTTTGTTATTTTTATCACATTCAATATATATGAATGCAATTTTTCTTTTTCAAGAGGGTATGCAAATTTTTTTACTTTTTCTTATAAAATATTTATTTTTATAAAAAAAACTGCCAGAAATCTATCCGCCGTAAAGACAACAGATTTACAAAAAAGAAAATTTTTTCTTATGTTTTTTTATTATGGCAGAACAAAATTTTTGCAAACTCCACCCGTTGATAATTTACATATATGTATTACATTTTTAAATTTCAATAGAGTAAATGAAAAAATTATCTTTGTTTTATAAATCTTTGATCGTTTATTTTCAGTTTACTGATAACTGCTGCTTCCAGATCTATATTAAATTTATTTGCAAGTATGTTAAGAAGTATTACAACATCTGCCATTTCGTGTTTTAATGAACTTTTATCATTTTCTGGAATGGGGGGCTTTTTATCTATATATTCTCTTCTTATACAACTGCTTACTTCTCCAAATTCTTCTACTAAATAACAAAGTAAAGTCAAAACATCCTCGTGATCAAAACCCCACTTAGAATTGTGTTCTTTTATAATAGATTGCAGATTTTTCTTTTCCATATTACTTCTTTTTGTTAATTTTTTGCTATTATATCCTTTATAACATTTATTATCTCAGAAGTTTTTACAAATTCTGGATAATCGCCTGTGATTTTTGAATATTTAAGTTCATAAACATCCTTTTCAATATTTTTAGGGCTGTTTATTATCCTTATAGGTGCGCCGAGTAAATCAGCATTTGCAAATTTTGAGCCAGCAGAATCGTTGGTGTTATCAATTATTGTTTCTATACCCAAATTCATTAAAGTTTCATAAAGTTTTAAAACTTCATCATTCTTTTTATCGAGGTTTATTATGTGAACTTTGTATGGTGCAACAGATAAATTAAATTCAGCAACAGAATCTTTACCACTTGATTGTAATAAGCAACCAAGAACACGGCTTACCCCTATGCCATAACAACCCATAACAACAAAATTATTTTTTCCATTTTCATCTGCAAATTTTAAATTCATTGGTGCCGAATATTTTGTGCCTAGCCTGAAAATATTTCCAACTTCTATCCCTCTTTTTACTTTAAATTTATTTTGACATTCTGGGCAGATTGGATTTTTTTCGTTTTCATTTAAAATTTCTTTGTTATAGTTATTGCCACATTTTTCACAAAGATAGATATCGTCTTCACCTGTTGTATCAAGCATTTGAAATTCATGTGAAAATGCACCACCTATATCACCACCAGGAGCTTTTGCAACTACTACATTATCAAGACCCAAATCTTTATAAATATCAACATACGCATCAAGCATCTTTTGATAAAAAATATTTAAATCTTCTTCTGTTTGGTGGAAAGAATATGCATCTTTCATCATAAATTCACGACATCTTAAAAGACCAGCCCTTGCTCTTAATTCATCTCTGTATTTTGTTTGTATTTGATAAAGACATAGGCTATTTTCCTTTGGCAATTGTTTATAACTTTGTATTGCCTCGCGAACATAATCACATACTATTTCTTCATGTGTTGGATTTAAAACACAATCCATGTTTGCTCTTGTTTTAAATTTTAATAAAACATCTATATTTTCTCTTCCTGTTTCACGCCATAATGATAATGGAGAAACAACAGGCATATTTATTTCAAGACAACCAATTTTGCTTAAATGTTTTCTTATAATTTTGTTAATATTTTCCAGTAATTTTACTGATATATGTGAATAAGTATAAAATCCAGCACCAGTTTGATGTATATAACCACCCTTTAATGCAAGTTTATGTCCTGATGTTGTTGCCTCAGCTGGCAGTTCCTTTATTCTTTTTAAAAATAAGTTTTCTATTTTCATTTATGACTCCTTTTATTTTAATATTAAATTTCTTCTTTTATTGTACCTTGTTTATCCTTGTAGCGGAAAGTGATTCGTCCCTTGGTTAAATCGTATGGGGTCATTTCGACATTCACAACATCACCAACCATAACCCAAATTCTAAATTTTCTCATCTTACCAGATGTGTGGGCAATTATTGTGTGTCCGTTTTCAAGTAATACTTTGAACATAGCATTGGGGAGCTTATCTGAAACTGTACCTTTAAATTCCAATAATTCTTCTTTTTCCATAAAAAACCTTTTTTATTGTTTTTGAACCCTTATCTTTATATAATATATAACTATATTTTTCAAGAAGGATTTAAAGATGAACTATCTGGATTTTTATCATTTTGACAATCACCCTTTTATAACAAATGAATCGCCTGCATATTTTTTTAAAAGAAAATCTGTTGTTAATATTTTGGAGCAAATGCAAAAATTTTGTCGTATTTATAGCGGAGCTTATATTATAGAGGGTAGTACGGGAATTGGAAAATCTTTACTTATACAAAAATTGTATAACAGCTTTGTTAATAATGATATTGCGTTTATTATAAATATAACTGAAAAAACAGATATTTTACAGGTTATTGCAAGCAAGTTAAAATTGCATTCTAAAAATATTGATAGTGTAGTTGAAGATTTAACAAATTTTTATGAAAAAGGTCAAAATGTAATTTTATTTTTTGATGATATTCATAATTGTAATTTATCTCAATTTAATATTATTGGCACTTTAATAGAAAAAATGTCATTTTTAAAAATAGTCTTATGTGGTGAAAATGTTTATCCTATTATCAAAACTTTTAAACTTAAAAATATTAAAAATAATATAGTTAAAAAGTATATTTTAAAAAAATTGTCTTTTGTTGAAAGTATAAAATATTTATATTTTATGATTCAAAGTGCAATGGCAGTAAAGCAATATAAAAAAATATTATCTTTTAAAATTGCTGTTTTAATTTCTTTTTTATGTAATGGAAATATAAATGTTATAAATATTCTTAGCAATGAAACTCTTGTAAGTGGTTGCAATAATTCCAATCATAAATTTAAATTAAAAGATTTGTTTATGGCAATTTCAATAAATAAAAAACAAGTTAAAAGACAAATTTTTTATAAAGCAAAAAAAATTATATCTGTGTTTGTTATATTTTTGTCGCTTTATTTTAGTATAAAAATTGTAGCAGACAGATATAATTTAATTGAAAAAATAAAAATAAAAAAAGAAATATTAAAGCAAGAATGGTTTTTACAAAAACAACAAAATTTTGAGAAAGAAGAAAATGGGGCGAATGACCGGGTTTGAACCGACGACATCCAGTACCACAAACTGGCGCTCTGCCAACTGAGCTACATTCGCCATAAAAAAGATTTTTTGATTATAAACTATTTATCTTATAAATCAAGAAAACTTTAGCTAGTTATTCATACTTGCAAAAAAATCGGCATTATCTTTTGTAAGTTTTATTTTATCCATCAAAAATTCAACTGCCTCTGATACACCCATAGTACTTACAATTCTTCTTAATACCCACATCTTTTGAAGTGTATCAGCATTAACAAGCAATTCTTCCTTTCTTGTTCCTGATTTTTGAACATCTATTGCTGGGAATACTCTTTTATCTGAAATCTTTCTATCAAGAACTATTTCTGAATTACCTGTTCCTTTAAATTCTTCAAATATAACTTCGTCCATTCTTGAACCGGTATCTATAAGTGCAGTTGCCATAATAGTTAAGCTTCCGCCACCTTCTATATTTCTGGCAGCACCAAGAACCCTTTTTGGTCTTTGAAGAGCATTTGCATCAACACCACCTGTTAAAACTTTACCACTGCTTGGAATCACCGCATTATATGCACGACCAAGCCTTGTGATAGAATCAAGTAAGATGACAACATTGTATTTATACTCAACAAGTCGTTTTGCCTTTTCAATTACCATTTCTGTTACTTGTACATGACGAGCGGCAGGTTCATCAAATGTAGAACTTATCACTTCACCTTTGATTGACCTTCTCATATCTGTTACTTCTTCTGGTCTTTCATCTATCAACAACACAATTAAATAAACTTCTGGATGATTAGTTGTAATTGCAGCAGCAATATTTTGCAACATAACGGTTTTACCAGTTTTTGGTGGAGCAACAATAAGGCTTCGTTGACCTTTACCTTGTGGCGCAACAAGATCAATAATCCTTGTTGTGAAATCTGGTTTTTTCTTGTCCCCTGGTCCCATATCAAGTTTAAATTTATCTTGTGGATAAAGTGGGGTTAAATCGTCAAAGTGAACTCTGTGTTTTGCCTTTACTGGATCTTCAAAATTTACTTTATCAACTGTTTCAAGTGCAAAATATTTTTCATTGTTTTTTGGAGCTCTTAATACCCCCTCTATAGTATCTCCTATTTTAAGGCTATTTTTTTTCACTATATTTGGAGCAACATAAATGTCATCAGAACCAGATAAATAATTGGCATCTTTTGATCTTAAAAAACCATAACCATCTGGCATAACTTCAAGAACACCCTCACCTATCAAGGTATCTTTTGATGCAATCTTTTTTAAAATATTGAACCTTAAATTTTGTATATCATAACTTGATGGGTTATCAACTCCCTCTTGTTCAGCAAGTTTTAATAAATCTTCTGGTGATTTTTCACGTAGCTCTTTTATATACATATTTTTCCTTTTGTTTTAGTTAATTAAAATAAGATTCTTTCATAAAAATTTTGTTATTGTATGATTTTATTAAAGAAATTTTCTTTCCAAGAATGACTTTATTTTACAATAAAAATTTTCTATGTCAAATAAAAAATGTCATTGACAAACAGGCAAAAAATTATAAAAAGTATATTGAATTTTGAAATATATTAAAGTAGCATAGTGTGATATTTACGAATCATACATGTTTTTATATGATGAAAGGTTTTAAAATGAATTTATTAAATTTAATAGAAAAAAGAAATATTGAAAAATTATCAACTCATGATATTCCAAAGTTTTCTTCTGGTGATACTCTTAAAGTTCATACAAAGGTTAAAGAGGGTGAAAACGAAAGAATCCAGATTTTTGAGGGTGTTTGTATCGCAAAAAAGAATCGTGGAATAAACAGCGCATTTACGGTTAGAAAGATTTCTTATAACGAGGGTGTTGAAAAGGTGTTTCCTTTGTACTCACCAAATATTTCAAAAATTGAAGTTGTTAAATATGGTAAGGTAAGACGTGCGAAACTTTATTATTTAAGATCTTTATTTGGTAAAAAGGCAAGAATTGCAGAAGATTTGGCTTTGGCAAAAAAGATGAGAGATGAAAATTCATCAGTTGAAATGGAAGAAACAACTGCTGAAAAAACAGAATCATAAAACAACCTTTCTTTTAGGAATTATAGTTGTGAATATTTTAAAGAATTTTATAAAAAATAGTTTTAAGATATTTGCAACTTTTTTTATTTCTGTTCCTGTGTTTTCATATACCAATGTTGCAAGAAATATTGCAGTGGTTAGGGTAGTTAATAAAATATCAAGCAAGGTTGAAACAATGGAAATTCCAGTTGGCAGCAGCAAAGTTATGGATAATTTAATTTTTACAATTAAGGCATGTTATGGAAGACCAGAAAATGAATTGCAAGAAAACAGCATGTTTATAGAAGTTAATGAAAAATCAAATTCTTATATAAAAAAAGCTGGTAGCCTTAAAAAAGGTAAAAAAATTTTTTCTGGTTGGATGTTTTCTTCCAGTACCAGTTTAAATCCTTTACAACATCCAAATTATGACCTTTGGGTTTTAGAGTGTAAAGATAACAAAGATAATTAAAAATTTTTTGTATTTTTCTTTTCTTTATTAAATTTTGAAAATTGATTTCACATACATGGATATTTTTCCTTGTATAAAAATCTATTTAGTATTATCATGAAAGTAAATGAAAGGGTGTAGCAACCCTATTGTGTATTGATGTTAAAATGACCTAGTAAGGGTTAGGGATTCCTACTGTAATGGTAGGAAGGTGTAGGAATATAGAAGAATACTATACACTATTTTACACAATATAGTTGCTAACTTCCTATCGTAACAGGGAGAGATGAGATGAAAAACTATATAAAAAATCATGGCAAAATTTTGCTGTTTGCTAGTGTTTGTTTATTTTCGCACAAAGCATTTTCTGCATCGCCAGAAACTTTAGAGTTAATTCACAAAACTCTTGCAAAATATGGAATAAGTGCTGGAGGTAAGGAAGTTTGCGGAAAAGATACTGAACCAATTTGTAATGAACCAGGATGTAAAGTGAAATGCAACAGGTATGGTGCAAACAACTATTGGTCGCCAAGTGATAGGTTATGTAAAAGCTGTCCAGTTGGAACAATACTCAACAAAACAACATTTCAAAGTTGCAATCAAGTTGTGTGTCCGGATGGTACAACTGGGATAAAAGTAAGTGGTGGAAATTGTCCCGCAGGAATGGATTTATTCGCCCCAAGTAAAGGAATCTGCCCAGAGGGATACGAGTTAAAGAAAATCACAAATGGAAAATGCCCGGATGGAATGGAGTTGATAGATTTAAGAAATAGCTGTCCAGCTGGATACGAAATGTTTAAACAATCATAAAAAAGGAAAGGAGAAAATTATGATAAAAAAACAAATAAGTAAAATAAGTATGCTTGCAAGCTTGCTTGTGGCGAGCACAATCAACGCTCAAGAATTTTATACCTGCGTGCCAAAGAAAAGTTGGTGGAAAGATGTTATGACAGAAAGTGTTGAAAAAGGTATAAGAAAAGGAAATTTAAAAGGTGTATGGAAAAAGATTATACACCTTACACCTACTTCTCCACTAAAAGATTTTCAACAACCATTATATATAGGCAAATATAGATTAACAGCCGCTGCAGCAGGAGGAAGTGAGGAAATAAGGTATTTTAATCTTGATAAAGAAACAGAATTTAAAGCCTGTGTTGGAGCAGGTGGGGGAGGAGGTGGTGGTGGCAACAGATTCAGTGGCTACTGCGGCGGCGGCGGAGGCGGCGGTGGTGGACGGGGTTATGGAGGATACTACAGTGGAGGAAACGGCGGTAGCAGTAGCGGCGGTAGCGGAGGTTATGGTATAGGTGGTGAAGGTGGAAGCGGCGGCTTCTCCTACGCTCACGAAGTAAAAAGTGGCAGGACCGGTAAAGGAGGCAAAGGTGGCGGTAGTGGTGGCAATGGCAGTGATAGCAGCGAATCTGGTGGCCACAACCTCAGCATCGGGAACGAATATGGTAGTAGTGGCAAAGGCTATGGTAAAGGCGTAGGTGGCAAAGGCGGCAACATGAAAAACGACATCAACATGGGTGGTGGTGGTGGTGGAAGCGGCTGTGGCGGCGGTGGAGGTGGAGGAAGCTTCAACCACTCTGGATACGGAGGCGCTGGCGGCGGCGGTGGTGGAAGTTATTTTCAAGTTGCAGATGTTGAATTGGTGTTAAAAGGTGGGGATGGAAAACCTGCTGATGGATATAATGGTGGTGGGGATGGTGCTGGTCCTGATGGATATGTAATAGTTGAAAAAATGGAATAATAGGACTTTCATTCACAACGACTCCTGTTTTTTTTACAGGAGCTGTTTTTGTCATGATATCTATTTTAAATTAATTTAATGATATTCATTCCAATATTTTTGCGATTTATATTTGTATTTTTCTAAAATATTTTATAACAAAAATATTGGCCACAAACGAAGTTTCTTAAATATATAAATAGATGAAAATTGACATTAAAAAATAATCATCAAAATATTTTGCTTATAACAAAATATTTGCCATAAAAAAGTTTGATATAGCTAACTGATAAGGATTAATTTTTTACTTATAAAATAGCTTAGTAAAAATTAATAGTTTTATAGAAATAAATATTCATTCAAATATCTTTATATTAAAGATATTTGCCAATTTTTGCTTGCAAAAATTATATAGATATAAATAAGTCTCATATATTTACTTTCCAATCCTCCTCCAGATATTTTACTCTTCGTCTATATGTGGTTTCTCTCTTCTTCCACGTTTCAAAAAATCGCAGATTTCCGCCATTTTGAAAATTTTTACAAAAAAATGTAAAAAATTTTCATTTTGTTCTTGACTTTTGAAAAATAATGATTATATTATGATTATCCAAAGGGTAAACTACACCCAAAATTTCCAGATAATAAGAAAAATTTTAAAAAAGGTGAAATTTTTTCATTTTATCTCTTGAAATCTAAAGATTTAATACATATATGTAAAATAACCGAAGGGGTGAGGTGTATCAAAATTTCTTTAAGTAAGTTAAATTCACTTGTAGCATACTATATAAAAACCTTAAGAAATATTGAAAATAAAAAATTTTTAATATCTTATAAAATTTTATTGTTTGACAAAATGAAATAAATGTTGACAAAAGGAAATTTTGATATTAGTTTATTGTTAATTTAATTTAAATGGAGTATAAAATGGAAAAAAAAGAACCTATTTTAGATACAAAAAATACAGAAGTTGAAACAAAGGTTATAAAGGAAGAAAACGTTTCTTTTGATGCTGTAAAACAAGATAAAAAATCTGTTGGTGAAAAACAAAAGAAAGTGATTCTTGCAATTTTAATTTCGCTTATTGTTATTGTTGCAATTATTGCTTTTTTACCATCAAAAAAATCTGATAAAAAAATGGCTTCTGGTGATAAAAAAGGAAGCTTTTTTGGTGATATGTTTAAACCTGCAAAAAAAGAAATAGTTGCACCAGCATTTGATATAGTAAGAATGGAAAAGGGTGAAACTATTATTGCGGGAACTGCTGCTAAAAATGCGGTTGTTTACATAGTTGACAATGGCAAAAAACTTGGCACTGAAAAAGCAGATGATAATGGTCAATGGGTATTTATTCCTAAGAAAGCATTAAAAACTGGAAACCACAAATTATCACTTTATGTTATGGGTGAAAATGGCAACAGGATTTATGCAAAACAAAATGCGATACTTCATGTTTCTAAAAAAACAGAAAATGAAGTTGCCGTGTTGATGGGTAATAAAAAAACTAAAGTTTTAAAAGCTCCAAAAGGTGAAGATATTGGTGTGCTTCGCGTTGCAAAAATTACATATGATGACAAAGATTCTGTTAATATAGAAGGTTTGGCAATAAAAAACAGCAAAGTTAATATTTATATGAATAACAAATTAATTGCAACTGCAACCACAGATGAGTTTGGAATTTTTGCTGTAAAAACAGAATATAAAATGAGTGATAAAACAAAACAATTTCTTCGTGCTGATATGATGGGTGCGAATGGTAAGGTGCTTCGTCGTGTAGCATACAATTTTACACCAATATTTTATGATGGCAAAAATAACATGACTGTTATTAAAAAAGGTGATTGTTTGTGGAATATTGCGCTTAAGGAATATGGCAAAGGTACAGAATATCTTATCTTGTTTGAAGCAAACAAATCACAAATAAAAGATCCAAATAAAATTTATGTGGGTCAAGTATTTTCAATTCTTGAAAAAGATGGAAAAGCTTATAACGATATAAAAGCAAAAATCAAACAAGAAATGAAAAACAAGAAAAAATAAAAAACTACTCCTTTCTTAAAATAAAATCCCAAGTTAATTCTTGGGA
This sequence comes from uncultured Pseudomonadota bacterium, assembly GCA_963541275.1. Taxonomy (GTDB): domain Bacteria; phylum Pseudomonadota; class Alphaproteobacteria; order Rs-D84; family CACZYB01; genus CACZYB01. The sequence continues at coordinate 92,968 of CAUTSC010000003.1, forward strand.
TTTTTTAAGTTTAAAAAATACTTGTATTTTAAAGGGGATTGTGGTAAACGTATAAACAAATATGGAGGATATATTATGAAAAAATTGTATTTATTATTGCTTGCTAGCCTTGTGTCATCTTGTGCTGTAAATAATCGTATTCCTATACGCTCGGCAAGTAAGCCAAGGTCTATGAATAAACCTGATACTTCTGTGGTGATGGCACCTGTTGATAATGATGATATGGAAACATCAAACGAAAATAAAATATCTATGGTTGACGAGGTAAATAATACAACATCAACAATTGATAAAAAAGATGTAAGTATAGTAAAAAATGATGATGTTAAAGAAACAAGTTTTGCTGCAAAGGGTCAATATAAAATTGGAAACCCTTATTTAATAGATGGCGTTTCATATTTTCCACACGAAGATTATAACTATAGTGAAATAGGAATGGCATCTTGGTATGGCCCAAACTTTAATGGCAGACCAACATCAAATGGTGAAATTATGGATGCAGATAAAATTACTGCAGCGCACAGAACTTTGCCTATGCCATCTTTGGTTCGTGTAACAAATCTTGAAAATGGTGTGTCATTAAATGTTAAAATAAATGATCGTGGACCTTATGCAAGGGACAGAATTATTGATCTTTCATCAAAAGCTGCGGATATTTTGGGTATTAAACAAAAGGGTTCGGCAAGGGTAAAAGTTGAAATTTTACCAGAAAAAAGTAAAAAATTAAAAGAACTTGCAATAAATTCTCAAGATACGAATATTTATCCTGCTGATGTTTTAACATCAAGTGTGGGACAAACTGAGCTTTTAAAGAAAAGAGAAGAAACAGCAGAATCATTTACAAATATGCCAACTCCAATAATTGATGAAAAACCAGTTGAAGAAAAAGTTGTAAATAAAGAAAATTATGGTGATTTTTTCGTTCAAATTGCTGCATATTCAACCTATGAAAAGGCAGAAGATATGAAACATAAACTTCAATCTATTGCGCCAGTTAAAATATTTAAAGCAGTTGTAAACGGCAATACTTTTTATAAAGTAAGACTTGGTGAATTTAATACCGAGACCCAAGCAACCAACATACAAAACAAAGTTAATAATATGGGTATCAAAGGTTCTCGTATAATAAAAAGAAACAATGGTGGTTTTGATTGGATGTAGCTTTTTATATCTATTCTTGTTTTAAAACTCGCCTTTTTACAAGGCGATTTTTTTATTAAGCTTGTAAATTTTTTAAAAATTTTTACTTGCTTTTGGGGGTGAAAAAAATACAATTAAATAAAATTAAAGGAGATTATTATGGATATTATTATTTCAAAATCAGATCTTGTAAAAACTTTATCGCATCTTTACAGAGTTGTTGAAAAAAAATCACCTATGCCGGTTTTATCAAATGTTAAGATAGAGGCAGATGGTAAATTGATTTTTACAGCAACCAACACAGATCTTGAAATACAAGAAGTTGTTGTTGGAAATATAAACGAATCTGGTGCGACAACTATTCCAGTTCATTTATTTTATGACATAGTGAAAAAGTTGCCAGAATCAAGTGATGTTGAAATAAAAACTTTTAATGAAAATAGTGTGAAAATTAAAGCTGGTAATTCTGAATTTACTCTTCCTACTTTGCCAGCTGCGGATTTTCCGGTTATGTCCCTTGCAAACATGCCTCATAAATTCAAGATACAGACTGCGGATTTAATCAAACTTATTGATAAGACCAGGTTTGCAATGTCAAATGAAGAAACACGCTATTTTTTAAATGGAATATTTTTCCATACTATTGAAAAAGATGGAAATAAGTTGTTAAGGGCGGTTGCAACCGATGGACACAGACTTGCTCTTCAAGATGTGGTAAGTCCGGATGGTACAGAAAATATGCAAGGTATCATTGTGCCAAGAAAGGTTATAAACGAGCTTCGTTCTCAACTGGATACAGCAGAAGATGATGTTAATTTTGAAACCAGTGATACAAAGGCAGTTTTCAAATTTGGCAACACAACAATTATTTCAAAGTTGATAGATGGCAAGTTCCCAGATTATGAAAAAGTTATTCCATCTGTTAATGATAAAACTTTGGAAGTTGATTGCGAACTTTTCAGTCAAGCAGTTGACAGAGTTTCATCAGTTGCGTTTGAAAAATCAAAGGCAATTAAAGTTGAAATGATGGAAAACAAGATGGTGCTTTCTGCATCTGCCCCAGATTCTGGAAGTGCAAAGGAAGATTTGGTAATTTCTTATAACAGCGAATCAATGGATATTGGTTTTAATGCTTTGTATTTATTGGATATCACAAAACAGATAGAGGGAAAGTTTATGAAGTTTTTGATTTCGGATCAATCTTCACCTGTTATCATAGAAGAGTTGGATAATAAGTCCAGTTTGTTTGTGCTTATGCCTATGAGGATATAAGGTTTAATTTAAAATTATCTTAAAAATATTATGTTATATACAAGTATTTATAAATCTCCCTTTGGGGAGATTTTGTTTGTTGCAGATAGTGTTGGTTTAGTTGGTGTTTGGTTTGATAAGGAAAAATATTTTGCTGCAAATTCAAGTGTAAAGCATCAAGAAATGGACTTGCCTGTATTTGAAAAAACAAGAAAATGGTTTGATGCTTATTTTAAAGGGGAGATTCCAACAATCTATGTTCCACTTCATTTTACGGGAACAAAATTTCAAAATGAAGTATGGAAGTTGCTTTATGATATTTCCTATGGACAGACCACAACTTATGGTGATATTGCAAAAAAGATTGCGAAAAAGTATGGAATTAAAAAGATGTCGGCGCAGGCTGTTGGGGGTGCTGTGGGTCATAATAAAATTTCAATAATTGTTCCATGCCACAGAGTGATTGGAGCAAATGGAAATTTAACAGGATATGCAGGTGGTATGGATAAAAAAATATTTCTTTTGAAACTGGAAAAATCATATAAAGAAAATTTTTTTATACAAAAGAAAAATACTTGTAAATAAATCTCATGTAGAGAAATATTTATTATCTTTTAACTGCAAAATTTTTGCTGTTTTTAGGAAGTAGTATATAATATTTTCCGCTTGTGTTTTGGCGACCTGCTTTTTGAAATGCTTGCTCGCCTCTTCCAAAAAATATATCTGCCCTTATTGCTCCTTTGATTGCTGCACCAACATCTTG
>CAUTSC010000004.1:0-93921 GCA_963541275.1 uncultured Pseudomonadota bacterium
TTTAGTCTTAGAGGATGGTCCCCCTATATTCAAACAGAATTTCACGTGTTCCGCCTTACTCAAGAATTTTACTCTATATTTATCTATACAGGACTATCACCTTATATTGTTAATTTTTCCAAATTATTCTAGTTTATAAAATAAAATTACTGGACTTTTCCCTGTTCGCTCGTCACTACTATGGGAATCTCAATTGATTTCTTTTCCTTCGGTTACTTAGATATTTCAGTTCTCCGAGTTTGCTTCCTTAACCTATGTATTCAGTTAAGAACACCATAAATGGTAGGTTTCCCCATTCAGAAATTTTCGGATCAAAGTTCATTGGCAACTCCCCGAAACTTTTCGCAGCCTATTACGTCTTTCATCGCCTCTTATCGCCAAGGCATCCACCAGATGCCCTTTGTATACTTATAGTTATATGTTTTAACAATCAGATAAAACTTAACTATCTCCATTAAGAATACTTTCATAATTTTTTATTATCAAAATATTTGCTAGACTAGATAGATTATCAATATCAAAAAATTTTACATCAAATAAAATAAAAAGATTTAATTAACAATCTTTACACAACATATTCACAATACAAAAACAATATCTCTTTTTTTTTTGGTGGAGGAGATGGGGATCGAACCCACGACCTCTTGAATGCAAATCAAGCGCTCTCCCAGCTGAGCTACACCCCCGTAATTTAAAAATAAATCAATGGTGGGCTTGAGTGGACTCGAACCACTGACCCCCGCCTTATCAGAGCGATGCTCTAACCAACTGAGCTACAAACCCAAATTCATAAAAATCAAAATCCAAGTCTGTTTCTGCAACCAGAATTATAAAAACTCTGATTTAGATTTTATCCAAATAAGAGATATACAGACGGCAACAATAAGCACTTCGTTTAAAACGAATTTATCTTTGAAAGGAGGTGATCCAGCCGCACGTTCCCGTACGGCTACCTTGTTATGACTTTATCCCAGTCATTAATTTTACCGTGGCTAGCGGACTCCAAATGGTTATCCTACCATCTTCAGGTAAAACCAACTCCCATGACATGACAGGCGGTGTGTACAAGACCCGAGAACGTATTCACCGCAGCATGCTGATCTGCGATTACTAGTAATTCCGACTTCATGATCCCGAGTTGCAGAGATCAATCCGAACTGAGATACTTTTTAAAAGATTAGCTTTACCTCACGATATCGCAACTTTTTGTAAGTACCATTGTAGCACGTTTGTAGCCCAACCCGTAAGAGCCGTGCTGACTTGACGTCATCCTCACCTTCCTCCAGCTTGTCACCGGCAGTTTTATTAGAGTCCCCAGCATAACCTGATGGTAACTAATAACGAGGGTTGCGCTCGTTGCGGGACTTAACCCAACATCTCACGACACGAGCTGACGACAGCCATGCAGCATCTGTATCCAATCCAGCCAAACTGATGAAAATTATCTCTAAAATTCTCAATTGGTATGTCAAGGGTTGGTAAGGTTTTTCGCGTATCATCGAATTAAACAACATGCTCCACTACTTGTGCGGGTCCCCGTCAATTCCTTTAAGTTTTAATCTTGCGATCGTACTTCCCAGGCGGAGAGTTTAATGCGTTAACTCAATCACTAAATTAAAAAAAATCTAACAATTAACTCTCATCGTTTACGGCATGGACTACCAGGGTATCTAATCCTGTTTGCTCCCCATGCTTTCGTATCTCAGTGTCATAAATAATCTAGATAACCGCTTTCGCCACTGATGTTCTTCCGAATATCTACGAATTCCACCTCTACACTCGGAGTTCCGTTATCCTCTATTACCACCTAGATTTATAGTTTCAAATGCAATTCCAAGGTTAAGCCTTGGGCTTTCACATCTGACTTATAAATCCACCTACATACGCTTTACGCCCAGTAAAACCGAACAATGCTTGCACCCTTCGTATTACCGCGGCTGCTGGCACGAAGTTAGCCGGTGCTTATTCTATGGGTACCGTCATCATCTTCCCCATTAAAAGAGTTTTACAACCCGAAGGCCTTCTCACTCACGCGGCATGGCTGGATCAGGGTTTCCCCCATTGTCCAATATTCTTAGCTGCTGCCTCCCGTAGGAGTCTGGACCGTGTCTCAGTTCCAGTGTGGCTGATCATTCTCTCAAACCAGCTATAGATCATAGTCTTGGTAAGCCTTTACCTCACCAACAAACTAATCTAGTATGAGCTCATCTAAAAGCGATAAATCTTTCTCGTTTCCGACACATGCGGTATTAGCAGTCATTTCTAACTGTTATCCCCCACTTCTAGGTAGATTCCCATATATTACTCACCCGTGCGCCACTCTACTCGTGTATTGCTACACTTTCTCGTTCGACTTGCATGCCTCAAACCTGCCGCCAGCATTCGTTCTGAGCCAGGATCAAACTCTCAAATTATAAAAATTTTTAAATCTTAATCCTGCAATACTTAAAGAAAAAGTTTGGTATAACCTTTACTTTTCTTTCTGTCATAAAAATGTATATTGCAGTCAGACAACTATTGATTACTTAACTGCCGTCTATACATCTCTTATATTTCTGTATTCACTATTTAAAACATCAAAAAAACTTTTCACAACTATAATGTTATTTTTTTTATTTGCAAGAAAAATTTTAAACAATTTTTCAAACTAAAAAAGAGAAAGAAAACAAAATTAAACTAAATTTAATTATCCATCCCAAAAACAGAAAGAAATATACTAAGATTTTTTATATTGTCAAGCATTTTATAAAAAAAATATTCCCTTTAAAAGAGAATATTTAAGTAATATACACAAAATAATTATTACAGATTTGTATAAACTTTTTGTACATCGTCGTTATCTTCTAAAAATCCAACAAAATTCTCAATTTTTTCCAATAACTCATCATCCACACTCATTGGCATTTTTGGAATCCAAATTATTTCTGCTTTTTCTGGTTCTCCAAACCTTTCCAATTCTTTTGCAAGCATAGCAAAATTTGATATTTCACAAGTTATTACATAATTACTATCTTCTTCATCTACATTATTTGCTCCACCATTTAACGCAGTTTCAAAAATAGTATCAAAATCAGCAACAATATTTTTAAAAACAAAACATCCAACATGATCAAAATTAAAAGAAACTGAACCAGTTTCACCCAAATTTCCACCATGTTTAGAAAAAATTGTTCTTACATCAGATGCAGTTCTATTCTTATTATCTGTTAAACATTCAACTATAACAGAAACTCCTCCAGGTGCATAACCCTCATACCTAATCTCAAAATAATCACCATCTGTATTACCTGGAAGTGCCTTTGAAATAGCTCTTTTTATATTTTCATTTGGCATAGATTCTTTTCTTGCTGCAAGAATTGCAAGTCTAAGCCTTGGATTCATATCAGGATTGGGATCTCCCATCTTTGCTGCAACTGTAATTTCTTTCGCAAGCTTTGTAAATAAATTACCTCTTTTCTTATCTTGCAAACCTTTTCTATGTTGAATATTTGCCCATTTTGAATGTCCTGACATTATATAACTCCTTTTATTTTATTTCTTTTTAATATTTGTTTTAGCACTTTTATCTTTAGTTGCAAGTTTTGTTAATGCAAACTCTAAAGTAATTTCAGATTCATCGATTCCACTTGGAACAGAAACAAAATTTCTGTTATGTTGAATATAAGGACCAAATTTACCTTTTGAAAAATATTTAACTGGTTTATTATCTTTTGGATGCAACCCTAACTCTTTACCTGCAACTTTTTCAGGAGCATTTAAAAGTAAATCATGAGCCATTTTTATATCAACATCAAAAATAGAAATATTTACTGGAATAGATTTCATAACAGAACCTTTTTTTAAATAAGGTCCATATTTTCCATTTGCAATAAAAACCTCTTTATCATCATCAAATCCAATACTTTTGGGAAGAGATAATAAAAATAAAGCTTGTTGTAAAGTAAGTAAATCTACACTTACATTTTTGGGAATAGAAACCCTAACTGGTCCACGAACATCATCTTTATTTATCTCACCTAGCTGTAAATACATACCATAAGGTCCTTTTTTAAGATAAACATTCATACCATTTTCATTTTGACCTATTACTATATCATTATTTTTAGATTTTTCATCTTGAGATTCTATTTCATCATTATTAACTATAAAAGGTTTAGTATAAGAGCAAACTGGATAATTTGAGCAACCAATAAAACCACCAAATTTTCCAAGTTTTATTCCTAGTCTCCCATTTTCACAATTTGGACATTTTCTTGCTTCTTCATCTTTAAAAAAATGCATTCCAAGATCTTTATCTATTAAATTAGTAATATCTTCCATAGATAAATTATATGAAGATTCTATAACAGATTTAAATCCTTGCCAAAACTTTGACAAAACGTTTTTGTATTCAATAATACCATTTGAAATATCATCCAATTCATTTTCAAGCGAAGCAGTAAAATCATATTCTACATAATTTTTAAAATAATTTGATAAAAATATAGTTAAAACTCGTCCCCTATCCTCTGGAACAAACCTTTTTTTTGAAAGTTCAACATAGTTTCTTTCCTGTATAACAGATAAAATAGTAGCATAAGTAGAAGGTCGCCCAATACCTAACTCTTCCATTTTTTTTACAAGAGAAGCTTCTGTATATCTTGGAGGTGGTTGAGTAAAATGTTGTAAAGATTCTATAGTTTCTTGCTCAACCTTTTCTTTTTCTTTCATAATAGGAAGCATTTTATTATTTTCATCATCATCCTTATCATCTTTATCTTCATTATATAATTTCATAAACCCATCAAACAAGACCATAGAGCCATTTGCTCTAAACATATTTGCCTTATCACTATTTACTATATCAACAGCAACTAAACTTAACTCTGCTGGATTCATTTGTGAGGCAACAGTTCTTTTCCAAATAAGTTCATAAAGTTTATATTGATTTGCATCTAAATAACCCTTTATTGATAATGGAACTTTATCTGCATAAGTTGGTCTTATGGCTTCGTGAGCTTCTTGAGCATTTTTACTTTTATTATCATAATAAACTGGTTTTGATGGTAAATAATCATTTCCAAAATCTTTTAAAATAACATTTCTAATAGCATCAAGAGCATCTTTTGATAAATTAACAGAATCTGTTCTCATATAAGTAATCAACCCTAATGTTTCACCACCAAGATCAATACCCTCATAAAGTTTTTGAGCAATCTGCATGGTTTGTTTAGCAGAAAATCCCAACTTTCTTGATGCTTCTTGTTGTAAAGTTGAAGTCGTAAATGGAGCAACAGGCTTTCTCTGCTGTTTTTTTCTTTCAATATTTCCAACAAAATAATCATCTTTTAATAATTTAGAAACTATTCCTTCCGCTTGTTCTTTTGTTGTTATATCAAACTTTTCTAATTTTTTACCTTGATATGTAAACAATTTTACAGGAAATGAATTTTTATTTTCTGCTAAAAAAATACCCTCTATAGTCCAATATTCCTGTTTTTTAAAATTTTCTATTTCATTTTCTCTTTCACAAATAAGTTTCAATGCAACCGATTGTACCCTACCTGCTGATTTACAACCAGGAAGCTTTCTCCACAAAACAGGGGATAATTTAAATCCAACTAAATAATCAAGAACTCTTCTTGCAAAATATGCATCAACAAGTTTTTGATCTATCTCTCGTGGTACTTTCATAGCTTCATTTACAGCATTCTTTGTAATTTCATGAAAAGCAACCCTGTGTATAGGTTTTGTAAGCAACTTTCTTTCTTTTAATATATCAACTATATGCCAAGATATAGCCTCTCCCTCTCTATCAGGGTCAGTTGCAAGATAAATTTCATCAACTTTTTTTATTGTATTTTGAATCTCTTTTAACTGCTTTTCCTTTCCATCCATTATCTTCCATTTCATTTTAAAATCATTATCCACATCAACAGAACCATCATGTGGATCAAGATCTCTAACATGCCCAACGGAAGGAAGTACAATAAAATCCTTTCCCAAATATTTAGATATTGTTTTTGATTTTGCAGGAGACTCTACTATCAATAATTTCATATAACACCTTTTAATTTATAAAATATCATTTACAAATCAAAATCAAGAAATAATATTTTTCATTCTTGATTATAAAAACAAATTTCTATATTATCCAAAATTAAGATAGATAAAGGAGTAAATATGTTAGATATAAAATTTATAAGAGACAATACAGATCTAATAAAAAAAACAATAAAAGATAAAAATATAAATCTAGATCTTGATTTAATGTTATCTATTGATACAAAAATTTTAAAACTAAAACAATCTATCCAGGATTTACAAGAAGAAAAAAATAAAATTTCAAATTCTATTACAAAAATAAGCATAGAAGAAAAAGATTTTGTGATACAAAAATCAAAAGAAATTGGTGATAATTTAAAAGAACAAAAAGAAGAATTATCAAATAAATTATTAAAATTTAATGAAATGATGTGGCTTGTTCCAAACATCATGGATGATACAACTCCAATTGGAACAGATGATTCCTCTAATAAAGTATTAAGAAAAGAAGGTACTCCAAGAAATTTTGATTTTACACCACTTGATCATTATGACTTATTAGAAAAAAATACCTGGGCTGATTTTAAAAGGGTTCCAAAAGTATGTGGTTCCAGATCATATACATTAAAAGGTCCAGCATCAAGACTAGAAATTGCTCTACATCTTTTTGTTATGGACAAATTAACAGAAAAAGGTTTTACAATGATAACAGTTCCATCAATTGTAAATGAAGAAGCATTATATGGAACAGGACATTTTCCAACAGGTAAAGAAGATGTTTATTATCTTGAAAAAGAAAAAATGTATTTATCAGGTACAGCAGAAATTGTATTAACTTCTCTTCATAAAGATGAAATAATAGAAGAAAATCAATTACCAATTTTATATGCAGGATATTCCCCTTGTTTCAGAAGTGAAGCAGGTTCAGCCGGTAAAGATGTAAGAGGTTTAATAAGAGTTCATCAATTTATGAAAGTAGAACAATACGTTATATGTAAAGCAGATTTAGCTGAAAGTGAAAAATGGTATAATACTTTACTTTCAACAGCAGAAGAAGTTTTAAAAGATCTTGAACTTCCATACCAAGTTTTACAATGTTGCAGTGGAGATATGGGAGCTGGAAAATATAAAATGTACGATTTAGAAGCATGGACTCCATCACAAAATAAATATCGTGAAACTCACAGCTGCTCTAACCTTCTTGATTGGCAAGCAAGAAGAGCAAATATTCGTTATAGAGAAAATGCAACAGGAAAAGTAAAATATTGCTATACTTTAAATAATACTGGAATTGCAACTCCACGAATCCTTGCACCTTTAATTGAAAATCATCAAACAAAAGATGGCAAAGTAAAAATTCCACAAAAATTACAACCTTATATGAATAACAAAGAATATTTATAGGAAAGAGTCATGAAAACAGCATTTTTATTTCCGGGTCAAGGTTCACAATCTTTAAAGATGGGATATGATATTTATACAACATATCCAGAAGCAAAAGAAATTTTTGAAGAAGCCGATTCTATTTTATCAAAAAAATTAACATCCATTATATTTGGTGATGATATTGATTTATTAAATAAAACTGAAAATTCTCAACTTGCTATATTTACAACCAGTATAGCATTTTTAACAATTATAAAAAAACAAACTGGGAAAAAGATAACTGATTTATGCAGTTTTGTTGCTGGACATTCACTTGGCGAATATTCAGCTTTGACTGCATCCGATTCTCTTTCTTTTATCGACACAATAAATGTTTTAAATATAAGATCAAACGCAATGGCAGAAATTGGGAAATCAACACCAGGTGCTATGATGGCAATCCTGGGGCTTGATTTTGATGTAGTAAAAAATATCTGTGAAATGGCAAGCACAGAAAATAATAAATGCTCTATTGCAAATGATAATTGTCCAGGTCAAATTGTTATAAGTGGTAATACAGAAGCAATCAAAAAAGCAGAAATCATTGCAAAAGAAAAAAATGCAAAACGAGCAATCATTTTGCCAGTATCTATTGCAGCCCATTGTCATATAATGGAGCCAACAAAAGAAAAATTAAAATTATCTCTTGATAATATATCTATAAACAAACCTGTTGTTAATTTTGTATCAAACCGAACTGCAAAAATTGAAAATGATACAAACATAATAAAATCTCATTTAATTGAACAAATGACATCAAGTGTTAATTACAGAGAATCAATTGATTTTATGACAAATGAAAATGTTGAAGAATTTATAGAAATTGGGAATGGTTCTGTATTAACAAATATAACAAAAAGATGTAATACAAAAGCAATTTGTAAATCAATAAATAATATAAAAAGTTTAGAAGAATTTTTAACAACAATATAGGAGAAACATATGTTTAGTTTAGAAAATAAAGTAGCTTTAATAACAGGAGCAACTGGTGGTATAGGAAAAGCAATAGCAGAAACTTTTGCAAATGCTGGTGCAAAAGTTGTATTAACAGGACGCAATAAAGAAAAATTAGAAGAATTAAATAAACAAATTAAAAATTCTTTCATTATTCCTTGTGATTTATCAACAAAAGATTCCACTAAAGAACTTATAAAAGAAACTTTAAATATAGCTGGGAAACTTGATATACTTATCAATAATGCAGGAATTACAAAAGACACTTTATGTATAAGAATGAAAGATGAAGATTGGCAAGAAGTTATAGATGTAAACCTTTCAACAACTTTTAAACTTGCAAGAGATTCTATTATGCCTATGATAAAAAATAAATTTGGCAGAATTATCAACATAACATCAGTAGTTGGTTGTACTGGAAATGGCGGACAAACAAATTACGCTGCAAGTAAAGCAGGTATCATAGGTTTTACAAAATCTATGGCTATAGAAGTTGCCTCAAGAAATATTACTGTAAATTCAATTGCTCCAGGATTTATAAAAACAGCAATGACAGATGTATTACCAGAAGAAATAAAAAATAATCTTTTAGATACTATTCCAATAAAAAAATTCGGTGAGCCACAAGATGTTGCAAACGCAGCATTATTTCTTGCAAGTGATGAAGCAAGCTATATCACTGGACAAACACTTCATGTAAATGGCGGAATGTATAGAACTTAAAATTTATTTTTTAACTGCATAATGTGGTTTTATATAAGTTGCATTTATAGGTAGTTGAATAAATTTATTTTTATCAAAATTTTTTGATAATTTATCAAGTATCGTTTCATAATCTATCTCAACACCAGAAATAGTTGGTAATTTATTTTCAAACAACTTTTCATTATTTTCTATTTTTGCAGTTTTTAAATTCACCCCATTATTTTTATCACAATTTACAACAAAAGACTCTGTTTTATTTGATTTAATTGATATCAAAAATTTTTCATATTCTATATTTTTTAACGATAAATAAATAGCTTCAAAATTATTCAAAACAATAACTGGAATTTTTAAAGCAATCAAAATTCCTTTTATAAAGGAAAGTCCCAACCTAATCCCAGTAAAAGAACCAGGGCCAGATAAGACAACAATGAAATCTAAATCTTTTAATTCTATATTTTTTAATATTTCTTTTAACAAAACAAAAATTTGTTCTGTTTGTGTTAATTTTTCATCACTTTTTAAAAGTTTAAAATCTCTATTATTTTTAAAAGCCAAAACTAAACTATTATCAACACTATTTATAAACAAACTTTTCATATTGAATTTAACCCTTCCCTGTTATAATATAAAAAACAGAGAAAAATACAAGGAGGAAACAAATGGAAAAATCAAATAGTTTTTTCAAATTACCAATAACTCAAAAAGAATTAAATTCTTTTTCAAATTTATTGTTTGAATTTTCTTCCGATTCTTTAATTATTCTAGATTCTGTTGGACAGATTGCTTATGTTAACAATAATCTTTGTAATCTTATAAAACAAGAACCTGATAAATTAATAGGGAAAATTCCAGAGTTTTTATTTGGTGGAATTTCTGATGAATCTTTTAAAAGTTTTATAAATGATTTGATAAAAAAAGGTTCCTGGAATGGAAATGTAATGTGCCGCAGCAATCAAGGCTCAATAATTCCTATGAATTTACAATTTTATGCCATTTACGATTCTATTGGAATTGCCAATCACTATCTTGGAATTTGTACTAATTTACTTCCAAATAATAACAATGATATTATTGACATCAGCCTTGATCCTTTAACAAAAGTTCTAAATTTTAATACTTTGATGCACAGATTAAATCACATGGTTCACCAAGTTGAAAAAAATGTTTCTATATTATCTGTTGTATATATAAATATTGACCATTTTCACGATATAGCAGCAAGAAATAAATATAAAGATGGCGATATTATATTAAAAAATATGGCAAATTTATTATCGGAAAACATTGATCCATCTGATACAATTGCAAGAGTTAAAGCAGATATTTTTTGTATAATTTTACAAGATATTTATACACAAGAAAAAATAGAAGAAAAAATAAAAAATCTATTTAATAAAATAACAGCTCCATTTGCCATACACGAAAATATTGAAAAAATCACTGTAAGTATAGGTGTTTCAATTTATCCAATTTCTGCAACAACACCAGAAAAATTACTTGAAACTGCAAAACAAGCAAGTGAAATTGCTAAAAATAATGGAAGAAATCAAATACATTTTCACAAAAAATTAACAGATATATATGACTAAATATATAAACTTTATTAGATATATTAAATTTATATACAGAAACAATATCTAAAAACTATTGGATAATAACAAAATAAATTCAACTTACCTTGTTTTTTGATTTTCAAAAAAAGCAGTCACAGACTTTGACACTTTCAAATTTTTTATTTCCTCAGTTGTAAAAAAATCTATTTTTAAACATTTATCTGGCTCTTTTATTTTAAAATTTGAAAAATCTCCATCAAACTCAAAAAAATACCCAGTACGAATACCTGATGAAAATTCAATTTCCATACTCTTCAACAATTTTAAAATGTTCGCTTTCAAACCTGTCTCTTCATAAAGTTCTCTTTTTGCAGCAACTTCAGGAGTTTCCCCTTCTTCTATCTTACCACCAGGAAAATTCCAACCAGGAGATCTTTTCTTTTTAACTTCATAGAGTAATAAATATTTATCTTGTAAATTTTTAACAATTATCCTAACAAATGATTTCATAAATAAACTCCCAAAATTTACCAATCAAACTTACAACGTTGCTTCTATTTCCTCTGTTTCATAACACTCTAATTTATCGCCAACTTTAATATCATTAAAGTTATCAAAAGAAATTCCACATTCAGTTCCCAATCTTACCTCTTTTACATCATCTTTTTCTTTTTTAAGTTGTGCTAATTTTCCCTCATAAATAACAATATTATCACGAAGCATTCTAACGCCACAACCTTTCTTAACAACTCCTTCAACAACTTTACAACCTGCAGCAACAATTTTTCCAATCTTAAAGGTTTGTAAAACATCTGCATAACCAATAAAGTTTTCTTTTATAACAGGAGCAAGGAGACCAGACATCAACACCTTAACATCATCTATAATATTATAAATAATTGAATAATATCTTATATCTATACCCTCTGATTTCGCTTGTTCTTTTACATTGTTATTCGCTCTAACATTAAATGCAATTATCACTGCACCAGTATTTTTAGCAAGAGAAATATCAGACTCATTTATTGCCCCAACAGCAGAATGCACAACATTTATATTAACTTTATCAGATTCTATTTTAATAAGAGATTCTGAAATAGCCTCAGCTGACCCTTGAGTATCTGCTTTAACAATAACAGATAGTGTTTTAGCCTTACCTTCTTTAATATCATCAAAAACATCTTGCCAACTTGATTTTTTAAGAGCCATTTTTTTCTGTTTTTGTTTTAAAATTCTATAATTTACAACATCTCTTGCCTTTGCTTCGTTATCAACAACAACAAAATCATCTCCTGACTCTGGAACATTGTCAAAACCTAAAACAACAACAGGTTGTGATGGATAAGCAAGATCAACTTTATTTCCATACTCATCAAACATTTCACGTACTTTACCCATTACTGAACCAGAAACAAAAATATCACCTTTTTTAAGAGTTCCTTTTTGAACCAAAATAGTAGCCACAGCTCCCTTACCTTGTTCCATTCTTGCTTCAATCACAGCTCCAGTTGCATTACCTAAAATATTTCCTTTAAGTTCCAACATATCAGCTTGCAACAACAACAACTCTTCTAATTTATCAAGATTTATTTGTTTCTTTGCTGAAATTTCAACATCTAAAATATCTCCACCCAATTTTTCAACAACCAAACCTTGTTGCAATAAATCCATCCTTACTTTTTCCGGATTCGCCTCTGGTAAATCAATTTTATTTATAGCAACTATCAAAGGAACTTTTGCTGCTTTTGCATGATTTATAGCTTCTATTGTTTGTGGCATTATTCCATCATTTGCAGCAACAACCAATATAACAATATCTGTTATATTAACACCTCTTGCTCTCATAGACGAAAATGCCTCATGTCCCGGAGTATCTATAAATGTAATTTTTCTACCTAACTTACTTAATATTTGATATGCTCCAATATGTTGAGTAATACCACCAGCTTCCTTACTTACAACATTTGCATTCCTTAAAGCATCAAGAAGAGAAGTTTTACCATGATCCACATGTCCCATAACAGTAATCACTGGAGGTCTTAACTCTAATTTTTCTTCTCCCTCATCTGACAAAATAGAAGTTATATGTTCTTCATCTGAAACTCTTTTTACACTATGTCCCATTTCCATAACTATCAATTCTGCAGTATCAGCATCTATAATTTGATTAATAGTAGCCATAATGCCCATTTTCATCATAACTTTTATAACATCTGCACTTTTCTCTGCCATACGAACAGATAAATCTTTCACAGATATAGTTTCAGGAAGCAAAACTTCATGATATGTTTTTTGAATTTCTTTTGCTTCTTGTTTTTCCATAAATTTTCTGTAATTTTTTGCTTTTTGTCTTTTAATAGAAGCAACAGATCGTCTATGTCTATACCCAGCAATAACATCAATCGCAGAAGTAAGTGATGATGAAATATCTCCTTCTTCTTCAGCTAAATCTTCAAAATCCAAATCACTTTTTGAAACTACAACATCTGAAAAATTTATTTTACTAGTATCTTTTTTTGAAAATTTATATTCTTTTTCATTAAATTCATCATACTTTTCATCTTTTTTATGCTTTTTTACAACTTGCTTTTCAACATTTTCATCATTCTTAGCAACCTCCTGAGATTTAGGAGGTTCAGATTCTTTTTTATCCAATTCATCAGCTATTAAAAATTTTCTTTTTTCTTCTAACTTAGCATTTTTCTCTGCTTCCAACTTAGATTGTGTTTGAATCTTTTTAGCATTAGCTAAAATATCTTTTAACTTATCTGCTTTAGCATCCAACAAATCTTGTTTTTCATCAGTAGTTGAAACAGATGTTAAAGGAGTTGTAAAAGTCCTTCGTTTTTTTATAACTTCGACAACCCCATCTTTAGAAGATAAATTAACTTTCGTACCAAGTTTTAATGTTAATTTTTCACTCATCAAACAAACCTTTTTTTCTGTTAATTAAACCAATGCTTTCTAGCTTCCAATATCACATTATCAGCAACATCTTTATCCATTTTTACTTCACCAGATTCTAATATTTCAATCAATTCATCACTTGACAAATCTGCCAAATCATCCAAAGTTTTAATATTATGTTTTGCTAGAATTAAAATAGATTTATCATCTAACTCTTTAAATTCTTTAAGATCTTTTTTAATACCTAATTCATCTGATTTTTTATTAAATATTTGCTTTTGATCTTCAACATATTTTTTTGCCCTTGTTTGTAATTCATTCACAATATTTTCATCAAATCCTTCAATAGCAAGAAGTTCTTCTTTTGAAACAAAAGCAACATCTTCTACACTTGCAAAACCCTCTACAACTAACAAATGAGCAATCACATTATCTATATTCAAAGCAGAAATAAATTTATCTGTTCTATCTTTTATATCATTCTGCCTTTTTTCAGAAGATTGTTCTTCACTCATAACATCAATCCCCCATCCTAGTAATTGAGACGCCAACCTTACATTTTGACCATATCTTCCAATAGCAAGCGATAATTGTTCTTTATCAACTATAGCTTCTATTTTTTGCGCTTCTTCATCTATAATAACTTTTGCAACTTTTGCTGGTGATAAAGCATCCAGAACTAACTTTGCAAAATTATCAGTCCATTCAATAACATCTATTTTTTCACCTGATAATTCATTTACTATATTCTGTATTCTTGTTCCTTTCATTCCAACACAAGCGCCAACTGGATCAACGGATGGTTCAGGAGAATAAACTGCAACTTTTGCACGAGAGCCAGGATCTCTTGCAACAGATTTAACAACAATAACCCCTTCATAAACTTCTGGAATTTCAGCTTCAAATAATTTTTTTAAAAACATTGGATGAGATCTAGTTAAAAGAACCTGCGGTCCACTATTATCTCTTTTAACTTCCAAGATCAATGCCCTTATTCTGTCTCCAGTATGTAAATTTTCCCGTGGAATACATTCTGTTTTTTTAATAATAGCTTCTGCTTTACCATTTATATCAACATAAACAGAACCATATTCAACCCTTTTAACAATTCCATTTATTATAGTGTTCTGTTTATCACAAAATTCATCATATTCTTTTTCTTTTTCTGCACTTTTAATCTTTTGTAAAACAATTTGTTTTGCAGATTGAAAACTTGATCTGCCAAAATCAACTGGCATTAACTCTTCATATAAATAACCAGCAACTGCCACATCATTATCTTGCTTTTTTACATCTTTAAGATAAATCATTTTATTTTCATCAAACTCTAATTCATTTTCTGTTAAATATTTATCATCAACAACTAAAATGCGTTTAAAAATGGTAATCCTACCATCTTTTCTATCTATCTTTGCTATTATATCATAATCATATCCATATTTATTTTTTGCAACTTTTTCAACAGCAACCTCTAAAGCTTCAAAAATAATACCTATATCTATATTTTTTTCTAAACTAACACTATTTGCTATTGCAATAAGTTCTGGTCTTGCAAGAGATATATTTTCATACATTTTTACTTCTTCCTTTCTTCTTAGTTTCTTTAAAAATTTGTTTTAATATATCATCGGTTATTAACAATCTAGCCTTTAATATATCTTTAAAATTTATATTTATCAATTTATTATCATCAGCACATTTAAATTTTAAAACCACAACATCATCAACAACATTTTCAATATAACCTTTTAAAATTTTAATATTTTCTATTTTTTTTAAAAGCTCCAACTTTACATATCTATCTTTAAAATATTCATAATCTTCAATCTTTAACAAAGGTCTATCCATACCAGCAGAACTAACTTCTAAAAAATATTTACCTTTTAAAATATCTTCTACATCCAAAATTGCTGAAAATGCTTTACTTACTCTTTCACAATCATCAATGGAAGCTGTTATATAGTTATCTTTTTCAATCAAAATTTGTAAAATATTATGACTAAATAATACTTGAATAATATTTATATCATAATCTTTTGCAACAGGTTCCAATATATCTTTAATTTTATTTATTACGTCCATATACCAACTCTAACTATAAAAAAAAGTGGGTTTTTAAACTCCACTTTCAAATAAAAGCTTATAAGGACGATTCTAAACAATTTACTTTTAAAACACAAGCAAAAAATATATAATGTAAATAATTATTTAACAAAGGAGATAGGTATGAATGAAAAAATGGATTTAATCCCTATGGTTGTTGAACAAACAGGACGGGGTGAAAGAAGTTATGATATTTTTTCAAGACTTCTAAAAGAACGAATTATTTTTTTAAGTGGTGAAGTAAACGACACAAGCGCAACACTCATAGTGGCACAACTTATATTTTTAGAAGCTGAAAATCCAGACAAAGATATATTTATGTATATTAATTCCCCTGGTGGAGTTATAACATCTGGCATGGCAATATACGATACAATGAAATATATAAAACCAGATGTTGCAACATTATGTGTAGGTCAAGCTTGTTCTATGGGTTCATTTTTACTCTCAGCTGGGACAAAAGGGAAAAGATATGCACTTCCTAATGCTCGTATAATGATACATCAACCACTTGGTGGCTTTAAGGGACAAGCAACAGATATAGAAATTCATGCCAGAGAAATTTTAAATATAAGAAACAGAATGAATACCCTTTATAGTCAACATTGTAATAAACCCGTACAAGAAATAGAAAAAGCCGTAGAAAGAGATAATTTTATGAGTGCAGAAGAATCTTTAAAATTTGGTCTAATAGATAAAATAATAACATCAAGAAATGAATTAAATACAACAACATTTTAATTTAATATTGAGATTTATTATTTTTTTATATAGCATTTTATATGTAATTTGTTTGCATTATGAATAATAAATACGAAAATACTGAAATACACCCTACTTCCATCATAGAAGATGGAGCAATTATAGGTTCTGGAACAAAGATAGGTCCTTGGTGTATTATTGGGGGAAAAGCAATAATCGGAAAAAATAATATATTAAAATCCAATGTAGTTATTGATGGTAAAACAACAATAGGTGATAATAATTTAATCCATCAATTTGTAATTATTGGGAATAAATCACATGATTTAAAATGGACCGCTGAACAAGCAACCTGTGTAAATATTGGAAATAATTGTGATATAAGAGAATTTACAAATATTCATGCTGGAACACCACTTGGCAAACCTGGAACTATAATTGGAAATAATGTTTTTATCATGTCTCATTCTCATATAGGACACGACTGCGTAATAAAAGATTTTGCTCTACTTTCTCAAGGATCAACACTAGGGGGAGAAGTTACAATATCAGAATATGCTATAATAGGTGGATGTACAGCAATTCATCAATTCTGTACTATTGGTAAATACGCGATTATTGGTGGGTGTTCAAAAATAACTCAAGATGTTATTCCTTTTTCAATGAGTGATGGCAATCCACAAGAACTAAATGGACTTAATCTAATAGGATTAAAAAGACACAATTTTATAGATGAAGATATAAGAATAATCAAAGAAATTTATAAAATATTATTTATAACTGAAGGTTATGTATGGCAAGAAAGAATTGAAATTGCAAAATCCTTATATGAAAAATATGAAGTAGGAAAAGAAATCTTCAACTTTATATCTGGTGATGCAAGACGAGTTATCTGTAAACCCAAAAGAAAAATAAACATTTAAAAGGTTTTTATGACAAATATTGGACTTGTTGCCGGTGGAAATAACTTGCCCATTCTAGTTAAAAATTATGCTAATACAAAAAACATAAATCTTTTTATCGCTGGAATAAAAGGATCTGTTAACAACACTTTAAAAAACAATATAAAAAATAAAAATTATAAAGAATTTTATTTAACAGAAATTTCAAAAGTTATAAACTTCTTCAAAATAAACAATGTAAATCAAGTTATTATTGTTGGCGATATTTATAAAGCAAAAATTAAATTAACTTTTTCCTTTATAAAACTTATTTTAAAACTTTTATTTATTAAAAAAAAATATGATGGTATCTTGAGACTTATTATTAAAGAATTTGAAAAACAAAACATAAAAATTATTGGAATAGACACTTTACTTCCATCCCTTATTATTAAAGAAGAAGTTTTAACCAATAAAAAACCAACTAAACAGGAAAAAAGTGATATTATTTACGGTTTTCAACAAGCAAAAAATTTTACAAATTCAGATAAAGGACAAGCAATCATTGTAAAAAATAAAAATATAGTTGAAAAAGAAAACTTCAAAGGAACCGATTATTTAATAAAATCTTCTATAAGAAAAAATATTAAAGATGCAATTTTAATAAAAGTATTAAAAAAAAATCAAGACACCAGAGTTGACATTCCAGTAATTGGTGTAAACACCATCTTAAATGCAAAAGATGCACATTTATCAGGTATAGTTTGTGAAGCCAATACAACAATAATAGATAATAAAGATGAAGTTATAAAATTGGCAAACCAATACAATATTTTCATTATTGGAATAAAAAATAATTCAAAAAATATTGTTTAGTTTTTATTTATATATTATACTTTCACAATCAAAATAAAAAAGGAGTAATTATGTCAAAATTGATACTTGTAAGACACGGAGAAAGTGTTTGGAATAAACAAAATCTTTTTACAGGATGGACAGATGTTGATTTATCTGAAAAAGGTATAGAAGAAGCAAAAAATGCAGGAAACTTATTAAAAAATGAAAACATTGACATTTGCTTTACATCTGTATTAAAAAGAGCAATTGAAACTGCAAATAATATTTTAAATATAAGCGGGAAAACAAATATTCAAAAAATTCAAGACTGGCATTTAAATGAAAGACATTATGGTGCATTGCAAGGTTTAAATAAAACAGAAACTGCACAAAAATACGGAGAAGAACAAGTAAAATTATGGAGAAGATCTTATGATATAAAACCACCACTTCTTGATGAAGATGATGAAAGAAATCCTAAAAAAGATCCAAAATATAAAAATATTACTGAACCTTTACCTCTTGCAGAAAGTCTTGCAGATACAGTAAAAAGAGTTATCTCATTTTATGAAAGTGCAATTTTACCTCTACTTAAAGACAATAAAAATATTTTAATTGCTGCACATGGAAATTCACTTCGTGCTTTATGTATGTATTTAGAAAAAATATCACCAGATAAAATTATTGAATTAAATATAGGAACTGCACAACCATTTTCTTATGAATTTAACAATAAGATGAATATTATAAATAAATACACATATAAATAATTTACTTTAAAAATAAAATAATATTTATATAATGAACATAGTTATAGAGGGGAAATATATTATGAATAAAAAAATACTTTTCAGTTTAGCTTTGTTAACAACAATTTCAACTACAGCAAAATCAGGTGGATATATAGCTTTCAGAGGAAATGCAGTTGATACAGATATTATGGATGTTCATGGATTTCACACCAATAACAAATGGAATGAAATTCCAAGGATTAAAGATAATAATTTCGGTGGAACATTTGCAATAGGTTATGATCCAACTATCCAAGATGAAACTACCTTGACTGTTCGTGGAGAAATTGCATTTGATTATAATAACACACTTGTTGCATACCCAAACAAAACAACAAAACCAGATGAAAAATTTACTTTTTATAATGATGTATTAGTTGGAAATATTTATTTAAATATTCCACTTAAACAAATGCCACTGGTTCCTTATTTCATGGTATCATCAGGTGTTGGACTTGTAAAATCAGTAAAAGAATATAAAGAATCAGGAAAACTTGTTATAAAAGACACAGGAATTAGTCCAAAATTTGTGTCAGGTTTCGGAGTTGGCTTTAATACAAGATTAAGTAAATATACTCAATTTGATGCAGGTTGGAAATATACTAGATTCGCAAAATATGAATTTAATAAAGGGGAACAATATTTCAAACCTAGCATAAATACATTTTCTGTTGGATTAAGGATAGATATGTAAAAATTTAGCCGAATATCATAAAACTATAAAAGAGAGTTTAAACTCTCTTTTTTTTGTTAAATCAAAATAAAAATAATACAATTAACCAAATAACTTACTAAACCAAGACTTTTTCTTTAAGTTTTTATTATTTCTTTTGGTATTACTTTTCTTTATATATTCTTGATTTTTTTGCTTAACATTATCTTTTCTATATTTTGTATTAACAGTCTCTTTTTCCTTTAAATAATGATTCAATTTTACATCTTTTGACATCCTTTCTATCACATATAATTTTTCATTCAAAATATTATCATCACCATTTAAAATAATACTTGTTGAATATTTATTTTCTAGTTCCAACAATTTATCTCTTTTCTGGTTAAGAGTATAAAGAGCCACATCAGAAGGAACAACCAAATAAAGTCTATCACTTGTCTTTTCCAACAAAGTTTCCTCTATATGTCTTAATAAATTTATTGATGCTGTTTGCACCGTTGGAATAAAGCCTGTTCCTTGACAATAAGGACAAACATTATGACTAACTTCTAAAAAGCTAGGCCTTAATCTTTGTCTTGATATTTCCATCAACCCAAATTGAGAAAGCTTTGCCATCTGTATTTTTGCTCTATCCTTCATTAACACTTCTCTAGCTTTCTGCTCTAAATGTTGATTATGACTAGGTTCCAACATATCAATAAAATCAACAACTATAAGACCACCCATATCACGAAGTTTACATTGACGTCCTATTTCAATTATTGCTTCTATATTGGTATTAAATGCTGTTTTTTCTATATCTCTTTCTTTAATCGCACGACCAGAATTAACATCTATTGCAGTTAAAGCTTCTGTTGGATTTATAACTAAATAACCACCAGATGGTAATTTAACTATTGGATTTTTAACCGATTCCAACTGAGTTTCTATATCTTCTGTAATAAATAATGTAGTTTTTTCTTTATGTTTTTTTATTTTTTTTATATCTGTAAAACCAATATGTTTTGCAAAATCTATAGCTTTTTTCAAAGCATACTCACCATCTATTATTATTTCTGTTGTATCAGAGTTATACATATCTCTTATCGCACGAAGTGATAAATCTATTTCTTCATAAACAAGACTTGGTGCAACAGAAGAAATTGCATCCTTACGAATTTTATTCCAAAGAGATATTAAATAATCATAATCTTTTTTTATTTCTTTATAATCTTGACCACAACCTGCAGTTCTCGCAACAACTGTAATTCCATTTGGGATAGGCAAAGCCTTTAAATGAGATTTTAATTCTTGTCTTTCAAAACCAAATGGTATCTTTTTAGATATCCCAAATTTCACTCTTTTATTGCTATTGGGCATCAAAACACAATATCTACCAGCAAGAGAAATATAAGTTGTAACCGCAGCTCCTTTATTTCCTCTTTCTTCTTTTTCTACTTGTATAAGAACTATTTGACCAGGTTTAATAACTTCTTGTATTTTATATTTTCTTAACAATTCTCTTTTTTTATCTTCAGCTTCCTTATCACTAATTCCTGCATAATCTTCAGCAAAAGTTTCTATTTCAGAAGCATATTCACTAACTTCATCATCATCCTTCTCTATTGTTTCATTAACAAGCAAAGATTTTTTATCTTCCATTGGAATTTGAAAATAATTTGGATGTATTTCAGTAAAAGGTAAAAATCCGTGTCTAAAACCAGAATATTCAACAAAAGCAGACTGCAAAGAAGGTTCAACTCTCACAACCTTTGCTAAATAAATATTTCCCTTTATCTCTTTTTTTACAACTGATTCTACTTCAAAATCTTCTAAACTACCATTTTCTGTAATTGCTACACGAGTTTCTTCTGGATGAAGAGCATCTATCAATATTTTTCTTGTCATTTTTATTTATTCCCCATTTTAAATACTTTTTATCAAAAACATAACTATAATTATAAAAAATAAACTCAGTGTCATTCTTCACTATTTTTTGCCAACAACTAACTTTAGTAAAAAAACAAACCATATTTCTTAAAAAGTTATTTTTTAGCAGTAAATTCATATACATAGTTTTATATTTATTCCTTTATAATTAAAATCATTCACAACCTTGATACTATAATAACTTATACAAATTTACAAGATTTTTATTATACATAAATTCTTTTGATTTTTTATATCTTGATTGTTAGAATGAGAAAGAGAAGGTTTTTTAATGAAAAAATTAATAAAGTTATGGATGTTATTTCTAGCATTTTCTTATCAATTAAATGCAAAAAATATTGCTTTAAATATAAGAACAGGTTCCCAGCCAAATAAAATAACCAGGTTCGTATTGGATACAACCGAGTACATATACTATAACGTAAATTATGATAAAAATAAAACTATAAATATTAAAATAAAAGATACAGATTTAAGTTCTATAAAAATAAATAACAAAGAAGCAAGTATCATAAAAGACATAAAAATTGATACAAAAAATTCAAATATTTTTCTAAATTTAAAAGATTATTCTAAAATAAAAAATGTATTTTTACTAAAACCTATGGATCATTCAAAATATTTTCGTCTTGTAATTGATTTAATTCCTACTTTTCAAACAGAATATAATAACCTTGTAAATAAAAAAACAGAAAAAATAATAACAAAACAAAAAACTATCCAACCAACGAAAAAAGAAAAAAAAATCATAGTAATTGATGCAGGGCATGGTGGAAAAGATCCAGGTACTATAGGACAAAATGGAACATACGAAAAAGACATTGCTCTTTATCTCGCAAAAGAATTGAAAAATATAATTGAACAAAACCCTAATTTCAAAGTAATTTTAACAAGAGATAATGATACTTTCATTAAATTGCAAGAAAGAGCAAAAATTGCAGAAAGAGCAAAAGCAAATCTTTTCTTATCTATTCATTTAAATAGCAGCCAAAATAAAAATACTCATGGTTTTTCTCTTTTTACCCTGTCTGAAAAAGCAACCGACGAAGAAGCAAAAAAAATAGCAGAAAAAGAAAATGCATCTGACTTAATTGGTGTTAATTCATTTGAAAATTATGATGTTATAACAAAAAATATTCTAGGAGACCTTTTACAAACTCAAATAAAAACAGCATCTGTTGATGTTGCAAATACAATAGTGAATGAAATAAAAAAAGAAATTTATTGCATAAATAACCCGCATAGAGAAGCACCATTTATGGTTCTTCGCTCATCAATTCCATCCATCTTGCTAGAAGTTGGTTTTTTATCAAATTTAGAAGAAGAAAAAAGAATGAATCAAAAATGGTATAGACAAAAAATAGCAACTCATATTGCAAATGCAATAAATAAAGTGTTAGGGAATTAAAGGATAAAACATGAAAGTTAATTTGTTTGATTTTGATCTTCCTGAAAAATATATTGCAAAAACTCAACTTAAAAACAGAAGTGATGCAAAATTATTACTTGTTCCAGAATTTATAAATAAAAGTGTTGCTGATTTACCAGATATCTTACCTAGAAATAGCCTTATCATTTTTAATAATACTCGTGTTATTCCAGCAAGATTATTTGGAGTATTTAAACAAACTCAATTTGAAGTTATGCTGCATAAAAATATCTCTATTGATAGTTGGTTTGCATTTATAAAAAATTCAAAAAAATTAAAAACAGGTGATGTTTTAAATTTTAACAATAATTTAACAGGAACAATTATAAACAAAAACAATGAAAGTGGATGTGAAATTAAATTCAATTACACTGGACATAAATTTTTTGAAATTTTACTTAAAATTGGAGAGCTTCCACTTCCTCCATATTTAAAAAGAAAACCAACTAAGGAAGATTTAGAAAATTATCAAACTATATATGCCAAGATAGATGGTGCAGTTGCCGCGCCAACAGCTGGACTTCATTTTACAAAAGAACTTTTGGTAAAAGTTAAAGAAAAGGGAATAGAGATGGCAGAAATCACTCTACATGTAGGAGCAGGAACATTTTTACCAGTAAAATCAGATGATACAGACAATCATAAAATGCACAGCGAATATATTATAATTGATGAAAACACTGCAACTAAAATAAATAAAGCAAAAAAAGAAGAGAAAAAAATTATTGCAGTTGGCACAACAGTTTTAAGAGCTCTTGAAAGCTCTATAAATAACAATGGATACATACTTCCTTGCAGTAAAGAAACAGATATTTTTATAACACCACCTTATAAATTTAAATCAGTTGATTATTTAATGACAAATTTTCATTTACCAAAATCAACTCTTTTCATGCTTGTATCTGCTTTTGCTGGATTAGAAACTATGAAAAAAGCATATGAATTTGCAAAACAAAATAATTATCGTTTTTATTCTTATGGAGATTCTTCTTTATTAAAAAGAAAGGATGATTGATGTTTTTGACTGCAGGAGATATAGTAAAAATATTACTTCCTATTTCTAGTGAAAGCTTTGATTATATTGTACAAGAAGATAATAAATATAAAATTGGAGATATAGTTTTTGTTAATTTTAAAAATAAAAAATTATTTGGTGTTATTATAAAAAAAAATACTGAATCTATAACTTACGATAAAAATAAAATTAAACCAATTATCTCTAGTGCAAAAAATTATTCTTTACAAAAAAATCACCTAGATTTTATCTTTCAAGTTGCAAATTATAATATGACACTAACTGGAAATATCCTTCATATGATGATAGGTTTTAAAGAAATATTTACAGACATTATTCCAAAGAAAAAAAATTATAACTATACACCGACTTATATATCACCGAAATTATCAAAAGAACAAGAAAATGCCAGCAATCTTTTAAAAGAAAAATTAAATAAAGGTTTCTCAACCACACTCATAGATGGTATCACAGGAAGTGGGAAAACAGAAGTTTATTTCAATGTTATAAATGAAGCTTTATTACAAAATAACACTTCACAAATTTTAATATTATTACCTGAAATATCATTAACAGGACAATTTTTATTAAAATTTAAAGAAAGATTCGGAATAGAACCAGTATTATGGCACAGTACCATTACAACAGCAACAAGACGAGATAACTGGAAAGCTATAATAAATGGAACAGCAAGAGTCATAGTAGGTACAAGATCAGCCCTATTCTTACCATTTAAAAATTTATCCTTAATAGTTCTTGATGAAGAGCATGATATATCATATAAACAAGAAGATAAAGTCATTTATCAAGCTAGAGATATGGCAATTTTAAAAGCATCAATTGATAAAATTCCAATTATTCTTGCATCTGCCACTCCATCAATTGAAACTATCAATAATATAAACCTTGGAAAATATGAATCTATTAAATTAACTTCTCGTTTTGGAACAGCCGTTATTCCAAACATTGATTTAATAGATATGAGAATAAATGAAACAAATAAAAACAATAAAAATAAAGGTTGGATTTCAAATATACTAGTAAAAGCAATCACAGAAAAATTATTAAATAAAGAACAAGTCATGTTATACATCAACAGACGAGGGTATGCCCCTCTGGTTTTATGCGAAAAATGTGGAGATAGATTAACTTGTCCTAACTGCAATGTATATCTAACAGCTCACAATAAAGATAATACAAAATGTCATTGCCATCATTGTGGTTATAATATGCCACTTCCTAAAATATGCAAAAAATGTAGCACTGAACATCCTTGGGTTTTATGTGGCCCAGGAATTGAAAGAATTGAAGAAGAAGTAAAAAATCGCTTTCCAAATGCAAAAATTGCTGTTATTTCATCCGACATAATAACTTCACAATCACGACTAAATAATATAATAACTGAAATCATAAATAATAATATTGATATTATAATAGGTACACAAATAGTAGTCAAAGGTCATCATTTTCCAAATCTAACTCTTGTTGGAGTTATTGATGGAGATATGAGTTTGTCATCATCTGATCTTCGTGCAAATGAAAATACTTTTCAAATTTTAACACAAGTATCTGGTCGTGCCGGCAGAGATAGTAAAAAAGGAATTGTCTTAATACAAACTTATAATCCAGATAACCCAGTAATGACAGCAATAAAAAATAATGATAGAGATAGTTTTATTGAATCTGAACTAAAAGATAGAAAACTTTTACAAATGCCCCCTTTTTCAAAACTTGCTGCAGTAATATTATCATCAAAAAATAAAATAAATCTTGATATTGCCTGTGAATTATTAAAAAAACAAATTCCAACTCATATAAATAACCTAACTATTTATGGTCCTATTGATGCACCACTTTCTTATATAAAAAATACTTACAGAAAAAGATTTTTAATGATCGCAGATAAAAAATTAAATTTACAATTTATAATAAAAAAATGGAAAGAAAATATAAAATTTCCATATAATGTGATGGTAAAAATTGATATAGATCCATATAATTTTATGTAATATGACAGATATAATAAAACTTTTAAATGATTCCTTAATAAATATAAATGGTGTTGGTGAAAAAACTTTTGCTAGCTTTAAAAGACTATTAAACAATACAAGAATAAAAGATTTATTATTTCATATTCCCATTTCTATAATTGACAGAAGTTATACACCAACAATTAAAGAAGCATTAAATGATAAAATTGCAACTTTAAAAATAACTATATTAAAACATATTCCCAAAATCAAAGGTACAAAAATTCCATACAAAGTAATTGCAACTGATGGAACTGATAATATATCAATTATATTTTTTAATTCTGCACCTTATTTAAAAAGTTTACTACCTGTTGGAAGTGGGAAAACAATAAGTGGAAAAATTATTATTAAAAATAATGAAAAATTTATGTGCCATCCAGATTATATAGCCGATATTTCCGATTTTAATAATATAGCAATTTATGAACCTATATATCCATTAACATACGGCATAACAAATAAACAAATAAGATTTTTTATTTCAAAAATTTTACAATCCCTCCCTAAAATACCAGAATGGCAAACAAAAGCACAAATTTCTTTTAATGAAGCAATCCACACTCTTCATAATCCAAATAATGATACAGAAAAACAAAACTTAGCAAAAAAACGACTTGCTTATGATGAAATTTTGGCTCAACAATTATCACTACAATTATTTAGAAATAAATCAAAAACCACAAATGGAATACAAATAAAAATAACAAATCAATTTATAAATCCTTTTTTAAATTCTGTTGGATTTAACTTAACCAATTCGCAACAAAAAGTCTGGAATGAAATTAAAACAGATCTATTAAATTCATCCCCTATGAACAGACTTTTACAAGGGGATGTTGGAAGTGGTAAAACAATCATAGCATTTTTATCAATGTTAGCTGCAATTGAAGCAGGAGGTCAGGCAGTATTTATGGCACCAACTGAAATACTTGCAACACAACATTTTGAAACTTTATCAAAAATTTTACTAAAAGCTAACTTAAACAATAAAATACACCTACTTTTACTCACAAGTAAAGATAAAGGAACAAAAAAACTTGAAAAAATTGATAGAATAAAAAATAGCACAATTGACATTATAATTGGAACTCATTCTGTTATAGAAGAAAATATTATTTTTAAAAATTTATATTTAGCAGTTATTGATGAACAACATAAATTCGGTGTAAATCAAAGATTAAAATTATATAATAAAAATGCTCTTAAACATGTAAATATATTAACTATGAGCGCCACCCCCATTCCAAGAACATTGGCTCTTATAAATTTTGGAGATATGGATATTTCAATTATTGATGAATTGCCACCTAACAGAAAACAAATTCAAACTTTTGTTCTAAATATAAATAAAATTGATAAACTTATTAAATCAATCAAAGAAAAAATAAAACAAGATGAGACATTAAAAATATATTGGGTTTGCCCATTAATAGAAGAAAGTGAAAAATTAAAATTATCAAATGTTTCAGCAAGATATAAATATTTACAAAAAATATTTAGTAATGAACTAGGTTTAATACATGGTAAAATGAAAAATGATGAAAAAGAAAAAATAATGCAAGAATTTATAAATAAAAATGGAAAAATAAAAATTCTACTTGCAACAACAATAATAGAAGTTGGAGTAAATGTTCCAGAAGCAACAATTATGATAATTGAAAATAGTGAAAGATTCGGGTTATCATCTTTACATCAATTACGAGGAAGAATTGGACGAGGAACAAAAGAATCAAGTTGCATCTTATTATATGATAAACTTGGAACTACTTCAAAAAAACGACTTGAAATAATGAAATCTACAACAGATGGATTTAAAATTGCAGAACAAGATTTACAACTACGCGGCAGTGGAGATATCCTTGGCACACAACAAAGCGGTATTATAGATTTTAAATTCATAGATATAAAAAATGATTATGATTTATTTTTTAAAGCAAAAAAAGATACTGAAAACATAATCAATTATGATAAACCCAATGACACAACTCGTTGGCAAAATTTACAAATATTATTAAATTTATTTGATTATAATTTTGATTGACATTATCACTATTTTATTGTTAGTTTTAAAAAGTTAATTACATCATAAAGGAAAGAATATGGCATGTGATACATCAAAAGTTGTTGCAAGAGAAACTTCTCAAACAACAAATATAAATCAACAAGAACAAGTAAAGGAGACTAAAAATATGAATACATCTATGGTATTACAAAAAGCACCTGAATTTAAAATGGATGCATACGATTCTGCAACTGGACATTTTAAGGTTGTAAATTCTAGTGATTATAAAGGCAAATGGCTTGTAGTTTGTTTTTATCCTGCTGATTTTACATTCGTTTGCCCAACCGAAATCGCAGCAATGAATGCAAAATATAATGAATTTAAAGAGTTAGGTGTTGAAATACTTGCAGTATCAACTGATACAAAATTTTCACACAAAATATTTGTTGAAACAGAAACCTTGTTAAAAGATCTTAAACTTACAATAGGTGCAGACCCAACAGGTAAAGTTTCAAGAGATTTTGGTGTTTATATAGAAGAAGAAGGCCTGGCTCTTCGTGGAAGATTTTTAATAAATCCAGAAGGAGTATGTGTAGCACAAGAAGTTCAAGCTCCAATGGTTGGCAGAAATGTTAATGAATTTTTAAGACAGGTAAAAGCTTGGCAATATGCTACAAAAACAGGCAATGTATGTCCTGCTGGATGGCAACCAGGCAAAAAAGATCTTCCAGTATCAACAGATACAGAAAAAATGACAGGACATGTTGGTGATTATATAACAATAGAAGATATTGTAAGTTAATCATCACAACATAATAAAAAATAAAAAGTCCCATTTGGGACTTTTTATAATTATAACTTACACTTTATTTATGTATTTTATATTCTTCTTTTAATTTTTTCCAAAATTCCATCCTTTTTGATATTTCTTTTTCATATCCTCTATCTGTTGGTATATAAAATTCTTGTGCTTCCATTTTTTCTGGCCAATAATTTTGTCCTGAAAAACTATATTTTGTATCAGGATCATAAATATAACCATTACCAAAACCTTGATCTTTCATAAAAGAGTTTGCAGGATTTATAATATGCATTGGAGGTGGCAAACTTCCATAATATTTGGCAATATCCATAACTTTATTAAAAGCATCCTCAACTTTATTTGATTTAATTGTTGTGGCTAAATATATAATAACATAGGCAAGTGCAATATCACCCTCTGGTGATCCCAATCGGTTATAGGCTTCTTCTCCATTTATCGCCACCATTAAAGCATTGATATCTGCAACACCAACATCTTCCATTGCAAACCTAATCAACCTCCTTAAAATATACTTTGGATTTTCACCCCCAAGCATCATCCTTGCACACCAATAAAGTGCTGCATTCACATCAGAACCACGAAGCGATTTATGAAGTGCAGAAATTAAATTATAATGAATATCACCACTTTTATCATAATTTGTATAAAAAGTAGAAACTAAATTTTTAATAGTTTCTAAACTAATTTCATTATCTTTTGTAGTATCAAATAATAATTCAATAATATTCAAAAAACGTCGTCCATCACCATCTGCAATACTTACTAAATATTTTTTTGCATCATCAGTTAAAAATAATTTTCTATTCAATAATTTTAAAGCATTTTCAAAAAGCTGCATCAAATCTTTTTCTTCTAACTTTTTAAAACTTAAAACCTGACACCTTGAAAGCAGTGCAGAATTTAATTCAAATGAAGGATTTTCTGTTGTTGCTCCAACTAAAATTATTGTTCCACTTTCAACAACTGGCAAAAAAGAATCCTGCTGTGATTTATTAAATCTGTGTATTTCATCAACAAATAAAATTGTTTTTCTACCTATATTTTTTAACTTAAAAGCATTATTAAAAACTGCTTTTAAATCACTTATCCCAGAAAAAACAGCCGAAATTTCAACAAATTCAGCATCAACATATTTTGCAATCAATTTAGCAATCGTAGTTTTTCCACAACCAGGAGGTCCCCACAATATCATAGAACTGATATTTCCAGCTTCAATTTGTTTTATGATAACTCCATCTTTACCAAGTAAATGTTCTTGTCCCACAACATCACACAAACTATCTGCTCGCAATCGTTCAGCCAATGGAATTTTAACACTTTTTGAAAATAAATTTTCCATAACTTTAATATAATAATTTTCTTAAAATTTTTGCAAGTTTATTATAATTTTTCAAAAATTATATTGACTTATAATATATTTATGATAATAATAAGTTTTATTTTAAAGGTTATTGATATGTCAAGAATATGTAAAATCACTAATAAAAAACCACTATGTGGGCACAATGTTTCACACTCACAAATAAAAACTAACAGAAGGTTTTTACCTAATTTACAAAACGTATCTTTTTTATCTGATATATTGGGTACAAATGTAAAAATGTGTGTATCAAGTCATGGTCTTAAAACAGTTGAAGTAAATGGAGGAATAGATTCATATCTATTAAACACACCAAATTCAAAATTGACTGATGAAGCAAAAGTTATTAAAAATCGTATTTTAAAATGCCAACAAAAAAGAAGTAAATAAGTAGCAGGAGATTATAAAATGGCAAAAAAAGGCGTAAAAATGTTAATAAAATTAAGAAATCCTGAAACTGGAACTTTCTATACTACATACAGAAATCCAAAATCTGCTAATACTACTGAAAAACTTTCTTTCAGAAAATACGACAAAAAAACAAGAAAACACGAACTTTTTGTTGAAAATAAAATTTAATCAAACTTAATTTTATTATTAACTTTCATAACTTCTATTAAATATAGATTATTCTTTGTTAAAGTCCTTAATTTACAAAAAAGTGAAATATTTTATATTATCATAATAACCTGTATTTTTTAATGTTTTTAAATCATAAATAAATATTTCTCTTCTACTAGAAAAAATAAAAAGTTTATCTTTTCTAACTAAAAAATTATGAATATGCTTTTTAAAACCAGTATTATTTAAATTTATATCTAAAATTGTCTTTAAATTTAAATTATCATCTAATACAAAAATTTTACCAACAGATAAACTATCCAAAAATCTTTGTGCAATAATTAAATCTTTTGTTTTCAAAAATAAAATTACTGTCCCATCAGATATTAATTTCTTTTTTCTCAACTTACTTTCTATTTTATTTTGCAACTCTTCATCCTCTATATATTCAGCAGAAATAAAACCACTTAAAAAAGTATAATTTTTATCAAGATTATCAAAAGTTAAATCACTACAACCAACTGTATCACAAGCATCTGTATTAGTAAGAATAGCTTTTTCCTGTTTCCATATATTATTTTGTTTTTTATATTTTATACATACTGCATTTTTTCTTTTAAAAGCCCCTCTTTTCATCTCTCTTTTACATTCTTCATTTGTCCAATTTATTTTATATTTTTCCTTTAATAATTTTAAACTAGTTTTATTACAATCAAGATCTTGTTCTAAATATAAAGATGTTTTATAAATATTTTTATCTTTTCCAATCCAAACAGAACCTCTATGTTCACTATCTCCATATCCTAAGTGAAAATCATTATGATAACCAACATCTATACTTATTTTTTCAGGATAAATAATCAGTTTATCATCTAAATGTATATAAAAATCTTTTGTTGGGTTATTTTTATTTATAAATACTGATTGTAAAGCACCTGTTATAGTAAAATATTTTTTATCATCATAAAAAAATTCATAAATTTTCTTACCATCATCTGTATCTTTTTCTAAGATATATAAAAAATCACTTTTTTCTCCCCACTTTTCTAACTGTTTTGTTTGACTTATTTTTCTTTCCATTACAGGTATTTGACTTATTTTTCTTTTCATTACAGGTAAAGGATTTTTTGTTTTATATTTTTTAATAAAAAACACAACTGCAATTATTACAAAAACAACTGCTATAATAAAAAAGAATATTTCCTTACTATTAAATTTTAATTTTTTCTTTGATTTTTTCATAAATTTCTCATACACATCTTAATCGTAAAAATAATAACATAGCTACAAATATTTTTATAGATAAAAATTTAATGACACTAAAATTTACTCATACTAAAAAATAAGATAAATAAAAATTTTTAACTATACTTATTCCAAATCGCTGGTTTTTTATTAAAACTTTTCCTTACCTCTTCATGAAGTTCCAATTCTGCCAGATTAAATTTCACTTCTCTATTTTCAAATTCAAACTTTATTTTTTCATCATCTTTTTTATCAAGAACTGGTTCAGGCTCAATTTTTATTTCAACTTTTTTTGAAATTTCTTCTTGTTTTTCCTCTTCCATATCATCAAAAAAACCAGGTGGTTTTATATCAAGAAGTTTCACATAAACTTGCAAAAGAAGTTCCGAATCAAGAAGTGCCCCATGACCCTCAACACTTCTTATAGCATTGTTTATATTATATTTTTTACACAAAGCATCCAAACTATGTTTTCGTTGTTTTGGAAATTTTTTTCTGGATATTTTTAATGTATCAACAACCCTTGCCTGATCAATTTTGGGTTTTCCAATCCTTGCAAGTTCCATATTTATAAAAGCAATATCAAATACTGCATTATGAGCCACAAGATTTGAATCTTCTCCAATAAAATCTAAAAAATCATCGGCAATATCTTTAAAAACAGGTTTTGTTGATAAAAACTCTGTTGATAATTTATGCACTTGATATGCTTCATCTGATATATCCCTTTCTGGGTTTATATAAACATGAAATGTCCTACCAGTTTTAACATAATCAATTATTTCTATACATCCAATTTCAACAAGTCTATCACCATTCCCAGGATAAAGCCCTGTTGTTTCAGTATCAAAAATAATTTCTCTTATATTTTTTTTCATTCATCACTCCACAGAGTAAAATATAATAAAACAAAAAACATTGCAATCTTAAATATTGATATTTACAGCACTATATTTTACTATTAAACAAAATAACAAGGAAATAAAATGACAGAAAATAATGAAATACAAAACTTAACTTATGAAGAAGCAATAACTGAACTGGATACTATTATAAACAATATAGAAAATAATAATGTAAAACTAACAGACTCAATATCTCTTTATGAAAAAGGAACTGAATTAAAAAAGCACTGCGAAAATATACTAAACACTGCAAAATTAAAAGTTGACAAATTACAAACCAACAACAACGATGTTGAAAATATAACAACAACCCCTTTTGATAATCAATAAAATCTATATAACATTACTTATAAAGTCATATTTAACTTTAAATAAGAAAGATTTATTATCAAAAGTGTATGGCAAATTATCATCTTTTTCCATAAATTTTGATGATAGTTGCTTGTATTCAACCCCAAATATCAACGGAGTTTCTGGTATTCTTGCTTCTATTCCTGCAATATATTGAGTTGCCCCAACATATCCCTTACTTCCTTCATAAACACCTGCAAGATCAGAATCTTTTGTTGGCATATTTTTAACAAGTACTTTACCCACACCAAAACCAACATAAGGATCTATTGGTCCCAATATAGGAATTTCAAACAAAACATTAGCCATAATACTATCAGCAGTAAAAGTAAAAGGTTTCATAAAGTTCATATTAAATTCATATACACTCGTAAGCCTTTCTTCCCCAGATGGCTTAAATTTACCAGCATCTGGATTAGGTTTAAAAGGTGGTTCACTAGGAGTAGATCCATCCGGTTTATATGCAGGATTCGGAATGGTATCTGGTTCTACTGTTCCATATTTAACTTTACCATTTGGATCATAAATATTCATTGTAAAACCAGATACGGAAGACTTTAATTTTTCATACTCCACCTCTATCCTTAACGGATTTTTTGGAATTTGCCAACCAACAGCAACAGAAAAAGATTTAGATTTATCTATATGGTAGACATGCTGTTCTTTTAAACCAGCTGCAAAATGTTCTGCCATCCAGCCTTCACTATTTGGTTTTCCTCCTGGAAATCCTCCAACACTATTTTTTATACCTTTATAATCTGTTTTTGAATCCCCAGACACAGTATCATAAAACATAGAAGATGAAGTTTTTCCATAACCACCACTAAAATACAAACCAGCAGCATAAATATCCGTAGCACATAAACAAAATACCGATAATAATATTTTTTTATTCATAAGAAACCTCATCTTTCTCAATTCTTTCATATTGTATCACATTTTTAAGCACTTCTCAAATATTTTTAATAATTTATAGATAAAGAGGTAAAAAAAATGTATTATTAAGAAAAGGATTTTAAAATGCTTGTTATTGCCGGACTTGGAAATATAGGAAAAAATTATAATAATACCAGACATAATCTCGGTTTTATAGCCGTTAACAAAATAGCAGAAAAATACAATTTCCCAGAATGGAAACAAAAAGATAAATATCTATACTCCAAACACAAAATAGAAGACATTGAGATTTTACTTGTAAAACCAACTACTTTTATGAATCTTTCCGGAGAAGCAATATTAAAACTTTCAACATTATATAAAATAAAATCTAATGATATTATTGTTATACATGATGATTTAGATCTAGAACTTGGTAAAATAAAAATTAAAACTGGTGGAGGAAATGCAGGACATAATGGTTTAAAAAATATTGATGAAAAAATAGGCAAAAATTATCACAGAATAAGAATTGGAATTAGCAAACCCCAAAATCTAAATACAGATATAATAAGCTACGTTCTTGGCAAATTTTC
Organism: uncultured Pseudomonadota bacterium; assembly: GCA_963541275.1. Taxonomy (GTDB): domain Bacteria; phylum Pseudomonadota; class Alphaproteobacteria; order Rs-D84; family CACZYB01; genus CACZYB01. The sequence continues at coordinate 34,684 of CAUTSC010000004.1, forward strand.
AAAACAAGAATTAGAAATCATAGATAGACAAATTAACATTTTACTTGAAACTTTTAACGAAATTATCACAAAAAATTTCAATAAAGCATTAAATTTTATAAATAATATTAGAATAGAAGACAAAAATATGATATAATATCCCTAGAGTGAAAAAATTATAGAGGTAGGGATGAAAAAATCAAATAAAACATTTATGTTATTGTTCATAAGTGTGTTTATACCTACTCTAGCATTTGCTCAATACAATCCATACCCTATTCCACAAATAAATTACAATGTCTATAATAATTATAATGGATATAAAAGCCCTAACAGATACGATTTTGGTCTACCTCAACAAGTTCAAAATACAAATCAAAGTCAAAAAAACAATGAAAAAGATTTTGGAACAGAATATTTTTTATCCTTAGGAGGTTCAAAAAATACATTTACTGGCTCTGGTTTAATTGGGAAAAGCGATGAACTTCCCTTAAACAATGAATCTGATGGTCTTGGCAATACCAACACTTTAAGTGTAGGTTTTGGTGTTATGAATAACAGAAAATATAATTTAGAAGTAAATTATAATTATATCAACGGATTAAATTATGATAAAACAAGTTATTCTCACAATCAATTTTGTGGTCCAAATATAGATGAAAATCCAGAATTTAATGCCGATTGTACAGATGAAAATGAAGTAGAAGGCGGAAAAATAAATTCCAGTTCATTATTATTAAACCTAAATATCCCATTTAACGATATATTAAAAGGAACTTGGTTTGATGGACTTTTTACTCCTTATATTACCGGAGGTCTTGGTCTTGCCTTTAATCAAATAGGTAATTATACAGTTTTTGATGAATTTGGCACTGGTGAATTGCCAAAAACAGATAACGGAATACCAACATCCAATACTGGAGAAAACCTTGCTGGTTTTTATACAGCAGATGGGAAAATTCAACATTTTGGCGCAAGTTCCTATGGACTTAGCTATAATGTAGGTGCTGGTTTTTCCTTTAGTATAGATAAAACAACAATGTTAGATTTATATTATAAAATAAGAGAACACGGAACAATAAAATCTAAGAGTAAGGTGTACTATTCTTATGATGAATTTGACATAGTTGATGCAACACAAAATTTAAATACAGGTATTTTTGAAGGGCAACAAGTACGAGATTATTGTACTCCACAGGCAATTGCAGAAGGATACGAATTTAATGAAGAAACAGGTTGGTGCGAAAGAGAAGCTGGAACCAATGAAGGTTATAAAGATGGAATGCAAGAAACAGGAAACATTTCTAATACAGAAATAGGAATAAAATTAAAACTAATATTTTAAAGGATAAATTTTGAAAAATATTTTTAAAATAACAATCTTAAGTTTCAATACCATTATGTTAATGGAATGTTATTCTGTGGCACAACAATACTATAATAATGTTCCACAAATAAACAATATTTACACTAACAAAATGATGCGTACAACTGAAATTCCATCTTATGGGAAAAATAAACATTTATATTTTTTCAACGCTCCAAAACGTGAGGAACATGATTTTCATGATTCCGGTTTGTATTTATTTACTTCATATGGAATGGGAAATACAACAACAGGAATAAATGCAGATAATGGCATCTATGATTCTGATGATAATTATTTGGGTGGATCAGATGCCAACAATACAATGGGAACTGCTGCATCTTATAGTTTTGGTGTTGGTCGCGAAATGTCAAAAGATTTAAATGTTGAATTTTTTTATTCTCATCATACAGGATTAAGTTATGGAAAATTTGCTTTATTTAATGAAGAAGCCGATGAAGAAAATGAAGATGAAGAAAAAAAATCAACTGATAAAAAACAAGTTAATAAAAGTCGTAAAGTAAATGGTGGAAATATTTTACTTCAATTCGCAGGGGCAGGTTTTAAATATAATTTAGATCAATACACAGGAACATTTGGTGGTAAATTAAAACCATATGTTGGCGTACAACTTGGCATTTCAAAAAATACAATCAATGATTATACAATAACTGATCCAGAGGGTTATCCAGATGGAGAAAGCGACCCAGCACCAGAAGATTGGGACGCAAAAGATTATCCCGAGCTTGGACAATCAGATATGAAAACTTATGAACATATTCAATATGAAAATGGAGAAATAACACACATAGGGAGTACAAACAACACTTTTGCTTTGAATTTAGAAACAGGTCTTTCAGTATTATTAGAAGGCAATTTACAACTAGATCTATTTTATAAAGTAAATAAATTAGGTAAAATAACAACATCAGGTAAAGTTATTAAAAATTATGATGTAACAACAACACAATATTATGTTCCAAGTGAAGATAATCCATCAGGATGTAAAAAAGGTGGAACTTATACTATGAAAGAAGTAGGTGAAGAACAAAAACCATTCTGTATGTTTGAACCAGAAACAGATGAAGATGTACAATCGATAACAAACGACCACACAGAAAGTGGTTCCGCAACTTTCAATCAATATGGTATAAAACTTCGTTATCTATTCTAAATATTATGGAAGTAATGGCGACCAAGCAGGATCAGATGCAAAAGTTGGAAGTTTCATAGTTGATTTTGTATAACCACTAACATCAATACTTTTAATAAATAATTTATCTTCTCCATTTGCTTGAGGTACTTGCTCATAATAAATAATCCTTCTGCCATTTGGGGACCAAGTTGGCGATTCCACCATATAACCATCAGCGATAAGTCTTTCTCCAGTTCCATCTTCAAACATAACACCTATATAAAATTTATTGTTTTTAATTTTCACAAAAGCTAAATAATCTCCTCGTGGCGACCAAACAACATCACCATAAATACCACTTTCAAAACTTATTCTCTGCTCGCTATTTTTACCTTTTCTATCACCAACATAAATATTTGGTGTGCCACTTCTGTCTGAAATAAAAGCAATCTTTTTCCCATCCGGTGAAAATGTTGGTGAAGTTTCAATTGCTCTGTTTGATGTTAAACGCTTCAAATCTTTTGTTTTTAAATCCATTTCATAAATATCGGAATTTCCATCATTTGCAATACTCATAATCACTGATTTATCATCCGGTGAAAATCTTGGGGCAAACGACATCCCAGGGAAATTACCAAGCAATTCTTGTTTCCCAGTTTCTATATCAAAAATATAAACCCTTGGAATATTATTAAAATAGGTAACATACGCAATTTTTTGTGAATTATTTGAAAATACAGGTGTAGTTGTTTGTATTTTTCCATCTGTTAAATATTTTAAATTTGCCCCATCTTGATCTACGATAGCAAGTCGTTTTGTCCTGTTTAACTTTGATCCAGTTTCCGCAACATAAACTATCCTTGTATCAAAATAACCTTTATCTCCTGTCATTTTTTGATAAATATAATCTGAAATTATATGCCCTATCCTTCTTATATTTGATTTTTCACTTACAAGAGCTTGACTATAAATCCTTTTCTTACTTGCAATATCCCATAAATGAAATTCTACTTTTATTTTATCATCTTTGTTATTCACTATCTCACCATACAACAAAGCTTGTGTATTTATCACTGACCAATTTTCAAACTTTGGCACCTGATTAACAGATTGTTTTGTATCTATAAAAGAATCTTTTTGTACAATAGAAAACAAACCACTGCTTTTTAAATTATTTTGAATAATCAAAGAAATTGTCCGTCCCATATCTTTTAAAGATTTATTTTTTCCATTAAAATCAATAACCGCAATAGATATAGGTTTCACACTTCCAGCATCAATATCTATATGTAATTCCGCTCTAACAGAAAAAGATAAAAACAAAAAAAATAAAACAAAAAACTTTCTCATAATATTTACTCCCAATCCATATAATCTACAAAATAATATACCTTTTGCAATAAAATAAGATTATTTTATTATTGACATTTAATTTTGTTTTGTCTATATAAATACACTATGAACAATAAAAATAACATAATACACAAAAAATTTGAAAAAGTTTTATTTGAAAACTTTAATATTGATAAAATACAAAAGATAAAAAATAAAAATTATTCTTCCCTTGGAATTGATTATTGGAACTGGATTGAATTTTTGGGAAATTTGGAAATAACTTTTTCCAAAGATCTAACTGAAACTACAAATAAATTTAAAATTGCAACAATAAATGAAGCTTTACATGCCCTACTTACCGCCCCAAAAATAACTGGAATATATAAAAATTAAAATTCACAACTATCATATTTAAAAAGGTGAATATTTACTGGTCTTTTATCTTTATCAAGTTCAAAACATATTCCCTGACAATTTGAAATATATTCATTAATACCAGTCAAAACAGCTCTAATAGTCCTTATTACCCCACCATGACTTACAATTAAAATATTTTCATCTTTTTCTATAACATCTATACTCTTTAAAAAATCTAAAAATCTGTTAGTTACAACATTTCTGCTTTCCCCTTCTGGAAAACAAACATCATTATCACCCGCATCTGCCCTATCAAAAATATACTGATATTTCCCAGATTTCACAACTTCTTCCATATTTTGCCCATGCAAAACTCCATAATTGGTTTCAACAAGTAAAGGAGAATATAAAACAGGAACATCCAATTCTTGTTTAATTATTTCACTTGTTTTTTTTGTTCTTAACATGGGTGAAGTATAAATTTTTGAAATATTTTTATCTTTAAAAGCTTTCGCCGAACATTTTGCTTGCTCTATTCCATTCTCATTTAATGGTATATCATACTTACAACCTTGAACTAACCCTTTTATATTCCAATCCGTTTCACCATGTCTTATCATATAAAACATAATTCTTTCCTTACAATTTTTCTTTGTATATACTTATATTATAAAAAATGGAGTCTACTTTTGGAAACAGACATTTGCAAGAAATTAAAAGAAAAATACAAAAATACTGATAAAAGGTTTCTTGGTATTGACTATGGAATAAAAAACATAGGCATAGCAATAAGTGATACCAGCAGGTTTATTGCAACTCCACTTATAACTATTCCAAACACGCCAAAAGAAACAATGGAAAAATTAAAAACGATAATAGATGAAAATAATATATCAGTTATCGTTATCGGTCTTCCACTTCTTATGAATGGACAAGTTGGAGATATGGCAGAAAAAGTAAAATCCTTTGGTGAACTTTTAAAACAAAATTTTTTAAATCTTGATATCTGTTATTTTGACGAAAGGCTTACATCAAAAAAAGTTGAAAATATGTTAATAAAAACTTTTGATTTAAGTCGTGAAAAAAGAAAAAAAATCCTGGATAAAATCGCAGCAGCAGAAATATTACAATCAGTGTTGGATTTATAAAAAAAAGAGAGCTCCTAGCTCCCTTTCACAAAAGCTCTTAACTCAAAATTATAAATGAGTTTCAATATATTTTACTGCATCGCCAACTGTTAAAAGTTTTTCAGCTTCATCATCAGGAATTTCACAACCAAATTCTTCTTCAAAAGCCATAACAAGCTCAACAGTATCAAGGGAATCTGCCCCTAAATCATCAATAAAACTTGCATTTGCAGTTACTTTTTCAGCATCTACACCAAGATTATCAACAACTATTTTTGTTACTTTTTCTAATACATTTACTTTATCAGTCATATTTATTTCCTCTTTTTGTTAAAAATCAATTCAGTAATAAATACTGAAAACATGAAAAATAATATCTAAATCTCAGATCAAAGTCAAGCAACTATTTTTAGAGGTAAAAACAAACTTGATTTAAGATTTTTATTCATTAAAATTTCTTTACAAATAGTTTTTTTTTCTAACATGCAATAATAACAGAAAGGAAAATATTATGAAAAAATTATCTACATTATTATTGATATCTTTACTTAACATCCCATCTTTTGCTTATGCTACGGAAAATTCCAGTATCAAAGAAAAAGATGAAAAGATCGAAACAAAAACATCTGCAACATCTGCAACAAAAGACACTTCAAATATGTATATAAAGATTGGAATAAACAGACCTAAAATTACATACAACTTTGGTGATTTGATAAAATCTGATACATTTAGGACTTTCAGTTTTAATGCAAGCCTGGAACTGGAATTAATGATAAATTCAGTACAGAAATCACTGCTAAATGGTTTAAAGACATTATTGATACAAATCAAACTGGAACAACAACTAAAAAAACACTATCCAATACTTTATTGTTAACTGATGGATATTTCTATATACCAGGTCTGGATGAATATAAACCATATATAACCACAGGTATAGGAATTGCAGCTATAAGTTCAAGAGCAACTACTGCTAATGGTTCTTTACCTCCAACAACTACTAAAAACAGCAATATAAGTTTTGCATACTCTATGGGAATAGGTTTTAACACCCCTATGTGGGACAGCGTTTCATTTGATATGAATTTTAAATATTATAATTTAGGAAGATTAAGAAGCGAAGATACTTTAATAGAAGCAAACAGCTTCTCCATGGGTATAAAAATCGCAATCTAGTTTTTTATTATTAATTTTAAAAGGTGATTTAACTTTAAATCACCTTTTTTTCATGATATAATTTAGTCATTAACAGGAGAAAAATGGTATCTTTGTTTGAAAAATTAAAAAATACAGCAAAAGATTTTGCAGCTGAAAAAAAATGGGAAATAAAAGCTGATAATACAATTTTAACACAACAACAACTTGAACAAGCAAATCCTAAAATAGTTCAATATCCAAAGCATCCTGCTTGGATAGATGAAGGTGTTAAAAAAAATTCAGAGTATAATGACAAAACAAATACAATCTATGTTCATCCAAGTTATGATATTAAAAAAGATATCTCAAAAAATATTATACATGAAAAATGTCATGCATACTTAACACAAATTGCAGGTCTTACAACCGACACTTTTATGTCTTTACAACCTTATCCAACTCAAGCTCTAGAGCAAGTTGCTTATACAACTCAATTTTACTATTTAATTAAAGATGGACGCACACTAGATGAAATAAAACAATTAGGAGAATTTCCAGATTTTTTTACAAGACACAAAAAGATACTAGAAAAATATTTCAATTATGCAAAGAAAAAATATGATGAAGAACAATTACAAATAATCACTAAAAATAAAGAAAACACAAAATAAAATACAATAAAAAATTTTCTAGTATTATACTTTCAAATATCTTTTAGTCATCATACCAATAAAAATATTAAATAACTATAATTTCAAATAAAGAGAATCAAAATAAGAAATAACATAATACAGAAATATAAATAAAAAAAAGTACAAAACCAATCATCACAAAAACACTGATAAAGCAATAAATTTGTAATAATTGTTATATCAATATATTTTTAAAATACAGGAAATTAACAGGGATTTGCTATTTTTTTAACATAATTTTTGAAATATTAAAAACTTTTTATAAAAATAGCAAAAATTTATATTTTAACTACAAAAATCAAGACAAATTATAATATAAATTTAATCACAATTTTTCTTTTATAAAATGAACAACTGTTAACTTTTGAATTTTAGTCCGTCTTGCTATTTCGGTTTTAGATTTTTCCTCCTTCCATAATTTTTCTACTAATACTCTTTTATAATCCAATTTTACTTTTTTGCTTTTTCTTCCCTTAGGTCTCCCAAGTATTACTCCCTCTGGCTTTTTCCTTGATAATGCCTCTTTAATTCTTTGACTAATTAAATTTCTTTCTATTTCTGCTGACAATCCAAAGACAAAAGCAAGAACTTTACTTTGTATTACTGCATCCAATTTAAAATTATCTTTAACAGTATAAACACTTATATCATTTGATAAACATATGTTCAATATTATCATTATTTTTAATAAATTCCTACCTAATCTTGATATTTCACTTGCTATTATGATATCTCATTGAAGCATTTTATTTAATATCTTATTAAATTTCCTTTTCTTAAAAGTAACTATTCAACTAATGGTCTCTTCTATCCATCTATCAACTTTTAAACTATTCCTAGTACAATAATTTTCTATCGTTTATGTATCGGTTGATACACTTATATATCCATATATCATTTTTTACTCCTTTTATTATTAAAAGATTTGACATAAATATCCTGATGAAAATAAATGCCCTATAAAATCTACACTTAACTTAGCAATTAACTATATAACCTGTACTGAAAAAAATCTAATCTCCGAGCACAACTGCAATTACTTAGATACTCATTCTCAGTTTTTACAAACAAGAAAAGAAAATTATGTTAAGAAAACTGTGCTTGCAAGACATCTTATTCTGTCATTTTTGCCAAGCGAAGCTACATCTGAAATGACACACCAAATCTGGCTGGAACTTTACAACAGAATACTTAAAGATGAGTATGAATTTATCCTCTCTACCAACATTGAGAAAGAACATATCCACAAACCATACCATTTTTAGCAATGTAAATATGATAACGGCAAAATGCTATCAGTCCAACAAAAGAAGCTACCATCAAATCCGTTATCAAAGCAATAAACTCTACAAAGGAAATAGGTTCTCAGTAATTAATGAACACTACGAAAGATTCAAGAAAAACTATAAAACTAACGACAAATCTTGATATGAAAATGATCAAGGTAAAAGTGCTAGTTCCTGAGAAAGTAAGGTTCAGTTTAAGATTGATAGAATGATAAAGCAGTCCAAAAACTAGGATGAATTCTTAAAACAAATAACGGAACTTGACTATGAAATCAAGTTCAATAAGTACATCGCTTTAAGCATAAAGACAAGGAAAGATCTACAAAAGCAAATACTATCGGAGAAAATTATATAGAAGAAAAGCTAAAAGAAAGAACTTTAAAAAACAACAATCAAAAGACATTCACTGTTAAAAAGCGTGTCGGAAATATTATCAACATCGCTAACAATAAAAAGGCACAATCAAGCAAATAATATGAATTCTAGGCTAGCACAACTTACAACTAACTTCAGATACTGTTATTTTAAATTTGTGCAAAAACCTTTAACTCTCTTACTCAGCTTGATAATTTTATCAAAAAGTGGATAAAAGATAAACTTTGTAGAATAAAATCAGGGTGCTCGAGGAAAAGATAAATTCTCTTTCCACTACTATGGAACAAATCTAGATTGTAATGAAATAGCGCTAAATTTATCAGGCATATAAGAAAAATCCTACCAATAAAGCCTTTGCTGATGAGCATAAAGCGGAAATTCTCTTATATGAAAAAACTTACCAACCTTAAAAATCATATTCCAAAATACCAAATTCCAAACAGATTTTTGAAGAACTTGAAAAATCGAACGAAAAAAAAAGAATACTATTATGCAAAAGTATTCTTTATCAAAATCTGAGATGACAGAACTATATCAACTCAGGGAAAACTACAAAAAATATATGGGAAAAGAGATAGAGATAAGCTATTTTGCTTCTTTCTCCATTACCCAATTCATAAATAACGCTAATTCTTCATACTCAAACTTATACTTATCTCTGTCAATATTATTTTTTAAATAAATTTCATCAACATCACAAATTATACCCATATTATTCTTTTTAAATGCATATAAATATTTATCTCTAAGGAAAATTGCAATATTTCTTGGGAAACCTAAATTTTGTATTTCAATTGTTTTATTATCAGTTGTTCCATACTCAATATAACTTTCCCAATCAGCCACATTAACATTTAAATTCTCTTTATTTTTTAATAATGCTTGATAATTAGAAACATAGTTTTTAATCTTAAATTTCAAAATGTTTTCTATGTCGCTCACAACATCATTAATTAATTTATTTATATGAAATTCATTTTCTTTATCAAATTTAACAGGATTTAACTTTCCTTCTTGTCTAATATAAATATTTCTTTCATTTCCATCATTATAAAAATAATCTATAGTTCTTTGTATAAGCACTTTCAAAGGTTTTGTATTAATCCATGATTCCATCAATGTTGCATAATACTTAAGCTGATTTTTATATCTAATCATCGGATTTCTACCAGCAGATTCAGTTTTAGACCATTCATATTGCTCATAGAGTATAGTCAGAACTTCAAGACAATCTTCTCTCTTTGTAGAAGTTGGCAAATTAGGAACATCACTATTTGCTATTTTATTCTGGTTTGTAATATTTATATCTATGCTCGTTGCTAAAATTTCTGGTGCTACTTTTAATGAATTCATTGTTTTCTTCAATAAAGACACAGAATTTTTGTCACTATCAATGAATCTATCCTTTAAAATAGAATCATTATTTATTGAATCATGAAAAAGCAAAATATTTCCATACATCTCTATAATTTTCTTTTTTTCACTACTTAAATTTTTGTTACTATAACTCTTTTGCTCAAAATAATTGCTTATATTTTTATACAAATTCTCATTTTGTTTCGATAGTATTTGTGGTTTAATTTCACATATCTCTTTTGTTCTGAGAATACTTACATTTTTTGAATCTTTCCAATATCCATTTTGATTATATAGGTTAACACAAAAGATATTCCCAGAAATATCTTTTCTTAATCTACCAGCTCTTCCTGCCAAATTCCAAAAATCAATATCGCTCATTTTAGCATCCCCAATTTTTTCACTTAAAATAAAAATATTTTTAGCTGGTAAATTCACACCCTCTAACAATGTTGATGTACAAAACAAAAATTTTATTAATCCTTGTTTATATAGATCTTCAATTCTCAATTTTATTTCTTCAGGTATTCCAGCAAAATGATATGCAATACCCTTATCTAAACATTTTTTTAAATAATACTGATAATGAATCCTTTCATCTATAAGTTTTATAACTACATCTATCTCTTCAGAATCTATTTTAGAGAGTCGATCTGCAAAATTGATAGCCGTTTGAATAGTCTTATCTACTGTATTACAATAAATAATACTTTGTCTATCTTCAGAAAATGAGTTTAAAACCAATTGCAAATTACCAGTTACATCATTCTCCTTGAAATCAAATTTAGGAAAAACTATATCATCTCCATAATCTGATATCATAAAAGATTTGTTCTCTATGGTATCAATAAAAAATCTATTTTGAGTAACTGGAGATTCTATTATAGACATGCTTTCATCAGTACTATTATTTATCATCTCTAAAAAAATATCCGCATTAGGTATATTAGGAGATGCAAAATATATATTAACACTTTTTCTCTTGGCTAATACTAATGCATGATAAAGTAATGGTGTTCTCGTATCCTTTTTACTAAGCAATTTATGAGCTTCATCTACAAAAAGATAGTCAATTTGGGGATTATTTTTATCTGTAAAATATAAGATTAATCTCTCAGCTGTAAATACAAAAATATATTTATTATCTTGATTAAAAAAACTTTAGGAATAACCGGTGTAGTAATAATCTTATATTCAACCTCATCTACAATCTCTTTTAACCTATTTCCAACTTGATTTATAAGTGCTTTAGTTGGAACAATAAACGCAATATTATCGCTTTTGTTATGTTCTTTTATTATATATTTTGTAAACGCTTCAAAAATGAACGATTTACCAAAAGATGTGCTACCAGAAAAACTATAATGATTTCTTTTCTTCATTTCTTCAAACACATTATATTGTGCGTCTGTAAATGGCTTCCTTAATAGAGATTCTTGCATTAACCCTTTTAGAATATAGTCATTTCTAATTTCATCAACCTTTAAATACTTTCCATCGCTATCAATAATTGGTAACGATGGAAAATTTCCTAACTTGACCAATGTATTAGCAGCAATAATCCTAAAATATTCTGATGTACTAACATCTTCTAATTCTAAAAATAAACTTATTATTTTTAGAGATAAATTTCTATGCATACTTTCTTCAGATCTGCATAAAATATCCGAAAATCGTAATAAATGTAAAATTTCTTTTTCATTTAGCATTAACTGACTTGAGTTTGTATAAAATTTTCTACAATAATCGGTTTCCAATTTATGAATTAAATTTCCTAAATACGGATCTTCATATGCCATATTAGACATTTTCTGCATTATATTCATTATTCAAGCACCTTTTTTAATATTTTTTTCCTATTTTTGTCAATATTAGTAAAAGGCATTATAAATACATAAAAGGTATATCCTATTAAACCATATTTTTGAATTAATTTATAAACATTATCTTTATAAGACTCTATCTGATTTACAATCTTTTTCTCTATTTCAATAGGAAATTCATCGTTTGAATATTTCTGTTGCTCATCTGTTATGTCTATCTCATAGCCAATGAATATTGAAAAAGCATCATCTAAAGAAAATTTGTAGTTTATTTTTTCTTCTGGATATAAAAGCATATTCAAAACTTCTTCCTCATCTTTTTCAAAAATATCCGACTCTATATTGCTAGATATTAATCCCTTTTCAAAGTTTATACCACTTTTATCATTACCTTTTGCATTTACTTCGTTAACAAACTCATAAATTGATTTAAAAGCATTATCAAATGCACGATTCAAATCATTATAAGTCTTAGATTCACAAAAAATCAGTTGATATTTTTTATCTGAAAGTTTCTTCAAATGGACTCCATCTGACCCATTTACATAAAGCTGATCAGATGTTTTTAGTTTCAGTTTTGTTAATATCTTAGGAGCATCTAAATGCCCCTCCAAAAAACAAAACAGCAGTAATTCTCCTAGTTCTCCATCATTTTTTGCAGCTTCCTTAAATTTTTCTCTTGCTTTCAGACTAAGAGTCATTGCCTTATCTTTATATTTATCTCTAATCTTCCATGATAAGGCGTAATCGGCAACAGATTCCATTAGATTATCAGAAACAGAATTATAATCAAAATTCCTTGCATTTATAGGAAGTAAAAATAAATCTAAAAATCCATCATCTTTATTTCCAGATATAAATAAATGCTTAATATGTTTAAATTGTTTTATTGCATTTTTAGAATTTGGATTTATTTTCATTACTTCACTTTCTCACTATATTTTTCTCATTAAACCACTAAACAATTATCTTTTATAAGATCACTGTATTTATTATTTAATAATTCATCACAATAGAAATAGTCTATTTTATCCAAGATACTTGCAAAGTCTAAATATTCTATCGAAGAAAATTCATTAGTCTCTAACCCTGTATTGAGAACATATTTATAATCATCAAAGTCATAAAATTTATCAGCATTATCAGATGTTAAATTATCATGAATTCTTGTTGATTTTGCTATCAAGCAAACATACTGAAAATCTTTGTCAATATATTGCGTTTTATTATTTGGATGAGCCATTGAAAAATGCTGATTTGGTGTAAGCATAATTAGATTCTCAATAAAATCCGCTATACTAGGATAATCAGCCTGAGTAAAAATATGGTGAACTTGTGTTGCCTTAACCAACTCTGTACTTTGACATACTTCTGATTGCCCATTATTGAATATATCATTAAATTTACGCACAGCCTTTTTAGCTTTATTAACAGTATATGTTGCCAAAGCTCTCGCTTGTAGTTGTGCTACTGTAGGTTCATATTCTGACCTTGTTACTGACTTATCCTTACTGCTCAACTCATCTCTCCAGTTAGAACGATTATATTGTAAATCATTCAATGTAATTGCAAACTTTGATATTTTTCCCTTTTCAGTACCTAACTTCTTTAGTTTAAATGCTAGTGGGTTTATAACCTTAGTAAAAATTCTTCCACATTCTGTCTTGCCATTTATTTTAGTATTGTTAATTGTAAAACTTATAAAGTGATCTCTCACTTCTTTATAAGAATCCTTAGTTTGTATTCTAAAGAAGTCCCCAAATGATTTCATTAATCCACTGTCCGATAAAACTTTGCTAATATATTCGTATAGAAAATTCAATGCATTCATAGGCCTTAATGCTATTTTATCTAAAATTTCTCGATTGTTTATAGAATAATAATATCTATTTTTTTCTTTTCTCACATTAAGCACATGACTATAAGCTAGAAGTTTTATAGGTTGCCCAAAATATTTATCATATTCATTTCCGGCTTTTAATTCTGGATCTGGCTTAGAAAAAATCGAAACCACATTTTCTCTTGCATAATCACTATGCCAAATATCCGATACAGTAAACTCTCCAGAATTAGAATTTTCTATATATTCATTTATACAATCTGCAATTATAGAAACCACATCATATGTACACTTCTGGTCAATCCATCGTGCATCACCAAACTTTCTAATATCATAACTATATTGACTTAAAAATTCATCATATAAACTCATTCTAAACCTCCTTGTTTATTCCAAACCAATAACTACTTGTTTTATCTATATTTAAAGAACGAGTCTGATAATTTCTTGCTATCTTATAAAAATTTCTGAACTCATCACTCGAAATATACTTCAGCTGAGTATTTGAAATCTGTAAAGCACCATCTTTAGGTATTAATATTGCAACTGATCCATTGACAATATAGCCTTTTTTCTTCTTAATGACACGTGGTTTATATGTCATATTTGGTGTCAAATAAACATTAGTATCATTAATATATCTTCTTACGGTAAGATGTGATAAAGTTTCAATATCTATAAATGAATCATATCCATCTATTTTCGAAATATTTCCGTTATCCAAAATGTTTCTAGACTTTAAGACTCTAATACAGTATTTATCAGATTTAAGTAACGATGTATTATTATTTGTAATCTGTCTATCTCTAAAGACTTCAAATACCCCAAAATCCATTTTTTTCAGTATATTGTCAAAAAAATCATTTCGATAAATTACCCAATAAGGTAAATTATCATCAAAGATATATTTAGCCTTTTGATTTATCGAAATACCTAAAGTAGTTGATACTACTTTTGTATATAAAGGGAGCTGATTACAATCTACAATTAAGTTAATAGTCTCGACTAAAACTCCTTTAAATCCATTTTCTCCAAAATCAATTATACTATCTATCTTCTTTCTACTTAGTAGTTCCCTTGTTTCTTTAAACTCAGGTGTGTTCAAAATGTTTTTTGGCAAAATTATAGACACATATCTTGAGCTTGAAATTGCTTTTTCCAAAATAAACTCTGCAAGATTAGTAGAGTTTTTATTGTGGTTTTTTCTGAGCAAATACATTCTATACGAACCGCTAATTTTGGTGAAAGGTGGATTTCCAATTATTAAATCAACTTTATCGTGCTTATAGTTCATATAATCATCACAAACAAACCTAATTTTAAAATTATTCGGTATACTTTTTTCGTCATATAAAATTTTAAGTGCTTCTATTGCATCTTCGTCAATATCAACAACAGTAAGGTCTACGAACTTTTTATCTGCATATTTCTTGAAAATGAAAGGAAGAAAATTACCTGATCCTACAGATGGCTCTATAATACTAATCTCATCTGCTTCTAATTCTGGCAAATTTTTAAAAATAGCTTGTAGAATATATTTATTTGTAAAATAGGCAGAATTTTTTTGTCGCTTCGCATTTGCATATTCAATTATCATCGACAAAGTTGACAAACTAAAGCAGTTCTTATTCTCGTATAAATATTTTTTTAGATTGCCATTTTCATCAAGCTTGTTTTCATCAATGATTTCTTTAATATCTTTATAAGTCAACTTAGGTAGCAACAGGATTTTTTTAATCTTTACTGCTATCTGTCTGAAAATAACAGTTGGAACGGCTTCTCCTATACTCTGTCTAATATTCATTTCTTCCTTTTTCGATATTTTTCGCTTCTCTAATACAGATAATTGATTTAAATAACTCAACTCATAATCCAACCACCTAAATGAATCAGGAATAGTCATCATACGCATTAATTCTCTAATAGAGAACACTCTGTTGTCAATAGGATGAAGTGTATTTTGACTTGCCATTTGATCATTCCTTGTATGAATACAAGGAGCTACTTTAGAATATACCTGTCTTGTATATTTATCCGCATTCTTCAATTTATTAACAATAAGTTTGCCATCTACCATTCTATGTGGCTTTAACTCCCTCTCTTCATTGTCAAAAGCACTTTGTCCTTGCTTTAAATTTTCTATCCATGAAAGCATATGACTCGGATATGTTCTAAAACTATGAAAGAAATCATCAGAATCATATTCTCCCCAATCTAAACTTTTCATCTGTCCTATTACATCAAAAAGAGTTTTTTCTTCTGAATAATCCGGCATAAGCTCAATTGGAACAACTTCCTCAGAATAACTCTTATCAACTCCTATTACCAATGTCCTTGTTCTTGACGAATTTGACCCGAAATTCTTAAAATTAAGAACTTCGTTGTGAATTAAATATCTGTCACTTAACGCTTCTGTAATCATAGTTCCAATTTGGACTATATCTCCTTTTTTATCAACACATCCCGTTTTCCAAAAAGCAGCAACATTTTCAAACACAAAAAATCTTGGATTTATGCTACTTATTAAGTCCACACTTTCTCTTATTAAACTATTTCGCTCAATTTCATTCTCGCTCTTTTTATGATTTGCAACACTCATTCCTTGGCAAGGTGGAGTTGCAATTACAACATCTACTCTATCATTGCCAAGATTATTCCACTTCTTAATTTCAGAATAGATTAGTTCTTTTGTTGATTTTTCTTTTATATCAGAGGATATATAACCACTATTAAATTTGCATTTCTTGTTAATTTTTTGAATATTTAACCTCTTTTCAAGTAATTCATTTGTGGCTATACATTCAAATCCCTCAAGTTTAAATCCATAGCATCCAATCCCTGCAGATGAAAACAATGAAATATAGGTTGGTATATTATTAATCATCTTAACTTACACTTTCTTTCAATATCTTCACTTGCAATATGTGTTCCATAATATTATTCACATCACAATCAAGTTCATCACTAATTTCATCTATCATCCTTGAGCTTACAAACTTATCCTTATCTATGTTTTCCAATGTGACCAAATTCATTCCGGTTATATTCTTCAAATCTGTTTTAGTCATATTTTTATCTATCAATAGTTTATTATAGTTAATTACCATGTCGTAACCTTTACCTTTATAAAAAGATACCACATTCTTTGATATTTTTCCAGAGGAGAGCAAAAAAATAATCACTACAGTTCAAAGAGCATACCGACAATTTTTTATCTTTCAGCTTCTTTGGAACCTTCTTTCTTTTCAGTAGGATCTGCTTCTTCTTCAGCCTTAACTTTCTTAATTGATTTAAATACAGTCTATTTTTTTTCTTCTTGATTCTTTATTTATTCTTTAACTTGTAGTTAATACTTTTTTAAAGCTGATTAAAACTTTTGCAAAGTTCTCGTGGTTCTCATTTGCCATCTGTTCAATAATATTTCTTATTTTCTTGTAATTCATTGTTCATACATCCATATTTGTTGTTAAAACTGAATAAGATACTTAAATCAAGCCTATTATTGTTCATTGTATTCTTTTAATTTTATGTCTTTTACTTCTTTTCTCTTTGTTCCGACTAGAACAACTTAATCTATCCTAAAATAGACGTGTTTTCTTCCTTTGCATGAAGATTATCTTCCACATCGTAGGTAAACTCAAAGTAGTCACTATACCTAAAATCATTGTCATACTTGTCAGGCACGCTGTCATTATCCAAATCCTTTGCAAGCTAATCATAGAAATTACCTTTATCATCAATTTCAATACCTAATGCATGTTTTAATTCTTCCTCATCAACAGAAAGAAATACACTAAATTAGACATTTTCCATTTCAAACTTCATGCAATAAAGAGCCTTTTCTTCATTGCCGTTTTCTTTTATATAATAGTAATAACTTATATCTCTGTCATTTATACATTGCGTAGCCATAAAGTCCTCAAGATTAAGTTCAAACTGTTATCTCGTACTGTTCATCAGGAGTATTCATATAGGCAATACCTAGCTTTAAATCACAGAGTACAGCATATTGAATTCATCATAGTTATGATTCTCTTCATACTCTCTGTTATAGAAGTCAATAATGTCTCTTTTTATATCTTCCACCAATGGATTTTGATTTTTTATTGTGTTTTCCGCTTCACTGTTCCATTTATTAGTTGTTGAAATCCACAATCTTTTACTAAATTCTGTTGTTTCAAGATTTTCATCTATAAAACTTTTTGATGAAGTTGCCCAAAAACTATCAACACCTGCTTTGTTTATATATGTTTCTTCATCATAACATTTACATTGTATTGCCCAATAATCTCCTTCTCTTGTTTTTGCAACTAAATCAATACCTGTATCTTTGCCACCAAAATCTTTTCTATATGGAAATTCATTCCATAACTAAATTTCTTTAAATTTATCTTTATAAATAGGTTCTATTTGCAGATATTTTTTCATTAAAACTTCAAATCTTGTTCCTTTATCTCTTTCTGAAAAAGATTCATTTCTGAACTTTTTTAAAACATCTTTAAATGACAGAAATTCCATTTAATACCTTCTATTGTTAAATTTAATTGAATGTTTATTTTTATTTCTTTTGATTGTTAAAAATTGAAAGGTTTCTTGAACTTTTTAGTTTTTATTGTATGATAAACTTATATGTTCTTTTATTATTAAAAAGAAGTGTACTGTATATATTATTTTAAGATAGAAAGTTGTTATAGAGAAACATATGAAAAAAATGACAGAATTTGAAGTATCTATAATAAAAAGACTGCTTCATCAAAGGAAAAAGAATCAAGAGATTCTCGAAATTATAAATTCAAGAAGATCTATATCCATAAATATTGGAAGAATTTCTGATGTCAAATTAGATAAAAAACAGAAATATTCTGAAATTCCTATGGCTTCAATTTCAGATTTAAACAATTATTTGAAAAAACATTTAAGTTCACCTACATCAAATAATACATTAAAATCAATTTTATTTTCAGCAAATAAAGTATCATTAAATAATAAAGAAGGACAAAATCTTGAATATAAAAGAGAATTTACAAAAGACATTTTAAATAAGACTTATAAAACAATTTGTGGATTAGCAAATAGTAGAGGCGGGTATATAGTATTTGGTGTTGAAGATAAATCAAAAGATATATTAGGGCTTTCGACAAAACAAATTATAGATTTTAAAAATAAGGATGGTAGTGATTTTAATTTTGAAAGAATTTTTAATCAAGAAGTAAAATTTAAAATAAGAACTTATAGTATTAATAAAAAAGAATTAGGAATACTTTATATTTATAAATCACAAAATAAACCTGTTATGTTTAATAAAAAATTTTCAGAATATAAAGAAGGAGAGATTTATTATAGATATAATGGTAAAACAGAATTAATAAAATCTTCAGAATTACAAAATATAATTGATGAAAGATGCAATTTAAAAATACAAAACATACTCACAGATTCTTTTAAAAATACCATTGAAGAAATAAAAGAAAAATTTTTCAATTGTTTTTTTTAATTTAAATAATTTCTAAAAATATGATAATTATATTAGATTTAATGAGTTTAATTATCTTTATCAGTATTATTTAATCTTATAAATTTATTTAGAGTATATCTGCAAACTTTTAATTTTTTGCTATTTTTGATTTTGAAATATTTTTAGATAACATATCTTTTATCACTATTTCTTTTTCATCTAATTTATAACTAGAATTTTTCTACCCACTGGACGACCCAATTTTTTTCCTTCTGCTTTTCTTTTTTGTAATGCTTCTTTTGTCCGCTGGGAGATCAAGTCTCGTTCTATTTCAGCAGAAAGTCCAAAGGCAAATGCAAGGACTTTGCTTTGTATATTATCACCTAATTCGTAATTATCTTTGACTGTGTAAACTTTTGCTCCAACTTGCATACAATGTTCAAGTATCCTCATAATCATAAACAATTTACGACCCAGTCTGCTTAATTCACTACATACAATAATATCACCAGCAGAAATAATTTTTAAAATTCTCCCCTATAATCTTTTTTCTGGTTCTTTTGTTCCGCTTACTCCATCATCAATAATTTCTTTATCAATAATTAAATCTTTTCTTTTACAAAAGTTTATAACTCCTTGTTTTTGATTTTCAAAATCTTGCTTATCTGTTGATACTCTGTAATATGCATAAATCATTTATTATCCTTGTGTATATGTATAGTTGTTTCTCTGTTATCTCCAAAAACATAATAAGGAGAATTTAAACCAATCCTTTCATTTTCACCTATTTCTAAAATTAGAAAAATATATTTCTATTGTCATTTTAAAACTCCTTTCTTATAATGTGTTCAAGACATAAGTATTTAATCAGTTAAGTTTGTATCTTTCCCGTTTGGTGCTTTCATCCATTGTGGAGTGTTAGTGTATTTTTCTCTTACTTTTTTGTATTCTGCTTGGGCTAGTTCATTGCTTGCTTGTTCTAATATAATCTTTTCACTGTATCGCTTTCTACTGGAACATTGCTTGCAAATAATGTTTTCAAATTAAATAAGATAAAAATTTTAATATAAAAAATATTTTTTTGAAAAAATTCGGCAACAGTTCGGCAACGGAGTTTTTATAGATAGAAATTGACAAACATTAAAAACTCATAAACCATTGATTTTACAGCAAAAATACTGGTGGAGTAGTAAAATCCTAATAATTGCTAGATCAATATATTTTAAAAAAACAGGGAATTAACAGGGATTTTTTATTCTTTAAAAAAACTAGTTTTTGGGATATTAAAAGCTATTACTAAAAATAACAAGTATTTATATTTTTCTACTGCTACAACAAGCATTTCTAATTATTATACCTAACAAATAAAACAAATAATCAGTCTTTATTTAATATTGTATCAGAAACAGTTTAGTTATCATTTTAAAGTACACCAGAGCTAAAAATCTCTATTTTTATACTACAAAACAACATCTTGATCGAAATTATTTTTATTAATAAATCAAAAAATAAAATCCAAGATAACCTTATTTAACTTTAACAATTATTAATTACATTAAAAATACATTCCAAGTATAATAACTATTCTTTTATAAACCTTCTAACAATCATATATTATCATATAAATTTTGCTATTTCAAAATATCACATAAACAACAAATAGACTTATCGTATATTAAAAGAATTTTTCTTGGATTATAGAATAAGAAAGAAAGAGTTTTTAAAACTCTATATTCTTTAATATTCAATTATACTTTTTATATATTTTTTAATA
This sequence comes from uncultured Pseudomonadota bacterium, assembly GCA_963541275.1. GTDB lineage: Bacteria > Pseudomonadota > Alphaproteobacteria > Rs-D84 > CACZYB01 > CACZYB01. The sequence goes on from CAUTSC010000004.1 coordinate 55,724, forward strand.
TTTTCTTTTCTATTAATAATAAAATCTTGAAAGTTTTCTATTTCTAAACTAATTTTATCAGACAAAAATAAATCTTTATTTGTTTTATTTTCTTTAGAAACCCAATCTTTTAGAAATGTATCATTTTTAATTTCATTTTCTTTTCCTTCTAGCAATTGTAAATTAGCAACACCATTCCAATTTTCAGTTTTTTTTGCAAACTCTTTAATTTCGTCCGGAATATATTCATTAAATTTATCTTTATCAATAAATATAGTTTTTGGATGAAGATGATCTTGATGAAAAGAGTTCTTTGAAAAATCTAAATTTTGGTACAATAAATGTAAAACATAACATGCATCATCAGAATCTTTTTCTGCTTCTATTAAATTATTAATAAAATCATCATCTAAACTATAATTTCGTGCAGGATCAGCCTTAAAAGCATCCATTAAAACTTTATCAGGAAAAACATTTTTTAAATTTGTTTTCAAAACATCTCTCATTTTCCTTAAAACACTATCAGTTTGTCCTCCAAATATAGATTTAATAAAAGTAAGTATCAACCATCTTTTTATTATTTTCTTATTCTCTTTATCCTTATATGAAGGAATCGCTATAACGTTTTCTAAATTATTATAATATATGTAGTAGATTATTGGTATCGCTGCATTTTTTGCTCTAAAAGTTTGGTTATTGAAACCTAATGATTTGAATAACATAAATGCAGATGTTATACTTTCTCGTATTCTTTTCCAATTAGATTCAAACTTACTAATGTTTTCATATGTAAAATTTTTTAATTGAAATCTAATATCATCAACAAATAAAACTAAACACGACTTTAAAATAAAGTCTTTATCAATAATAAATCCTATATCATAAATTTCAAAAACTAATTTATCAATTTCTTTACGAGCATCAATCTTTTTCCAATTAGCTGATGCAATTGACATAAGCAAATCAGAAAAAGAAAGAGGTACACCACCACTATTTGTACGAATAAATACTTCAAGAACTTCATCTGGTTCTTGTTCTTCTTGCAAATAATAGTTTACGAGCTTTTCTATATGTATTACTGAATATAATTGTGTTATTGTATCAGAAGCATATTTATTTTTTGTAAGATTATGCTTAATTATGTAGTCATTTATCTTTGATAAAGAAGCCAAATCTAAAATTTCTTTAACTCTAAACCATACATATCTTGATGGCTCTTTACTATATCTTTCCAAATCCGACTTTGAAAGAAATCTAAAATCAAATTCTTTTTGATTATCATACTCTTGAGTTATTGGTTTAACTAAATTTAAATATAACTCTCTTGTAGGAATACATTCTTCTGTATTTTTTCGCCATTTTTTTGGCAATTTATATGCATAACTTCCCCTAAGTCCTATATATAAACTAGTTAATCTCTGTTGTCCATCTATTACAGCTTCAAAGTCAGAAACACCTTTAGTCTCAATATCTTCATTATTTTCAGCAAAAAATTCTCTAAATTCTTTTATAAATTCATAAAATTTATAGTTACTTTTAATTTTATTGTCAGTAATTTTCCAAAACATAAAAGAATTTATTGGATAACCTCGCATAATACTATCAAATAACATCTCAACTTGACCACTAGACCAAGTAAATTTTCTTTGAATAGCTGGTAGTAAAAATTTTCTACTATGAATATTATCTACAGCATCTTTTATAGTAATTGGGCTTTGAAATCCACTACTCATATTATTACAACCTCCATAAAGTAACTCTTATTCAAGAGTAACATTTTTAAATATAGATTGCAATATCAAAAACTATAAGGATAAATATAGCTTTATATCTACTCTTTTATGTAATTTCTATATATTTTGTATTATATAAGCTTTTCAAAAATATTATCTTTCGATAAAAAATACTCAAATGTAATTTATTATTTATAGCATTATAAAATTGTTTAAAGTAAAGAAGATAATAAAAAAATTCTGATACTATACATTTTTATCAAGTAACCAATCGATAACATTCTTACGATATATACCATTTATATTTTCGTGTCCTATATCCATAGATAAAATAAATTTATCATAATTATCATTTATTTCTTGTAATGGTCTAAGTTCTCTATTTAATGTTTCAACTGTCTTATTTATATAATATGCAACTTGGTAATATTCTACTATATCATTTTTTTGAGCAACAAAATCCACTTCTATTGAAATACATTCTCGCTTCCCTTCTTTATTTTTTATGTATTTTGGTATTTGACCAAAAGAAACCTTATAACCTCTTCTTAATAATTCTAAATATACAAGATTTTCTAAAATATGACCTTTATCTTGATTATTACTTTTATGTATTAGTAAAGTATTTCTTAAGCCTAAATCCGCAACATAATATTTAGAATTACTATTTAGTATTTGTTTTCCCTTTATATTATATCTTTTACATTCATATAATAAATAACTATCCAATAATCCTTTTATATATTTTGAAATATCAGGAACTGACACTTTTATACCTGCAACTTTAAGTGCTCTTTCTATTCCTCGTAAAGATGTTTCACTTCCTATATTATCAAAAATATATAAAATTACACTTTCTAAATGTTGTTGATTTTTTATATTAAACCTTTTTACTATATCTTTCTGTAAAGTATTATTATAAACAACATCTCTAAGATAATCTTCCTGCATTTGCCTTTCCCAAAACAAATTAACAGTTTGAGGGAACCCGCTATTCTGAATATATTTCAGATATAAATCATTTATACTATCTTTAACTAAAACTTCTTGCTTTGTTTTACCTATGTTTTTATTAGCCAAGATATAAGCACCATAATATTCAGAAAAAGAATAAGGTTGTATTTTTATTTCAACATACTTTCCACCAAAAAAGTTTGATAAATCACTTGAAAACATATAAGCATTAGAACCAGTTAAATATACATCTATATTTTGTTTTAATCGTAAAGTATTTGGAACCTGTTGCCAATTATTAAGAAGTTGTATTTCATCTATAAATACATAATTCATTTTATTTGATTGTATTCTTTTTATTATAAAATTAAGTAAAGTTTCAAAACTATCTAAGCAATTATTTTTATCTAAAACTAATCCTAGTTGTTGTACTTGTATCTGATCTTCAAGATTTATATTTATTATTTGCTCTTTTGATACTTTTTTATGTAAATTCAAGAAATTGTTTTAATTTTACCAACAATTATATGTATATACATTATTTTGTTTTATTTATACTCTCTTACATATAACAATTCACAAAATTTAACTAGGTATCATAATTTTAGGTATTCTATAAATTTTAATTAAAAAATCATAATCTATTATACAATTTCTGAATTTTTCATAGACCTTTATAAATTAAAAGTTACCCAATTTTCTAAAAAATGCATCTTTCTATAGTTTTACAAATTTTTAATTTAGATATAATTAATCATTGTAACATTTTTTAGTTTTTATAAAAATCAAATTGAATATATTTAAAATTTATAATCCTATTTTAAATAAATTTACAAAAACTTAATACTAAACAATTTTTAGATTATATAAAAAGTAAATCCATTATACTATTCATTTTGTTATTTCAGATAAATAATCTAACTGACCTGGATATTCTTTTTTAATATAATTAATAAGTTTTTTTATCATATCATCTAGTTCTCTTTCTGATAAAGAGTGAATACTAAATAGATTACCATGTGATTTATCATTTATAAAAGTATATATTGATAAGTCTGGAAAATGATTATTTATAAATGTTTCCAAAGGAGTTGATGGAGAATTAAAATAATGTATACTTTCCAGTATTTGTCTAATACTATTTGCTGTCGTATGAGAAATATTGGCTTCATTATTAAATATATTATAAATATCTTTTAAATGATGTAAATAAGGTATATCAAAAATTTTTTCATCTAAATCTTCTAAATTTTTATTTTTTATTTGCAATTTATTCGAAACTATTTTATTTCTAACAAGAATTCTAACAAAATTGATATTGTGTGTTAGAATTATATATTTTTCATAATTTATATTATTAAAAAATTGTTTCAAATATCTTATAATGCTAGCTACAGAATATATATAATCTGAATCTAAACTCGATATTGGATCATCAATAATATAAAAAACCTTATCATAATCTTCTTTTTTATTTACAATAATGTGAGTTTCTGCAATATAATTACAAAAGGCCATAATTGTCTTTTCTCCATCACTTAAAACATCATTTAATTTATCATTAATAACATGACTTTCTAATTTGACAACAAAACCACTTTCTTCATTTTCAAGAATAAACTTACCTTGAAAAAACATACAAAATAACTTTTTTAATGTAATAAAATACTCTGTTTTTTTTAATTTTTTAAATTTTCCTTCTATTTCTAATATGTCTTTTTTTAAATTTTGTATTTCAACAATATTAGACTGAAAATCTGGTAAATTATCTGATAGAACAAAAATATTTTTATCCATTATTTGTACTATTAACCTCTGTTTTAATTCTCTAATCTCATTCTTAATATTATTTATACTTTTATTTAATTTTTCAATTTTTAAATTATTTGCTTTAATTTTTTCATTTAATGAATTTAATTTTTCAGAATATATACTATATTCTTGAGAAATATCTATTGATAATGATGGATTTTGATATTTTTCCATAAATTTTGAAATAAATTTATTTATTATTTTTTTTAGATGATCTATTTCAATATCAATATTATTCAAAATATCTTTATTGTCAGGGAAATATATTTTTAACTCATTGAATGATTTTATTATTTTAATACACTCTTCTTTTTTGTTTTCATAATCCTCTAAGGATTTTTCTAGCAAATCTTTTTTCTGCTTACAAAAATTCTTACAATAATTTTCTTCTGATGATAAATATTTGTTATATTTTTCAATTATTTTTTTTGCTGTATCATCCAAATTTTGTTTACAATACGGGCAAACATTTGTTGATTCTAATAACTTATTACCACATTCAATAAATGATTGATTATTATCTATATATTTTTTAAAATCCTCTTCTAATATTAGTGGTATACAAATTTGTTTTAAAATTTTTAAATCTTCACTAATATTTAATATGTCAGACTGAATATTAATTTGAGGAACATCCTCAATATATTCAGGAAAAGAACTTAACTTATCTATGTTTTCTGTTATATTCTGTATTTCTGATAAAAATATATTCTTTTCAATATTAATATTTAAATTTTCATTTAATTCTAACATATTTCTATTTTTAAAACTTCTAAAATCGCTAAACTTTGAAAGTTTATATTTTTGTTCATAATCAGAAATTTTATTTTTTACTTCTCCTTGAATTGCATTTTTTATTTTTTGATCTTTAATTTCTAATTCTGATAATTTTGCTCTTTTTTCATCTAACTCTACCGATGGTGTACCTATTACAATTTCTCCATTAATATCTTCTTTTTTAATAGGTGAATATTTTCTAGATTTTACTACATCATTTATATAATCAGCATTAAACACATGGAAAATATATTCACAAGGTTTTATTTTCGGAGGATTTCCTTGTTGAATTAGTATATTACAAAAATTATCCTTAATAAAAAAACTAAATTCTGCATTTGTTTGTTCAAAAGTTAAGAGATTATCATGTTTTTCATTTCTTTTTTCATATTGAGTATCTAATAATCTAAAATTCTTACTCAGAAAGGTTTTACCACTTCCATTATTTGCAAATATTAATGTCTTATTAGTAGAAAACTTCCGAGAAAAATTAACATCCAAAGGACCAATATTTTTTATTTTTAAACTAAAATCAAACTTTTCTGACATTATCACTCCTTAAAATTAATTTTTTTTATAATAACACATTTTACCCAACAATATTTATTTACCAATCAAACTTCAAACACAATATCCCTATATTTATTAAAAAATGCTGTTATTTTATCCAAAACTTTAATTCTTTTTTTACCTTTTTCGTTATCTTTTGTAAATAAAGAGATTGGTGGAAGGATTTTATTTAACTCTGTTCCTGTTTCTTGTATAAAATCATTTCTAAATGCTTTTTCTATAAAATTATAAGTTTCTTGTTTGTTTAAATTTTCCTCTGTTATTATGTTATCCAGTTCAATCATTTTTTGAACTTTTACATACTCTTGCCAATCTGTGTCTATATTAGATATTGGAGTTAAAGAATTTATAAAATTCATAATTAAATCTTTTTTACTTCTAAGTTCTATACTGGAATCTATAGATTTTTCTATGTTAACTATTATTTCTTTATCTTGTTTATTAGTTCTTTGATATTTTTTTATTAACATCAAAATATAATCTATATTTATTTCAACTTGCTTAATAAGTTCTATTTCAAAAACGATATCATCATTTATATTTTCACTGTCATTTTTATTTTTGTTTTTCCACAATTCATAAAGTTCAATATACATACTATGATAGTCTTGAATATTTCTTGGTGTTAATATTTCTTGTCCTTTAAATTCATCAAAAGTATCTAAAATATTTCTTAATTTTAAAATTGAACCATATAATTTAATAAAATCTTTTTGATTATTTTCACTGTCTATTCTTTTTGTGGCAGGATACTTATTTTGTAATTCAAATATCAAATCTGTATAAGGTTTAATAAAATTTCCATTGTCATCACAATAGCCATTTTTGTAATATTCATCAAATGTTTTAAGTAAAATAATACCATTTGCTTCTTTATTACCAAACAATGCTATTGCTTGATTAGTTGCTTCTTCCAGATTTCTAAAACAAACAATATTTCCAAATGTTTTTACACTGTTTAATATTCTGTTGGTTCTTGAATATGCTTGAAGCAATCCTTGCATCCTTAAATTTTTATCAACCCATAAAGTATTTAATGTTGTTGCATCAAATCCAGTTAAAAACATATTAACAACTATCAAAAGATCAATCTCTCGGTTTTTTACTCGTAAAGACACATCTTTATAATAATTTTGAAATTTATCACTTGATGTATCAAAATTAGTATTAAATATTTTATTATAATCTTTAATTGCTTCTTCTAAAAATTCCCTACTACTTTTATCAAGTGCATCTGTATTTTCTGGATTTTCATCATCAAAACCATCCATACTGTTATCATCAGCATTTGGTGAATAACTGTAAATAATCGCAACTTTTAATTTTTTCTTTATATCATCTGCCATTTGCCTTTGAAATTCTGTATAATATAATTTTGCCATCTCAATAGAAGAAACCGCAAATATAGAATTAAAGCCTGTCAAACGAACTTTACTTTTTATCTCTTCTATTTTTTGTTTTTTAAAATTAGAAGTGGATATTTCATGAATATTTTCAAGTTTATCAAATTCATAAGAACTTTCATTTCTTTTTGTGTATTGATTGAAATGGGTTAAAATATAATCAACAATTTTTGCAATGCGTTCACAAGACATCAAAGCTTTTTCTTTATCAATATCCCAAACTTTTGCATCTTTAATATTTTCTTCTGCTTTCATAGTGGAATGATAATGAACCTTAAAAGGTAAAACATTTTTATCAGCAGTTGCATCAACAATAGTATAAGTATGTAGTTTATCACCAAAAATTTGTTCTGTTGTTTTTAAACTTCCATTGCCAGATTTATAGGCATTTTCTGCAAAAATAGGTGTTCCTGTAAATCCAAATAAATTATATTTTTTAAATTTTGTAGTAATAAGTTTATGTTGCTCGCCAAATTGACTTCTGTGGCATTCATCAAATATAATTACAATGTGATTATTATAAATTGAATGCTCTTTATTTTGTTTTATAAAACAAGTAAGTTTTTGTATAGTTGTTATAATAATTTTTGTTTCACTGTTTTCCAGTTGTTTTTTCAAAATTGCTGTGCTGGTATTGCTGTTTGCTGCTCCCTTTTGAAATTTATCATATTCTTTCATTGTTTGGTAATCAAGATCTTTTCTGTCAACAACAAACAACACTTTATTTATTTCAGGAATAGAAGTTGCAAGTTGAGCCGTCTTGAAACTAGTTAATGTTTTACCACTGCCCGTTGTGTGCCAAACATAACCCCCTGCTTTAACTGTGCCAAAAGTTTTATAATTTATTGAAATTTTGATTTTATTTAAAATTTGTTCTGTGGCAAATATTTGATAAGATCGCATCACCAGTAATAACTTATCAGTGGTAAAAACACAATATTTTGTTAAAATATTCAATATAGTATGTTTTGCAAAAAAAGTTTTGGCAAAATCAATTAAATCAATAATAGGTTTGTTTGTTGCATCCGCCCACCAACTGGTATATTCAAAACTATGACTTGTTTTTTTGTTTAATGATTTGCCGTTTAACTCTTTGGTATGATTGTTTATTGTAGTGTTGCTGTAATATTTGGTAAAAGTTCCATTTGAAATCACAAAAATTTGTATATATTCAAAAAGTCCACACCCAGACCAAAAACTTTCCCTTTGATACCTATTTATTTGATTAAATGCTTCTTTTATATCAACACCTCGCCTTTTAAGTTCTATATGAACCAAAGGAAGGCCATTTACCAATACAGTAACATCATACCTATTTTTTTGAATACCACCATCTGCCACATATTGATTTAAAACTTGTAAAGAATTATTGTGAATATTTTTTTTATCCAAAAGTTTAAAATTTCTTGCTATTCCATCCTTACATTCAAACACTTTAACATAATCTTCTTGAATAGTTTTTGTTTTTTCTGCTATGGCATCTTTACCTGTTTCATTCCCTTGTATATGTTTTTGAAAAAATAAATTCCATTCATCATCATCAAAATTATAATTATTTAATTTTTCCAGTTGTTTTTTAAGGTTATTTATAAGTTCTTTTTCACTATTTATTGTTAAATATTCATAAGCCTGTGTTTGAAGTTGTTTTATAAATTCTTTTTCTAAATCTGCCTCTGTTTGATATTTGGTTTCTTGACTGCCAGTACTGTTATATTCTGCAACTATTGTGCTTTCAATATTTTCCAAAACCATATCATAATTTGACATATAACTCCTTAATTCTTTTGGGGAAAAGTTAATAACTTATTTCTGTAATATTCGTATTGTTTTCGTCTACCTTCAATTTCCGCAGGTAGTCCCACAGAAATATCATTAACCAAAGTATCAAACCTGTCAAGTATTTCAACAATTCTTTTTTGTTCTGCAAGTGGTGGAACAGGGATTTTTAAGTTTTTTAAATTTGGAATCGTTAATTGTGGAATACTTCCAACACTTTTATAATGATCTAAAATATTTATAACATCTAAAATATAATTTAAATAATCAACTGTAATTTGTGTTTCATCTGGAATTAATGTAATTAATCTTACTATAGGAGTATAATAAGCTTGTCTTATGGTATGATATCCTATTGTTCCTCTTGCAGAAATAGTAACTGATCTTTTATTTATTTTATAATTATTTGTGAAACCATATAACGCGGAATCTCCCTTGCCATTTGAATATATAGGATAAATCATATTACCTTGTGGTTTTTGGCTTTTTATATATTCTTTTGGTAAATCACCACCTGCTAAAATTGTATTACAACATTCACTTAAAGACATCCAAACTACTCTCTCTCTCTTAGATTTTCGCCATTTTCAAGAGGTTCACCGAAATTCAACAACTTGTTTCTGTAATATTCATATTGCTGTTTTCTTTTTTCTAGTTCTTTTTCTAGTTCTTTTTCTAGTTCTGTAAATCCGTCCAAGATTTCAACGATCTTTTCTTGAACTGGCAATGGCGGAATAGGAATTGGTATTTTTGATATAACATTACTCATTAATTTAGGATTCCCCATACCTGCATTTACATATTTTTTTGTCACTATTTCTAAACAATAATATAAAAATTTAATATTCATATCATTTAAAATAACTTTCAATAAACCACAAACATTTGTAATATTAAATTTTCCTAGCCTATAAAACACAGAACCAGCATTTGCGCCATCAGTAGTCCAAGTTAAATACTCTCCATCATAATCATAAGTATTAATTTTACCAAGTATTCCTTCATTCATTGTTTGACTGGAATAAACAGGATATTCTCCTATATTATCCTGTAAGTATTCTTTTGATATTACTTTTCCTCTGCTTATTTTACAAATTTCTCCCAACTCTTTATATTCCACACCATATGGACAATATTGTTGTATCAATTCATCTATTTTATTCATAATCACCCTCTAAATCTGCTACTATCATATCTATTTTATTTCTTAAATCATTTTGTTTTATTACAATTTCTTTTAATTCTTTATTTAATAGTTTTATATCAATTTGTTCTTTTGTATCTTTTTGTTCTACATAACTGGACACAGAAAGGTTATAATCATTTTTTGAAATATCTTCGTTTGAAACAAGTTTTGTTAAATATTTTTTATCATTCCTTGTAATATATTCATTTAAGATTGTTTCAATATTCGAATCACTTAATTTATTTTTATTACCAGAATGGATAAATTCATTAGTTGCATCAACAAATAATACTTTATTATCTTTTTTACTTTTTTTCAAAACTATAATACAAGTAGCAATAGATGTTCCAAAAAATAAATTTGATGGTAATTGAATAATACAATCGACAAAATTATTATCTATTAGATACTCTCTTATTTTTTGTTCTTTACCACTTCTGTATAAAACACCTGGAAATTCAACTATTGCTGCAGTTCCATTGGTTGCAAGCCAAGAAAGCATATGCATTGTAAAGGCTAGATCCGCTTTACTGGATGGAGCAAGAACTCCCGCAGGGGAAAACCTTTGATCGTTTATCAGTACTTGATTTTTATCACCTTCCCAAGAAATAGAATAAGGGGGATTTGATACTATTGCCTCAAAAGGTTCATCATCCCAATGTTTTGGATTTATCAAAGTATCGCCCAAAGCAATATCAAATTTTTCAAAATTTATATTGTGTAAAAACATATTTATACGGCATAAATTATAAGTTGTAATATTTATTTCTTGACCATAAAAACCATTTCTTACATTATCCGTCCCTAATATCTTCGCAAACTTTAACAACAAAGATCCAGAACCAACACAAGGATCATAAACTTTATTTACTTCTTTCTTAAAATTACCTTGTTTTGTTGTATCAACCAATGTTAATTTTGTAAGCAATGTTGAAACTTCCTGTGGTGTAAAAAACTCGCCTCCTGATTTTCCTGCATTTGAAGCATACATTGTCATCAAATATTCATACGCATCACCAAAAACATCAATAGTATTATCAGTAAAATTACCAAGTTTAAGATCACCAATAGCATCTAAAATTTTTACTAATTTTGCATTCCTTTCATAAACAGTAGAACCTAATTTATTACTGTTAACATCAACATCATTAAACAAACCTTTGAAATCATCTTCACTTTGAAAATTTTGGGTTGATTGTTCAATATTTTTAAAAACTGTGTATAAAGTTTGATTCAAATTATCATCATTTTTTGCTTTTGTCCTTATATTACAAAACAGTTCACTTGGCAAAATAAAAAAACCTTTATTTTTAATAATTTGCTCTTTCCCCAAAATTGCAATTTCATCATTTTGTTTTGTATAATCAAAATCTAAATTTCCTGTTTTGTGTTCTTCTGTATTTATAAAGGCAGTAATATTCTCACTTATATACCTGTAAAACAAAAATCCCAAAACATAAGATTTAAAATCCCATCCATCAACAGATCCTCTTAAATCATTTGCAACTTGCCAAATAACTCTGTGTAATTCTGCTCTTTCTTGTTCCTTTGTCATACTTTTTCCTTAACATTATTTACCTTTTGCATTGTGTCCTATTTTTGTATCTTTTTCAATATAATTATATTTCTACAAAATAATTAAATAAAGCAGGAATTGTAAAAATAATTTTATCAAAACGTGAAAAACAAAAGATAAATATTTATAAAAACGTGTGTAAAATTAGTAAAATATTATTGAAAAATGTGAATTTTTATATTATATTTTTACTATAAAACGTGATTTTACAAGAAAATAGGTTGTTTTATGTATAGAAAAGCAGAAGTTTTATTAAATAAATGGAAAAAAAATTCTAATAAAAAAGCTTTATTAATTACAGGAGCTAGACAAATTGGAAAAACATATCTTGTTAGAAAATTTGCAAAAACAAATTATGAAAATTTTGTAGAAATAAACTTTATCACAACCCCCAGTGCAATAAACATTTTTTCAGGTGATTTAAATATCAATACAATTATTATGAATTTAACTGCATTTATAGGAAAATCATTAACACCTAGCAAAACTTTAATTTTTTTAGATGAAATTCAAGAATGCCCAGAAGCAAGAACTGCTATTAAATTCCTAGTTGAAGATAGAAGATTTGATTATATAGAGTCAGGATCTTTATTAGGAGTTAATTATAAACCAGTTCCATCATATCCTGTGGGTTATGAAGAAATCTTACAAATGTATCCAATGGATTTTGAAGAATTTTGTATAGCAAAAGGTGTACAACAACAAACTATTAACTATCTAAAAGATTGTTATGATAATAATACAGCTGTAACAGAATCTATACATAAAACAATGTTAGAGTTGTTTAAATATTATATTATTGTTGGAGGAATGCCTGCTGTTGTTAAATCTTTTATAGACTCTTATGATATTGGAACTGTAACAAAAATACAAAGAGATATTCTAGCTCAATACCGTCAAGATATTAGCAAATATACATTAAACAATAAAACAAAAGTTAATAATATTTTTGATAAAATACCATCACAATTAGATAATAAAAATCGTAGATTCAAATTAGCATCTATTACTGAAAATGCTAGATTAAGAGAATATGAAGATGCTTTTATATGGTTACAAGATGCAGGAGTTGCTTTACCTTGTTATAATCTTACCGAACCTAAGATACCATTAAAAATAAATGAACAAAGCAGACTCTTTAAATTATTTATGTCTGATTGTGGTTTATTATGTGCAATGGGTCTTGAGAATATACAATTTGATATTTTACAAGGTAATGTATCTGTAAATATGGGTGGAATATTGGAAAATGTTTTTGCTCAACAATTAAAATCAAATGGTTTTACACTTCATTATTTAAATAAAAGTAATATTGGAGAATTAGATTTTGTGGTTCAACAAGAAAATAAAGTAATTCCAATAGAAATAAAATCAGGAAAAGATTATAAATCCCATAAAGCTTTAAATAATGCTTTAAACATTAATTCTTGGAGTTTAAATAAGGGTATTGTTTTTTGTATGAATAATATACAAAAAGATAATAATATTGTGTATCTGCCTTGGTATATGATAATGTTTTTCAAACAAAAAACATTACAAGATTTAAAAATTGATTTACACATCAACAATATTTAATAAATTTTTATTTATTTTACCCCTTAAACCCAAAGAATCTATATCCAGAAACATTATGTCCACAAATCTCTCTTGCTATCCCTGATATCGAAGCATACTCCTTACCATTATATAAATATCTATCATTTCCCAAGGCAGTTATTATATATTGCTTACCTTTATAGATCTTTTCTATTTGAGTACCTGTTTTAATAGAATATTTTGTCTGTCTACTTGTTGATATATAATGTTCTGGATCTGTGGCATATCTGTCTAATCTATTTTTATGTTTTATTTTCAGTTTTTGATTAAATTTTTCACACTGTATTTTATACCATAATAATCTGTAATTATTCTGAGTTGTATAGTTTGTTGTGCCCTTTATATGATAATGTTTATTAAGTTCTTCTATTTGTAAATAAGTTAAATTTTTTAATTCATCTAAAGTTTCTGGTATTTTCATATTTAATCCTTTTGTTTAGTTATATACATGCTTACAAAGAGTTAATATTCAAGTCATTTATTATTTAAAATATAACTTATATAACTTGATTTCATTACTTTATAAAGCACTAATGTAAACGATATTAAAAGGATAAAATATGAATACTATTAATTGTGCTATATATTGCAGAAAATCTTCTGAAAAAGGTTTAGATCAAGAATTCACTAGTCTTGATAATCAAGAACTAGCCTGTAAATCTTATATATTAAGTCAACAATTTCAAGGATGGACTCATTATAAAACTTATTCTGATGCTGGTATTTCTGGAGGTACTACCAATAGACCTTCTCTACAAGAAATACTTAGAGATATAAAGTCTGGTAAAATACAAGTAGTGCTTGTTTATAAAATAAATAGATTAAGTAGATCTATTTATGATTTCAAAAAGATGATGAAAGATGATTTTGAAAAAAATAATTGTACACTAGTTTCTATTACTCAAAGTTTTGATACTTCAACAGCTATGGGTAAACTAACTTTAAATATCTTATTATCATTTGCTGAATTTGAAAGAGAAGTTACAGCAGAAAGAGTAAAAGATAAAATATTTGCAACTAAATCAAAAGGTTTATGGACTGGGGGATGCCCTCCATTAGGATTACCTGACTGCCCTTTTTTAAATTGACACTCTTTAGGAGGGAGTTTATATCCAACATTTTTATCTACCATTTAAATACCTCCTAATTCATTGAAGGTTTTATTATTTAATAGATTTATAGCTTGTTTACCTGTTAACTCTTGCCATCTTCTTATTATAACATCAATGTATTTAGGTTCTAACTCTATACCTCTACAAACTCTATCTGTTTGTTCACAAGCTATTAAAGTAGAACCTGAACCTAAAAAACAATCTAATACAATATCTTTTCTATAAGTCACATCCATTATAGCATCTTTTATCATAGCAACAGGTTTTACTGTTGGATGAAACTTTAAATCGTTATGATTTTCACCAAACGAATTTACTCCTGGATAATCCCATACATTAGTCCTATTTCTTCCATATTTACCTAATTCAACATTATTTATATGTTTTTCAGTTCCATTCTTATAAACAAATATCAATTCATGTTTAGATCTATACAATGATCCCATACCACCACTTGTTTTATTCCAAACACATAAATTTTTCATTTCTGTATATAAATCCTTACAAGCAGAAGTTATTTCAATAATATGTCTCCAATCCATACATAAATAATGTAATGAACCATCTATTGAATAATTTTTTAAATTTATAAAAGCTTTCTTTAAAAAATCTGTAAATTCTTGACAAGTCATTTCACCAGAAGCCATAGCAAATTCTTCATGCTGTATTTTACCATTACCACACACATGACCTGTTATTTTTACATTATACGGAGCATCTGTAAAAATCATCTTAGCTTTATCTTTTTTCATCAATCTTTGGAAACTATCATTTTCTAAACTATCACCACAATAGATGACATGTTTATCTAGTTTCCATAAATCATCTTTTTTACTAATTATATTATTTTCATCTACTTCGGGTATTCTATCTGCAGGATCATTTTCTACAGGTTCATCTAAATTTTGTATTGCAAAATCTATTTCAGGTAAACCAAATCCTGTTACATTTAAGTCAAAATCTAAATTTAGTTCTGATAAATCTTTAAACTCTAATCCTAATAGATTTTCATCCCAACTACCATTTAGTGTCAGTTTATTATCAGCTATACGATAAGCTTTCTTTTGAGCTTCATTTAAATAATCTATTTGTATACAAGGAACTTTATCTATATTTAACTTTTTTGCAGCTAACCAACGACCATGTCCTGCAAGAATTATATTGTTTTCATCTAATAATATGGGATTTGTAAATTTGAAAGTATTTATTGAAGCAACTATTTCATCTATATGTTTATCTAAATGTATTCTGGGATTTCTGTTGTAAGGTTTAATATTTGTTATTTCTATATACTCAATTTCTAAATTAGTATTCATTTTTGCCTCCTTTGCTCTTATACTAATTTCTCATTATATTACCCTCCTTTGTATATTATTGTTCTTTTTGTCTATAATAACAGACTTTAACTATATGTAAAGAGAAAAACATATTTAGAACAATATTTTAATATTAATGTTTAAAGATAAGTAGTGACTTTGCAAAAACAGCCACTATATACATTTGGCAAAATTAAGGATAATTAGCCTAAAAATAATGTATATGATAGTCATACATATAACGGAAATGTGCGGAGAACCCGCCAACTATTCAAGAATTTCACACTCTCATGACATCCAGACAGACACTGGTGGGTGATTGGGGATTCGAACCCCAGACCTACTGATTAAGAGTCAGTTGCTCTACCAACTGAGCTAATCACCCGAAAGGCAAAATGAGTATAAAATTATATACCCGTAAATACAAGCAAAAATTTTCATACACTTTTATATGATAAAAAGAAAACATAAAATCGCAGCTATTTTATACTACCTTTTTTATCAAAAATTTCACCTTTTTTTTTCGCAATGAAAATTTTATGATTTTGGCAAAAGGTTTGCACAACTATTTACAAAACATTCATAAATTTTTTCATTTTTTATAAAGGCAAGTGGAGTTTGTAAGTAAGAATTATATATCATATTTTTTGCTGTTTGCTTGTTTATACCACGACTTTCAAGAAAAAATAATTCTGCATTTGAAATACCACTTATTGTTGCGCCGTGAAATGCAGAAACTTTTTCTGTTGAAATGGTTTGATATGGATCAATTTTACCTTTTGCATTATCACCATCCAATAATATTTTTGAAACTTGGGAAGTATTAATATTTTCCCTGTCTTTTTTGCAAATGACATTAGTTTTAAAATGAATATTTGAACTATCAAAAACAACTGCATAAGAATTAGTATTGGAGGTTGCATTATTTTCAAAATGATTTAACAAAATATCATCACTTATATTTCCATTTTTTATTCCACAAATGGAAGCATTAAAGAAAATATTGCTGTTTTTCCCAACATCAAATATTGTTTTTTTTGATAAAATATTTTCAGCTTTTGTGATAGAAACTATATTTACATTTGAATTTTCAGCCGTTTTTATATAGTTGTTATCAAACACGCAAGAACCAAATTTTCCATCATAAAAATTATATAAATTCACTCTTGTATTTTTACCAATATTTATATGAAGATTTTTATTTTCAAAATATTGTCCATCACCAATATCAAGGTTGCTTTTTATAATATCAACACTCACATTATCATTTATATTTATTTCTATATGAGGCAAAATAAGGCGTTTTTGTTTTTCATTATTAAATGAAACAAAAATAATGTGAAGTGGTTTATCAGTAGATTTTGTGATATTTATAATTTCTTTGTTATAGTTATTTTGTTTGGTACTCATAACTTCAACAGGCAAGTTTTTTGATGATAAAGTTGTATCAAAAAATCCATTAACTATCACAATATTATAAGTATAAAGGCTACAAAACACATCATCTGGAATTTTTGTTGTGGCAGGCAAAATATTTTCATCATCAAAAATAAAATCGCCACTACAAGCAAAATCAATGACCGCTTTATTGTTTGTGAGTTTTTTTAAATCATCAAAAAATAGTTGTTGGTTCATAGGTTAAACCCCTCTTTTTCAATCAAGTCAAGAAGTTCAATATTACCTGTTTTTACAATCTTTCCATCGTTCATAACATGTATAAAATCTGGATTTATATTTCTTATCAATTTTTCATAGTGCGAAACAATGATAAATGAAGTTCCCCTTTCACAGAGATAATTTATTGCCTTTACTATTATATTGATACTTTCTGTATCAACACCGCTGTCTGGTTCGTCCAGCAGTGCAAGTTTTGGTGAAATAAACAACATTTCCAACATGCTTAATCGTTTTTTTTCACCACCGCTGAAGCCTTTATTTACTTCTCTTGACAACCAAGCAGTTGGTATTTCCAAAAGCTCGCAATAAGTTTTTGCAAATTTTAAAAATTCCGGAGCAGTCAAAGGTTTTTCCCCTTTTGCTTCTTTGATACTGCTTACTGCATTTTTTAAAAGGGATGAAATTGATAACCCAGAAATAGCAGGAGCATTTTGAAAACTTAAAAAAATTCCCCTTTGTGCTATTTCATAAACTGCAAGTTTTGTGATAGATTTTTTTTCAAAAAAAATATCACCACCCGTGATTTCATAAACTGGATTTTTTACAATAGCATTTAAAAGCGAACTTTTCCCACAACCATTTTTTCCCATAATTATATGAGTTGTATTTTTTTCAACCTTTAAATCAACACCTTTTAAAATTTGTTTGTCATCAACATTTACAATTAAATTTTTTACTTCAAACATTGTTTTATCCTTTCATTAAAAATAATAAAAAAATTTATTTTTATCTAGTTTTTTATTTTGTAAATATTGCCTGTAGCTGTATAGGCAATTTTATCAGACAGCTCTAAATTTAAAATTGCATTTGCAATTTCTGCTTGCTTATATTTATGATTTTCCATTATCTGTCTTATCAAACTATTTTCTGAAACAGGAGTATCATTTAACAAAGATAAAATAATTTCATCCAAACTATTTGGCTTTTTTATATTTACAGATTGTGGCGTTTTAATTGCAATCTCATTTATATTTTCAAATAAATCAAAAGAGATATTTTCTTTTCCCTGTTGTAAATCACATTTTGCAATAGTATCAAGAATTTTGATTATATCATCCGCATTTTCAATCAATTTTGCACCATTTTTAATAAGCAGATTTGTCCCGCTTTGTTCATGAGTATTTGGAAAAGTTGGCACAGCCATAACTTGTCTGTTTTGCATTAGCGCGTATTTTGCAGTGATAAGACTGCCTGATTTAATGCCTGCCTCCACCACAACACTTGCAATGGATAGTCCAGAAATTATTCTATTACGCCGCGGGAATAAATTTGCCTGTGGTTTTGTTCCAAACGGCATGTCGCTTATAACTGCACCATTTTCAATTATTTTATGATACAATTTTGTATTTACTTCTGGATAGATATTATCAACCGCACCTGATAAAACAGCAATTGTTTTGTCGCCTTTTTTATTATCACTTGCTAACGCACCATTATGTGCAAACGTGTCAGTTCCAATTGCCATGCCAGAAACTATTGTATATCCAAAATTTACAAGGTTTTTTGCAATTTCAAAAGTTAAATTTTTTGTATTGATTGTTGGATGTCGCGTTCCAACAATTGCAATATTGTTTAATCCTTGAAGAGCCTTAATGTTTCCTTTTACATATAAAAGGGGTGGTTTGTCATTTATATTTTTAAGAGAAATTGGATAATTTTCATCAGTTGCAAAAATTATTTTTACCCCTTTTTTATCCGCAATTTCAAGTTCACACTCTGCAAATTCAACCGGAGGCGCTGTTATATTTTTTTCTTCTTTTAAAAACTCCAATACACGCCCACAAGTTTTAAATTTTGAAAGCAATTTAAAAAAGGAAACTGCACCAACAGTTTCCGTATTAACAAGCCTGATATAATCAATCTTTTCTTTTATATCCATAAATTACTTTTTCTTTTTGACTGCTGGCTTTGCATTTTTTGCTGGCTTTGTTGTTTTTGCCTTTGCCGGTTTTGTTGCAATTTTTTTCACTGCCACTTTTTTATCTGTCTTAGTTTCTGTTTTTACAACAGATTTTTTAAAACTGATACTTGATTCTGTACCATTTAATAACCTTTTAATATTTTCTTTATGTTTATAAAAAATAAGTAGCACAATTACAAAATACACAGACATAAAAATTATAACATTTTGTGTTGTCGCACCGCCCCAAAATTCAACATTTCTTTCATTTAACATAAATGGAATGTATAACATACTTGCTATTGATGCTACAAGTGCAGAAAGTGATGATTTTTTTGAAATCACCGCAACAAGTATCCAAGTGAAAAGTGCTGCAAGTGGAAGTATCGGCAAACTTAATCCAAAAACATTGTACCATTTTGTGATAAGAAACAAAGATCCAAATGTTGTTGCAACCCCCTTGCCACCTTTGAATTTAAGGTATAGAGGAAACATGTGTCCCAAAACAGAAAACAAAATAACACTAGCTGTTATAATAGGTGTCATTACATAATTAAATATTCTTCCCAGATAGATACAAAATGGATCCATAGCACCATAATATAAATACATACACCAAACAGGAATAACGATAGATAATATCGGTTTTAAAGCATCAAATAAAACTGTCGCAAGTGCAACCCATTTCGAACCGGTACGAAGTACGTTTGTTGCACCAATATTGCCGCTTCCTATTTTCCTTATATCTGTTTTTAAAAACAATTTCGTAAGCAAAAGTCCCGATGGAATACTGGATATTAAATAAGTTGATATTATAAGTACTATTAAAAATGTAGTCATTTTCTCCTCCTTTATTTACATTTTTTCTGGTATATTTATTTTTATAATTTTTGCAAAAATATTTATTATTTCAAGTGTTATTTGTGAAATTGCAATCCAAGATTTTTTTATTTTTTCATCACTTTGTTGTTTAATTTTACAATTATGATAAAAATCATTAAAAATCACTGAAAGCTCATAAACATATTGAACCAAAATATTTATTGCACGCTCATCAAAGGCAGTTTGTAAAATCTCTTTAAAATCAAGAATTTTAAAACACAGCGCTCTGTCTGATTTATTCGTTATGATTATATTGTCATATTCTATTTTTTCCGCGCTCTCCAATTCTTTTAAAATAGATTTTATACGAACGGCAGTATATAAAATATATGGTCCAGTTTTGCCTTCAAAATTAACAAACTTTTCCATATTGAAAATATAATCATTGGTTCGTGGATTTATTAAATCTGCAAATTTTATTGCTGAAATACCAACATCCGTTGCAATTTTATCCACTTCTGCAGCTGATAAATTTCTGGTTTTTTCATTTTCCAAAATCTTATCTTTTGCATATTTAATTGTGCCATCAATCAATTCACGAAGTGGAACATTTTCACCACTTCTTGTTTTAAGAGGTTTTCCATCTAACCCCAAAACAGAACCAAAGCCCAAATGCTCCAATTTGATATTGCCCTTTAAGCCAATTAAATCCATTACTGAAAAAACTTGATGGAAATGTAGTGCCTGTCTTGAATCCACAACATACCAAGCTTCATCTATTTTTTGTCTTACTATCCTGTCATACAATGTGCCTATATCTGTCATTCCATACATTACAGCGCCGTTTGTTTTCACAACAATAAATGGCGGAGGCTCATTACCATGAATTGGATAATCATTTAAAAATATAACTTTTGCGCCATTTGAAAGAGTTGAAATTTTTTCTTTATCAAATTTTTCTGCTAACATTTCAACATCGTCATTGGCATTACTTTCCCCATACCATAAATCAAATTCAACACCCAATTTATCCATCAATTCTTTTATATCATCGGTGGAAGTTTTACGAAAACTTTGCCAAATTGCAACATTTTCTGGATCTTTGTTTTGCAATTTTTTTGTTTCAAGTTGAGCTTGTTTCATAAAATCTTCATCATCTTTACTTTTTTGTGATGCAGCAGGATAAATTTTATTCAAATCATCAACTGATAAGGGTAAAGATAAATTTTGCTGTTTAATTGCGGCAATAATCATCCCCATAGGAAGCCCCCAATCCCCCATATGTATATCACCTATCACTTCATGTCCCATAAATTTTGCAAGGTTTTTTAACGCTTCACCAATAATACTTGCCCGTAAATGACCAACATGTAAAGCCTTTGCCACATTGGGGCCACCATAATCAACAATTATTTTCTTTTTTGGCGTTTTTGTTGGGAGAAGGATATTTTCCTTTGACATAGCAGATGCAATAAAATTATCACTTACTTTTATGTTAATAAACCCAGGTGGTGCAACATCTATTTCTATATCATCACTTTTAACTTTATCCTTTATATTAGTTGCAATAGCCATAGGATTTTGTTTTAAAACTTTTGCAAGCGTTAATGCAATATTACACTGATAAGCGGATAAATCCGGTCTGTTTGATGTAGTTATTAAATTATAGAGATCTACCTTATCATACCCCAGCAATTTAATAGCTAATTTAAAAAGTTTTGTTATTTGTTCTTTTATATAGTTCATTTTTTACTCCTATTGTTATATGTTATTGTTTTTGTTTAATAATTGCAAGAAAAGGCTTCACGCCATTTCGTTGCGCCCCTTTAAACAATCCTTAAAATCCAACCTATCGTGCTTTATACACGATTTTGTGTTAGACAAGATTTTTAAAGATTATTTAAATTTTTGATAAAATTTGATTTATTGTTTTTAGTGAAAAATCTTTGCTTGTATCAATTGATTTTGATACAATTCACCCCTTTGGTTATTTTATATATATGTATCCAATTTTTAAATTTCAAGAGAGTAAGTGAAAAAATTAATTTTTTTTATTTATTGAGATTTTTTGCAAACTTTGTTTGCGGCCAACATTTTTCTTTAGAAAAATATTGGAATGAAATCTTTAATAAAATTCACATAGCAACAATGATCTATATCTATATCTACATCATAGCAAAATCAAAAATCTATTCTCTGGAAATTTTGGGTATACTTCACCCTTTTGTTAGTTATAATATAATCATTATTTTTTAAAAATCAAGAACAAAATATAAAAAATTAAAAAAAATGCAAACAGGGTTTGCAAGCGATATTTTGCCAAACAAAATATCGGTTGATGGTTGTTTTATCATATATCCTAAAAAAATTAAGAACACAAAAATATTTGATAATTGTTTTATAATCTATCTTAAAAAGTCAAGAACAAAATACAAATTTTTTATATCTTTTTATAAAAATTTTCAAAATGGCAGAAATATGCGATTTGTTGAAATATGGAAGAAGAGAGAGATCATATAGAAAAGAAGAACAAAAATATCTGGGGAAGATTGGAAAATAAATACATAGATTTATTTATGTCTATATAATTTTTGCAAGCAAAAACTGGCAAATATTTTGGTTATCACAAAATATTTGGATGATTTTTTAATTTAAATTTCACGTATTTATTATATATTTAAGATACTCCTTTTGTGGCAAATATATTTATTGATAAATATATTTGAATGAATATTAAATAAACTACATCTTATAATAAAAATTCTAAAATATTATAAATCTGCAATTTTTTGCAACGTGGAAGAATCGGAAAACCATTAGGTAAGAATAGTAAAAAATATCTGGAGAAGAGAATTAGAAATGAGAGAATATACATTTATAGCTATATAACTTTTACTTTGTAAAAATTAGCAAATATCTTTATATTAAAAATATATTGGGATGATTATTCTATTTAATTTAAACTTCATATATTTATTATATCATTTTTATAAACAATATTTTTTGATATATAGTTAAAAAAAAACACCCCGAAAAAGGGGTGGATTTAGAAATTAATAACTAAAATTTATTTAATTATTTTTGAAACAACACCAGCTCCAACGGTTCTGCCACCTTCACGGATAGCGAAACGTAGACCTTCGCTCATAGCAACCGGGGTTATAAGTTCAACTGTCATTTTGATGTTGTCGCCTGGCATAACCATTTTAACATCATCTGGAAGTTTGATTGCTCCTGTTACATCAGTTGTTCTGAAATAGAATTGTGGACGATAGTTTGAGAAGAATGCAGTGTGTCTGCCACCTTCTTCTTTAGTCAAAATATAACATTCACATTCAAATTCTTTATGTGGAGTTACTGAACCTGGTTTTGCTAAAACTTGTCCTCTTTCAACTTCTTCTTTCTTTGTACCACGTAGAAGAACACCAACATTGTCTCCTGCTTGACCAGATTCAAGAAGTTTACGGAACATCTCAACACCAGTTACAGTTGTTTTCTGAGTATCTTTGATACCAACTATTTCAACTTCATCACCAACTTTTACTATACCTGTTTCAATTCTTCCTGTTACAACTGTACCACGACCTGAAATTGAGAACACATCTTCTATTGGCATAAGGAATGGTTTGTCAAGTGGTCTTTCAGGAGTTGGAATAAATTCATCAACTGCTTTTAACAAAGCTCTTATAGCATTTTCACCAAGTTCTTTGTTTGAATCATCAAGAGCACATACTGCAGATCCCCTTATAATAGGTGTTTTATCGCCAGGGAAGCCATATTTTGTAAGAAGATCCCTTACTTCCATTTCAACAAGTTCAAGCATTTCTGGATCATCAACCATATCACATTTGTTTAAGAAAACAACGATAGATGGAACACCAACTTGACGGGCAAGAAGAATGTGTTCACGAGTTTGTGGCATAGGACCATCAGCAGCAGAAACTATCAAAATAGCTCCATCCATTTGAGCAGCACCAGTGATCATGTTTTTAACATAGTCAGCGTGCCCTGGACAGTCAACGTGTGCATAATGTCTTGTATCTGTTTCATATTCAACATGTGATGTGTTAATTGTAATACCACGAGCCTTTTCTTCTGGTGCATTATCAATTTGATCATACGCCTTGAAATCACCAAAATATTTGGTAATAGCAGCAGTTGTTGTTGTTTTACCGTGGTCAACATGACCTATTGTTCCAATATTCACATGAGGTTTACTTCTCACATAAGTTTCTTTTGCCATAATAACACTCCTATCATTCAAGTTTAATAAATAATGACCGGCCGGAACAACCAGCCAAAAATCATAGTGGGTTTATTCTATAAACTATTTACAAAATAATCAAGCACAATTTTACAAATAGTCAATTTATTTTTTCTTATTTTTTGATCTTTTGTTTGAAAAATAAAGAAGTAGTGATGTTGAAAAAAATACAGAAGAATAAGTTCCAGCAACTATACCAAACAACATCACAGATGAAAATCCCTTTAACACTTCACCACCATACAAAAATATCATAAGCGTTGCAATGAATGTAGTGATACTTGTAAGAAGTGTTCTTGAAAAAGTTTCATTTATTGAAATATTGATTATTTCATCCATTGCTTTGCCCTTGTATTTTGCAAGGTTTTCACGAATTCTGTCATAAACAACAACCGTATCATTTACCGAATATCCAGCCAAAGTTAAAAGTGCGGCAAGTGTTGTCAAAGAAAATTCCAACTTTGCAAGTATTAACATTGCAAGTGTTAAAATTATATCATGACTAAGCGCGATACCAGCACCCATTGCAAATGGCAATTCAAACCTAAACCATATGTAAAGTGATATTACAATAAGTGCAAAAATTATTGCAACAACGCTGTCTTTTATAAGTTCACCACTTACCTTTGCCCCTACAACTTGCGTATTTCTGTATTCTGTATCTTTTCCCAAAATTTCTTTTACATTATTTACCATCACAACAATTTCGCTTTCCGTTTTATTTGATTTTGGAAGCCTTATTGAAAACATATTTTGGCTGTTTGCATCTGCCTGTATTTCAGGAGTAAAAGATTTTAAATCTGTACGAAGTTTTTCAACACTTGTTGGTATAGCAGTTTTTATTTCTATTAAAACTCCACCTGAAAAATCTATACCATAATTAAATGGCTTTGTGAAAATTATAAACAATGATAAAAACATCATTAAAAAAGAAAAAGATAACAAAAATTTATGAAATCTCATCAATTTAGTATTTGATTTTATAGGAATAATTTTTATAAGTTTAAACATTTTTCACCTTTATTCTATTATCTTTGGCACAACAAAAAATTCACCCGTTGCATCAGTTGCATTTTTCAAAATTTCCGCACGAGTACAAGTTTTTTTTACACTATCTTTACGAATAGGCAAGTTGTGTGATGCAACAGAAACAAGAGGTTCAACACCAGCTGTATCCACCTCATCAATAGCGTTTATAAATTTTATCATATCATCCATTTCCGGTATCAATTTTTCAGCCATTTCATCGGTTAATTGCAATCTTACAAGCTTTGCATTATGTTTTATTTTCTCTATTGTAAAAGACATAAATTTTCCTTTTTAATGTTAATAATTAAACAATTTATCAAAAAAATAGTCAAGAATGATTTTTATTTAAAAATTTATTGCAAAATAAAATAAATGATAGTATTATTTTTGGCATTCGCGGGTGTAGCTCAATGGTAGAGTTCTAGCCTTCCAAGCTAGCCGTGAGGGTTCGATTCCCTTCACCCGCTCCAAAGTTTTGTTTCTTAATTTTACAAAATTTTATTTACTTTTCTTTTTAGGTTTTGGGAAAGGCACTTTTTCATACATGATAATAAATAATTCTTTTAAAAATTATTTATTAGGAACCATTGATACTTATAAAAAAAAGAAGTAGGATTTAATCCCAAAACTTTAACTTTGCAAGTATGTTAAATTTTGCCTCTTTTGAAATAAAAATTTTTCTGCAATAAGGGCAAGTTGTAAAATTCTTTGTAAACATTTTCACAACTTTCAACAAAGCATACACAGGAACAAGTCCCACAACAACCACCAAAATAAGCATTAAATAATTTATGTAAATAAAATACTTATTGATATTTAAAAGATAATTTTTAATTATAAAATTGTCATTTGACATAAGCTCTTTATAAATAATGTTAGTACGATTTTTACCGGCATCATCTATTATACCATATTTATTATTTACAAAATTATAATAGCTGATTTTTGATAATTTTAAAACTTGTTTTGATTGATTTGTTGCAAAATTTGAAATTTCATCTTTTATTGATTTTTCAAGATCTGTTTCAAGCATACGTTTTAATTTTTCAGTTTCTGTTTTAATATCAGCATTTATTTTTGCAACTTGTTTATTTAAAATATCACTTTTATCTGCAACTTCACCTGCCGCCCTTACACCAAAATTTGATAAAACTCTTGCTGTTTTTCCCACTTTCGCAGTATCAGCCTCTATTTTATCAAGTTTGATTTCTGGAATTTTAATATCTTTGATATATTTTGAAATATTTATGTGTTGAACCAAACTTTTACTGATAGAATCGTATTGTTTTACAAGAGAATTATTTATATAACCAACACCTTTTAAACTGATATATTTTTTCAAACTTACAGAATTTTTATTTACATAAAAAACAGATGGTGCAATAACACACAAAATCCATAAAAAAGAAACCAGATACGCAATTTTTTTTATTTTATTTGATTGTTTTACAATTTTATAATTTTCTGCATTAGTGTTCTGTTTCATAATATTTCCTTTCCATACACAAGACAAAAATATCTTATTTAATAAAATAAATCAATAAAATACCTTTGCCTGTAAGAAAGGAATATTAATCTAGAAATAATATTGCAACGTTGCTCCAATCACATTAACCGATAAATCATATTTTGCGTTAAGAAGTTTATCAACAGGATGTCTTGTTGCATATTTTGCCACTCCATCTTTTACAAAAACATGACTGTATCCAATATCAACTTTACCACTGTTAAATTTATAGCTTGACCCTATTGATGCAATCCATCTGTCATTATCTGGAATTCTTGCAGTTCTGTAGTCGTCTGATTTTATTGGACTTTCATCAAATGCAATACCTGTTCTCAATATCCATTTATCATTTATATCATAATCAACACCAACAGATGCCATCAAAGTATTTTTCCAATTTTCATAAGTTGATTGTTTTCCAACTGGAACACCCAATATCTTTGCCCTACTGTAAATATCAAGATATTTAAATCTGCTCCAATTAGTCCAATTTATACTACCTGACAATCCAAATTTTGAAATTTTATGATAACCAGATAACAACACACTTTCCGGGAGTGTTATATTGGCATTTACACCTGCATCTGCAATAACTTGACCAGCAACACTTCCTGGTATCATAGGAAGTGGAGAATTCAAACTAATTTTATGTTTCCCATCTAAATTATATTTTGATTTAGATTTAAATGACAATCCCAATTTTGTATTTTCATTTTTATTATATACAACACCAATAGTATATGAAGGTGTTATTTTAGAATCTCCTTTGATATCAGAATGTAAAAAATGATCATTTGCTGGTGTCAAACTTATATCATTTGATAAATTAGCAGACATTTTTGAAAATTCTAATCCAACACCAACAGACCAGTTTTCTGTAAGCTTATACGATGAAGCAAAAACAAAATTATAAGCTGCAATTTTTGACATCAATGCTGCATCACGTCCAAACCATTTATCATCATATTTTGCTTCCATTCCATATGGAGCATAAAATGCAGTTCCAATATTTATTTTGTCATTTATGTTATATTGAGCAAAAAAATCTGGAACAAATTTTACAGCATTTAAATTTGTTTTATCACCCGCATCATTTTTTATAGTTGCTTTGACATTTATTAAATTGCCACCTATTTGCAAACCAGATTTATTAAAAATCATACCAGCAGGATTTGAAACTATACTTGAATAATCATCCCCTATTATTCCTTTTCCTGCAAACGCTCTTCCCATACCAGTTGTTGAATATTCATTAAGTGAAAATCCAGAACCCAACACATATGTTGAAAATACCATACTTGCACAAAAGCCAATACATAAAGTTTTTTTAGCCATTAAAACCTCCAAATTAATTAACTGTGATGAATATAATATTAAAAAAATAAAAAGTCAAACACTTGTTTGAATTTTATATATTTATTTTAATAAAACACTTGATGAAATAATTTTAACAAACATTTCTATATCTTTATCTGTATAACTTTTTTCATTTATCAATTTTAAAACTGAATTTTTTCTAACTGATAAATTAAAAATCTGTGAAAATAAGATAAAAACATAAATTGCCGCTTCTTTATCAGAAATTTTTCTGTCATTTGCCTCTATCAATAATTTTGAAATAACAGGAATATAAATTTTATTTAAATTTTCCTCGAATAATAAAAAAAATTTTGTTGGGTTTGTATATTCTTGTAAATATATTTTTACTATGTTTTCTGGAAATTTTGGGACACAAATACCCTCTAAAAAACATCTTATGATTTTTTTTAAAATTTCAAAAGCCTTTTTTTTATCAAGAACAGAATTACTTTTTTGGTTGCATTCTTGTAAAACAGGATTTAAATATTCATTTATTTTGTTAATAGATTCTTTTATAACTTCACTATACAACCCATCTTTATTATTAAAATAATATGATATTGATGAAACATTTACATTAGCTGTATAACAAATATTCCTTATAGAAGATTTTTCATATCCAAAACTTGCAAATTCATCAAACGCAATACCAAGCAAAATTTCCTTAGAAGTTTTTGACATAAAACCATCCTTAAATGGCGTCCCCAAGGAGATTCGAACTCCTGTTGAGAGATTGAAAGCCTCTTGTCCTAGGCCTCTAGACGATGGGGACCAAAGATGTAGGGATTATACAAACCACATTTCAAAAAATCAAGTTATTTTTAAAATAAAAAACTCCTGCAAAAAACAGGAGTTATTATGAGTGTATGCTTGTATTATTTATTCCATTTTTTCAACTATCACATAACCATCTGGTCCTGCTCCATCCCCACCATGATATCCATCATCTGTTTTAAATCCAGGTTTTCCATCTCCACCTTTTAATATAAGTTCAACATCAGCAACCTTGAAATAACTTCCCCCACCCCCGCCGCATTTCTGCCTACTATAGATGTTCCTCCTATACCACCAGCACCACCATTGCAACCAATACCATCATAGTTGTTGTCCCATTTGAGCTCAGAGTTGTATATATTATTTTTCCCTTCACTGCCATCGTAACCTCTGGAGCTATAGCTATCGCCACCGCTACCACCGCTGCCGCTGCTGTTGCTACCACCATTGCCGGAATTGTTGTACTCGTGGTTCTTTCCGTAGCTCATACCGCCACCACCACCGCCATAGCCGCCACCACCACCATAGCCGCCACTATTGTTGTCGTAACCACCAACACCATTGTAGCTGTCGTTGTAGCCACCACCACCGCCGCCGCCGTAGTATCCATCAAATCCCCTGCCACCACCACCTCCTCCTCCAGCACCAACACAAGCTTTAAATTCTTCTGTTTTTATTAATGTAAATTCTCTTGTTTCTTCTTTTCCACCTGCACCTGCTGCTCTAACCCTATAATTTCCAGGTTGTAAATATCCTTTAAAATCTTCTAGAGGGGAAGTTATTTGAAGATCTATTATTTTAGTCCAGATTTTTTTATTTCCCTCCTTTATACTTTCTGTCAAAATATCTTTCCACCAACTTTTCTTTGGAACGCAGGTGTAAAATTCTTGAGCGTTTACCATAGTTGCCACAAGCAAGCTTGCAAGTATTGTTATTTTACTAGTTTTCTTTATCATAATTTTCTCCTTTCTTTTTTTATGATTGTTTAAAAATTTCGTATCCAGCTGGGCAGTTATTTCTTAAATCTATCAACTCCATACCATCTGGACATTTTCCATTTGTTATTTTTTTTAGTTCATATCCCTCCGGACATATTCCTTTGCTTGGTGCAAACAGGTCCATCCCTACGGGACAATTTCCGTTTGAAACTTTTATCCCCACAGTTCCGGACGGACACACAACCTGATTACAACTTTGAAATGTTGTTTTGTTAAGTATTGTTCCAACCGGACAAGATTTACAAAGCCTATCACTTGGCGACCAAAAATTGTTCGCACCATATCTATTGCATTTAACTTTGCAACCTGGTTCATTACAGATTGGTTCTTCATCACCCCCACAAACTTCCTTACCACCAGAGCTTATTCCATATTTTGCAAGCGTTTCATGTATCTGTTTTTTTGTTGCTTCGCTTGCACCAAAAGAACCAGATTTATACAGCAACAACCCAACCAAAACAGCATACTTAATTTTTGTTTTTATCATATAGTCTCTCCCTGTTTTTCATCACTAATCATTAGCGATAGGAAGCTGAAAACTATATTGACAAAATAGCGTGTAGTATTCGTAGATATTTCCACACCTTCCTACCATTACAGTAGGAATGCTCCAATATTCTGTGAGTTTATCCAACTCATGTCAATAAGGGTTTTCAGTCCCTTTTATCTAAATTCATGATAAAATTAAAGTATAATTTTTGCAAGCAAAAATTGGCCTATACTTTTACAATAAAGATATTTGAATGAATTTTCAAAATACTGAAAATCTGCATTTTTTAAACATGGTAGTAAAAAAGTAAGATATAGAGAGAATGGAAAATAATTTTTCTTAATAATACCATTGACCTTCGCATTCGGCGTATTCACAGCGGCGGTACAAGTTGCAATACCAACCTGGCACTATGCCATCGTTTGTTGGATATTGGTTGTGGACAAGTTTGTACATATCACAATATGAATAATGTATCCCCCTTAATACAACACTTAATGGAGTTTTTTCTGTGATATCTATACCACCTAGTTTTTTTAAACCTAAATCATATATAATTTTTTTATTTACATTTTTTACTATTATATCATGAGCTGAAAATTTATCTTTTATTATAAAATATTTACTTGCCTCTTTTAAACTTGCCACTTCTTCTACACTTGCAAAAGAATCGGCATTATTTTTTGATTTTATATTAAAAGTCCTGGTATCCAATTCTTTAAGTTTCAAAATCACATCTTTTGAAACATCACTTGTTTGTTCAATAAGAAATTTTGAAATTTTATTTATAATGGTTGAGTTGGAATTAAAATTTATTATTGGACTTATCAAACTCCTTAACAACTGATCATAAGAACCTATTACTTTTTTTGCGCTGTCATTAAATAACAATTCTTGAGCTGTGAAAACATTTGCTAAGTATACAAATAAAGCAGAATTATCAACATAATCATAATTTTCAAAATTTATATCTGTATCTTTTTTCCCAATAAAGTTAAAAATTTCATTAACTTTTATATTTGTATTATTAAAATCCAATATATTTTCAACTGCCATAGTACGAAGATTAGTTTGCCCCCTAAATTCAGCATTAGTTGTATCCACACCACCATTTATAAAAATATTATTTATCCCAATAATATTATTAAAACCCATATATAAATCTGTTCTCATACTTGCAGAACCAGAATTTGGAACACGATAAATATATTTATCATCATCTTTTGTAAGACCTGTTTTAAGAACAAGACTATGTTCATTTATATCCATAGCAGTGTTATCTTTTTTCCAAACATTAGTTTTAAATTGCCATGATGGTCCATAAACCATATCTTTTTCAACATAACCGGCATAACCTTTTGCTTCTTTGACTATATCTCTTATCCTCATAGGGGATATTTCATCATTGCCAGTTGCAATAATTATTGCATCATACATTAAAAGCTCTACATCTAAATCTTGCTCTTTTTTTACTTTTACCCTTACTTTATAAATTTGATTTAAAACATTTTGTTTTTTAAAAGCAGCCGATAATCCATTTTCAACAAGTACATTTAAATCAATATCATTCACGCCCTCTTTTAAGTTTGGTTGTTTTTTTAAATAATTTTCAACCGCACCTTTTAATTTTAACATATCCTTTATAACCATTTGGTTTCTTATATTGTCGGTTCGTTTTTTGATATTTCGTTGCATTATTGGGAATATAGACATCATAACAGCAAGCATCAAAATAATTTCAAGAAGCATTCCACCAGAAACATTTTTATATTTTTTTAAATTTTTCATTTTTTCCAACTATGGTCTAAATTTTGTTTGTATCTCGGATTTTAAATTTTCAAATAAAGCTTTTGTTGTTGTTATTTTATCATAATAATCAACTTGCCGTGAAGCACCATGAATATTATTTATAATAACAGAACCGGATCCAATCTGTATCTGTCCTGTTGCTGCATCCAAAATTGTTTGTCCGGTATCGCCAATTTTAAGTTTGTGATTGGCATTTAAAATTTTTGTTTTGGCTGTATCCCCTCCACTCATTTGTATATGTGGAGCATCAATAATTGCTAACTCCCCATTTATTTCCAAGCTATCAGAGCCATTTACATTATCTGCAACAATATCTTCTATTGATAAAGAATTATTATTACCAGCAAAAATAATTTTGCTTGCCTTTATACTTTGGTCTTTAAGAGATTTTTCATCTTTTATTAAAATAGCAGATGGTGCAGAAAAGCTTTTAAAAATAACTGGATATTGAAAATAAATATTTAATGCTTCAACAATACTTGTTCCTAAAAAAGTCATAGTTAAATTTTCTTTTAATACAAGGGAGTTTTCAATATTTATATTATCAAAAAATTTTTCCTCTACTGCCTTAAATTTTATAAGTTCAATATCTTTGTCTTTACCAAACAAAGACTCTGTAAATAATGTTACTATATCTTTTATATCATTACCACCAAGAGATAAATCCCGTTTCATAACATTTCCATTTGCTCCACCTTGACTGTTTCTGTATAAATAAAAATCTTTTAAATGATCCTTTCTTAACAAATTTTCATCAACACGAACAACAGCCAACATTTTTTCTTCTATTTTTTGAGTTGGCTCTTCTGCAATCATATTATATTCTATTGCCCAATCATTATTTATACTGCAAACACATGGAGCTTTGGTACAACCCACACAAAAATCATCAACTACATAACCAATATTATCTTCTACATATAATAAAGTTTTTTTAAATTTATCTGGATCAAGTGAATATCCATCCATATTTATTGTTGCATAAACATTAACTTCTCCGCTTGCATCTTTTATGTATTTTATATAAGAATTATCAAGCAATTGTTTATCAATAACACCTTCACCAAGATGTAAAGAATTAAGTTTGTCAAGAGTGATAGCCCCTGTTGTATCATTTTGCCAATTGTTCCTGGTTTTCGCGGAATAGGCAACAACAGATTTTGTTAATTGTTTTATTTTTTTTGCTAAATTAAGATATTTAATATCCGATAAATCTTTAAACGCAAATTTTATAACAAGAGGGCTTAACGACGCCATTATGCCAAGGGCAAAAATTACCTCTAGTAAAGAAATTCCCAAATCATTTTTATATTTTTTTAATCTGTTCATTTTTATGGTGTCCCAGATTTCAATCTTAAATATTCTGCCAAGGTTTCTTTCATAACTCTAACCGTATCACCAACCGTATCTGATAATTTTGTACTACCTATTACTATATCATCAACCTCGCTTGAACCGGATAAGTTAACAACAACTGGATGATCTTCACTTAATACATATATAAAGGCATCTTTTGTTTCTGTATCTTTCATCAATACTTTACCAAGTTTTGTTTCTGTTTTTTCAAGTTGTGTTGCATTCACCACATCAACATTGGCTTTGTTTATTGATATTGTTTTTGCTTGTTCATTATTTTTAACTATAAAAGATGTAAGGTCTATTTTTGCATTTTTTTCAATTAGCGCCTCGGTTGTAGCATTTAAATCCGCACTTTTTAAATTGATACCTTTTAATTCCGTTGTATTTCCATTTGAGGTTAAATTTGTAAAATAAATATTTCCACCTTCAGCATCTTTTTTTGCAACAAAAGGAAAGGCATTTCCATTTGCAACTTTTAAATGTTGTTCCCCAACACCTGCAAACTCAACAAAATTTTTAATTTTAACATTCGCACTATCAAATATGGATTTATCAGCAAGCATCGCAGATACCTTTGACAATTTTCCAACTTTAAACATACTGGATTTTACGTCTTTTATATTTTTTATGTCATTATTATTCATGTTTAAATTTACAAGCATAGTATTTAACATTTTTGCTTTGTCTGGCGCGCCAGGCATAAGATATCTGTAAAGAAAATCCGATGTTATCATTTCATCAGTTGTATACATAAACATTGCCCCAGCCCCAGTATCATCAACAATAGTTTTTAAAACATCTTGCAATGTTTTTGATACTTTTATATCACCCAAAAGTTCTTTATCCTCTTGAATAATTGAACCTTTATCAAATAAAAATTGCCCTATTCCATTAAGTGTTATTCTGTCAATACATGATTTTGCAACACAACTAGCAATCAAAAGAGATGTTATATCACCAGAATTTTTGATTGTAACAAAATAATATTCAAGCCCATAAGCATTTATTTTTTCTGTATTCAAAGTTCCAGCCTTTAAATAATCATTCAAAGCTGGCGCCATTTTTTTTGTATGAATTGCAAGATCTTTTCCTCCGGCTTTTACAGGTTTTGAAATGCAATTACTTGTTATATCTTTCCAACAGGTAACACCATCTGGAATTGTTGAACCATCCTTATTAAATACGACAAAAGAGCTAACAGCCTTTTGCAATTTGGACATATCACTTATAACATCCTCTCGCCTTACCTCTTCATTATATTTTTTGATTTGATTTAAAATAAGTGGCGACATCATAACCATCAAACCCAGCCCCAATAATACCTGGAACAAGATTGATCCACCAACACTTTTTCTGTAAAATTTTACACTTATTTTTCTCAAAAAACTTCCCTCTTATTTAAAAACAAGACTATATTAAATTATTTTAAAAATAAAGAAAAAGTTATAGTATTTTCAAAATCTTTTATTTATAATGACAAAATTAAATTAATAGGAGAATTTTAATGACAGAAAACGAAAATAAAATAAATATTGAACAAAGTGAAAAACAGATTACAGAAAACAAAGAACCAAGAATTGAAATTATAAAAACAACAAATACTAAACCATCAAAAATAAAATATTTTATGTATTTTGCAGCTTGTATTTTTATACTTGTTTTTTCAATATATTATACACATATTTATGCAGTCAAAGATATAGTTAAAAAAATAACCAAAAATAAAGAAATAGTTATTTATTATAACAATCAAAAAAAACACAAAGATCTTGTTCCTGAAATGATAAACTATACAAAAAGTTGGATTATTAACGACAAAAGAGTTGTAAAACTTATCATTGATATAATGGGCGTTTATGTTGACACACAAAATGATATAAATAAAGAATATAACAGGCAGATTTTTTCTGTGATAAAGGCAAATGAGCTTTTTAAACTGGTTGATTTACACCCTATTTTAAAAGCTGACAAAACTTACCTGGAGCTAAGAAAAAACTTTAACAATTTATATGATAAAAATATGACAGCTTTGAATATTTGTAAAAAACTTTCATCAAAACTTTTACAATTAACTGATACAAAAATTTACAAAAAATATGGTGAAAAAATTGTAAATATTGATGAAATAATTTGTAAAGATGAAAGATAAAAAATGACATACAATAAAAATAATCCATTTTATAAAATTATAAATGAAAATGCAGCAGCAGAAAAAATTTATGAAAATGATTCCGCACTTGTTATAAATAATTTATATCCAAAGGCAAAAATACATTTGCTTGCTATACCAAAGGGATCTTACACTTCATTTACTGAATTTGGGATACAAGCAAGTGATAAAGAAAAATTGGATTTTTTTACTGCAATAAATGAAGCCATAAAAATATACAAACTTCATGAAACTGGCGGGTACAGACTGGCTGCCAACACTGGCGATAATGCCGGACAATCTGTTCCTCATTTTCATTTACATATACTTGGTGGTGAAAAATTAATAAATATTGATTAGTTTATTTTTTCCTTAACATTAAATAAAATGCCCCTTTGCCTCCATCGTTAATGTGGGCGTTTCCACAATATAAAATTTTATCTTGTATTTCGGCAATTTTAATCCAGTCCATAAAATTTTTTCTTATCACTCCTGTATTTTTTTCTTTTTTGCCAACACCTGTGATAACAAGCAAACTTCTAGCGCCAATATTAAAATTATTTTTGATAAAATTTTGAAAAATCGTAAAAGCTTCCTCTAACCCATATCCATGTAAATCAATTTTTGCATCATAGATAAAATTTTTGTTTATCTTTTTATAAGTATGAGTATTTATTCTATCACAAGAATTAAGTTTTAAATCTGACCTAAAATTAACAATCCTTTCTTTATGTGAAAAATTTTCAAAATCCAAAATAAATTCAGTTTTTATTTTATAATTTTTATTTTTAAAACTATCTTTTTGATAAAAATTTTTCTGTTTCAAAGGTTTAACAGAAACAGCTAAATCATTCCACAATTTTTTATCTTTATCATTCATAGTAAAAAAAATGGTGCTGTCTGCGGGAATCAAACCCACGACTTCCAAATTACGAATTTGGCACTCTATCAACTGAGTTAAGACAGCAAGCAAAAATAAAATTTATAATAACATTATTTTTATGAAAAACAATTTAAATAAAAAATAATAAAAAAGTCTGGATTTTGTTAAAGTTATTTGCTAGATTGGTTTTAATGAATGTGTTAAAAAGGAGAGATATTATGAAGACAAGACACGAACACATAGCAGAAATTGCTTATTTTTTATGGTTAAATCGTGGCAAACCAATGGGCAAAGATGTTGAAATCTGGTACGAAGCTGAACAAATTTACAATATAACTTCATCTGGATTTAAAAGTAAAGATCTTTCAAAACCAGCTGTAAAAAAGGCAAAAAAAACTGATGCAAAAAAAGTTGTAAAAACAAAGGTTGCTGCTGTTAAAAAAGATGTAAAAGCAGAAGAAAAAAAAGATGTTGTTGAAGCAAAAAAAACTTCTATAAAAGTAAATTTAAAACCTGCTGAAAAAAAAACAACAGCTAAAAAAACAGCAAAAAAAGTTCCAGTTGCAAAAATAATTCCAATACTTAAACCAAAAATTGCATTAAGCCGTGGAATTACACAAAAATCAATAAAAGTTGTTGTAAAAAAATCATAATAAAATTTTATTAATTTTTTTTTCTTTTTATCACCACAAATTGTTTTTCAAGATGTGGTGATTTTTTTTGAAATTTTTAAGCTTTACACTATCTCTATTTTATGTTAAACTTACGCGTAAGAGGGAATATGAAATCATCATTTAAAAAAATTTTATTTTTATTTGCTGGGTTGCTAGTTGCCGCTAACCCAATCTATTCTGCAAAAAAAAAGAAAAATAAAATTTCAAAAACATGCCTTAATTGTTTAAATTCTTTTTCTGGTGAAACACTTAACTTTCCAAAAAATATACGTGCCAAATGTACCAAAATTTTAAGCAGTTGCGATAAAACAGACAGAACTGGGGATTGTGAAAAAGTTATAAATGAATGCTTTGAATACAATTGTTCTGCACCTGGAGCTTGCTCTAATGCCACATCAAACAGAGCTTTATTGTTTGGTTGTTTATCAGCAGAAAATAAATTTATGCCATATCAATGCAGAAATTATATAAAAGGTAAAGCATCCAGTTTTGCCGAACAGGCAAAGGCGTCTGCAAAACAAGAAGAATTAAAACAACAAGCAGAAATAGAAACAGCCAAAGTTGAAGCAGAAAAAGCAAAAGCAGCGAGCGCCCAAGCAGCAGAAGAAGCAAAAATTAAACAAGCACAAATAGAAGCAGAGGCAAAAACCAAGCAAGCTCAAATAGAAGCAGAAAATAAAATCAAGCTGGAAGAAAAGAAAAAACAATTGGAAC
>CAUTSC010000005.1:0-69501 GCA_963541275.1 uncultured Pseudomonadota bacterium
AAATGTTTGTGAAAATTTGATTATATTTTTGCAAAAGATGGTATTGTATAACCTGCGATTAAAGTGAGGATATGGATAATTGTTTCAAAAAATATGCTGGTAGACTATTTTTCATTAAAGAAAAATAGAAGTTCTGGCGGAATTGTTTTAAATACTAGCATAAAATTGTATATTTTTTGTTAAAAATCTATTATGCTTTAGCAAAAAATATTCTTCTGACAAAATTGTTTTTAATGCTATTTAAAATGTTAGAAAATAAAAATTTAACTTTTAAAACAGATATTTTGAAAATCTTTAAATTTTAGTTGACTCTTTATTTTTTTATAATTAAGATTTCAACAATTTTGTGTAGATTCTTATATCTAATAACATTAAAATTAAAAAAGGAAACAATAAAAAGGATAAAATATGCCGACAATAAATCAGTTAATAAAACATCCAAGAACTGATAAGATAAGAAAATCAAAAGTGCCTGCTATGCAACAAAATCCGCAAAAAAGAGGTGTTTGCACAAAGGTTTATACAACAACCCCTAAAAAACCTAACTCTGCTCTTCGTAAGGTGGCAAGGGTTAAATTGGTTAATGGATACGAGGTGAATGCATATATTCCAGGTGTAGGACACAATTTACAAGAACATTCTGTTGTTATGATACGTGGTGGAAGAGTAAAGGATTTGCCTGGTGTTCGTTATCATGTTATTCGTGGTGTGCTTGATACCCAAGGTGTTGCAAACAGAAAACAAGGTCGTTCGTTATATGGTGCAAAAAGACCTAAATAGTTTTTTAAGGAGTTAATATGTCAAGAAGAAAACAAGCAGAAAAAAGAACTATAAATCCAGATCCTAAATATAAAAGTGTTTTGGTTTCTCGTTTTATGAATTATATCATGGTTGATGGTAAAAAAACCGTGGCAAGTGGTATTGTTTATGGTGCTATGGATATTGTAAAAGATAAAACTAAAAAAGAGGAATTGGAACAATTTACAGATATTGTTGAAAGGGTTAAACCTTCATTAGAAGTAAGATCTCGTCGTGTTGGTGGCGCAACTTATCAAGTGCCAACCGAAGTAAGACCTGCAAGAAGGGAAACACTTGCAATAAGATGGATTATTGATTCTGCAAGAAAAAGACATGAAAAAACTATGATTGAAAAACTTGCTGGTGAATTTATGGATATTTTATCTGGAAACGGCGCTTCTCTTAAAAAGAAAAGTGAGGTTCATAAAATGGCTGAAGCAAACAAGGCTTTCTCTCATTTCAGATGGTAATATAATAAGTCGGTATAATTAAAGGATAAAATTATGGCAAGAACTACAGCAATTGAAAAATACAGAAATATTGGTATTATGGCTCATATTGATGCTGGTAAAACTACTACATCAGAAAGGATTCTTTATTATACTGGTGTTTCTCATAAAATAGGAGAAACTCATGATGGTGCAGCCACTATGGATTGGATGGCGCAGGAGCAAGAAAGAGGTATTACAATTACTTCTGCTGCTACTACTTGCTATTGGAAAAATCACAGAATAAATATTATTGATACGCCGGGGCACGTTGATTTTACTATTGAAGTTGAAAGATCTTTACGTGTTCTTGATGGTGCTGTTGCTGTTTTTGAGGGCGTTGCCGGTGTTCAACCACAATCTGAAACTGTGTGGCGTCAAGCTGATAAATATAAAGTTCCAAGAATTTGTTTTATAAATAAAATGGATCGTATTGGTGCAAATTATGAATACTGCGTTGGAACCATTAGGGATAGACTTGGTGCAAACGCTGTTTCTTTGTGTTTGTCAATTGGTGCAGAGGCTGAGTTCAAGGGTATAATAGATCTTATCACAATGAAAGCTCTTGTTTGGCATGATGAAGATATGGGTGCAACATACGACATTCTTGATATTCCAGCAGAGTACAAAGAAAAAGCTCTTGCTGCTCGTTCAAAGTTATTGGATTCTGTTGTTGAATTTGATGATGATGCAATGACAAATTATCTAGATGGTAAAGAGCCAGATGTTGATACATTGAAAAAATGTATAAGAAAAGGGACTATTTCTATGAAAATTTTCCCAGTTTTTTGTGGTTCAGCATTTAAAAATAAATGTGTTCAATATTTGCTTGATGCGATAGTTGATTATCTTCCATCTCCTGTTGATGTTCCTGCAATAAAGGGTATAAATCCAAAAACTGAAAAAGAAGAAGAAAGAGAATCTAAAGATGATGCTCCTTTTTCTGCTTTGGCATTTAAAATTGCAAACGATCCTTTTGTGGGTTCTTTAACTTTTGCACGTATTTATTCTGGTAAACTAGAGGCGGGCTCTTATGTTTATAATACAGTAAAGGGGAAAAAAGAAAGAATTGGTCGTATGGTGTTGATGCATTCCAACAATCGTATTGAATTAAAAGATGCGTTTGCTGGTGATATTATTGCTCTTGTTGGATTGAAAGAAACAACAACAGGTGATACTTTATCTGATGAATCTCATCAAATTATTTTGGAAAAAATGGATTTTCCAGATCCAGTGATAGAGGTTGCTGTTGAACCAAAGACCAAAGCTGATATTGAAAAGATGGGGCTTGCTTTACAAAAACTTGCAATAGAAGATCCGTCATTTAAAGTTTCAACTGACTCCGAAACTGGTCAAACAATTATAAAAGGTATGGGTGAACTTCATCTTGATATTATTGTTGATAGAATGAAAAGGGAGTTTAAGGTGGAAGCAAATATTGGTGCTCCACAGGTTGCATATCGTGAAACAATTGGAAAGCCATTTACTGTTGAATATACTCACAAAAAACAAAGTGGTGGTGCTGGTCAATTTGCAAAAATTAAAGTGTTATTGGAACCATTAAAGGCTGGTTCAGGCTTTGAGTTTGAGAGTAAAATTGTTGGTGGAAATGTTCCAAAAGAATACGTTCCAGGTGTTGAAAAAGGATTTAATATAGCAAAAGAAACAGGTGTTGTTGCTGGTTATCCATGTACAGATTTCAAAGCTACCTTGATTGATGGCGCTTATCATGATGTTGACTCCTCTGTTCTTGCTTTTGAAATTGCTGCACGTGCTGCATTCCGTGAAGGTATAGCGCAGGCTGCACCAAAAATTATGGAGCCAGTGATGAAAGTTGAAATCACAACCCCAGAAGAATATATGGGTGATATAATTGGTGATGTAAATTCTCGTCGCGGTCAAGTTGAAAATATGGATTCTCAAAATAATGTAAGGGTTATAACCGCTATGGTTCCTCTTGCAAATATGTTTGGATATGTTAATAATTTAAGGTCTTTATCACAAGGTCGTGCACAATATGTTATGGTTTTTGATCATTATGCTGATGTGCCTTCTAATGTGGCGGAAGAAATTAAATCTAAAATAGGAAATAAATAATAAAAATTATATAAAATTGACATTTTGTTATTGACTTTTTTTTATAATATATTATTTTAGAAAAACTTTTGTGTTGTTTGTATTTTAAAAGGGTAAAAAATGGTAAATTCTAATATAAGAATTAGGTTAAAAGCATTTGAAAATCAGACACTTGACGAGTCTGTTAAAGAAATTGTGAATACAGCAAAAAGAACCGGTGCTGATGTTATTGGTCCTGTTCCTATGCCAACAAAAATTGAAAAATTCACAGTTAATAAATCGACTCATGTTAATAAAAAGTCTCGTGAACAATTTGAAATAAGAACACATAAAAGGATTTTAGATATAGTGAATCCAACTCCGCAAACTGTTGATGCTCTTATGGGGTTGAATTTATCAGTTGGTGTGGATGTAAAGATTGAATTATAGGTGTAAAAATGAGAACTGGGTTAATAGCATATAAAATTGGTATGACAAGGGTGTTTGAAAATAACGCTCATGTTCCTGTAACCATTTTAAAAATTGATAATTGTAAAGTGTTGGATGTTAAAACTCTTGATCGTGATGGTTATGTTGCATTACAACTTGGCGCGGGTCAAAAAAGAGAAAAAAATATTAAAAAACCAGTATTGGGTCATTTAAAAAAATCAAATTCTTTGTCAAGAAATATTCGTGAATTTAGAGTGTCAGAAGATTGTCTTTTAAATATTGGTGATGAATTGCTTCCTTCTCATTTTATAAAGGGTCAATTTGTTGATGTGTCCGGTAAAACAATAGGTAGAGGTTTTTCTGGTGGTATGAGAAGATGGAATTTTCGTGGACTTGAAGATTCTCATGGTGTTTCAGTTTCTCACAGATCTGTTGGTTCAACTGGTCAATGCCAAGATCCAGGTCGTGTTTTCAAAGGTAAAAAAATGCCTGGGCATTATGGAAATGAAAATATAACACTACAAAATTTATTGGTTGTTGAAACTGATGATGAAAATGGTTATATTATGGTTCGTGGTTCAGTTCCAGGTTCAAAAGGTGCAGTTCTTTATATAAAGGATGCTGTTAAAAAGGTTTTATCAAATGATGTTCCTTTCCCTGCTGGTATAAAAACAAAAGAAAACAAAGTTTCTAATGCTACAGAAGTTGCGGAGTAATTATTATGAATATTGATGTTTTAACATTAGATAATAAAAAAGAAGGTAAAATAGATTTGCCAGAAACTATTTTCGGTCTTGAAGTAAGAAGAGATATTCTTGCTCGTGTGGTAAATTGGCAAAGGGCAAAAAAAAGAGCTGGAACTCACTCTACAAAAGTAATTTCAGAAATAAGTGGAACAACTAAAAAACCATTTGCTCAAAAAGGAACAGGTCGTGCAAGACAAGGTTCAACCAGATCTCCGCAAATGCGTGGTGGTGCAACAATTTTTGGTCCAGTTGTTCGTTCTCATGCTTTTTCTTTGTTAAAAAAAGTAAGAGCTCTTGGTTTAAAAATGGCTTTATCTTCTAAATTATTAACAAAACAACTTGTTGTGATAGAAGATGAAAAATGTGAAACTGCGAAAACAAAAGCCTTAAATGAAAAAATAAATAATTTACAACTTGTAAAACCTTTATTTATATGTGGCGAGGTGGTTGATAATAATTTTTATATGGCTGTGCAAAATATTGTGAATGTGGATGTTTTGCCATCACAAGGTGCAAATGTTTATGATATTTTAAAGCATAAAAATCTTGTTTTAACTCGTAAAGCGGTTGAAAATTTAACTGCAAGATTGTCAAAGTAAGGAACTAAAAATGGCGGCAGTAAAAAAAGAAGTAAAATTAAAAGAAAGCATGTATGATTTGTTATTGCGTCCAGTAATAACAGAAAAAACAAGTATAGTTGCAGGTCAAAATAAAATAACATTTTTTGTTGATACAAAAGCAACAAAAAAAGAAATAAAAGAAGCGATAGAAACTATTTATAATGTAGAGGTTAAATCTGTGAATACTTTAAATCAAAATGGTAAGAAAAAAAGATTTAAAGGTATTGTTGGTTTTACTTCTAAAAGAAAAAAGGCTTATATAACATTAAAAGAAGGTCATAATATAGATATTATGGCTGGGGTAAAATAAAAGGAATTAAGAAATGGCTTTGAAATTATTTAATCCAACTACTCCATCACAAAGATCTTTGGTTTTGGTTGATAAAAGTGATCTTTACAAGGGAAAACCAGTTAAAAAACTAACCAAAGGAAAAAATAAAACAGGTGGACGAAACAATTTTGGTCATCAAACAAACAGAAATATTGGTGGTGGTCATAAACAAAAATATCGTTTCATTGATTTTAAAAGAAATAAAAGAGATATTTTTGGAGTGGTTGAAAGAATTGAATACGATCCAAACAGAACTGCTTTTATTGCTTTGATTAAATATACTGATGGTGAACTTGCTTATATCTTGGCTCCACAAAGACTTCAAGTTGGCGCAAAAGTTGTTGCGGGTGAAAAAGTTGACATACAACTTGGAAATGCTTTGCCACTTAAAAATATTCCTATGGGAACCATCATTCATAATATTGAAACAAAAGTTGGTTGTGGTGGACAATTTGCAAGATCTGCTGGTTGTTATGGACAACTTGCTGGTAAAGATAGTGGTTTTGCACAAATTAAATTAAATTCTGGAGAATTAAGGCTTGTTGATGCTAATTGCTATGCAACAATTGGAGCTGTTTCTAATCCAGATCAAAGAAATGTTAATTTAGGTAAAGCAGGTCGTAGCGCATGGTTAGGACGTAGACCGCATGTTCGTGGAACTGCTATGAACCCTGTTGATCATCCTCATGGTGGTGGTGAAGG
The DNA here is from genome assembly GCA_963541275.1 of uncultured Pseudomonadota bacterium. Lineage (GTDB taxonomy): Bacteria > Pseudomonadota > Alphaproteobacteria > Rs-D84 > CACZYB01 > CACZYB01. Next base: position 6,191 of record CAUTSC010000005.1, read on the forward strand.
AAGAAACTTTGGTAAACATCCTGTTTCTCCAACCGGACAACCAACAAAAGGATATAGAACAAGAACTAACAAGTTTACTGATAAATTTATTTTGAAAAGTAGACATTTGAGTAAGAAAAAATAAGGAGTAATTAAATTGACTAGATCTGTTTGGAAAGGCCCATATATACATCCTTCTCTTCTTAAAAAAGTAGAATTGGCTAATGAAAAAAACGACAGAAAACCAATAAAAACTTGGTCAAGATCGTCTACTATTTTACCTCAAATGGTTGGCTTGACTTTTTCTGTTCATAATGGTAATAAATTTATTCCAGTTTTGGTTGCAGAAGAAATGATAGGTCATAAACTTGGAGAATTTTCTTTGACAAGAACTTTTAAAGGTCATAAAAAAGAAGTAAATAAAAAAGTTGATAAAAAATAATTTGTTAGGGTTTTATAATGGTTGAAAAAAGATATAATATAAAAGAAAACGAAGCAAGAGCTTTTTTGCGAATGGTAAAAGGTTCTACTCAAAAGGTAAACTTGGTTGCCGCATCTGTTCGTGGTTTGAAAGTTGATAAGGCTTTAGCAGAATTAACTTTTTCAAAAAAAAGAGTTGCAATAGATGTCAAAAAGTTGTTATTATCCGCGATAGCTAATGCTGAAAATAACTATCATTTGGATGTTGATAAATTATATGTAAAAGAAGCGTATGTTGGTCCATCTGTTGTTATGAAAAGGTTTAAGTGTCGTGCAAGGGGACGTGGTGCAAAGATTTTAAAACATTTTTCAAATATAACAATAATAGTAGAAGAAAAGAGTGATGCTGTAAAACCAGTAAAAGTTAACAAAAATACTGAAACAAAAAAGAATACAGAGAAAAAAGAGGCTAAATAAAAATGGGACAAAAGGTTAATCCAGTAGGTTTAAGACTAAATATAAATAGAGCTTGGGATTCAAGATGGTATTCTGATAAATCTTATGCAACTTTGTTGCAAGAAGATTTGAAAATAAGAGAGTTTTTGAATAAAAAATTAAAAAATGCTAGTGTAAGTAATATTGTTATAGAAAGGGTTGCAAAAAAAATAAATGTTATTATTTTTACATCTCAACCTGGTCTTGTTATTGGTAAAAAAGGTGCAGATATAGATCTTTTGAAAAAAGGTTTATCAAAAATGACAGACAAAGAATTGAGTGTTAATATAGTGGAAGTTAAAAAGCCAGATCTTAACGCTGTTATAACTGCAAAATCTATTGCTTTTCAAATAGAAAGACGTATTTCCTATAAAAAAGCAATGAAAAAAGCTGTTCAAAATGCGATGAGAAGTGGTGCAAAAGGTGTTAAAATAAATTGTGCTGGACGTTTAAACGGTGCTGAAATTGCAAGGGAAGAATGGTATCGTGAAGGTCGTGTTCCTTTACATACTCTTCGTGCTGATATAGATTATGGATATTGTCAAGCTCATACAACTTATGGTGTAATAGGTGTGAAAGTTTGGGTTTATAAAGGGGATGTTGTTGCAAAAGAAGCTCTTGCAACAGACAGAAAATCAACAATGAATGGTATAACAAAATAATAGATTAAAAAGGAATGTAAAAATGTTGATGCCAAAAAGAACAAAGTTTAAAAAAGCTCACAAAGGAAGAATTCATGGTGAAGCAAAAGGTGGAACAGAATTAAGTTTCGGAACTTTTGGATTGAAAGCTTTAACACCTGAAAGAGTTAATGCAAGACAGATAGAAGCTGCTCGTCGTGCTATGACAAGAGCTATGAAAAGACAAGGTCGTGTTTGGATAAGGATTTTTCCTGATGTTCCTGTTTCAAAAAAGCCAGCCGAAGTTCGTATGGGAAAAGGAAAAGGTGCAATTGAAATGTGGATTGTTCGTGTTAAACCAGGAAGAGTTTTGTTTGAAATAGATGGTGTAAGTGAAACTCTTGCAAGGGAGGCTTTGAATTTGGCGGCATTTAAACTTCCTGTGAAAACTAAATTTATTGCAAGACGTGAAGTAGAATAAGGAATTAAAGATGAAATTAAAAGAAGAAATGTTGAAATTAAAATCATTAAGTAAAGATGAAATCTTGTCAAATGTTTTAAATTTAAAACAAGAGTTGATGGATCTTCGTTTTCAAAATGCAAGTTCTACTTTAAAAGATACTTCTTTAATAAAGAAGACAAAGAAAAAAATAGCTATGTTAAAAAGTTTTTTAACTAACAGCAAAGAAAATAAATAAAGGGGTTGTTAAATGCCAAAAAGAATACTAGAAGGAAAAGTAACAAGTACAAAGATGGATAAAACTATCACTGTTGAAGTTAGAAGAACTTATACTCATCCATTATATAAAAAAATTATAAGAACATCAAAAAAATACCATGCTCATAACGAAGATGCTGGTATAAAAGTGGGTGATATAGTTAAAATACAAGAAACAAGACCTATTGCAAAAACGGTGACTTGGGAAGTTTTAAAAAATAGTTAAGTATATAAGGAATAAAACAAATGATACAAATGCAATCTATACTTGATGTGGCTGATAACAGTGGAGCAAAAAAAGTGCAATGTATAAAAGTGCTTGGTGGTTCACATATAAGAAGTGCTGGAGTTGGTGATATTATAGTAGTTTCTGTAAAAGAAGCTATGCCAAAGGGTAAAGCTCAAAAAGGTAAAGTTTATAAAGCAGTAATAGTTAGAACAAAAAAAGATATTAAAAGAGTTGATGGAAGTGTTCTTCGTTTTGATTCTAATGCTGCTGTTTTAATAAATGCAAGTAAAGATCCTATTGGAACTCGTATTTTTGGACCAGTTGCAAGGGAACTTCGTGCAAAAGGTTATATGAAAATATTATCATTGGCACCAGAGGTTGTGTAAGGAGTTATTATGGCAAATATGAAAATTAAAAAAAATGATGAAGTAATTGTTATCTCTGGTAAAGATAGGGGTAAAATTGGAAAGGTTATAACTGCACAACCAAAATATAAAAAAGTTATTGTTGCGGGTGTAAATCAAGTAAAAAGACATCAAAAAGCAGATGCTATGGGAAACAAAGCTGGTATTATAACAAAGCTTTTGCCAATAGATGTTTCAAATGTTGCGATACTTGATCCAAAACTTAAAAAACCTACAAAAGTTGGTTATAAATTTGATAAAGATGGCAAAAAAGTAAGATTTGCCAAAGCAAGCGGTGAACTATTATAATAAGGTATGAAAATGTCAAGCAGATTGAAAGAAATATATAATAAAAAAATACTACCTGAACTGAAAAAAGAGTTGGGTTATACAAATGATATGCAAGTTCCAAAACTTGAAAAAATAGTTTTGAATATGGGTGTGTCTGATGCTGCAACAGATAAGAAAAAATTAGAATCTGCTATAAAAGATATGACTGCAATTGCAGGTCAAAAAGTTATAGTTACAAAAGCAAAAAAATCCCTTGCAAACTTTAAATTAAGAGCCGGTATGCAAATAGGATGTAAAGTTACATTAAGAAAAGATAGAATGTATGATTTTCTTGACAGACTTGTAAATATTGCTATGCCAAGAATAAGGGATTTTAGGGGATTAAATGCAAAGTCTTTTGATGGTTGTGGAAACTATGCTTTTGGTATCAAAGAACAAATTATATTTCCAGAAATAGATTTTGACAAGATTGACAATATTCGTGGTATGGATATAATAGTTTGCACAACCGCAACAAATGATAAAGATGCAAAAGCATTACTTAAAGCATTTAATTTTCCATTTTATAATTAAAAGGTGTTTATATGGCAAGAATAAGTTTAATAGAAAGAAATAAAAAAAGAATAAAGATGTCTAAAAGTTTATCTGGTAAAAGACAAAAGCTTTTATCAGTTGCAAGAAATCATGATGCAAAACCAGAAGATATTTTTGAAGCAAATTTAAAACTTGCAAAGTTGCCTCGTAATTCATCTGTTATAAGGGTAAGAAATCGTTGCGCTATAACTGGTAGACCTCGTGGTTATTACAGAAAGTTTGATATTTGTCGTATTGAATTAAGGCAACTTGCGGATGCTGGAAAACTTCCAGGTGTAAGAAAATCTAGTTGGTAAAATATAAGGAATAAAAAATGAATTTATCAGATACAATTGGAGATATGATAACAAGAATAAGAAACGGACAAAAAGCAGGACTTGCTTTTGTTAAAACGCCAGCATCTATTTTAAGAGAAGGTGTATTGGAAGTTCTTAAAAATGAGGGTTATATAAAAGGTTATGAAACTACAGAAATAAGAAAAGGTATAAAAGAGACAAAAATAGATCTTAAATATTTTGAAGGTGAAGGTGTTATAAAAGAAATAAAAAGAGTGTCAAAACCAGGACAAAGAAAATATTTTAAAATAGCTGATGTTCCTCCTGTAAAAAATGGGTTGGGGGTTGCTATTTTATCAACATCAAAAGGTGTTCTTGCGGATTACGAAGCAAGAAAACAAAATATTGGTGGTGAAGTTTTGTGTTATGTATTTTAAGTAAAATAAAGGAATAAAAAATGTCAAGAATTGGTAAACATCCAGTAGAAATAATAGAGGGAGTATCCGTTGAAATCAAGGGTTCTTCTCTTATTGCAACAGGTAAGATTGGAACAATTTCAGTTCCTTTGACAAATAAAGTAAAAGTTGAATTAAAGGATAAATTGATAACTGTTATTCCTGCAGATGAAAATGACAGACAATCAAATATGATGTGGGGTACAACACGCGCTTTGATACAAAATGCAATCACAGGGGTATCAAGCGGTTTTGAAAAGTTGTTAACATTTCTTGGTGTTGGTTATAAAATTGCCTTAAAGGGAAATGTTCTTGACATGGTGCTTGGTTTTTCACACAATGTTGAATATAAATTGCCAGAGGGTGTAAAGGGTGAAGTGTTATCACCAACAGAATTAAAACTTACATCTGCAAACAAAGAACTTGTTGGTCAAACAGCAGCAGAGATAAGAGCTTTCCGTCCACCGGAACCATATAAAGGTAAAGGTATAAGATATAAAGATGAATATGTGAGAAGAAAAGAAGGTAAAAAGAAATAGTTAGAGGTTAAAAATGAATAAATTAAATAAAGTTTCTTTAAGAAGAAAGTTAAGAAATAGATGGAATTTAAATAACGTAAATAAATCTGATAGACCAAGACTTTCAGTTTATCGTTCTAATTTACATATTTATGCTCAAATAATTGATGATGTAAAAGGGCATACTCTTTGTGCATTTTCAACAAAAAGCAAAAATTATTCAGGTAAAAAAACATCTGATATTGCATCGGCAGCAATAGTGGGAGAAGAAATTGCAAAACTTGCCTTATCAAAAAAAATAAAAGATGTTGTATTTGACAGAGGTGGATATTATTATCATGGTCGTGTAAAAGCTTTGGCTGATGGCGCAAGAAAAGGTGGACTTAATTTTTAAAAATAAAAGGGAACTTACAATATGGCAAATGTTAGAATAAAAGAAAAAGATGATGGTTTAGTTGACAGACTTATTCATGTTAACCGCGTAACAAAAGTTGTGAAAGGTGGAAAAAATTTCTCTCTTGCAGCAATAGTTGTTGTTGGTGATATGAAAGGTCGTATTGGTTATGGAACTGGTAAAGCTTTGGAAGTTCCAGACGCAGTAAGAAAGGCAACTGAACAAGCAAAAAAAAATATGTTCCGTGTTCCATTAAAAGAGGGAAGAACAATACATCACGATATTTTTGCCAATTTTGGTTCAGGAAAAGTTATGTTAAGGACTGCAAAACCTGGAACTGGAGTGATTGCTGGTGGTCCTATGCGAGCAATTTTTGAAGTATTGGGAATTCAGGATATAGTTGCAAAATCTCAAGGTTCATCAAATCCACATAATATGTTAAAGGCAACATTTAAAGCATTTGAAAAACTTGCTTCACCTAAACTTGTAGCAAACAGAAGAGGGTTAAAAATTGGTGAAATTGTAGGTCGTAGAGATCTTAAAATAGGTGGTGGTTTTGTAAATAATAACACTGAAAAAGAAGAAGTATAAAGGGTAAAAAATGACTACTAAAAAAACTTTAAAGGTAAAACAAATAGCAAGTGGTTGTGGAAGATTAAAATCACAAATTGCTACTTTAAAAGGTTTGGGACTGGGTAAAGTTCAAAAAGAAATAGTTTTACTTGATACTCCTGAAATAAGAGGTATGATAAACAAAGTATCTCATTTAGTAAAAATAATTGAAGATTAGAGGTTAAAAATGGAATTAAATACTATAAGAGACAATAAAGGTGCAAATAAAAAACTTTTAAGGGTAGGTCGTGGTATAGGATCTGGTAAAGGTAAAACTGCAGGTCGTGGAAATAAAGGGCAAAAATCTCGTTCTGGTGTAGCGATAAAAGGTAAAGGTTTTGAGGGAGGACAAACTCCTATATACAGAAGACTTCCAAAAGTTGGTTTCAATAATACCAATTTTGCAAACAATATGGAGATTATAAATTTAAAAACTATACAAGAATTGGTTGATAATAAACTTATAACGGATAAATTAAATATAGATATTTTAAAATCTTTAAATGTTATTAAAAAATCAGAAACTGCTTTAAAAGTTTTGGGTAAAGGTGAGTTAAAAGCATCAGTTGAAACTACTGCAAATTCTTTTTCTGCCTCTGCAAAAACTGCGATTGAAAAAGCTGGTGGAAAAGTTATTGTGGTTGAAGTAAAAGATACTGCAGCTAAGAAACAGAAATTGAATAAAGAAAAAGTTGCAAGAATTACTAAAAAATTAGCAAAAAAATCTAAGTAAGGATAGTTTAAGTGGCCTCATTTGCAGAAAAAATAGCATCCAATGTAAGCTTTGATGATTTAAAAAATGCAAAAGATTTAAAGCATAGATTATTTTTTACTTTTTTGATTCTTGTTTTATACAGATTGGGATCTTTTATTCCTCTTCCTGGTGTTGATGTTTCAATAGTTCGATCATTTTTCAATACGCAATCAAGCGGTGGACTTTTAGGAATGTTTGATGCTTTTACTGGTGGCTCTCTTTCTCGTATGACTATTTTTGCATTAAATATTATGCCTTATATTTCTGCATCTATTATTATATCTCTTCTTACAAGTATAACTCCATCTTTGATGGAACTTAAAAAAGAAGGAGAAAGTGGATATGAAAAGATTAATCAATATACTCGTTATCTTGCTGTTATAATTTGTATTATACAAGCATACGGAATTGGAATAGGGTTGGAGCATTTAACAGATAAAGCTGGTACTTCTGCTGTTATAAATCCTGGTTTATTTTTTCGTTTTTCAACAATTTTAAGTTTGCTTGGTGGAACAATGCTTGTTATGTGGTTTGGTGAACAAATAACATCAAGAGGTATAGGACAGGGTAGTTCTTTAATTATATTTGTTGGTATCATTGCGGGGCTTCCATCTGCTATATTTAAAACAATTGAGCTTGGTAAGGTTGGGCAACTTTCTCCAATAGTTATGTTGATTTTAGCTTTGTTAATGGTTACAATTATTTTATTTGTAGTGTTTTTTGAACAAGCTCAAAGACGAATTTTAGTCCATTATCCAAAGCAAGCAAACATGGGATTTACAAAGATGTCTGCATCTGCATCTCATTTACCATTAAAATTGAATATTTCCGGTGTTATTCCTCCAATATTTGCTGGATCACTTCTTTCTCTTCCTGCAATGTTTGCAACGTTTATAACTGATAAACCAGCTTGGTTGCAAATAGTTCTTAATCATTTAAACAGACAAAGTGGTTTTTATTTATTTGTATATTCTTTGTTAATTGTATTTTTCTCATTCTTTTATATGTCAATACAATTTAACCCAGATGAAACAGCAGAAAATTTACAAAATTATGGTGGATTTATTCCAGGTGTAAGACCAGGAAAAACAACAAGTGAATATTTTGATTTTGTATTGACCAGGCTTACTGTGATAGGTTCTGCTTACTTGGTTGTGCTTTGTTTAATACCTGATCTTTTGATAAATAAGTTTGGTGTTCCTTTTTACTTGGGTGGAACAACACTTCTTATTGTATGTAATGTTATTACAGAGACTATTGCACAAATACAATCTCATTTAATTTCTAATCAATATCAAGGTATCTTAAAGGGAAGATCAAATAAAATTAAAAGGAGATTTATAAAATAAAATGAAAAAATATTTTACTTTTATTGGTCCAATAGCAGCAGGAAAAGGTACACATTCGGATATAATGTGCAGGAAATATGGTTTTTTACATTTATCCATAGGTCAGATTTTAAGAGACGCAGTTGAGAAAAAAACAGAGCTAGGAATGAAAGTTCAAAATATTTTGGATAATGGTTTTTTGGTGCCAGATGAACTTATAAATGATCTAGTACAAAATTTATTAAGTGAAATTGATCTTACAAAAGGTTTTATTCTTGACGGCTTTCCACGAACAATAAATCAGGCAAAAGAGCTTGATAATATTTTAAAAATGCTTGGAATAAAACTTGATGCATCTGTTTATTTGGATATTGATGAAGCGGAAATAATGAACAGGGTTGCTGGTCGTTTTGTATGTTCAAATTGCAGACAAAATTATCACAAAACATATAATCCAACAAAAGTTCCAGGAGTATGTGATATTTGTGGCAGCAAAGAATTTTTTACAAGAAATGATGATAAACCAGAAATCGTGAAAACAAGAATTGAACGAAACAAAGTTGAAATTGCTCCTATAATAAAATATTATGAGGAACAAGGAAAATTATTTAAAGTAGATGCTAATGGAAAAACATTAAAAGAAGTTAGTATTGAAATAGATAAGATAGTCTCATAAAAATCTTGACTTATATAAAAACAACGTTATTATATAGGGCGTCTTTTTATGAAAAATAAATATTATAACAAAAAAAGTAAACAAGGAGATGTGTTTTGGCTCGTATAGCAGGTGTTAATATTCCTTCAGATAAATGTCTAAATATTGCTTTAACATATATTTATGGAGTTGGTTTAACTACTTCAAACAATATATGTGATGCTTTGAAAATAGAAAGAAGTGTTAGGGTTAATAAATTAACTGATGATGAAGTTTTTAAAATTCGTGAATACATAGATAAAAATTATGTGGTGGAAGGTGATAAACGCCGCGAAGTGTCTATGAATATTAAACAACTTCAAGATATGAGATGCAACAGAGGTATCAGACATACTAAAAAATTGCCTGTTAATGGCCAAAGAACTAAAACGAATGCCAGAACTCGTAAGGGTAAGGCTATTCCTGTTGCTGGTAAAAAAATGGTTACAAAATAGTTGAGGATTTAATATGAAAAAAAATTCAGTAAAAAAGAATATATCAAGTGGAATTGCATTTATCCTTGCAACTTTTAATAATACAAGAATTACTATTACAGACAATCAAGGTAATGTGATTGCTTGGTCTACAGCTGGTACAAATAATTTTAATGGGGCAAAAAAATCTACACCTTATGCAGCGCAAATAACAGCAGATAATGTTGGTAAAAAAGCTATGGAAAATGGTATAAGATTTTTAGATATAAAAATGGCAGGTCCTGGCTCTGGTCGTGAGTCTGCTGTAAGGGCTTTACAATCTCTTGGTATCACGATAAATAGTATAACTGATATTACAAAAATTCCGCATAATGGATGTAGAGCTAAAAAGCCAAGAAGAATATAATTTTTAAGTTGTTGTTAATAAACTAAACTCGGGGGTCAAATGATACAAAATAATTGGATGGAACTTATAAAACCTGAAAAGCTACTTATTGAACCGCTAAAAGAAAAAAATGTGGCAAAAATTGTTGCTTCACCTTTGGAAAAAGGTTTTGGTTTGACACTTGGAACTGCTCTTCGCAGAATTTTATTGTCATCTTTACAGGGAACTGCTGTAGTAGGTATTAAAATAGAAGGTGTTTTACATGAATTTGATACTATTCCTGGGGTAAAAGAAAACGTTCTTGATTTAATTTTGAATATAAAACAACTTGTTTTAAAATCTGCTGTTGAACATCCCAAAAAAATGTCATTAAAAGTAAGTGGAGAACAAGTTGTTACAGCAGGCATGATTGAAACTTCAAGTGATTTACAAATAATAAACAAAGATTTTATTTTATGTCATCTTGATAATACTGCAAATTTAAACATAGAGTTTTTTGTAGAGAATGGTAAAGGTTATAGACCAAGTGAAGAAAATAAAAAAGAGGGTATGCCTATTGGTTATATTGCAGTAGATTCCATTTTTTCTCCAGTTTTAAATGTTGCATCAACGGTTGAACAAACTCGTGTTGGAAATAAAACTGATTATGATAAATTGATTATGAATGTAAAAACAAATGGTTCTGTTAGTCCGGAAGATGCAGTTGCTTTTGCAGCAAGGATATTAATAGATCAGCTCGGTATATTTGTTAATTTTGAAGAGCCAAATGTTGCTGCTATTGAAGAAGAAAAAGAAGAAAGCTTGCCATTTAATAAATTATTATTAAAGAAAGTAAATGAGCTTGAACTTTCTGTTCGTGCGAATAATTGTTTGCAAAATGACAATATTACATATATTGGTGAACTGGTTCAAAAAACAGAAAACGATATGTTAAGAACTCCAAATTTTGGTAGAAAGTCATTGAATGAAATAAAAGAACAACTTAATTTAATGGGATTATCTCTTGGTATGACACTAGAGGGTTGGCCTCCTGAAAACATAGAGGAACTATCTCAAAAATACGAAAATCCTTATAAATAATAAGGTTGTATTATGGCAGACAAGAAATTTGATATTTGGGATACTATTTTTAAATTGATCTTTTCTTGTTTTCTTTTAACATCTGTTATAAGTGGTGCTTTTATTATGGGAACACAAACTATGATGGATAAAGCTGTATCTGGGCTTGGAGTTTATGTTGCTGCAGATCAGTTGCAAGGAGATGGTAAGTAATTATTACTATCATAAGTGAATCAATGTTGACATTCAACATTACAAATAAATAGAAAGGGTAAGAAATGAGACACAAATTATCAGGTAGGAAATTAAACAGAACTTCCTCACACAGAAAGGCTTTGTTTTCTAATCTAGCAAACGCTTTAATTGAACACGAACAAATAACAACTACATTGCCAAAAGCAAAAGATCTTCGTTCTTTTGCAGATAGAATGATTACTTTAGGTAAAAAAAATACTCTTTCTGCAAGAAGACAAGCAATTGCTTTTTTAAGAGATGAAAACTCGGCAAAAAAATTATTTGAAGTATTAGCACCAAGATATTCTAAAAGAGATGGTGGGTATACTCGTGTATTAAAAGCTGGCTTCCGTCATGGAGATGCTGCGCCTATGGCAATAATAGAGTATGTTGACAGAGACGTTAATGCAAAAGGGTTAAAACAAAAAACTTTACTTGCAAAGACAAAAGAAAATAAAACAGAAAAAGAAGCTACTGCTAGTGTTAAATCTAAAACTATAGAAACAAAACCAGTAAAAGTTAAAGATGCAAAAGTAAAAGTTTCAAATACAACTACAACTAAAACTTCATCTCACAGAAAAGTTATTGGAAAATAATTTTTTCAAATTTTATTTTAATAAAGACTTCATATAAGTTATGCGGAGTCTTTATTTTTTTATAATATAAGTTTTTTAATATTAAAATTTAATTAAAATATACAAAATTTAAGAAGTGCGGTTTTCTGCGGGTTTTAAGACTTTTATTATACATAATATATACTAAGAGTCAGTATTGACAAAAAATCCCCACTTCATATGGGAATTATAAGAAAAATTTTTATTTTTTCAACCACTTTTTAAAAGAGTTTAAAATAATTAAAAAAGGAATATAACGAATAAAAATAAAAGCAACAAGTAGTAAAATTACAACAAAAATTTCACTAGTTCCTAACATAAGCCACCTTTTTTTGATTTAGTTTTTTCATCTCTTTCTCATAACCATTAATTCCTATAATAGTTATAAGGAAAAAAATACCTAAAATAATTAAAAATGCTTTAAACATAACATCATTATAAAATTTAAATTAAAAAAGAAAAGGTAAAAATTTTTTTCCTACAAATTTAGAGGCAGACGCAATTCCATCAAATAAATTTCCAAAAAAGTCTTTAACACCTTCTGCTGCTTTTCCACCCATTCGATAGATAAATCCGTCTTGAACTCTCATTCCAGGTGGTAAATTTTGCGCTAATTCTGCATCTTTTTCTGCAATAATTGCTTGAGACTTTAAAATTTTATCTTCTGTTTGTGTTTTTTCCAATTGAGCCTTTGCTTGTTTCATAACTGCATTATGTGTATCTCCTTTCTGCAATATCTCTTGCTGTTTCATTTGCATATCCATATCGTGATTATCTATTGCCATTGTGCTATTGATTGCATCTCTTACTCCTGCACTAAGTCCATAATCTCCATTACTTGCCACAGATGGGGCTGTTCCTGTACCTGATTGATTGCCTGACACATTTCCGCCACCATAAACTAGGTTAGGGTTCAAACCTGCTTCCTGAAGCCTTTTCATTTGATTTGCTGGACTATTATAAACGTTTTGGCGGTTAATTAAGTCCTTTTGATACTCATATTGTTTGTCTGCTGCTCTTTCATTACTTTTGGCAGCTATATTGCCACCTATAACATTTCCTAAGAAATTTAATCCTGCACCTATGATACTTCCTAACATAACATCTCCTTTATTTACTCACGAATACCTCACTAGGGGTCGAATCCGCCGATATATATCAAGTAAAGTATATCGGCGGGATTCTCTCTCCCTATTGTTCGCCTTCTGTCAAAGGCGAGCCAACAGGGACCTGGGCTGGATTTTGCTCTGCAAAATCCGAATTTTTAGATTTGTCAGCAGATTGGCTTGAGCTATGTGAGGGCTCGCCATCTGCTGAACTTTCTTTTTTAAAAATTTCTTTAGCTGCTGCCATCTTAGCCTCTTCGAGCCTATCGATTGCATCTGCTTCGTCATTTTCAAATGCAGAAATTTCATCCAGAGCTGCCATTTCTTCATCATCTTCAACATCATATCCATCAAAACCTAGTATACTCATGGCATCAGCCTTAGTCATAGACTGCAACAAAGAGGCAACATCAAATTTAGGTGATATTTCTACCATGGATGGAGTATTGTCTACCTTTGTTATCTCTTGTGCCTTTTCTTCCATTGATTTCCAAGTAGTCTTAAACATAATTTTCTCCTTTCACTAAAATAATGGGATACCTTCTTTTGGAAGTTTCCTTAATGCCGTAATATCAAATGCGAAATCGCAAAGCAACGGATCACAAACGCTAGGGTCAACAGCAAATATACCCATAGGGGTTTTCTTTGCACTCACAAAGTCCGCATTAAGCTTTGGAAGGCTATCAAATATCCTATTTAACAACCAATGAGATAATGTTGTTCTAAAGTCTCCTGAAGTCCTGTTTGTTTTGTGTCTATAATCATCATAAATGCACTCATAACCAAAAATACCATCATTCACAGGTTTGCCATGCTCAACAACATCTTCATTTTGTAAAAATATCTCTGCATTCTTTATTTCCTGCATAGGCATATGGGTTAATAATGGCAAAGCATAATCAAAATTGGATGTCCTTAAAAACATCTTATCAATACCTTGTTGATATTCTGGTTCTGGCATTATAGTTAAAATACCCATAATAAAGCCATAGGAGTCCAAATAAGAGGTGTAAAGTGTATTTCCACCAGTTGTAAATCCATGACCTGCCATAGTACCTTGTACGCTTGAATTAGAGCTTTCACTAGTTTGTAAAACTTCACTGGTGATAAAATCCCATTTCATACCGCCAAGCCATCTTGGTTCTTGCAATGATGCATCCAATGCCTTTACTCCCCAGTTTGCAAATTGCCAATCGCTATAATGTTTACCAGCAAATAATGATACTTCTCGTAAATGCTGCATGGTTTTCGCAATGGATAGAGCAGGGAGCGATACACCAGTTGCATGTGATAAATCTGCAATTAAACCTGTTTTTAAATCGTTTCTATCAGCTGCTAAAGAAAGATCAAAATTGTCTTTAGCTTTAACAAATGTATTTTTAATTTTACTCGAACTCTCTCTAAATATATTAAAAGATACAGCAATACCTTTTTCATTCATAACAGGAGCAGTTTGTCCTATTGGAAGCACTATATCACTACCACTCTGTCTTGATGTTTCTGCTGAACCGAACCTATCTCTTCTCCAGTTAACATACCTTAAATCAAATGGTGTAATACTATCACCGCCATCAGCCTTTGATATTTCTACCTCATCCTGTAAATTGGAATTAATATAATATTTATTACAAATCATATGATAAGCTCTAAATGGTAAAGCAGAAATCTTTAATCCTTTACCTGTTTTCGTTGGAACTCCCAAATAATCAGGCAAAGAACCTTCTTTAAATCCACCATCAGGGATAACTTTATAAGGTGCTACAATAGGTGTAGGCTCAGATCCATTTTGTTTTATAAAATCAGTCCACTTATCAAAAATAGTATTATTATCAACACGGAAAAAATCAATCCTTGCCTTAATGTTTGACATTGTTGGCGTTTGCAGTGGCAACATCCTTATAAGTTGACTTAAATTAATTTTAAAACTATCTCCAGGGACAAATTCTAAACACATTGCGGGAATTGCTTGACCGAATTTAGTTGTGAAATGATGCCTCCATTTCATTTTAAACTTATTTCGTTTTGCATTAACTGTATACATTTTGCCTACCATCTTTTTTCTCCTTTAATATATATTTTTCTTAAACTGCCAGTATAACATAGATAAGAAACAAGATTATCACCAAAGAGTTCGCTAACATCAGCAATGAAGCTATCAACTTCATTTTTGTTAAAAAACATATCTGTGTTGCAATCTTGCATATCTCCTTGTTTAATCGTCCAAACGACAAAATAAACTTCTTTTTCATTTTTCTTACTCCAAAACATAATACCTCACTTTAATTCTGTTCTTTTCATAGAATTTTCTGCTTTTCTTCTCAATTGTCGTTCTCTTTCTTGTTTTGCTTCGTATTCTTTTCCGTCGACCCAGTCTTTCCATCCTGGTTTGTATCCTGTTCTTTCAAAGTATTTTCTGTGAAAGTCAAGATATGAATTACGGTCGAGACTACGTTCAAAATCTTTTTTAATACGGTTAATATATTCAAGTTTATCATTTTTTCTTTTCTCCTTTTCTTGTTCTGTTAAATATAACTTGCCTTCATAATACCTAAACAAAGGACATTTAAATCCATTGTAGGGTATATAACCCAAAGCCTTAAATTGTTCTCCTGATATCTTTAAGAAATCTTTTCCTAAACCTTGAGACTTTTTACAAAACTCTGGCACTAACTCTCTTTTTTTATAAAAACATTTGTCTTTTCCTTTCCTTTTCTTTTGAACATATGACGCCACATACATACATGTTTTGTCATTACAATCTCCAACAGACGAATTGCCTCTAGTCCAAAGCTTTTCAATCAGGGGAGACCTAAATAAACCTTTTTCAAAATATAATGGAAACACATCATCCGGATACCAGTTAAAAATAACCATATGATAATGTGGTCTTCCAACTTCCTTTAAATACAAATAGGGGTCATTATCTGCATTTCCATATTCTCCACAATTCATATAACGCAAAGTTCCTTTAAAACCTCGTCTTTTCAATGCCTTACGTAGAGCATTTATAAAAAGATCTAAATGTTCTGGGTGAAGACTTAAATCTTTCGGTAAATTCTCAGCATCATAAGTAAGAGTTAAAAAACAACCTTTGATTTTTGGATTGAGATATCTAAACGCCATATATTCATGCATTGCACGAACTGCCCATTGTCTTTTATGAGCGTTTTTGCATTCCTGACACTCACCACAAGGAGTTAATATATATTGATTTAAAGATTTATTTCTTATCAACTTCATACTCGTACACATTTAAACTGAAATCATACGACCATTACGTGAATACATAGATTTACGTCTTATTCTACGAATAAAACGACGACCTCGTGATATTATTCTTCTTAAACTTCTTCTTCTTGATCTTCTTCGCATTTATACCTCCTTTTTTTGTCTATTTATGCAAAAAATAGAAGTGCGGTTTTCTGCGGGTTTTAAGACTTTTATTATACATAATATATATTATGCGACAAGGTCAAGATTATAACAACCTGGAGGTATATTTAAATGGGTGAATTTATAAAAGTTGTTGTCTTTCTTCTTTTCTTGATTTTATTTATAGGGGGAATCATCTATTTCATACTTCATTGGTTCAAAGAATTTAGAACAGATCTATTGATAAAGAAAAAATAGAGCTGATTATCTTAAATCTCGTGCAGAATATTATAAAAGTCTAACAGAAAAACATAAAAACAAGAAATAATAAAATATAAAAAACAAAGGTTCCATTTTTTTTGGAACCTTCAAGTTTTTCATCTATTTATAGTACTCTAGAAATTAAAATCCACCCATTCCACCTGCTGACATACCTGCCATATCATTATGGCAAGAGCAAGAAGAGTTGGTTTCTGGCATTTCCGCAATCATTGCTTCTGTTGTAAGAAGAAGACCAGATACAGAACTTGCATCTTGTAAAGCACAACGAACAACTTTTGCAGGATCTATAATACCAGCACTCATCATATCAGTAAATAAGTCATTTTGAGCATCATAACCATAATTGATATTAGTATTTTCCACAATTTTGCCAACTATTACAGAGCCATCAACACCAGCATTATTACAAATCTGTTTTATAGGAGCAAATAAGGCTTTTTTAACAATATTTACACCTGCCTTTTGATCTTCATTGTTTGTTTTAATATCATCAAGAACTTTTGCAGATCTTAAAAGAGCAATCCCACCACCAGCAACAATGCCCTCTTCTACTGCAGCTCTGGTTGCTGCTAAGGCATCGTCAACACGATCTTTTTTCTCTTTAACTTCTATCTCTGATGAACCACCTATTTTTATAACCGCAACTCCACCTGCAAGCCTTGCAAGTCTTTCTTGCAATTTTTCTTTGTCATAATCTGATGTTGCAGTCTCAATTGCAGATCTTATTTCATTGCATCTGCTTGAAATATTTGCTTTGTCCCCTATTCCATCAATTATAGTTGTATTTTCTTTATCAACTATAATTTTTTTGGAACTACCAAGAAAATCTGGTGTCATATTTTCAAGCTTCATTCCAAGATCTTCACTTATAACAGTTGCATTTGTAAGTATTGCAATATCTTTCAACATTTCTTTTCTTCTGTCTCCAAAGCCAGGAGCTTTTACTGCAACAACTTTAAGTCCTGCCCTTATCCTGTTCACAACAAGAGTTGCAAGTGCCTCACCTTCCACATCCTCTGCTATTATTAAAAGCGGTCTTGCACTTTGCGCGCAACTTTCCAAAATAGGAAGTATTGGTTGAAGTGATGAAATTTTTCCCTCTGTAATTAAAATTGATGGATTTTCATATTCTACAACCATTTTTTCACTATTGGTAATGAAATAAGGGGATAAATAACCTCTATCAAATTGCATTCCTTCAACAACTTCTACTTCTGTATCCATCCCTTTTGCTTCTTCAACTGTTATCACACCTTCTTTACCAACTTTTTCCATAGCAGTTGCAATTTTTTCACCAATATCTTTATCTCCATTTGCAGAAATTGTTGCAATTTGAGCAATTTCTTCATCTTTTGATATTTTTTTAGATCTGGAATTTAAATCTTTTACAACCACATCAACAGCTTTATCAATACCTCTTTTTATATCCATAGGATTCATGCCGGCAGCAACCATTTTTACGCCCTCTGTAAATATTGCTTGAGTCAAAACCGTTGCAGTTGTTGTTCCATCACCGGCATCATTTGCAGCTTTGCTTGCAACTTCTTTTACTGCTTTTGCACCCATATTTTCAAATGGATCTTTTAAATCTGTTGTTTCTTTTGCAACTGTAACACCATCTTTTGTAATTTTTGGTGCACCATAAGATTTATCAATCATAACATTGCGACCTTTTGGTCCTAGTGTTGTTTTAACAGTATTTGCAAGTATATCAATACCATTTTTCATCTTATTTCTTGCATCTGCACCAAATTCAATAACTTTTGTTGTCATATTTTTACTCCTTTTTCTTAATTATTCTGTTATAATTCCAAGAACATCAGTTTCTTTCATGATAACTCTATCTTGTCCATCAAGTTTTATTTCTGTACCACCCCATTTAGAAAATAAAACTATATCACCCACTTTTACATTCATAGGTTGTTTATTTCCATTTTCCAAAATTGCGCCATCACCAATACTTAAAACCTTACCTCGTGATGGTTTTTCCTTTGCGGTATCTGGAATAATAATTCCACCTTTTGTAGTGTTTTGTTCTTCTATTCTTTCAACAAGAATATTATTAAATAATGGTTTAAAATTCATTTTTACCTCCGATTTTAAATTATTTTTCTTTTACATAACTTTATATAGTAATTAAATTTTGAATTTCAAGAGGTAGAAGTATTTTTTTTATAAAAATTGTATTTTATACAAAAAATCATTATAATTAAAAAAAACTAAGAGAAAAATATGACAAATGAAATTTTTAAAGTAAATACTGGTGCTAACCCAGATAATTATGAAATAAAAATAATTCCAGATTTTAATGATAAATCAAATAAAAATTTTCGTCTTATAAATACAGATGCTTCTAAAATAGATTTTATAAATATTGGTGAAAAAATAAAATTTATAGAGTTTAATAATAAAACTAAATTTCCAGATACTGATAAACTTCCAAAAAATTTTAATCCTACTGAAGTATTAGAAAATGGGAAAAATCCAGGTTTAGGAATAAAAAATTTACATAAACAAGGTATCACAGGAAAAGGTATAACAATAGCAATTATTGATCAATTATTAGATACGCAACATCAAGAATATAAAGATAATTTAATTCATTATGAAAATTTTGGCTATCCGGAAACTTATAAAGCTTCAATGCATGGTACAGCAGTTTCAAGTATCCTTTGTGGAAAGACAACAGGTGTTGTTGCCCCAGATGTAAAATTAGTATATTTTGCAGCAAATCAATTAAAAGGACAAGATGGTGAAACAGGTATTATACAAAATGAAGAACACTCTGTGTATTTTTCAAATTATGCTAAAGCTTTAAGAAAAATTTTAGAAATTAATAAAACATTGTCTGCAAAAGATAAAATTTCTGCTGTTTCTATCAGTTGGGGAATGTTAAGTGAAAATCAAGAATGTAAAAAGCTGATACAACAACTAAAAGATTCTGGTGTATTTGTTATAACAACAGATTTATATAAAACATATGGTTTAGATTTTATAACAATAGACAGAAAGATGAATTCAGATCCAGATGATCCAAATTCTTATGATGCTGGTTTTTGGTTTAATGAAAATAATACTTTTGAACGCCCTAACATTTTGCTTGCTCCAGCAGGTGGACGAACTACAGCAGGTCCACAAGGACACAATAATTATGTTTATTATGGAACAGGTGGTATGTCTTGGTCAACTCCTTATATTGCTGGTGTATATGCTCTTGCAAAACAAGTTAATAAAAATATCACACCTGAAAGTTTTTGGAATATAGCTTTAAAAACAGGAGAACCTTTAATTAAGAATGGAATAACACAAGGTACTATCATACAACCAGAAAAAATTATAAAAACATTACAACAAGAACTTAATTTAAAGATAGTACTTGAAAAAAGAAACAGCTTTTTAAAATAAAAAAAAAGAGAATTTAAAATCCTCTCTATAATAAAGATTTTACAAAATCTTTATTGTAAAACTTGCTCTGTTCTTTTTATTTAGAGTTGCATAAAGATTTTTTCAACTCATCTAAATTTTTATTAGATAATATTTTTTCCTCTTTACTTATAATCTCTTTCAACTCTTCAATTTTTTGATACATAGCAGCTTTTAAACTTTCAGATTTTTTAATAGATTCATTATATTCTTTACAATAAAAGTAATAGTAAGCATCTTCACTTCTTCTTTCGTACTCATCCACAGAAACCTCACAATCACTATATGTAAATTTATTCTTAGCTACAGCTTTATTCACTTTTACTTGATCCTTTTTTACTAAATCTAAATTCTTTTCCAGAAAAACAATTCCATTCTCTAATTTTTTAGCACTAGCAACTCTAAAACAAAGCAAGATCTTTACTTTATATTTTAATTCTTTTACATCAGACGACAATTTCTCTATTCCATCATTTATCATTTGATTTTTCCACTTTAATTGTCTATAAAACACTTCTTCAATAGGTTCAAAACGATCAAGTTTTCTAAACATATTATTTTCATTCATAAAAATACTCCTTTCTTTAGTTTATCATTTATTTATCATTATTGGACAAGTTATTTTCCCATCTTTAGCTAGAACAGATTTTAATTTTTTATTAACAAAATCTTTTATCATAAAGTTTGCTATATCTTTTTTATTTATAGATAAAACAGGGCAAGAAACAGCAAGTATATTATTTTCAAAACTATCTTTATAAACTATAACCACAGCATTATAATTTTTAAGTCTTGCAATTTGTTCATTGGTCAACTTTATTTTTTGAAAATCATTAAAGTTTTTATATTCTTCTCTTGTATTATATTTTATTTCATAACAAGGTTTCCCCTTACCATTCCATAAACAAGCTGTTTTATTTTCAATATCATCAATTCTTTCAAATTTATAATTATTTTTCTTTCTAAATTGTTTTTTAGTATTTTTTGAAGATTTATTAAAAACAAAAAATGAAACAACAGATAAAAATAAAATTATTAAAAGCAAAATTTTAATTTCAAATAAATGTTGTTCAATTTTTTGATCATTGTTAAGATTTTTTGCTGTTTTAAATAAAAAAAAGTTTTTCATTTTGTATCTCCAATTTATTAACTAGTATCAAAATAGACTTTTTATTATTAAAAATCAACAAAATTTTTATTCTGTTAAAATAAATTCAATATAATTCAATTTTTCAATTAAGTTTTTAATATCAAAATCAGCTGTATTTTTAAGAGTTCCCTTATTAAATGAAAATCTTTCTAACATTTTAAAAGATGATGCAGAATTGCCTATTTCAATTTCTGTTTTTTCAACAGGTTCATTTTTATTAAAAGATGAAAACTCTTTCTTTGCACCTTTTATTGTGAAACCTTTTTTATACAATAACTCTTTTATTTTTAAAATTATTTCTATATCACTTTCACGATATACACGACGATTTTTTATTCTTTTTGGTGATAATTGTTTAAATTCTTTTTCCCAAAATCTTATCACATATTGTGGTAAATCAGTTTTTTTTTCTACTTCTGAAATACTATAAAAAAGTTTTTCCATACTATTCTAACCAAAATAATCTTTCATTTTTTTTGCTGGTTTATATAAAACGGAAGTTCTAGGATCAATAATAATAGCTTCTCCTGTTTTAAGATTTCTTCCAATTCTTTGTTTTTTTAACTTAACTGAAAAAGTTCCTAACTCCTTAATTTTAACTTCATTATTTTGAAGTAAGTCATTAGATAATAGTTCAAAAAATAAATCAACCATATCCGCTGTTTTATTAACATTTATTCCTGATTTATTTGATACATAAGAAACTATATCTATTTTCTTTATTGTTTTATTCAACTCTAAAACTCCAAAAATATTGCACCCCAAGTAAAGCCACCACCCATAGATGCAAGCAAAACCTTGTTTCCTTTTTTCATTTTATTATTTGAAATGGCATAATCTATTGCAAGCGGAATACAAGCAGCAGAAGTATTTCCAATATCTTTAATTATTTTGATTGCTTTATCATGAGATATCCCAAGATTATCAACTGCAACATCTATAATCCTGATATTAGCTTGGTGAGGAACAAAAACATCAACATCAACAATTTCATATCCTGCATTTTTAACAACTTCTTTTGCAATTTCTGGCATTCTGGTAATTGCAAGTTTAAAAACTTCTTTGCCATTCATTAAAACATTGCCAGAGGATTTTGTTTTTGAAACACCACCTGTTGTTGTTAGAAATGAAGCATAATTGCCATCTGATTTTATAAGGTTTGATAAAATTCCTGTTTTTTCATCAGTTGCTTGTAAAATAACACACCCTGCCCCATCCCCAAATAAAACACAAGTTGATCTGTCGCTCCAATCAACAATCCTTGACAAAGTTTCTGCGCCAACAACAACTGCAGTTTTATACTTACCAGTTTTTATCATGGAATCTGCAATTGTTAATGCATATACAAATCCAGTACAAGCAGCATTTACATCAAAAGCAACTGCATTTGATAATCCAGATTCTTTTTGAACAATACAAGCTGTAGATGGAACAACAAGATCAGGTGTAGTTGTTGCAACAATCAATAAATCAATATCCTTTGCATCTATATTATTTTTATTTAAAGCATCCCTTATCGCATTCACAGCCAAAGATGAAGTTGTTTGTTCTTCAGCTGCAATATGCCTTGTTTTTATTCCAGATCTTGTATAAATCCATTCATCATTGGTATCAACCATCTTTGATAAATCATCATTTGTTAAGATTTTTTCTGGTAAATAAGAACCTGCACCAATAATTTTAGAAAATATTTCTCTCATAACTTCCTTTTATATAATAAAATTTATATATTATTTTTTGTAATAATTTTTGTCATTTCACTAATAAAATTTTTTGATAAAAGATCTGTAGTATAAATAATGGCATTTGAAAAACTAACAGCATCTGCACCACCATGACTTTTTATAACAAGACTATTAAGTCCCATTAAAATAGCTCCATTATATTTTTTTGTATCTATTTTAGTTTTAAATTTCTTTATTGCTGGAAGCATAAATAAATAACCAATAATTGCAAATAAAGATTTTTTTATAACTTGCTTTATCTCACTTTTGATAAAATTAACCGTTCCTTCGATCGTTTTAAGTGCAATATTTCCACTAAATCCATCAGTTACAATAATATCAACCTTACTATTAAACAGATCTGTTCCTTCAACAAAACCAAAATATTCAAAAGGATAGTTATTTTTATTTTCTCTAAACAAAGCATCTGTATTATTTATATATGTAAGTCCTTTCCCTGATTCTGTTCCAATATTTAAAAGTCCAATTTTAGGATTAGATTTATCAAGTAAAGTTTTAACAAAAATACTTCCCATCACAGCAAATTGAAGCAAATTTTGTTCATCACATTCAGTATTTGCCCCTAAATCAAGCATGGCAGTCAAACCATTTTTAGATGGCAAAAAAGTTGTGATGGCAGGTCTTTTTATTCCATCAATAGTAGAAATCAAGAATTTTGAAAGCCCCATAAGACAACCGGTATTACCAGCACTAACAATAGCGTCAGCTTCTTTATTTCTAACAGCTTCTATTGCCATCCACATAGATGTATTTCTACCTTTCCTTATAATATGAGAAGGTTTGTCATCACCTGTAACAACCTCGGGAGAGTGAATAACCTTAGAAATAGCATTTACATTGGGAAATTTTGCAAGAAGTGGAGCAAGTTTTGTTGTATCACCAAAAAGCAAAATAGAAATATTTCGTTTCACAAGTATTGGATACGCAATATCCAAGCCGGCGATAACTGAAAAAGGGGCATTATCACCACCCATTGCGTCTACTGCAACAACACAGCTTTTTATATAATCCAAACTTTCTCTCCTAAAAAAAACTGCTAAGATTTCACATCTATAACTTTTTTATCATCATATGAACCACATGATAAACAAACATGATGTGGTCGTTTATTTTCACCACAAGTTTTACAAATAGTAAAAGCATTAGAAGCCAAAGCGTCATGTGCTCTTCTCATATTTTTTCTTGAATAAGATGTTTTCTTTTTTGGAACAGCCATTTTAAAACTCCATTAACATATAATTAAAACCAATTTTTACTACATAAATAAACTATTTTCAAGTTTTTTTCTAAAAAAGCAAAAATAAAAGATTTTTTAATTCTTTTTTACTCCAAACACCCCATCAATACTATAACTTTTATCTATATTTTCAATTTTAAATATCCCAGCACTTTCTGTTGCTTCATCTTTTCCATAAAAACTTCCATTTAACTTTTTAATTTTTAAATTATTGATATTTGGAATTTTAAAATCCCCCTCCCCTTCATTTTCTATTTTGAATTGACCTTCTTTAAAACTATTATTGTTTATATCAATATCTGTAAATCCAAACTTTGCCCAATTGTTAAAATCAAAAGAAATAGTTCCTTTATTAACATTATCTATTTTTAATTTTGCCTTTCCATGAAAAACTTTATATTCATTGTTACTTTTAACTCCTGCAAATGTAGTTCCAATAAAAGTCATAGAAGTATTTGATTTTGTTGCTATTTTATCCTTTTCATCCACATATATAAATGGTATAAATTTATGCTTATTTTCATCTTTTAAATCAAAATACTTTTTTAAGTTAGTATTTCCATTATATTTTATTGAAACATCTTGCTCCCAAATTCCAAAATCAAAATAATTAAAATTATTTAAACTTTTACCATTTAAGAAAATAGTGTCTTTACTACTTTCTGTCTTTTCTATATGTAGTGATTGTAAAAATTTATTAACATTATTGATTGATAACAAAAAACTTAGAGTTTTTAACAAATCTATCTTCTTTTGTTTTTCAATTTCATTTAAGTCATAAATATCAGAAAAATAATTTCCAAATGATTTTTCAAAAGCCTCTTTTATATCTTTACTTGATAAATCTAAAGGATTTCCATTTTTTATTTTTTTTAAAATTCTATCAATGGATATTTTTAAGTTTGATATCTTATATTCTTTAGTGCCTGGTGTATTTAAAATATAATTTTCTATACTGGGATTATTCTCAGCTTTTATAAGAGGGCTTTGTGATGCTTCTGTGATAGTTGTATTTTCTTTTATAAGTTTTTTATATGATGCAAATTTATCATTATGCTTTAAAGAAAAAGTAAAAGGTTCAGTTCCATTTAATTTCAAAGTATAAGTATTATTTTCTTTATTATATTTAAAAAATTCTTTTTCTTTCAGTTTTCTCATTTCAGGAATAAAAGAAGCATTATTATTAGAAATATTCTTTACTTTTGTTGCACAAGAACAAAGCATAATAAATAATAAACAGATAAATTTTGACATTTAAATCCTTTTGTTTAATTTAATTAAAATTACAATAATTTTTATTTTGTCAAAATTCAAGTATGAATTTACATTTTTCTTTATTCCAAGGTTTTATTGTTCCTGCGAAGTGCAAAATAACTATATTTTTATTAAGGTGTTGTTGAAGATTATTATTTTTTATCATATAATTATAAATATCTCTCAAATAAATAACGTTATCATTAAAAACATAATTCAAAACATCTTGATCCATAAATTTAGAATATTTTGTTTCTCGCAAAAATCTTTCCAATAAATCATCTTTCCTTATGTTTTTTAGATTTAATAACATAACACCAGAATTAAAATAGTTTTTTATATTAAATTGATTAAGTCTTATTTTTTTATCATTAAGGGATAATTTATCTTTTACAACAGCTGCATATTTATTTTTTAAATTTATATTATAAAATTTGCTTAAAGATTTTAAAACAATTGTATCCACATCTAAATATAAACATTTAGTTAAATCTGGTTTTAAAATGGGAATAAAATATCTTAAATAAGCAGCAGTTGTAATATGTAATTTTACAGGAAAATCATTTATAAAATTATCATTTATATAAATTATTTCAATCTTACAAAATTTTATTTGCTTTAAAATTTGTAATGGTTTTTCAAAAACTATCTTATTTGAAATTCTTGTTGCTAAAATATGAAAATATAGATTATCACTTCTATTTGATGATTTCAAAACTGACTTCATAGCCAAAAGTAAATAATTTTTATAATTATCATCTGTTGCATAAAAAATATGTATTGGTTTTTTATAAAATAAACTAAACAATTTTTAGTCTTTCAATTTTGCATCATTAAATTCATTTAAGTTATTTGAATAAATAATTTGCTTTATTTGTTTTTTATAATTTGGATTAGTTGAATATCTGTTCAGATAGTCAACTAAAATATCGCCTTTAAACTCTTGTTTATTTTTTCTAAACATTGCTCTTTTTTGCCTAAATTCATAATAATAACTATTACTATTTAAATTATTTATATAACTATCAACTGAATCATAAAGGGTTTTAAAAGTTTTTATTGTATGAGTTTTTCCTTTTTCTCTATTTCTAGGTTTTATTCCAATATTTTTCCAAGTCCACTCCCCAAACAAAGAATTTCCATTTAAAACAAATCTAGACTCGCCCCATCCCGTCTCAAGTATTGCTTGTGCCAGTGCTATTGATGATGGAACCATATCAATTTTTACAAGTAATTTATCTATTTCTTGTGTTTTATAAAAATTTCTTATATTTTCCAGGGATTTTATTTCAACAGCTGAAAGTTTTTGTTTATTCTTTATTTTGTTCTTTATATGAAAAAGTAATGTTCTAGCATTTAAAATTTCTTCATTTTTCATTAAAATCAAAGGCAGGGCAATTTTTATAAATAAATCTTTTTTTTCTTTTATATTTTCAATCATATTAAAATCTTTTGGCAGTTTGCTTATATAAATTCTTGGTACTTTTTCTTCTTTTTGTCTTACTTTTAAAAGATTATAATCAGAGTTTATGTATAATGTTTGCAACTTTACATAAGAATTTATCTTATGATCTGAGGCTTGTAATATAAAAAACCAAGCAACAATTGTATTTAAAAGGCAAACTAAAATACTAATATAAATAGGATTAAATTTTTTATTTAACATACACAGAATTTTTCTATCAATAACTACTTATAGATAATATAAAAAATAATTTTTGTAAAGATGTTTAAATTTTAGATGACTCTAAAAAAAAATAGTGTTATAAATATAAGAATTAAGGAGAAAATTTTGAATCAAATAAGCACTACAAAAGTAATGAAAATTCAAAAAATTAAATATTTTATTCGTAAAATATTTCTAGTTTTTTTTCTCTTATTTTCATTTATTCTTATTTTTGTTGCTAAACCAGAAAAAACTTTGCTTACAAAAACTAATTCAATTGTACTAGAAATAATATCTCCATTAATAAAAATTATATCTTATCCTATTTATTCTGTTTTATCTTTTTCAAATAATGTAAAAAATTTCAATCATATAAACAAAATAAATGAAAACTTAAAAAAAGAAATTTCAAATTTAAAAGAACAATTAAATAAATATAAAACAACAGAACTAGAAAATAGTAAATTAAAAGAAATAGTTAATTTTAAATCTAATTTTAATTATTCTTTTATAACAACAAAAGTGATAGGTTATTCTGGTTCTTCGATTTCACATATTTTTATCTTGGATGCAGGAAATAAAGATAATATAAAAAAATATAGTTCAGTATTAGTTGATGGTTATCTTGTTGGACAAATAATATCAACAAGCAATAATTATTCAAAATTATTGTTAATAACTGATGCATCATCAAAAATTCCTGTATTTATAGAAAGAACAGGGACAAGAGCATTTTTACAAGGAAATAATACAGATAATCCACAAGTTGTTTATTTTGAAAATAAAGAGCCTGTTCAAATAGGAGATGTTGTTATAAGTTCGGGGATGGGAAAAGGAATACCATATGGACTTAGAATAGGTGTTATTTCAAATATAACAGATAATAATGAATTTATAATGAAACCATTTATACACAATTCAAATATAACTTATGTAAAAATATTAAATAACAATTTAAAATCTGATAAAAATGAATAAAATAACAAAAAGAAAGATTTCATATTTTTTATCATCAAAAATTCCTTTGATAACTACAATCTTTATTTTTATAACATCTTTTATATTTAAACCTTTTTATAATATAAAGCTTTTAATCACGCTAATTCCTATTTTTTTTTGGACTAGCAAACAAAAATCACATTTTGATTTTATTCCAGTTTTATTACTTGGTTTTTTACAAGATTTTATTGACAATACTCCATTTGGAATAAACCTTTTTATGTTTTTAAGCTTATATTTTTTTATATATTATCAAGATTTTTTTTCTATCAATACATCATTCATTTATTCATTTTCTGTATTTAGTCTTTTATCTATAATTTTGTTATTGTTAAAATTCATAATTTTAAAATCATTTTTTATAGCAAATATAAATTTTCTTAATATTTTTTATTCTACTTTAATTCTTATTTTATGTTATCCAGTATTTTATATGTTTTTAGAATATTTAAATTTAAAATTTATGGATAAACACAATGCGTGATGCCGAACTTATCAAAATGTTTAATAGACGTGCACTTATACTATTAAGTGGAAAGTTGTTTTTATTTTCCATTCTTGCTGGACGACTTTATAAATTACAAATAATAGATAATAAAAAATATAAAAAATTATCAAATAACAATAGTATAAGGATTAAATTACTTCTTCCAGCAAGAGGATTAATTTTAGATAGAAATGGAACAGAGCTTGCAAATAATATAAATACTTATGGAGTGTATATTATTCCAGAAGAAATTTCAAATAATGATTTAGAATTAAATAAAGTTTTAGAAAACATAAATAAACTTATTAAATTAACAGATAAAGATAAAAGTAAATTATCTAAAAATTTAAAAAGAGAAAAATCTTTTACATCAATACTTATAAAAAATAATTTAACTTGGGATGAAATGGCAAATATCCAATCTAAAAATCTCGATTTCCCAGGTGTTTATATCAATGAAAATAAACAAAGATATTATCCATTTAATGAAATAGCATCTCATGTTATAGGTTATGTTGATAATGTATCAGAACAAGATTTAAAAGAAGATTCATCTCCTTTATTAAAAGAAGATAATTTTAAAATAGGAAAATCAGGAATAGAAAAATATAAAGAGCAAGAATTAAGAGGAGAGGCAAATAAATCTTTACAGATAGTAAATGCAACAGGAAGAATAATTGATAATATAAATGATAAAAATATAAAAGCAATAAATGGTAAAAATATAGAATTAACAATTGATAAAAGGTTGCAAGAATATGCTTTTAATAGAATTAAAGAAGAAAGTGCAAGCGCAGTTATAATGGATATTTATACAGGTGAAATTTTAATGATGATTTCTGTACCAGGATACAATCCAAATATTTTTTTACAAAAAGATACATCAAATACAGAATTAACTGATTTATTTAATAATCCAAAACATCCATTTTTAAATAAAGCAATAGAAGGATTATATGCTCCTGGTTCTACTTTTAAACCTATTACTGGAATTGCAGGATTAATGGATGGAAAAATAAAAAAATCAACAAAAGTATTTTGCTCTGGTCATTTAAATTTTGCAGGCAGTAAATATCATTGTTGGAAAGAAACAGGACATGGTCTTATGAATTTAGAACAAGCATTAAGTCATTCTTGTGATATATATTTTTATCAACTTGCAACCAAACTTAGTATGGATTTAATTCAAGATACAGCATTTAAATTTGGGTTAGGTCAATATACAGGAATAGAATTATTAAATGAATTACAAGGTCAAGTTCCAAGTTATGAATGGAAAAAAAATTATAAAAGTGAATCTTGGTATACAGGAGATACAATTACATCGGCAATAGGACAAGGTTTTATATTGGTATCACCTCTTCAACTTGCAGTTATGACATCAAGAATTGCAAATGGTGGTTTTGCAGTTGTCCCAAGAATAACAAAAGCAGAAATAAACAATAATAAAACTTTTGCATCTTTAAATATAGATCAAACATATCTTGATATGATAAAAAAAGGTATGTTTTTAGTTGTAAATGAAAGAACAGGCAGAACCGCATATTTTAATTATAAAGGTTCACAAATGGCGGGAAAAACTGGAACAGCACAAGTAAAAAGAATTACAAAACAAGAAAGATTATTGGGTATTCCAAAACAAACAGATATTCCTTGGCATTACAGACATCATGCATTATTTATAGGATATGCCCCTGTTAAAAATCCAAGATTCGCAGTTAGTGTTGTTGTTGAACATGGTATTTCTGGTTCAGAAACAGCTGCTCCAATAGCAAGAGATTTAATGAAAAAAACAATAGAATTATATACATAGGTAAAAAATGATAAATTTATCAAAAAATATGAGAAAAAGTGAAAATACGCCAAGTATATTAAAATTTTTACAGATAAATTGGATTTTAATATTTTTAATATTTTTACTTTGTACAATTGGAATAATAATTTTATATAGTGCCGGTAAAACAACTTGTCCTGTAAATATAGATTGCGTATCAAAATTTGGTTCTTGGTCTCCATGGGCTTCATCACAAATTTCAAAATTATTATTCGGTTTTATTTTAATGTTTATCATCTCAGTAATAAGTTTAAAATTTTGGATCAAATATGCATATTATATATATGGATTTTCAGTTTTACTTTTAATAGGAGTTTTATTATTTGGACATACAGGAATGGGAGCTCAAAGATGGATAAATTTAGGTATAAGAATCCAACCATCGGAAATAATGAAAATATCCTTGGTTCTTGCTTTATCAAAATATTTTGCAGGGTTAAATTTAAATGAAATACAAAATAATTATTACTTAATATTTCCTTTTTTTCTTATCCTTGTTCCTGTTGCTTTAGTTTTAAAACAACCAGATCTGGGAACAGCAATGACTTTAATTTTCACATCTGCATTTGTTTTATTTATATCTGGAGTACAAAAAAGAAAATTTTTAATAGTAGCTTTGATTGGAATGATAACACTTCCTTTTGTATGGCAATATGGTCTACACAATTATCAAAAACAACGAATTATAATTTTTCTTAATCCAGAAAAAGATATTATGGGTAGTGGTTATCATATAACACAATCTAAAATTTCTCTTGGCTCTGGTGGAGTTTTTGGTAAAGGATATTTAAAAGGAACTCAAAGTCATCTAAATTTCTTGCCTGAAAAACATACAGATTTTATTTTTACTATGTTTGCAGAAGAATTTGGTTTCATAGGTTCATTATTATTATTTACTCTTATTTTTGTAATAATATATGAATGTTATAAAATCGCATTTAACAGCAGAAATTCTTTTGGAAAATTATTATCTCTATCTCTTGCAAGTAATTTTTTTATTTATTTTCTTGTAAATACGTCCATGGTTCTTGGACTTATCCCTGTTGTTGGTGTCCCATTTCCCCTACTTTCATATGGAGGAACAGCAAGTATAACATTACTGATAGGTTTCGGACTTATCCAATCTGCCCACATCCATGGTGATATGATTATAAGTTCAAAAGGTGATTATTTATAAAGTTATTTTCCAAGACAAAAATTTGAAAATATATTATCTAACAATTCATTAAAATAAATTTTTCCTGTTATTGTTCCTATTTCACTACATGCCAACCTTATATTTTCAGTTTTTAAATCAATATTATTTTCATTTAACGCAATATTTAAATAATTTACACAATTATTAAGTGCAGTCTTATATCTTGCTTGTGTTAAAGTTATATCACTAGATAGATTAAAATGATTATGTATTTTTTCTTTTAATAATTTGATAAAAGTATCCCAATTTTCAGAAGTTTTTACAGACAGACAAACTAAATTCTTTTTTGTGATTTTAATCTGTTTAATTGTATCAATTTTATTTAAAATAATGATACTTTGTTCGTCTTCTTTTACATTTAAAATATCTTTTTCATTATCACAAACATAGATTTTCAAATCTGCATTTTTTTCATATTGTTTTGCTTTTTCTATACCTATTTTTTCTATTTCATCATTTGTATTTTCATTCAAACCTGCAGTATCCGCAATATTTATTTTATATCCATCAATATCTATGGCAGCTTCTATAACATCTCTTGTTGTTCCAGCAACATTTGAAACAATAGCTTTATTTTCACCAACTAATTTATTAAATAAAGATGACTTACCAACATTTGGTTTCCCAATTATAGCAATATTTAAGCCATATTTTATTTTTTTTGCTATTGCAGCAGTATCTATATGAGTTGAGATTTCATTCAACAGGTTCTGCAATTTTTTTTCACTTATATCTAAAATATTTTCTGGAATTTCATCCTCATTAAAATCTATTGAAGCTTCATACCAAGCAAGTATTTGCAAGATATCTTCTCGCCATTTATTATATAATTTAGAAGAAATGCCATTTATATTAGAAAGTGCAAGTTTTTGTTGAGATAAAGTTTCAGCATCAATTAAATCTGCTATTGCTTCAACTTCTGTTAAATCAATTTTATTATTTAAAAAAGCTTGCTTCGTAAATTCCCCTGGGGTCGCAAGTCTAGCACAAGAAAAATAAGATAAAGCATCATAAATACTATTTATAACTGCAATACTACCATGAATAAAAAGTTCAATTGTATCCTCACCAGTATAGGAATGTGGCCCTTTAAAAAAAACTACCATCCCTTGATCTATTAAATCATTTGTTTCTGGATAATAGATATTTGAAAACAGCATTTTATTTGGAATAAAATTACTTTTCCCAGTAAGTTTTTCTAAAATTTCATAAGAATTGGGTCCAGATACACGAAAAACAGAAACCCCAGCTTTCCCATAAGCAGAACTTAAAGCATAAATTGTATCATTATTATTCATAAATCTTTATTATTTTATTTCTTTTATTTTCCAAATATCTTTTGCATAACCAGAAACTGTTCTATCACTTGAAAAAAATCCACAATTTGCAATATTCCTTATCACTTTTTTATACCAAGTTTTTTTATCTTTATAAACTTCATCAATCTTTAATTGAGTTTTAACATAACTTTCAAAATCTGCACAAACCATAAACTCATCTTTACTTAACAAATTATTCATTAAATTGCTATATCTTTTTTTATCACCAAATTTTCCAGATTGAATATCTTCAATTGCTTGTTTCAAATCAATATTATTATTTATATATAAAGAGGGATTATATTTTGATTGCAATTTTTTAACCTGTTTAACCTTATTTCCAAAAATAAAGATATTTTTTCTTCCAACATTTTTTCTTATTTCAACATTTGCTCCATCAAGTGTTCCAATAGTTAAAGCCCCATTTAATGCCAGTTTCATATTTCCTGTTCCTGATGCTTCTTTACCAGCTTGTGAAATTTGTTCTGATAATTCAGAGCCAGCAATTATAATCTTTGCAATATCCACATTATAATTAGGAATAAAGACAACTCTTAATAAATTTTTACATGCTCTATCATTATTTATTATCGTTGCAACATCATTTATTAAAGTTATTATTTCTTTCCCTGCTTCATAAGATGGATGAGATTTCCCTGCAAAAATATAAGCTTTTGGGACTAAACCTGCAACTCTACCTTGTTTAATTTTATTATATCTATCAATTATTTGTAAAATACACAAAAGTTGTCTTTTATATTCATGCATTCTTTTAATTTGAGTATCTATCATAAAATTAGTTGGAATATTTATATTTAAATTATCCCTTATATATTTTATAAGTTGTAGTTTGTTCTTATTTTTAACATTTTCCAAATCTTTTAAAACTTCACTATTTCTCTTAAATTTCAAAAGATTTTTTATTTTGGATAAATCAGTTATCCAATCATCTCCAATTTTATCAGTTATATAATTTGATAGAAGAGGATTAGCTTCTAACAACCATTTTCTTTGAGTTATTCCGTTAGTCTCATTTATAAATTTTTTAGGGAATAATTTATAATATAACGGAAAAAATTGTTTTTTTAACAAATCAGAATGTAATTTTGCAACTCCATTTACTTTATTTGCCATGATAAAACATAAATTTCCTAACCTTACCACATTTTTATCTATAATCTGTAAATCTTTTATAGCATTTGGCTTGATTTTTGTTTTTGCAAAATTTTTAAATCTTTCATCTATTTTTTGAATCAAATAATAATGATAAGGAAGAAGTTTTTTTAATAAATCAATACTTACAACTTCCAAAGCTTCTGGAAGCAAAGTATGATTTGTATAAGAACAAATTTTAGTTGCCTTATTATAAGCAGTTTCGAAATCTAAACTATAATCTAACATCAATATTCTTATTATTTCTATGAAAGTTAAAGTTGGATGAGTATCATTTAATTGTATTGAAATATATTTTTCTATTGATTTATCCATTTTTTTGAATCTATTAAATAAATCTTGAACTGATGCAGATACTAACACATATTCTTGCTTTAAACGAAGTAATTTCCCTGTTTCATCATGATCTTTTGGATATAAATTATCAGTGATAGCATTTTTTGATTGCCATAATCTTACAGATAACACTTTATTATTATCATAACCTGCAATACATAAGTCATTTGCCACAACTTCAATTTTTTCTGTTGAAGACCATTTAATATTTTTTATATCTTTAGCAGTTGTAATTTTTCCACCAAAATTAACATTATATTTAATATTTGTTTTAATCAAACCTGGATTAGTTTTTGAAAGCCAAGTATCATTCTCTTCTACTTGTTTATTATTTTTTATAACTTGTTTAAAAATTCCATTTTTATAAAGCAAACCATATCCAAATAGAGGATAAGATTTGGTTGCAAAAGAATCAAAAAAACAAGCAGCAAGTCGTCCCAATCCACCATTTCCAAGTTGTGTTGAAGATTCCAATTCTAAAACATCATCAATATTCACCTTATAAGATTTGAAAATTTGTTTAAAATCATTATATAGTTTTAAACTTAACAAATTTTGTAATGCCAATTTTCCAAATAAATATTCAATTGAAAAATATGCTGCAAATTTATTGTTTCCATTTAAAATAACTGCTTCCGTGTCTTCTTTTTTACTCTTTAAAATATCATTTAAAACAAAAGAAAAAGCAGTATAAAAATCTTTAATTTTAGCTTTTTTAATATCAATTTTACATTCCTTTTTTATATAAAATTCTAACTTTTCTTTTAATGTATCTTTTGAAATTATGTTTTGCATTTTCCCCTCCAATATAACAACTTTAAATATAGCATATTCAAATTTTGATTGCTATAATAATTTTATGTGTAATTCAGTTGATAATCAGAAAATAGCATCAAATCCAGAACTTTCCATTTGGATGAATGCAAATGCAGGCACAGGTAAAACAACAGTTCTTGTGAACCGACTTATAAGGATGCTATTAAAAGGCATTGATCCATCAAAAATTTTATGTATTACGTATACAAATGCGGCAGCAATAAATATACAAAATCGTATTTACAATAAATTAAAATCTTGGATTAAATCGGATGAACTATTAGAAAAAGATTTATTAAATATTTTTGAAAAAGATAATAAAGACATAAAAAATAATTTTCAAAACTTAAAAGAAAATG
The DNA here is from genome assembly GCA_963541275.1 of uncultured Pseudomonadota bacterium. Classification (GTDB taxonomy): domain Bacteria; phylum Pseudomonadota; class Alphaproteobacteria; order Rs-D84; family CACZYB01; genus CACZYB01. Next base: position 41,453 of record CAUTSC010000005.1, read on the forward strand.
CAAAAACTTTATTTTTAAATTTAATTGACACCCCTACCCCAATTAAAATTTATACCATACATTCATTTTGTCAAACAATTCTAAAACGATTTCCAATAGAGGCAGGTATTATCCCAAATTTTACTATTATTGATGACATTAAAAAAAAAGATATTTTAAGATCAATTGAAAATCAATTATTTGATGCAGAAAACTCCATTCATACAACTGATTCAAAAAAGGCTCTATTATATTTAATAAATAATCTGACTGAAAAAACATTTAATGACTTAAAAGAAAGTATTATTGCTTCAAGAATTAAATTTAATGAAGCCATAAAAACGCATAAAAATATTAAATTTATAAAACAAAATATAATAGATATATTATTTATTGATTATGATAAAGAAATAAAAGAAAATATAGATAATAAAGTTTTTTTTATATCTAAAATAATAAACTTTGATTTTGTAAAAAAATATTTAAATTCAAAAAGTGCTCTATATTTTTCCAAAATTGTAAAAAATTTACAAAACTGGATAAATCTTGAAACAAAAGAAGAAAGAATTAAATGTTTTGAAAGTTTATATCTTTATAATTTTTTACAAGCAAATTATGAAAGAAAAAATAATTATGAATACTATAACAAAGAGTTTAAAGATGAACATTATCTAGTTGATGAAGTTAAGCAACTTGAAAAACATTTCAAATTATACTCTATGTATCAAAAAACTATTGCTACATTAAATCTTGGTCTATTATTAAACGATCTTTATAACAATAAAAAACAAGAACAAAACTTAATGGATTTTGATGATTTAATTGTAAAAGTTGAAAATTTACTATCTAAACCAGCAATAAGAGAATGGATTTTGTATAAACTAGATGGAGGTATTTCTCATATTCTAGTTGATGAATCTCAAGATACATCTCCACAACAATGGGATATTATAAATAATTTACTTGAAAGTTTTTATACAACTGGGAAAACGGAAAAAGATATTAAAACTTTTTTTTCTGTTGGTGATAACAAACAATCTATTTATAAATTTCAAGGGGCAAACATTGAAAATACTTTAATGTTTAAACAAGAAATAGAAAACAATATGAAACAAAATAGTTTTAAGCTTCATACTTTATCATTAGAAAAAAATTTCAGATCTTGTAAAAATATTCTTAATTTAGCAGATAAAATAATACAAAATGAAAAAGTATCGGGGCTTGAAAATGTATCACACCAATATGATGAAACAAACAAAAATAAAGGATATATAGAACTTACTTTATTAGAAGATAAAAAAGAAAATAAAGAAACAATATTTGATGGAAATTTTACAGAAAATACAACTGGCAATGCAAATTATATGGCTGAAACATTGGCAAAACAAATACAAAAAATCCTAAAAAATGATTATATCAATGATGAAAAAGATAAAACAAAAACTAAAAAAGTTCAACCACACGATATAATGATACTTGTAAATCAAAGAAAATACATAAATGACCTTATTCCTGTATTTAGAAAATATAATATCCCAACTCTTGGAAAAGATACTATTACTTTAAATAATAATATTGTTATAAAAGATTTAATATCATTATTAAAGTTTTCTCTATTCCCTTACGATAATTTATCCTTAATGGAATTATTAAAATCACCATTATATAACTTTACAGATTTTAATTTATATAAATTATCAATAAATATAAAAAATAAAGAAGCTTTATTTCCAAAATTGCTACAAATTGACAAAAACCTATACAAGGAACTTACAAATTTTATAGATTTATCTGTAAATTCTACTCCTTTTGCTTTTTTAAAAGAAATTTTAAATCAAAAACAACAAAATATAATAAATAATTATGGTATTGGAATTATTGAAATATTAGACAGCTTTTTAAATATATGTTTAAACTTTGAAAATAAAGAAAAAGGAATATCACTACTTTCATTTTATAACTGGTTTACTAACAATAAAATAAAAATAAAACGAAATTTAGAAGATATAAAAGGTTTTGTTAAAATTTTAACAATACACGGAGCAAAAGGTTTAGAAACTCCTATTGTATTTTTGTATAACTCTAATCAACCTATTCCAAGTTTAAAAGATGAAATTTTATGGAAAGATAAAATACCTTTTTATAAAGAAAGCAATTTAAAAGATTTAAATATTGAAACAAATTTAATATATGAAACCAATAAAAAACAAGAAATTGATGAATTTTACAGAAAGTTATATGTTGCAATCACAAGAGCAAAAGAAAGATTGTATATAATTGGTTATGGTGAAATAAAAAAAAATAGTTGGCATGATATAATTTATGATGCTATGAAAAATTTACAAGCAGTTGGAAATAATGAAACACTTATACTTGGTACAAAAACAGCAAAAAATAATATAGAAAAAGAACGAATCAATAATAGTAAAAAAGATTTTGACAATTGCTTATTAAACAACATTAACACTATTAAAGTTTCTGAAATAAATTATCAAAATACCTCACTTATTATAAAAAAAGATTCTTTAATAAATCTAGGAACTAATATACATAAATTGCTAGATTATATAACAAAAAATAATATAGACATAAAAAATAGAACTGAAATTATAAATAAATTTTTAAAAAAATATGATTTAGAATATAGTAATATAAAAAATAGCATCATAGAATTATGCACAGATCCAAAATATAATTTTTTATTTGACACTAATACATATAATGAACAAGAAACTATTTTTAAAAACAACAAACTTGAATACCAAAGAATTGATAAGCTTATAATAAAAAAAGATAATATCTATATTATAGACTATAAAACAACAACTAAAATTCCAACTGTAATTCCAGAGAAATATAAAGAACAATTAAAAAATTATAAAGAATGTATTAGAATAATATACCCAAATAAAAATATTCATACTTTAATAATCTGGATTTCACCAGAATTAAAGTGCCAAGAAATAAATTAAACCCTTAACTTTAACTTATTTGAGTCTTATACAATGTAGCATAAACAGAATTTGGTTTTGCTAAAAGCTCAGCATGAGTTCCTTGTTCTTTGATCTCGCCATGATCTATCACAATAATTCTATCCGCATTTTTTATAGTTGAAAGTCTATGAGCTATTATAAACACGGTTCTATCTGTCATTAAATTATAAATAGCTTGTTGTACCACAGCTTCTGATTTATTATCAAGCGCAGATGTTGCTTCATCTAAAATAACAATAGGAGCATCTTTCAAAAAAGCTCTTGCTATCGCAACTCTTTGTTTTTGTCCTCCAGATAATTTAACTCCTCTTTCCCCTATTTCTGTATCAAGACCGGCAGGAAGAAATTGTATAAATTCTGTTAAACAAGCATTCTCTACCGCTTTATTAAGTTCTTGTTCAGTTGCATTTTCTCTACCTAATAAAATATTATCTTTTATAGAACCAGCAAATAAGATATTATCTTGAAACACAACAGCTATACTTGCTCTCAAAGAATCTAATTCAATATCCCTTAAATCTACACCATCTATTTTGATAGAACCTTCTTTTACATCATAAAACCTAGGCAACAAACTTACAAGAGTACTTTTTCCACCACCTGAATTGCCTACAAATGCAATAACTTCACCTTTCTTTACAACAAAATTAAGATTTTTCAAAACAGATCCTTCATTATAACCAAAACTAACATTATTAAAAGAAATTGAATCGTGAATCGTTTTTAAAACGACAGGATTATCTTTATCTTGTATTTCTGGTTTCTGTTGAAGTAATTTAAAAACTCTATCTACTGATAAAAGAGACATTTGTATAGATGTATAATTAGAACCAATTGATTTTATAGGTCTGTACAACATTAAAAGAGCAGTTAAAAAAGAAACGAAACCACCAGCTGTAAGTTGTCCTGATTGTATAAGAAAGGTACTAAACCAAATAACTCCTGCAATACCAAATGAAACAATAAAATGCATCAAAGGACCAATAATTCCTGTCCTTTTTGTAAGACCCATTCCAATATAAAAAAAATTATTAAGAGTATCATCAAATCTTTTAAATCGCTCATCATATAAATTAAATGAAGTAATAATTTTATTTCCTGCAAATGCCTCATTATAATGCGTCATAACCGCAGCAGCATTAGTTGCAGATTTACCAAAAAAACTATCTATTTTACTTCTAAATTTAGTAAGAGGTAAAAGAGAACATAGAAGTGCAATAATTGCAATTATTGATAATTGCCAAGAAGTATAAAGCAAAACAAATATCAAGGAAATAGATGAAAATATATTCACAAGCATCGTTTTAAAATTATTAAACAACCCAGAACTAGCAGAATCTGCATCTTGATTAAATCTGAACATTATCTCACCAGAAGTTGTTTTATCAAAATAAGATACATTCAACCTAATCATTTTTTTAAACAATAATCTCTTTAAATCCGCTGTAACTTTATTTCCAACCCAAGCATTAAGATAGGTTACAAAATATTCTAAAATACTTTGAAATAGAGTTAAAAAAATCATAACCAAAGGAAATAAAAAAGTTATGTTTCCTTTCTCTAATGAAAACACATCTAAATAAGGTCTCAAAGACCAAGCAATAACAGCTTGCATAGAAGAAAGAGGAATAGTTAACCCTATGAGCAAACAAATCCTAAATAAATAAGGTCTAAAAAAAGGCCACAACCTAACAAGATTAATAATAAAAAATGAGCTTTTTAATTTTTTTAACATAATCTTCCAACTAAAATAAATTATTTAGTTGTAATTTTTGCCATCCTAGACATAGTTCTCGCCATTTTTTTCTTAGAAACTATACCTTTTTTTACACCTTTAGCAAGTTCACTATTAACATTAGAAAGCAAATTAACTCTTTCACTATCTCTTTTTTCAGAAATAAGTTTCAAACAATTTTTAACAAAAGTCCTTATCCTTGAAAGACGACTCTTATTTTCCAACCTTTTCTTCTCATTTCTTAAAATTCTTTTTTTTGCAGATTTATGATTAGCCATTCTAAATTCCTTTCTATTAAAAAACTATCGTTTAGAGAATTGGAAAGATCTACGAGCTTTTTTATGCCCATAATGCTTTCTTTCAACAATTCTTGAATCTCTTGTTAAAAATCCAGCTTTTTTTATAACACTTCTTAACTCTGGTTCAAACAAAGATAACGCTTTACTAATACCATGTTTTAAAGCACCAGCTTGTCCAGACAAACCACCACCTTTTACCGTTGCTTCCACATCATACGAACCAACTCTACTTATAAGTTCAAAAGGTTGATTAATTATCATCTGAAGTATAGGTCTACGGAAATATTCTTCATGTTCCTTTCCATTAACAACTATTCTTCCTTTCCCAAGTTTAATCCAAACTCTTGCAACAGATGTTTTTCTTTTTCCTGTTGAATAAACTCTACCAAAAGAATCTTTTACTTCTTTTTGTTTTTGTGTATAATGATTAACAGATCTAATTTCTTTTTCTTTTACAACATCTTTTAAAGTTGATAAATCTGCATCCTTTACAAGTTTCTTTTTAACAACTTCAACAGCAGGTATATCAACTTTGGTATTTTTAACCTTTGCAGAAATAACTTTTTTCACTTCTTTTTTCTCTACCATTATAAACCTCTTTTAAAATTTTTAACATTCATTGTCTTAACATCTAAAACTTCAGGTTTTTGCCCTAGATGTGGATGTTCTCTTCCTTTATATAAATACAATTTTTTCATCTGCGCTCTTCCAAGCGGATTTCTTGAAATCATTCTTTCCACAGATTTAAACAATAATCTTTCCGGATTATTTCCACCTAAAATCTTATCCCATAATTTTTCTTTAATTCCACCAACATATCCCGTATGCCAAAAAAACTTCTTTTGAGAAAGCTTATTGCCAGTAGTTGCTATCTTTTCACAATTTATAACAATAATATTATCCCCACAATCTATATGTGGAGTATAAATAGCCTTATGCTTTCCACGAAGATAAGTTGCAATAACAGAAGCAAGTCTTCCAAGAACTAAATCAGTAGCATCAACAACATACCACTTACGTTGTATCTCAGAAGGTTTTGCAGAATAACTTTTATAATCCATATTCATTCCCTTTATAATAATGCAAGAAAATTTACAAAATAAAAATTAAATTGTCAACAAAAATAAAGGCAAATAATAGCTTTGTAATATATGGTATTTCTGTACCATATTTAAACAGATGCCATTTTTTCTATCTGTTCTTCAGTTATAAGTTTATCAATAACCTCATCCAAAGCTTCACCTTTCATGACATAATCCAATTTATATAATGTCAAATTTATTCTATGATCGGTTAACCTATTTTGTGGATAATTATAAGTTCTTATCTTATCACTCCTATCTCCAGTTCCAACTTGGCTTTTTCTTAAAAACGCTCTTTCGCTATCTTTTTGTTGTCTTTGATTTTCATAAATCTTAGAACGAAGCATCTTCATTGCTCTTTCTTTATTTTTAAACTGAGATCTTTCATCTTGACATTGAACTACGGTATTTGTTGGAATATGGGTTATCCTTATAGCACTATCAGTCTTATTAACATGTTGACCACCAGCACCACTTGCCCTATATGTATCAATCCTTAAATCTTTATCTAAAATAATTACATCTACTTCTTCTGCTTCTGGCATAACAGCCACAGTTGCTGCAGATGTATGAACTCTACCTTGCGATTCTGTTTCTGGCACTCTTTGTACTCTGTGTGCTCCAGATTCAAATTTTAATTTTCCAAAAACTCCTTTACCAGAAATATTAACAATAACTTCTTTAAATCCTCCCGCTTCATTATCATGATAACTTATAACTTCAAAGCTCCATTTTTTTAACTCAGCATAATATTTATACATATTAAATAAATCACCTGCAAAAATAGCAGCTTCATCGCCACCAGTTCCAGCCCTTATTTCTAGAATCGCATTTTTATCATCTGCTTCATCTTTTGGAAGTAATGCAAGTTTTATAGAATATTCCAATTCTTTTAATTTATCCTTTAACTCATAATATTCTGCTTCAGCTATTTCTTTCAAATCATTATCATTCATCATCTCTTCTGCTTGAAGAATGTCATCTTTTATTTTAAAATAAGTATCTATTAAGGTTATAACTTCCTTTAAATCAGAATATTCTTTTGAAATCTTTACAAACTCTTTATTATCAGAGAAACCCTTTGCTATTTCTTTTTCTAAAAAAGAATATTTATCCTGTAGTTGTTTCAATTTATCATCAAAATCCATATAATTATCCATAAATTTATTAAATAGTTTTAAAAAATGAAAATAAAGTGTCTTCATTATAGGAAACTTGCATCCCAGTTTCCATATTTTTTAACCTATAAAGTGAGTTTGAAATTTCATCATCACCAATTATAATAACATATCCTACTTTTATTTTATTTGCATATTCCATAATTTTTTTTAATTTTTTATCATCCAAAACAATAGAGGATTTTAAATTTGTTAAAGATACAATTTTTTGATGCAAAATAAACGCTGTTTCAACACATTTTTCATTTTGTGAGATAACCAGTATGTCAAGCATATTTTTTTCTAACTTTAAAACATTTTGCTCTATTAACGGAACACACAAACGTGAAAGACCAATAGCAGCCCCTACTCCACTAATATTTTTATTTGAATAATATTTACATAAATCATCATATCTACCACCACCAGCAATAGACCCAAGTTCTTTATAATCAGATAAAAAAGTTTCAAAAACCATGCCAGTATAATAATCAAGTCCCCTTACAACAGATAAATCTAAAATAAAAGAAACATTATTATTTGAAAAAATTTTTGACAATATAGAAATTGATGATGCGATTTGATTTAAAGAATACAACAAAGAACCTTTTATAACTTCTTGTAAAGCTGTACCACAATTTTCAAAATTCAAAGAACCATCTTTTGAAACAAAAATATTAAACATGTCTTTAATAAAAAAAACAGATCTTTCATCTAACATATTTGTAAGTTCTAAATTAAATTCTTCTTGTTTTATTTTCTCTTTTTTATCTATAACAGACAAAACTAAATTTTTTTGATCGTTATCTAAATTTAAATAATCAAACAAACTATCCCAAACTTGTCTGCTTGATATTTTAATAACAACTTGTCCTAAATTAAATTTAGAAGTGATCTGATCTAAAACATCTGCAATCGTTGACACAATATCCAAAAAATAATATTCAGACAAATTATTTTCTGCCATAATATCAACATCTGCTTGATAAAATTCTCTATACCTACCTTTCTGTGCTCTTTCTCCTCTATAAACTTTTCCAATATGAAAACGTTTAAAAGGAAAAGATAAATCATTATAATGTTCTGCAACATACCTTGATAAAGGAACAGTTAAATCGAATCTCAAAGATAAATCATTCTCACCTTTTAAAAAACGATAAATTTCTTTTTGTGTTTCATTACCAACTTTTGCAAACAAAACTTCTGATCTTTCAATTATAGGAGTATCTATTTCTACAAATCCATGCTTTTTATATATTTTTTTTGTTAAATTTAAAATATAATCAAAAACAAATTGTTGTTGCGGCAACAATTCAACAAAACCAGACAGAACTTTTGTATTTATATTTTGCATTTAATTCCTTTTATATGCAGTCCTATTTAATAATTTTTCTACATTCATTTCTATATTATGTCTTGAAACCTCATTTTTAGATAATGGTTCTATAACCTTTCCATCCACAACTATATCAATACCCTGTGCATTACCAATAGTTAAATAATAACCAGGTTCATCAGGAATATAATAAATATCACCAGATTTTAATACTCCTTCAAAAATTGTTACTCCATTACCAACATCACCTAATTTTTCATCATATTTATACAAACCATCTTTCTTTATTTTTATCCAATTATCCTTTGTAATTTTCAAAATAATTTTTGATTTCTGTTTATCTTTAAGCCCAAATTCTCTAAATGATTGAGATAAATTTTGTTCTTTTACTTGTTCTTCTTTTTCTACTTCTTCTAGCTTATTCTCTGTATTACCTTGAACTTGATTAAATTCTAGTTCAGTTCTTATATAATCGGGTACTTTTATATTATTTTCATCAATTTTTTTTGCACCATTCAAATTTATTTTTTTACCACTATCCAATAATAATTCCACTTTTTTAATAGAGTTTAAATCTGTAATATCTTCTTTTTTTTCATTATTTAATGATAATTCAATACTTTCTGCTGATTTCACATTATCACGATCAGTTTGTATAAATTTAATAATCGCTATAACAATTAAAATAAATAAAACAACTAACAAAACCAAAATTAAATAATTTGTATTAACAATTGGATCTTTAATAGCAACATTTTCATCCTTCTTATCATTCTCATTATCTACTTGAGTGTTATTCATATACTTATAAAGTTCAATCAGTTTTTTTTGGTCTAAGCCTAAAAAATAAGCATAAGACTTAACAAACCCTATTACATAAGCTGTTCCAGGTAGATTACTAAATTCATTATTCTCTATTGCATCTAAATAAAACTTTTTTATTTTTAAATGACTTGAAACATCCTCCAAAGAAAATTTTAATTCTCTCCTTTTTTGTTTTAAAATAAATCCAACTGTTTCAGTTTGAATAATATTTTTATTTTTACTTTGTTCTATTATAATGTCTTTATTTTCTTCCATAATACATTCTCCAAAACTAACTTGAAGATTATTATAATTATTTAATAGTTTCAAGATATTATTATAACTTATCTATACAAAAAATTGTTCTATTAAATCATTTACTTCATTTAAATTAGAAGCTTTATTTACTTTCTGTCTAAATTCCGCTGAATTTTTTATCCCTTTTGAATACCATAAAATATGTTTTCTTGACTTTAATAATCCAGATTTTTCTCCTTCCTCATTAACTATATCCTGTAAGAAGCTTAATAAAATTTGTTTTATTTCAAAAATAGTTTTATCTGGTAAAATTTGCCCTGTTTTTAAATAATAAATGATATGGTTTAATAACCAAGGTTTCCCATAAATTCCTCTGCCAATCATAATTCCATCACAATTTGTTTTTAAAAACATGTCTTCTGCATCAAATTCATTAAAAATATCACCATTAGCTATCACAGGAATTTTAACTGATTCTTTGACTTGTTTAATGATATTTTTATCAGCTATACCTGAAAATTGTTGACTTCTAGTTCTGCCATGAATCGTAATAAAACTAACTCCACAATCTTCTAACATTTTTGAAAATTCCACAGCATTAACAGATTCCAAATCCCAACCGGATCTAATTTTTACACTAACAGGAATTTTAACAGCATTCACAACTTTCTTTACTATTTGTTTAGCAAGCTCTATATCTTTCATTAAATAAGAACCAGATTTATTACTAACAATTTTTTTTACAGGGCATCCCATATTTATATCAATAATATCTGCACCAAGTTCTTGATTTATCACAGCACTTCCAGCCATTATAAGAGGATCATTCCCAAAAATTTGAACAGATAATAAATTAGAAAGTTTTTTATATGGAGTACATAAATTTTTATTATACACCTGCGCTGTTGCAGATACCATTTCTTCAATAGTTAAAGATGTAGAATGCTCAAAATCACCAAAACTACTTACCAATTTTCTAAAACAATAATCTGTTATTCCTGCTTGTGGAGCAAGTATAACAGGATTTTTTATATTTAAATTTCCTATATTTAATGGTGCAAACATTAAACTCCTATTGTTTAAAAGTAAAAATTAAGCTATAATAAACAAAATTAAATTCAAGCAATTATTATGAATAGAAATAAAATAATTATAAAATGTATTATCTACCCAATTTTTTTTATCATTTTTATAATAGGAATTAAAAATACATTTCTAGGGAAATATAGCATAATAAATCATATAAAAATAAAAAAACAAATAGAATATCTAAAAAATAAAAAAGCTAACAAACAACAAATAAAAACAAAGCTAATATACCAAACTAAACAGCTAAAAAATCAACAAAATTTAATAACATTCTCAACCAAAAAGATAAATATAATCAAAAAAAACTACTTTATAATATACTAGCTTTCTAAACCTTCAATATCTTCTGTAATATATTCAACTTCTTCCATAGTGGAGTTCTCTTTATCGCTAGTTTCCAACAGATTTTCTGTTCTATCCTCTTTTTGTTCAGAAACAGCATTACTTTCAACAATTTCATCCGCATTTTCAAGATCTTTTGCAGCATCACTATCTTGTTCTTCTATAACTTTATCCATATTATCACTAACATCCACATTTTTTTCATTTTCAACTACATCTTGTTTAGCGTAATCTTCATTTATAACACTAACAGGAATAGAATCTACATTTTCAACAGGAATTTCATTTTCCATTTCCTTAACTTCTTCTTTTTTATCCATCACAACAGATTCAGATTCTGTTTTTTCAAAATTCTCTACATTTTGTACTTCATCACTCGTATCCAATGTTCGCACCTCTTCAATATTTCCTTGGGAAATTAAATCAACAGATTCCTTTTCTTCAATAGATTTTATAATTTCATCAACTCCACCAGCTGTTTTTATTCTTTCATAGATTTTTTCAAGAATAGCAAACTTTTCCATAGGTTTTCCTAAATCATTTAATGATGTTTCTATTTCCCCATATAAATCAACCCCTGTTCCATTTGCATACTCATACTTATTAACAAAATCATTTACTATTGTTTCAAACATTTTATTATAAGCATTAACATAAAGCCTTAATAAATACTCATCATTGCTATATTCTTGTTCATTCACATCATCTCTTAAAGTTTCATCCTCATTATAATATTCTGCATAAGACAAATTTCTAAACTTATTCCAAACTTGATTCGTTTCGTATAACACCCTAAAGTCAACTTTTTCACTATTAACAAAGAAATTTTCTTCAATAGTATCCAAAAGTTTTAAATATCTCTCTCCACTCAAAACTAGATCGACATAACCCTTTCTTGCTATATCAAGTTCTGTTAATTTTACCACAGCATCAGAAACATCTGTTTTATCTTTTTTTTCTAAATTATTCTCTTTAATTTTTTTTGCTTGAAGCACTTCGGTTTTCTTTACAGCTATACCAACTTTATTTACAGCAACAGATTTAGCCTTTATTTTTGGACTAACTTTTACAGGTTTTATTTCCTTTCTAGTTTCAATAACTTTTACATCTTTCTTTACTTCAGTTTTTGCAATATTAACAACAGATTGTTGAACAAATTCTTTTTTATCTGTTTTATATATTAACTTCTCTTTATTAACATCCATCTCATCTGTTTTAGCATCAACAGAATCTTCTTCATCTATAGCATCATTCATCTCATCTTCCTTATTAAGAACAACCATAGCATCTTTATCTGCTTGAACTTCTGCTACTGGAACTTCTGCCAAAATATTTTCATTAACAGCAACATCACTCTTATCTTCTGTAGGAATATCTACTATTTTTTTCTCAATTGTTTGAAGGCTATTATCTTTTAAAAATTCAACAGCTCCACTTTCTTTCAAATCATTTTGAATCTCTTCTCGTTTATTATCTAAAGTATTAGTATCATCTAAAACTTCAACTATCTTTGTTTCTTCATTTAAAACAATATTACTTTCATTATTACCAGAAAACACAAATATTCCTAAAGTAATAATCAATAAAACAACAATTAACAAAACAAGATATCTTAATGCTGTTTTAGTTTTTAAAGAACCCAATAATGAAACTTTAGAAATATCTCTCTTTTTTTCCTCTTTTACATCTGCAAACACCTTAACAGATTTATCTTTTTTATTTTTAAAAAGATTGTCAACAAATCCACTCAACTTTTTAAAAACAGAATCCTTTTGTTTAGGTTCACCAAAAACAGGTGGCTTAAATTCCGCCATTGCTTCAATTTTTTTCTCTAAATCAAATTTAGCCATACTTTCCTCCAAATATTCCTTTTGTTTGGTATCTTTCTTTTCCTCTTGTTGATTCCTAGCATTAAAATTTTCTAGTGTCAATAATTCTTGTTTTTCTTGTAAATCATCTACCTTTCCAGTTTTTCGTAATGCAATTTTTTGTTTTAACAATTCTATATGTTCCCTTATTTTAACAAGTTCTTCTTTAGAAATTTCCTGTCGTTTTTTTGCTCTTTTTATCCGTCTTTCTGTATTTTTAAGTTTTTCAGTATTATCATACAATTTTTGAATCAATTGATTCTTAGATTCTATATCAAAAGGCTTTTCTCCTTCATCTTCCATTTTTTGATTCCTTTGAAGTTTTGATGATAAATTAAGCAGTTTCTTTTGCAATTTTTCAAGAGTTTCAGGAGAAGTTTCCAAGGTTTTACAAGTTTTATTATAAGTAAGTAAATTCTCACTTTCACGAATAAAAGCATTTTTAAGAGATAAATCTTCCCTTAAAAATAATATTGAATTATATAAATCATCGCTTTCATTTTTGACAAAATCTTCAAAAATTCTTAAATCTACATAATTAACATCCAATTTTTTATATTTAGTATTTTCTTTGGGCCTAATTTTCATAGGATCTATTTTAAACTTTTCTTTTAAAATACTATCCCATTTGATATTTCCATCAGACTCTATAAATAATAAATTATTAGGTGAGATATAATTACAAGTGTTATCCAAAACAAACAACAAGGTATCATTTTTATAATAAGCAATAAAATTAAAATCCAAAGAAGAAAAATGAAATTCTTTCAAATCTGGATAAACTGAATTTACAATCCAAAAACTACTTCTCTCCAAACTTTCCTCTCCTATAAAACAATATTATTTTTCTATTATATTGTAAGCCTCTTGACAATGCCTTAAACAATAAGATTTATTTTTTACAACCTGCATTCCACAAAAACAAAAATCCCCATCCTTAGTTTCAGATACAGGCCAAACACAAGCGTCAACAGGTAAATCAATCAATTTTACTTTCAAACCATCAAAAGGTTCTAAATTTTTTACTTTCCTATTTATCTCTTTTTCCGCTTTCTCAGCTCTTTCTTTCAAAATCATATCCACAGCAAATTCATTTATAGACCTAGGAGAAGAAATCTTTTTCTTTGGAATTTTTACATTTTCTAATTTATCAGAAGACTTTAATCTGTGAATTTTTCCTATAACTGCATTTTTAGTATAACCGAGTCTTCTTCCTATTTCTGAAGTGGCAAATCCAGCTTCTAAATATCGTTTTAATTTTTCAACATCTTCTATGGTCCATTCTTTCATAAATTCTCCTAAAAATTTTCTTTTATTTTCAATACTTTTATTTTAAATTAAAACAAAAATAAGAAAGGAAAATAAATTGTTCTTTTTAACAAAAATACTAACACCAACTATATGTTTTGCAACAGGTTTTTTTATACCAACTTTGTCAAGGTTTCTTATGAAATTTTATCCCTGTTCTTTACACAGTTATATTGGTGATATTTTAAATTTTTACTTAAACAAAAACAAAATTAAATCAAAACTTGACAATAACAAACTTAAACATTTAAAAAAACAATTATTTTTAAATAATATAATATGGGGATTGTTATATTTTTCTTTTTACATTACTTTAACAAAAAGTAGCACTTTTCAAAACTATTCAACTAATACTTTAATTTTGTTATTTACCTATTTATTTTTACTTGGCTTTTCTGCAAATATTGATAACAGATTTAAAATTATTCCAGATATAATAACCTACCCTTTATTTATGCTTACATTTTTACTTTCAATAGAACTTAAAAACGCTCCAATAAATATTTTTAATATAGATCCAATTTACAGCATCCTAAGCTCTATCTTTACATATTTTCTTTGTACTATAACAGCGTTAATTTTTTACTTTAAAAATCCATATTCTTTTGGAGGGGGGGATGTAAAATTATTATCTGCTATTGCAGGTTTTATGGGAATGAAAAATATACCTATTTTACTATTTATTTCTTTTATTATTTCAACTTTATTAGTTTTAATAAAAAAGAATAAATATATAAAACTTGCCCCTGTACTTTTTTTATCATTTTTGATACTAACTAGCTACAAAATATTTTTTTGAAAAAGCATAAAAATAAAAACTGCATATTCTGATTTTTATGATATAATAGTCATAAAAGAGAATTTAATGAAAAAAATATTTTTAACATATTTCATTATATATAGTTTTTTTATTCAAACTATAAATATTACTTTTGCAAAAACTCCAACAAGGCATTTATCTCGTAAAAATAATAAAATAAAAAAAAGAATTGTTAAAAAACAACCATCAATAGAAACAAAAAAAACAGAAATAAATACTAAAGTTGAAAACACAGAAACAAAAGCAAATTTAAGTTGTGAAGAAAAATTCAATATTTGTATGGATAATGTTTGCAAAAATGAAGATGGAATAAGATATTATTGTGATAAGTCTATAGATAGTTTTGAAACTATAACAAGAGATAATGAAAAATTTCGTATAGGAAATGATTTATATACTTTTGCACTTGAAGTTTGTGATGCAACTTTAAATTCTTGTTCTTTAAAAGATCAAAATCATATCAAAACAACATATGAAGCACAAATAAAAGAAGATTTACTTACCAAAAATTATCTTGACGCAATGAAAGCTGCATCTGATGAAACTATAACAGAGATATTTAAAGAATATTCAATATGTATGCAAAAATTATGTGGCCCAGGATTTAGTGATTGCTTTACCATAAAAGATATTGAAAGAAGAAGTGAAAATTGTGAAAGTGTTTTTACAAAAACATCAAGACCACTCGCAGTAAAAAAAATGTTCTATGATAAAATGTTTAAAACAAGAGCAGAATTTTGTAATAAAATGGGAGGCTTTATACATTCAGATACAAAAAAATGTAAAATCAATGTATCTTACGGGACTCCAGAAATAATAAAAATAAATGGAAAACAAAAATATTCCGGAAAAGCTACAAAAATTGCACAAACAAAAATGTTTAATTATGGTGAAATTGTTGAATGTACCCAAGAATTTTTTACAACAAATAATACTTATAAACCAGGATTTGTTGAAGGCATAAAGAAAGCAGTCTTTGGAGGAGTAAGAATGATAGCTGGCATTGGTTTAATGATAGCAGGAGCCGTTGAAAGTGTATTTTCATTTGGAGCAGCTGCAGCACATGGACAATCTATGATGTTGAATGGAGGAAGTTTAATGTGTAAAGGGGCTGCAGATGGTTTAAACGCTGCTGCATTATTAAATACAGATGTTAAACAAGGTGGTTGTTTTATAAATAACAAACTTGTTGCTCCTATGAACCAATACTTCAAAATAACTTTTATGGTAAGCGGTAAATAATAATTATGAAAATGCAAAAAACATTGTTTTTATTATCATTAACTTTTCCTTTAATATTAAATGGTTATTCATTTGCAAAATCAAAAAAAACAAGAAAAGTATCTGGGTTAAATAGAAAAAGAATAATATCAACTGCAAACAAAAAAGAATCCAATATACAAAATAAAATTTTACCTACAACTGATCAAACAGATAAAAAGAATGCAGACACTAATAAACAAAACAATACAGATAATATAACAAAATATAATTGTGAAAATTTTTATATTAAATGTATGGATAAATATTGTTTTAAAAGCGATAATGGTCGTTGTTCCTGCAATACAGAAAATTTATTTTCAAAAGCTCATCAAAATTGTAAATATATTTTTGATAAATTTCCATATCTTGAAAATGAAATCATAGGCAATTATAAAAGAACTGCAAAACAACACTGCTCTTCATACGCAATAAATAATATAAAAGGAAATTATATAACAACTGAAGTTGCAGAACTAACAGAATGTATGAAAAAAAAGTGCAATTCAAAACAAGGAGCATTTATAAATTGTTTTGACAAAGAAAAATATGCACAAAAACTAAAAATATGTGGCAACACTTACAAAGATTCTAATAACAAAGATTTAGTATTGGAAATGTTTGATAATTCAATGATGCAATATAAAACTAAATATTGTAATGAAAATTTTGGAACTCTTAAAAATGGAGAATGTTATATAACAATAGGTATAGGACCATCACTTAAAGTTATAAGAGCTCAAAAAGAACTAAAAATAGGCGATGTATTCATATGTTCCGAAGAATTTTTTAATACGAATATGGAACATTCCAAAATTCTTGGTCTAGAACAAAAAAGAGATATTGCATTATATGCATTGGATCTTACTAAAACGGTCAATAATGTTGCACACACTATTGCTTTTACAGCAGTAACAGGAGGATCAGGAGCAGTTGCCGCAACAGAAGTAGTTAGTGAACTTGTAAGTGGAACAACAGGAAGTGCACATTTTCAAGATGCTGTTGTTGCAATGAGTATGAAAAAAGAAAAAAAACAAGAATTGTCAAAATATAATGGAGCATGTTATATTATGAAAAACGGCACAAATAAATTGATAGCTGAAATGAGCAATGAATTTTACTATACATTAAAATGGACCACTTCTTGGCTGGAAGATAAGAGAGAAGTAAATGCAAATTAAACGGATAACAATATTTTCCCTTATATTTTTAAATATTATCTATTTAAAAAATAGTTATAGTTTCTCAAAAAACAACAAAAAATCAAGACATAGTTTTAACAGCAAGAAATCGCATAAAACAAATAGCAGAAAGGTAAAATCAAAAAATATATCACAAAAATCAAATATAATAACAGAAAACAAAGAAACAAATTTACAAAAAACACAAATTTCTACTACAAGCAACCAACTTCCACAAACACTATCTCCACGAGTATGCGATTCTAAATATATGAGATGTATGAATAAATTTTGTTCCAATGATAAACTCGGCAAATGTTTATGTTATGAAGATAATTATACAAACAAAGATAATCCATCCTTTATAAACTTAGATGGTATACAAATAAAAAAAGGATTCGATTTATTAAATTATTCAAAAAAACAATGTAATGAAATTTTAGATAAATGTATAGATGAGAAAAGAGGAATACAAGTAAAATATAAAAATTTTATACAAAGAGATTGCTTATTATTATCTGATAAAATCATTGAAAAAGGGGAAGGTTTAGCAGCAGAATTAAAAGAATTAGAAGCATGTTTAAAACCATCTTGCACCATAAAAGATATGAATGGCAAAGAAGAATTTATGTCTCCACCATTTAGTTTATGTTTTGATGAAGTTCTGGCAAATTTTAATATAGATACAGATTGTTCTCATATAATAAAGAAATCAAAATCTCCATTATCTTTAAAAAGCCTATTTTTTGACAAAATGGCCCTACTTCGTGAAAAATCCTGTATATCAATGGATGGAGTTTTTTCAAATGACAGAAAATATTGTTTTATAAAAATTTCATATGGAGAAAGTAAAGATACAATAACATCAACAAAATCTTTTAAAGTTGGAACACATTTTACATGTTCTGTTGATACTTTTGGCGGAAAATTACGAGAAAGTATGGAGGCAAAACAAGAAAGAACAAACGGAATTTTAAGAACAGCAGCAACAGGTTTTAACATAGCAGGTGCAGCGTTGGGATATGCAGGAACAGCAGATCCAATAGGTAAATATCTTAGTTTAGGTCTTGATGCAGCAGAAACAGTGGTTGATATAGGTTTAAATGCAAAACGACTTGCAGATGGCGAAATGAAAGCAAAAGACTTTGCAAAGTTAACAACAAGTCAACTAATATCAACAGGATTAAGTTTCACAGGTGGTAATAAAATTGGAAAAATTGTTGCTGCATCAATACAAACTGGAATGGGAGTTGTAGATATGGGATTAACAGCAAATGATTGTTCCAAAGCAATAACAGAAGAAGAAAAATCACAATGTGCATCAGAAATAACACAAAGTAGTATTAATTTAGGTATGTCTGCTATAAGTTTAGGTACATCAGCAAAAAATTTAAAAAGCTCAAGTTCATCATCTTCAAACTCTAGCGGTAAAGCAGAAGGATTATCAAAAAGTCAAGCAATGATAAATGGTGGAATAGATATAGTAAAGGGAATAACATCAACAGTCATAAATGATAAAATAAGAAAAGAGCAAGCAAAAGAAGAAGAATCAGGCATAACAAAACATGCAAAAGTAGATAAAGTAACAGGTAAAGGTGAGGTAAAGCCAAACACTGCAACAAATCATGGAAATTGTTTTATAAACAATGAATTTTTTGCAACAGAAAATGATCAATATCTCTTATTGTGGAGAAATTAAAATATTGTAAAGACTATAAAAATAACATATACTTATAAAGAGGTAAGTAATTGTTATTTAAGACAATTGTCATATTTTTTATATCTATTTATTCAGTTTCAATAACAACTGAAAGTGTTTTTGCTCGTAATAACAGAAAAAAGAAATCAGGACATAAAAAAACAAGTAGGAGAAAAGGTAGATCACAATCTTCTGCAAGATATACTGAAAAAGTACAAAATACAAATAACGACACGACTATTACCGAAACAAAAGAAAACAAACAAACAAATAATGTTGTAAAAAACAATACTCAAAACCAGCAAAATACAACTTCAACAATTGAGCCTCAAAAGCAAGAAGTTAAACAAGAAAATAAAGAACCAGAAGAAATAAAATCAGATCCAAACGATAAACCAGCAACAGATATATCAAAAGATCCAAAATGGGAAGAGTTTCGGTTATGTATGCAACAAGGATGCAGCGGCGGAGATGATCAACCAAACAATGTTGAATGTTATAAAGCTGTAAATTTTGATAAACAATTTACAAGTTGCAAACCTTTAATAGCAGAAAACAAAAGATCTGAATTTAAAAAATATTTTTTGAATACTTTTATTCCTAATGAAAAAAAAGAATTTTGTGAAAATAAAGAAGGTTCTTTACAAGGTAAATTTGAAAATGATACTTGTAAAATTACAATAAGATTTAAAAGAAGTGGTCATAAAAATGAATGTCTATCAACTTGCGATAAAATTGAAAGAACAAAAACAATATCTATAAATAAAGCTTTTACCTGCTCTCCTGATTTCTTTGGAGTATCCCCTTGCTACAAAGATAGTCCAAATTGCCAAGTTGCAAAAATGAAAAAAATAACAGGAGGTATTGCAATTGCAGGAGGAATTGTAAGTGGAGCTGTTGCAGGTATAGCTACTACTCTAAACGCTTTAAAACCAACAACAGAAAATAAACCAAAAAATTCTAATAGTGATAAACCGCCAGAAACAACTAGTGATAAACCAGCAGAAACAACAAACACGGACAAAACAGATTCCTCAAAAAAAACTCCCAAAGCCCCAAAGTATTCTAACACAGGAGCAGCTGTTGGTGCTGGAGCAATGGAAGGAATTGCAGCTGGCATGGAAGGTGTAGCAAAAGGAACAGGCGAACTTGTATCTGCAAGTTTTCTTGAAAAAGAAAAAGGAGAAATGTTAAAAGGTAATTGTATTTTCCCTGATGGTTCTGCAGTGGGTGAAGGGATGACAAAAAAAATAACCTGGTAATAAAGACTTGACTATAAGTTTAATTTTAAAATAAAATCAACAAACATAAATAAAGAGAATACAAAAATGGAAAATAAAATAAATTATCATTGGGCAGATCAAGTTGCAGACAATATTATAAGAGAAAAAGGTGATAAAGAAATATATACAATTGCAAGTGGAATAACACCATCGGGTGTAGTTCATTTTGGCAATTTTAGAGAAGTTATAACCGTAGACCTTGTTGCTCGTAGCTTAATCAGAAAAGATAAAAAAGTAAGATTTATATATTCTTGGGATGATTATGACACTTTCCGAAAAGTACCAATGAATATGCCAAAACAAAAAGAATTGGAAAATTATTTATATCAACCAATTGTTGATGTTCCAGATCCTTTTGATACAGATAACTCCTATGCCGAACATAATGAAAAAATGTTTGAAATTGATTTACCAAAAGTTGGTATAGATTATGTTGAATTTATCTATCAACATAAAAAATATAGAAATAAAGATTATAACAAAAACATTATTCACATAATGCATAATAAAGAAAAAATTGCAAAAATTATAGAAGAATACAAAACAAACCAACTTGATAGTACTTGGTATCCACTTAATACCTATTGTGAAAAATGCAATAGAGATAAAATAACAATAACAGAATACAATAAAGAAACAGAAAATATAACTTATGAGTGTTCTTTATGCGGACACACAGGAAGTGAAAATTTAGAAAATTCTAAAAGATTAAAACTCCCTTGGCGTATTGATTGGCCTATGAGATGGAGTTATGAAAATGTAGATTTTGAACCAGGAGGAAGAGATCATTCTTCTGCAGGTGGCAGTCGTGATACAGGTTCAAAAATAATAAAAGAAGTATTTAACAAGGAACCACCTGTATATATTCCTTATGATAATATAGGTATTAAAGGATTTAATGGAAAAATTTCATCTTCAAAAGGAAACACAATAACTCTGTACGAACTTTTACAAGTCTATGAACCAGAAATGATAAGATGGATTTTTGCATCATACAAACCCAATAACTCTTTTGATATTGCATTTGATTTGGATATTTTGAAAAATTATGAAGATTTTGACAGACTAGAAAGAGCTGTTTATGAGCTAGAACCAATAAACGAAGAAAAAAGAAAAATTTATACAAGAATATACGAGTTATCACAATTAAATGTAGATGGGAATATCCCTGAAAAATGCCCTTTCCAAGCTCCATTTAGACATTTATGCAATCTATTACAAATAAATAATTTTGATATTGAAAAAACAAAAAAATTTTATGAAAAAGGTATTATAACAACAAAAGATGATAAGCGATTTTATACAAGGGCAAATTGTGCTGTATTTTGGATAAAAAATTATGCCCCAGAAGAATTTAAATTTATAATAAATGAAACAAAAAACAATAATATAGAATTAACAGAAAATGAAAATAACTTTATAGCAGAATTAAAAGAAAAAATTAAAAATAATTGGGGTAATTATTCAACTGATAAACTACTGCAAAATGAAATTGCAGATTTAATAAAATCGCACAACTTATCAAATGATATATATAAAAAACTTTACCAACTTTTAATAAGCAGAGATATAGGTCCAAAACTTGCAGGTTTTATAAAAAATATAGGCAAAGAAAAAATTTTAGAATTATTATAATTAAATATTAATTTATAAAATAAACTATTTATTACAATTTTTTTGATGTGCCTTTATTTTCTTTATTGCCCAATCATAATGGCTTGCACTTACACTAACAAAATATGAACCAAGTGTCGTGCCACCGATCCATTTAAACACGCCTTTTGAAAATAAATTTTCATTTGTAAAAGTATCAATTAATTTAATTATTTGTTCGTGTGAATTATCTAACATTTTTTTTGCATCTTCTAATGAAGTTTTCTGATGTTTTTTCCAAAATTCAACATTCATATCACCATAAGTCTTCCAATTATAAGGATCAGGTAAAAAAGATTTTCCCTTACCATCCATATTTGATCGTACCCAATCAAGCATTAAATTATGCCATTCATATAAATGTATCAAAACATCTTTAAGATTTTTATCCCTTTTCCAATGTTGCTCCTTCTTTTTTTCATCTTTTGAAAAATCAAACTGAGTATCCAATTCTTTTTGTGTTAAACTTGATATAATTAAATTTAATTTTGCATAATTTTCTTTTGCAGCTGTTAATAAATCTATTTTTGTTGTTGGTCTTGACATATAAATTCTCCTATTTTACTTATCTCTCAAAATTCCACCAAGTTCACAAACTCTTTCTATTGCTAAATTAAATATATCATTTATATCATCATCTATAAAAATTTTATCTTTTTGATCTATAACAATTTTAATCGCAACCGATTTTTTACCTATTTCAATTTTATCACCACGATAAAGATCAAAAATAATAACATCACTTATATATTTTTTATTAACAGATTGAACCTTATTTATTATTTCTTGTGCTGTTATATCTTCATCTATAATGACAGAAAAATCCCTAACAATAGGTAAAAGTTCAGAAATCTCACATTTATTTTTTGAAATTCCTTTTCTTTTTTTTATCATAATCTCATCAAGATTTATTTCAAAACAAAATACATCTTTATTTTTTATTCCAAACTTTTTAAGAATCATTGGATGTATTGCACCAATAATCCCAATTTTTTTACCAGCAAAAATTATATTTGCAGATTGAAAAGGATGTAAAAATTCTGGTAAATCTTTATTTTCAAAAAATACACTATTTTCTGAAATCCCAAAATTTTCAAAAATTGCAAAAACATCATTTTTTAAATCATAAAAATCTACTTTCTTATTTTTATTCCAATCATCTATTCCTGTAGTTCCTTGTCTTATTCCTGAAACAAAAATATTTTGCTCTTTGGGTTGATTTCCATAAAAAACAGGTCCTATTTCAAATAAATTTGAAGAATAAATTCCATTATCTAAGTTAGATTTTACTCCTAAAAGTAAGTTAGGAATAATACTTTTACGCATCACATTTAACTCTTTTGTAATAGGATTTAAAATTTTTATTGAATTTTCAGTTTCAAATTCCCATTTATCACTCATAAATGACCAACTATAAATTTCAACCATCCCACGACTTGCAAGAACTCTTGACAATTTAACTTTTTTTTGCAATTTATAATCTAATTCACAATAATCATTATACTTAAGCTCTATTTCTGGTAGTTTATCAAAACCATAAATCCTAAGTAATTCTTCATTTATATCATGTTTACCCTGTAAATCAGCTCTATATGATGGAGGAGTAATAGATAAAATATCTCCATTATCAATAACCTTACAATTCAAATTTTCCAGAATTTTTATCATTTCTTTTTTTGAAATATCAAAACCAATATGTTTTTTAAAATATGGAACAGGATACTCTATCTCATACTCTTTAAATGAATTTTCTCCTGTTTTATAAATTTTAGAGACTTCTCCACCACATATATTTACAATATGAGTTATTGCTATTTCCATCCCCTCATCAACAAATGCAGGGTCTACCCCTCTTTCAAATCTATATTTAGAATCAGTTTCTATCTTTAACAATTTCGCAGTTTTTCTTATTTTGATAGGATCAAAATATGCAGATTCTAATAAAACATTTTTTGTATCTTTAGAACAAGAACTATTCTTACCACCCATAATTCCAGCAAGGGCTTGTATTCCATTATCATCCTTTACAACAATATCACCTTCATTTAATGTATATTCAATACCATCCAAACCAATAAAATGTTCACCTGCTTTTGCATGACAAACAATTAAATCACCTTTTATTTTATCTGCATCAAAAACATGAAGAGGTCTATTATAACTATATAAAACATAATTAGTTATATCAACTAACGAACCATTTGAATTTTTATTTATAACTTTTAAATAATCAACTAACCATTTTGGAGAATTAATATTTTTCACCCCTTTTATATAACAAATATTATATTCTTTAACATCATCTAAAATTTCATTTCTTACTTTTATTGGACATTCATAATATTTTGTAATAACATCATTTTTTTGTTCTTTAAGTTTTGCTTTACCTGCAGCAACTAAATCTTTTGCAATCCCTAACACACCTAAATAATCAGGTCTATTTGGTAAAACATTCCCATCATAAACAACATCTAAATTATATATTTTTGAAAGAACACATTCCGCACTATCCCCTGCCTTACAATCTATTTGTAAATCAATAATACCATCACTATCATTCCCTAATAACAACTCTTCTTCAGAACACATCATCCCATTTGATTCTTTACCTCGTATCATACATTTTTTAAGTTTAAAGTTATCTCTTGGAATACAACTTCCAACTGGAGCAAAGATTCCCTTTAATCCCTTTCTTACATTTGGTGCACCACACACAACATCCAAAATATTTTTTCCATCATTAACTTTTAAAACATGCAAATGATCACTATTTGGATGATTTTTACACTCAACAACTTCACCCACAACAAAATCTTTCAATTTTTCTGTCATATCATTAACATCTTCTATTTCCAATCCCAAAGATGTTAAAACATTTTCTATCTCAACAGGAGATAAATCAGTATCAATAAATTGTTTTAATTGATTATATGTAAATAACATTTTTTATTCCTTTTATCTTTTACTTAATCCATTTACAACACCTGGGATATCATTCCATTCAAATCCATAATGAGTAAGCCATCTTGTATCAAATCCATAACATTTTCTCATATCTGCAATACCATATTTAAGCATAGTCAAACGCTCTATTCCCATACCAAAGGCAAAACCTTGATATTCTTCTGGATTTACCCCAACTGATTTTAAAACATTTGGATGCACCATTCCACAACCCAAAATTTCAAGCCATCTATCGCCTTTATCACCTATCAACAATTCACCATTTTTTAAGCTACATCTTATATCGACTTCTGCAGAAGGCTCAGTAAAAGGAAAATAACTAGGTCTAAATTGTAAAGGGACATTATCGACTTCAAAAAACATTTTTAAAAATTTTAAAAGAATAGTTTTTAAATGAGCCATAGTAACATTTTTATCAATCCACAACCCCTCAACTTGATGAAACATAGGTGTGTGTGTTGCATCACTATCACTTCTATACACCCTACCCATAGTAATAATTTTAACAGGAGCAGACTTTCGTTCCATTTCTCTTATTTGAACAGAAGAAGTTTGCGTACGAAGAATATTTCCACCTTCTATAAAAAAAGTATCTTGCATTGATCTAGCAGGATGAAAATCCGGAACATTAAGTGCCGTAAAATTATGAAAATCATCTTCAATATCTGGATCTCCTTCATCAACTAATCTAAATCCTAAAAAAGAAAAAATTTGCAACAACTCTTCTTTTACCTGTGTAAGAGGATGTATAGCTCCTTTAAAATTTTCTCGTTTTTTTAATGTTATATCTATTTTATCTGTTTTTAATTTTTCATTTATTTCCAATAATTCCAACTCTTGTTTTTTGAGAGCAATTGCAGATAAAATCTCATTTTTTAATTGATTAAGCTTTAATCCTTGTTCTTTTTTTTCTTCTATTGATAATTTTCCTAATTCTTTTAATTGTAGTGTTAATAAACCTGTTTTTCCAACTATTTCAATTGATATCTTTTCCAATTCAACAAGTGATAATGAATTTTGTATATTTTTTAATATTTCATTTTTATCTATCATTTTTTTATTCCTAAACTACAACGAAATTATAACACCATAAAAAATATTATAAACAAAAATATAAAAGTAAATAAAAACAAAAAAGGAGATCAAAATATCTCCTTCTAAAACAAAAACAAATATAGTTTAAACAAACTTTTTAACGTTATCAACAATCTTTTTAAATGCTTCTATATCTCTAACTGCCATATCAGCAAGAACTTTCCTATCAATAGCAATACTAGCTTTTGATAAACCATTCATAAACACAGAATACTTCAAGCCACATTCTCTAACAGCAGCATTTATCCTTATAATCCAAAGAGATCTAAATGTAGATTTTTTCTTTTTCCTATCACGATAAGCATACTGCAAACCTTTTTCGACTCTTTCATGTGCAATCCTATAACAGGTGGAATTTCTTCCTCTATAACCTTTTGCCATAGACAACACTTTTTTGTGTCTTTGTCTTTTTGTAACACCTCTTTTTACTCGTGCCATAATAAACTCCTTTTATTTTATACCATAAGGCATAGATCTTTGTACAACTTTTTGATCACATCTTTCTAAATACTGCGTATGAACAGCTTCAGTTAAAGAACGAGAAGACTTTCTCCTCATAAAATGATTGTGATGTGCCCGCGATGTCTTAATCTTACCACTTGCAGTAGCGCGAAAACGAAGTTTAAAAGCACTTCTAGTTTTTAATTTTGGCATTTCTAACTCCTTTATCTAAAAGTTAACCAATAATAATAGGTAGCCAACAATCCAATAACCCATTATTAAACAAAAAGACTTATACCCATATTTTATAAAAAAGTCAAGTTATCTCATTATAAAATAAAAAATTTATTAATATAAGAACTATATTAAATGAAAACAAAAAATAAAATTTACTAAATTCCTACAAGCTTTAGCAAAAATAAAAGATTGACAATTTATCAGATAGTTTAAAGAAAAGATAGAAATATAATATAACTAAAGGAAAATCTTACCCCTAAAAAAATGATAATACAGAGAATTTATAACATTTTTTTTAAAGTACAACAACTGATACCTAGCAAATATAAAAAAGTTTTTATCTTAAACAAAAGCATCTTAGTATACTGAAGAAAAATATCTATATTCTTGGACTATAGACAAGCTAAAAATGTAATTAATAATATAAAAGAAGATTATCTTTTTAATATATATAGTTCAACTGATCTTATAAGAAAAATTGATAATATCCTTAATGAAGATAATACTAATAAAAATATATCAATATAAAATTCCAACTATTGCACTTAGCAAATTAGATTTGCTCTATAACAATGTATCTTATTATCAGATCCAAAAATATTTTAAATTCCATAAAATTCAGTACAAAATTATATCTTATTTTTTAACTATCTAAAATAACCATTTATACCTTTGATAAAAAAAACAAACACCATTCTTTAGCAAAGAGCAAAAACATTACAGAAAAAACACTAGAAACAAACAGAAAAATAATATGTTGTGCAATAAAATTATTCTTAAAAAATCCAGCAATAACCTACTCTCCCATGCCTCCATGACAAAGTACCATCGGCTCAAAAGGGTTTCACTATCTAGTTCGGGATGGAATAGAGTGTATCACCTTCCAATATAGTCACTGGATTATTTAAAAATAATCAAAATCTAGTCTAAAAAATTAAGAAAGAAAATTATGAAACAAACTTAACTGATATTTATCTAACAATTAAAACATATAACATATAAGTCAATCAAGTATTAGTACAGATTAGCTAAATATATTACTATACTTACACACTCTGCCTATTATCTGGTAGTCTTCCAGAACTTTAATAGAGATATCTAATTTCAAGGTCGGTTTCCCACTTAGATGCTTTCAGCGGTTATCCGTTCCATACATAGCTACCCAG
>CAUTSC010000006.1:0-23306 GCA_963541275.1 uncultured Pseudomonadota bacterium
TGTTGATGGTTTCTGTTACCCTGTAAAATGGAGAAATTTTATTACCATTTTCGCTGTACCATAAAGGGTATTTATTATCGCCAATTAAATCTTCGTTTGCAACCCATTTACCTTCTTTGGTATCAACTTGAATTATTGCAATTTGTTCTTTTGAAATACCAAGATAATCTATACCTGTATCACCAATTCTTATTTCACTTAATAATTTGAAACCTGCATCTATTAACACATTTTCAAAAATCATGTTTTGTTCTTCTGTGATTGTTTCGTAATTCATTTGTTCAGGAATTTTTTCAGCGGTTAAAACTTCATTTTTTTCACTGTCTGTTTTAGCTTTATTTTCCCCACTTTTTATTTTAGACATATCAAATTTTGAAAGTAATTTTTCCTTTACTTGTTCTTTTTCTGGTTCTGTTTTATTTATATTTTTTTGTTCTTCATTATCATCTTTTTTATTTTTGTTTTCCATTTTATTTATCATTTCTTTGATTTTATTTTTTACTTTTTCCCTT
This sequence comes from uncultured Pseudomonadota bacterium, assembly GCA_963541275.1. Lineage (GTDB taxonomy): Bacteria > Pseudomonadota > Alphaproteobacteria > Rs-D84 > CACZYB01 > CACZYB01. Next base: position 513 of record CAUTSC010000006.1, read on the forward strand.
TCTTGGTCTTCATTTATTTTTAAAATAGGTTCTTGTTTTTGTTCTTCTGGCTCTGGTTGTGTTTCAATTTCTTCCTGTTTTTCTTGTTTAACAATTGCTGGTTCTTTTGTTTCTTCTTTGATTTCTTTTACTGTATTTTCTTCTTTTGGTTTATCATACATTGCAAATTTATTTTCTGGTTTTTGTGGTTCTTTCTCATCTTTTATATTTTCATTTGTATTTTCAGTTTCTTTATTTTCAATATTTTGAACTACTGTATCAACATCATTTGTTGTTTGGTTTATTGTATTTTCACCTTCTTTTGAATTTTCATCTTTTTTATATTCAATATCCATTGACAATTTAAAACCGCCAATAAGTACAAAAATAAATCCAATAAAGCTGATAAATATTGAAAAATTGTGAAGGTTTGTAAATATTTTGCCACTTAAAATTATTTTAAATAATTTGTAAAGATGTTTTGGTTTTAATAAATCTAGGTTAAAAATTTTTGCTGATAGATTATAAAAAAATACAACTGCAACAATAATAAAAATTGCAGATACAATGTAATTTAATAAATATTTTTTATCTAGTTTCATTTTTTTCTTTCAGTTTATTATTGCTATTTTATAGACAATTTTTGTTTTTGTCAATATAAAATAGTTGTAAAATTACAGAAATTTTTTTAAATTATAAAAAAAATAAAAAGGTGGACAATGAAAATTCAATTTTTAAAGGATACAAAAAACAATGAAATAAAAATTATTTATTCAAATACAGAGGTAAATATTGATGGTTTTGTGAAACTTGTTGCAAATACCGCAGATAAAGGGGGTGAAAAACACCTGCCAATATTTAAGATTGATGGTAATAAGATTGAAGTTAGTGTAGGAGAAATTTTGCATCCAATGGAGGAAGGTCATTTTATCAATTTCATATACCTTGAAACTACAAATGGCGGACAGATAAAATTTTTAAAACCAAACGAAAAACCACAGGCAACTTTTTTCTTTACAGATGGTGAAAAACCAATTGCTATTTATGAATACTGCAACCTTCATGGTTTATGGAAAGTGGAAATTTAAGGTAATAATACCTTATTTTATTATTGATAATTTCTAAAATGTGGGTAGTATATTTCAAGGTAAAATATTAAGAGGAAGTGATATGAAAAAGGTGTTTTTGTTGTTATGTGTGGGAATTTTTTTATCATCTTGTGGTTGTAATTGTCGTTATAATGAATATATACCAGAAAATAACCCTCTTGTTATTCCAGAAGATTTGAAACAAAAATAAAATGGCAATCCAAAAATTAACTCCATTGATGCAACAATGGTTTGATTTGAAACAACAGTATAGTGATTACTTGTTGTTGTTTCATGTAGGTGATTTTTATGAAATGTTTTTTGATGATGCGGAAATCGCAGCGGAAGTTTTACATATTGTTTTAACAACAAGAGGAAGTTGTAATGGTAAACCTGTTCCTTTGTGTGGGATTCCAGTTCATGCTTTTGATGCTTATGTTCCAAAGTTGGTTGGTAGTGGTTTAAAAATTGCAGTATGTGATCAGATGGAAACTGCTGAAGAAGCAAAGCTTAGAGGTGCAAAATCTGTTATGAAACGGCAAATAACCAGAATTATTACATCTGGAACTTTGACCGAAGAAACTATGTTGACATCGTTACTTAATAATTATCTTATGTCTGTTTTTGCAAGTGGTGATAAGGATGAATTTTTAATTTCTGTTGCAATGACTGATATTTCAACTGGTGAATTTAGTGTTGAAAGTTTTAAAAGTGATGAAATAGGTGAATTTTTAAGTTTTGTTATTTCAAGATCTCCTGCGGAAATAATAATAGATGAAAATATTTTAGATAATGTAAAATTTAAAGATTTTATTGCTACTTTTAAACCTAAACTTGTTGTTCGTCCAAAAAGTTTTTTTGATAAAGAACAAGGTGAAAAATTACTGTTTGAATTTTACAAAACAAAAAATGTTTTAATGTTTGGTGATTTTGTTGATACTGAAATTTCGGCTATGGCTGGTATTATAAATTATATAAAGTTAACACAATTTGATAATTTACCAAACCTTGCAATACCCAAAAAAAATATTCAAAATGATTTTTTAAAAATTGATTTTTTTTCAGTGAAAAATTTGGAAATTTTTGAAAGTTTGAATGCAAATCAAAATGATGTGGATTCAAGTTTATTTTCTTTGATTGATAAAACAAAAACATCTATGGGTAAAAGAAAATTAAAACAGATGCTTTTATCCCCACTTACTAATGTTGTAAAAATAAGTAACAGATTGGATGTCGTTGATATATTTTTTAATAATATAAATATTGCAAAAGAAATTAGGGATATTTTTGCTGCTATTCCAGATATTGATAGGATTATTTCAAGAATAAGTTCTAAAAAAGTATCACCAAGAGATGTTCAAAATATGGGAGCTTGTTTTTTTAAAATAAAAAAAATAAGACAGTTGTTAATTGAAATTTTAGGATCTTATAAAGAAAATATTTTATTAACAGATATTATTTCAGATCTTGTTGATTTAGATGAGTTGGCTGTAAAAATTGAAAATTTACTTGTTCCTGATGCCCCAACCAGCATAAAAGAGTCTGGATTTTTAAATTGTGAAATGGATTCTAAATTAAAAGAATACAAAGAATTGTCAATAAATGGTAAAAAAATTATTTCTGATTTAGCAGAAAAATATAGCAAGCAACTTGATATTTCAAACTTGAAAATAAAATACAATAATATTCTTGGCTATTTTATAGAGGCAACTACAAAACAATTAGATATTTTTTACAAGATTGGTAAAGAATATGGTTTCAGACACAAACAAACCTTAGTTGGTGGGGCAAGGTTTACAACAGATGAACTTGATGAAATACAAACAAAAATTTTAACTGCTGATGAAAAATATGCAGAACTTGAAAAACAATTGTTTAACAATTTGTGTGATGAAATTATTTCTTATTCTAATGATATAAAGTCTGTATCAGTTGCAATTGCGAATTTAGATGTTTTATTAAATTTTGCAATAGTTGCTTATAACAATAATTATGTTAAACCAATAGTTGATGATAGTGATGATTTTGTTATAAAGGATGGACGGCACCCAATAGTTGAAAAATATTTAAGTAAAAAAAATATTTCATTTATGCCAAATGATTGTGTGTTAGAAAATGATAATGATGGTAATTCAAAATTATGGTTGTTAACTGGACCTAATATGGCTGGTAAATCTACATTTTTACGGGGAAATGCAATTATTGTTATAATGGCACAAATTGGTATGTTTGTCCCTGCAAGTTATTGTAAAATTGGTGTTGTAAACAAACTTTACAGTAGGGTTGGGGCCTCGGATAATCTTGCAAGGGGACTTTCGACTTTTATGGTGGAAATGGTGGAAACTGCAACAATACTTAATCAAGCAGACAGCAAATCTTTTGTTATTTTGGATGAAATAGGGCGGGGAACTGCAACTTATGATGGTATGGCAATTGCTGGATCTGTGTTGGAATACCTTAATGGGGTATGTAATTGCAGGGGGTTATTTGCAACTCATTATCATGAACTGCTTGCTTATACAGGTAAAATGAAAAATGTATCGTCGCACACAATGGATATAAAAGAATATAATGATGATATAATTTTTATGTATAAGGTAAAAGTTGGTGAAGTTGATAAATCATATGGGGTTCATGTTGCAAAATTGGCTGGACTTCCACAGGAGGTAGTTGAAAGGGCAAGTGCAATTTTACAAAATCTTGAAAATAGTGAATGTAAAAACAAAATTGCAGAAGATGTGAATTTATTTAATTTTAAAAAATTTGATGATGATGTAAATGTGGCACAAGATCAAAAATTATTACAATTAAAAGAAAAATTATATGATGACTTAATAACAAATTTGGAAAATATCAATATAGACTCTCTTACTCCAAAGCAGGCAATTTTGGAACTTTATGAATTAAAAGAAATATTATAATTAAAAAAATAAATACTAATATTTAAATTTTGATTAATATAATGACAATTATCAAGGGGTGGATTGTACCCAAAATTTTTATGAAGTTTAGTTTAATTATGCTTTTTATGCAAAGGGCGGTGTTTTCGTTTTTTGTTGAAAAGCATTTTATGGTGGGTATAATCCATTTTGTGTGAAACAAAGTAAAAAAAGGAAATATTATGAAAAATAAAATATTTATTCTTGCAGTTTGTGGAATGGCGATGCTTTCTGCTTGTAGTTCGAAAAACAGTAATAATTCTAATCTAGGAGAATTAACAAAATTACAGGAAGAAATAAAAAAGCTTCAAGATGAGAATAAAGATTTGCAAAAAAAGAATGGTGAGTTACAGGAAAAACAAGATGAAATGGATATTTTATCAAAAGGTGATTGGAAAACAGTTGCTATTGGTGCAATTGGTGTAGAAAATACAAATGATGCAGTTGGTTTTAGATATAAAAAAGCTGATGTAAAAATAATGAATGGTAAAAAGGTAGAAGAAAAAGAAAGAATTTTGGAATTAGATTTTGGAAAAATTTTTCAGGTAAGTGATGTTGATAGTAGTGAAATTTCAGATGCAAATGAAATAGCAAAAAGAGTGGCAGCTTTGGAAGCTTTTAAAATAGCAGATAAATTTGGTGATTTAACAGAAGAACATAAAACTATAATTAAATTATTAAAAAATAATATTGATGATGATACAAGATTTTATGAAGTATTAACAGAAGGTGAATATAATATATTGCATACTTATTTAGCCGCAGGGAAAGATGGGGTGAAAGGCAAAAAAAGTGGTAAAGTTGAGAACAATTATATTGAACACAATTCCTTGAAACAAGGACGAAAAGAAGTTGGATTAAAATATTCTGATTTTGGTTTATGGAAACAATCATTTTCTGCAATAGATGCTAATTGGCAACAAGCTCTTGTAGGTAATGGATATACAACACAATATTCTTATTTTGCAATGGGTGATGATAAGAATAAAGTAACTGTTGATGCAGGACATAAACTTGAAAAAGGTTTGACCTTTAAGGGTAAAACAATGGGGTCTGTTATAAATGAATCTGTAAATGGTTTAAAAGATTTGGAAGGTGATGTAGTTTTGTCTGTATATAACGATGGAATCACAGGAAAATTTGATTTAGATTTTAAAGATTGGTATAAATTTTCTAATGATTTAAATCTTTCTAATTTTAGTGCAACTGGGGAATGGACTGTTGATGATAAATTATTGACAATTGCAGATAATTTAAAAGTTCATAAAGGATCAGAAAAAATTGAAGATGTTGACATAAAAGGTGGTATATTTGGTAAAGATAAAAAACCAGAAGAAGTTGTTGGAACTTATAAATTTAAATTAAAAGAAGATGGCATTGGCAAAGAATTGAAAATTAATGGTGCCTTTGGTGCAAAAAAATAATAAGATTTAAAAATTATTTTAAAAGAAGTCTGTAACAAGGCTTCTTTTTTTTGCTTTTTGTAACTTTAATAATAAACAGTTGAAAAAAGGGGGGAGAAAATGTATCATGGTGGGATGAAAAATAATATAGAAAATGATAAAAAATTAGATGAATTTTTGGTATTAGAGGAAGCTTCGTTTAATAAATACAGATGGAAATTATTTGACTGTAATGAAAATTTGGTAAGGACTGTTTGTCAAAAATATAATCAACCAGATATAGTTGCAAAAATTATTGCTGCAAGAGAAGTTGATTTTGAAAATATTTCAAATTATTTAGAACCAAAGATTAAAAATTTGCTGCCTAGTCCTTTTTGTTTAACTGATATGGAAGTGGCAGTTGACAGAACAGTAACAGCAATAATAAATAATGAAGGTATTGGAATTTTTGGTGATTATGATGTTGATGGTGCAACCAGTAGTTCTATTTTATATAACTTTTTTAAAGATATAGGTGTTGCAAATGTTGGTATACACATTCCTGATAGGTTAGAAGAGGGGTATGGTTTAAATGTTACAGGGATAAAAGAACTTAAAGATGGTGGTGCAAGTTTAATTATTTCTGTTGATTGTGGTATTACTGGGTTTGATGAAGTGGATGCTGCAAATAAAATGGGGCTTGATGTTATAATTTTGGATCATCACGAAGCAGAAGTTAGGTTACCACAGGCGGTTGCAGTTGTTGATGCAAAAAGGGTGGATGACACATCTGGACTTGATTACATGGCTGCCTGTGGAATTAGTTTTTTATTTATTGTTGGCCTTAATAAAAAATTAAAAGAGTGTGGTTATTATGAAAAAAATAATATAGTTGAACCTAATTTACTTTCTTATCTTGATCTTGTTGCATTTGGAACTGTGTGTGATGTGGTGCCTCTTGTTGCTGCAAACAGGGCATATGTTGCAACTGGTTTAAAAATTATGGCAAAAAGGGGAAATTTGGGACTAACTGCACTTTGTGATGTTGCAGGTATTGACAGGGAACCTTCGGTATATCATCTTGGTTTTGTATTAGGACCAAGAATAAATGCAGGTGGCAGGGTTGGAAATTCAAGTTATGGTTCAAAATTATTAACAAGTAAGGATAAAAGTGTTGCGACTAATTTAGCTGAATATTTAAATAATTTTAATTCAACAAGACAGTCAATAGAAGCAGCCGTTATAGAAGAAGCGGTAAGTAAAGTTGTAAGTGAGATAAAACCAAATGATAATCATGTTTTTATAAGTGGAAAAAATTGGCACAGTGGGGTGATTGGAATTATTGCAGGCAGGATAAAGGAAAGATATAATTTACCGACTTGTGTTGCAACAATTGATGAAAATGGTGTTGCAAATGGCAGTGGGCGAAGTATTGCTGGGATAGATCTTGGCAGTGCAATTATGAAGGCAAAAGAGCTTGGCATTTTAACTGCTGGTGGGGGTCATATTATGGCAGTTGGATTTACTTTACCTGAGGCAAATATTTTAAAATTTAAAAACTTTTTAACTGAATACATAAACGAACAAACAAAGGGGAAAAAGATAATTCCTGTTTTAAATATAGATTCAATAATTGATATTACAGGAATAAATATGGATTTAATTTCAAAATTAAAAGTTTTGGAACCATATGGGGTTGCCAATGAAGAACCAAGGTTTGCAATATTAAATGCCAAACTTGCAGGCAGTGATGTGTTAAGGGGAGGTCATGTAAGATTTTATCTGTCAAGTGATAATGGTAAAAGTATCAGTTGTATTGCCTATAAATGTATTGATACAGATATGGGGGAGGCAATTGTTATGGGGACTGGTTCTAGGTTTAATGTAGCAGGTAAAATAAGAATAAATGATTTTAACAATAAAAAATACATACAATTTATTGTAGATGATATAGCGAGGGTATGATGAAAAAAATATTTACAATTTTAATAGGTTTAGTAACTTTAATTTCTTTTAATGTTTTTGCAGGTGAAAATATTTATAATGAAGCTGGTTTTCAAAAATGGTTGATGGATTTTAAAATTGAAGCAGTCAAAAAACATAAAATAAAACAGGATGTTTTAAATTATTCTTTTAAAAATGTTCATTATATAGACAAGGTTATAAAACTTGATAACTTCCAACCAGAATTTAACAGAAGTTTTTATGATTATATTGATAATGCAATTACAAAAAAAAGAGTGAGTGAGGGTAATTTTAATTTACAAAATTATAAAACTTTACTTAAAAATGTTTATAATGAATTTGAAATTCCACCTGAAATTATAATTTCATTTTGGGGACTTGAAACTTATTATGGAAAAATAAGGGGTGAATTTAATATTATTGAATCTCTTGCAAGTTTGGCATATTCATCAAGGCGAAAAGATTTTTTTAAAAAAGAATTAATTTTTGCACTTAAAATTTTAAACAGGCGAGATATGACTAATTCTCAACTGTATGGGTCGTGGGCTGGTGCTTTTGGTCATTTTCAATTTATGCCATCTACTTTTACTTCTTATGCGGTTGATGGAAACAGAGACGGGTTTAAAAATTTAACTGGTGATATTATGGATGCTATGTATTCTGCTGGAAATTATTTATCAAAAATGGGGTGGAATAGTAAGCTTCCTTGGGGAGTGGAGGTGTTTTTTGATGTGAAAATTTCAAAAATTTGGGAACTTGCAGATAAGGATGAATGGTTGCCAATTAGTGAATTTTTGAATGCTGGTGTTAAAGTAAGAAATGCCAAAAAATACCCAATGGATAGTAAGGTAAAATTGATTACTCCTGCTGGATGTGAAGGACCAAAATTTTTAGTTTTTGAAAACTTTAAATATATTACAAGTTGGAATAATTCAATAAATTATGCAGTGGCAGTTGGATTGTTATCAGATGTGATAAAGGAAAATAAATCACTTAAAATGCAAAGACCAAAAAATTGGAAAAGTTTGAAAACTTTTAGTCACAGTGAAATAGAAAAGGTTCAAAAAAAACTTAAAGAACTTGGTTTTTATGATGCAAAGGAAACAGGTTTTTATGGCAAGGTAACAGCAAAAGCTATAAGGGAGTTTCAAAAATCTTTATTAAAAAAAACACTGTTTTATAAAAATGGGACAGATATTATTTTGGATGGGTATTTGTCAATTCATGTATATAATGAATTGTTTAATTAGTAAGTTGTTTAGTTTTATAAAATGTGATAAAATATAAAAATGTATAGGGGGATGATTATGAAAATTTTATTGTGTTTCTTGTTTATTATTTCAATTATTTTTCCAGATGTTACAATTTCAAAGGTAAATGGCAGAAACAGGAACAGGGCGGCAATGTCAAAAAGATTGGTTAGGGAAGGAAATAAAGATTTAAAAGGTGGTGAACTTAATTCGGAAAAGGTTGGTTCTGTTTTCAAGAAAATAAAAAAAGATACTGCAAAACCGCCTGTTAATCCATTGCAACCACCAGTAGATAATGGCGGCGGCGGAGATAGTGGCGGAGGAAACGACGGTGGTTCAGGTGGTGGCGAAGATAATGGTGGCGGCGGAGATAATGGTGGTGGCTCAGGCGGTGAAAACGGAGGCAGCTCGGGTGGCGGCGGAGATAATGGTGGCGACTCGGGCGGTGAAAATGGAGGTGGCTCGGGTGGTGGTGGAGATAATGAAGGTGGAAGTGGTGATAAACCAACAATTCCACTTATACCGTTAACACCGGCAGAAAGTATAGAACTTGAAAAGTTAGATAAAGAATTGTCTGTGGTTATTAAATCTGCTGGTAAAAAAATTGAAAATGTAAAATCAGCTTGTGTGGGTATAAGTGAAAAGTTAGAAAAAATAGATACAATGTCTATTGCAACTGCTGGGGTAGCGGCTGGAACAACTGCGGTTGCAGGTGGGGCTTTGATTGCTGGGGCAGTAAAATCAAACAAAAAAAATGTTGCAGATGCTTTGGTTGAGGAGGGGGTAGATAATGAAAAAGTAAAGAAAAATCAAGAAGGTGCAAAAAGTGCAAATAATTGGAGGACTGGACTTTCGGTTGTTTCGGCCATGACTTCTGCTGCTGCAACTGGAACTGCTGGGGCAAGTATATCTGAGACAAATAATTTACCTGATATAATAAAAAAATGTAATGATGCAATTAATGCTGTGAAAGTTGAAAATAGTAAATTAAAAGTGGCAATAGAAGATGCAAAGGATAAAATTATTGCAATAGCGAAAGATAAAAATTTTTCTAATACTAAGGGGGTAATTAAAAATCTTGATATATTAGAAAATAAATTAAAGATGGGTGAAAAGGTAAAAGAAAATTGCGAGCAATATGATACAAATTCTGTTAATTTTGTTAAAGGTTTAAGTATCAGCAGCACTGCCCTTTCAGGTGTTGGAACAGCAACTGGTTTAATTGGAGCATTTACATCAGGTTTTGCAAAACAAGGTGCTAAAAATGAAAAAGCACTTGATATAACATCAAATGTTATGAATGGATTGACCGCTGGAACATCGGTTGCAACAATTGGAACTGCCAGTGATACAGTAAAAAGGGTAAAAGATTTAAAAGAAAAAAGTGATAAGTGTGAAAATTATTTAAATAGTTTGAATTAAAAAAAATATTTTAAAGTTCACAATTTTATATTTAACTAATAAAAAAACATTCCGTTTGGAATGCTTTTTTTTTACCTGTTTTGCAATTTTTTTAATTATTCATTTGTCATTTGGAATTGTGATAAATATTTATAAAGATTATATTTATATTTTATTTCAAATTCCCTTTGTTTAATCATTTTTTCAAATTGCTCTGGATTTTCCTTTGCCACTATTTTATAGCGATTTTCTTTTAACAAATAATCCCTTATGTTTTTGGTTGGAAGTCTGCTGTCAAGTTGCAGAGGAGCTTTACCTTCTTTTATCAACCTTGGGTCATAACGGTAAAGAGGCCAGTGTCCTGTTTCAACGGCCAGTTTTTGTTGCTCTGGACCGATAAGCATATTTATGCCATGCGAGATACAAGGAGCATAAGCAATCACAAGTGATGGACCATTGAAACTTTCGGCTTCTCTTAATGCTTTTATTGTTTGCATCTCGTTTGCACCCATTGCAATATGTGCCACATAAGTGTTAAAACCTGATGACATTGCAACAAGACCTAAATCTTTTTTATTAAAGGATTTTCCTTTGCTTGCAAATTTTGCACTTGCACCAATAGGTGTTGATTTTGATGATTGACCGCCAGTGTTTGAATAAACTTCGGTATCAAGAACAAGAATGTTTATATTATATGGCATATTTAAAACATGGTCCAATCCACCAAATCCAATATCATAAGCCCAACCATCACCACCAAAGGCCCAGATTGATTTTTTAATTAAATATTCAGTTAGTGGTAATAATTGTTTTGCAACTGGGTTGTTTAAGGTTATTAATTTTTCCTTTAAAACTGCAATTTTTTCTTTTTGTTGTTTGATTTCAAGTTCTGTTTCTTGTTTTGCAGTTAAAATTGAACTGATAAAATCATCACCCAAATCACCACCCAATGTTTTAAGTAATGTTTCTGCATCATTTCTTAATTTATTAACAGCCAACACTTGACCGAATGCATATTCAGCATTGTCCTCGAATAATGAATTAGACCAAGCTGGACCTTCACCACAAGAATTTACAGCATAAGGTGTTGTTGGTAAATTACCACCATAAATAGAAGAGCAACCTGTGGCATTGGCAATCATCATGCGGTCGCCAAAAAGTTGAGTTAAAAGTTTTATATAACCTGCCTCGCCACAACCAGCACAAGCACCACTGTATTCAAAAAGAGGTTGCATTAGTTGAGTGTGTTTTGGCATAGCAGGATTTAATTTTTCCCTTTCAATATATGGAATGGTTGAAAAGAATTTAAAATTATTATCTTCTGTTTCAAGGTGATCTTCAATTGGTTGCATTGTGATACAAGTTGATGTTGTTCCGTCAGGTTTAGGAGTTTTCACAGGGCAAGCCCCAACACAAAGACCACATCCTGTGCAATCTTTTGGTGATACCTGTACACAATAATATAAATCTTCACCAAGTTCTTTTGTTTTATATTTTGCAACTTTAAATGTGTTTGGAGCAGATTTTAATTGCTCTTCTGTTAATACTTTTGTCCTGATTGTACCGTGCGGACAAATGAAGGCACATTTACCACATTGTATACAAGTTTCATTATTCCATATAGGAATTGAAAGGGCGATAGTATTTTTTTCATATTGTGAAGTTGCTGTTACAAAAGTACCATCAGCCGCAAATGCTGATACAGGTAGGTCGTTTCCATTTCCAGCAATAATTTGTCCGTGAAGTCTTTTTACTATATCAGGTGCATTATTTGACACAACCATTGGCATAGGTTTTGCATCTGGTGAAACTGTTTCTGGTATTTCAAGTTCATATAAATTTGAAATAGCATTGTCAACTGCCTTGCAATTTTTTTCAACTACTTCGGCACCTTTTTTACTGTAAGTTTTTTCAATTGCAGATTTGATTGCACCAATTGCAACTGTGTCATCAATAACTTTACTTAAATGGAAAAAGGCAGTTTGCATAATAGTGTTAATTATTCGACCCATACCACAATCTCTTGCCACAGCAAAGGCATTTATAGCAAAAACTTTTATATGTTTTTTAATAATTTGTTCTTGTGTTTCAAGCGGTAGGTTGTTCCATAGTAACTCTTTTTTAAAAGGAGAGTTGATAAGTAAAATTCCGTTTTCTTTTATATTTTTAAGAATGTTTAATTTATAAAATAATGGAAAATGATGCACTGCAATAAAATCAGCCGTAGATACAAGATATGGTTGTTTTATTGGTTTATCAGATATTCTTAAATGTGATGTGGTTGTTGCACCAGATTTTTTGCTGTCATATTCGAAATATGCTTGACCGTATTTATTTGTTTCGCTTAAAATTATTTTAATAGAATTTTTATTTGCTCCAACTGTTCCATCACTGCCAAGTCCGTAAAACATTGCAGAATAAGTATCATTGTTAATGGAGAAATTATTGTCATATTCAAGTGATAATTTTGTTAAATCATCATTTATTCCAACAGTAAATTCTTGTTTTGGGTTTTGTTTTAACAGTTCATCAAAAATTGCCTTTACCATAGGTGGTGTAAATTCTTTTGATGAAAGACCGTATCTGCCACCTATTACTGTTATATCATCACGGCCAGTTTCTTTTAAAGATGAAACAACATCAAGGTATAATGGTTCACCAACAGAACCTGATTCTTTTGTCCTGTCAAGGACTGCAATTTTTTTTACTGATTTTGGTAAAATTTCACTGAAATATTTTGTTGGGAATGGCCTGTATAACCTTATTTTTATCAAGCCAACTTTATAATTTTGTTTGTTTAAAAAGTTAACAGTTTCTTCAATTGTATCACAAGCAGAACCCATTGCAACAATTACATATTTTGCGGTTTCATCACCAACATAATCAACAAGGTTATAACTTCTGCCTGTTAATTTGTTAAATTCTGCCATAGTATCTGCAACAACATCTTGCACTTTATCATAGTATGGGTTTGTTGCTTCCCTTGCTTGGAAAAATACATCTGGGTTTTGTGAAGTTCCCCTGATATGTGGATTGTTTGGAAGAAGTGCCTTTTCTCTAAATTCTTTTATTTTATTAACAGGTAACATTTGAGAAATAACGGAATCATCAATTTTTTCAATAAGGTTTATTTCATGAGAAGTCCTGAACCCATCAAAAAAATGTAAAAAAGGAACTCTTGTTTTAAAAGTTGATATATGAGAAATAAGTGCTAAATCATGACATTCCTGAGCATTATTTGCAGCAAGCATTGCAAAACCAGTTTGACGGCAAGCCATAACATCACTGTGATCTCCAAAAATAGAAAGAGCATGAGTTGCAACTGTTCTGGCACTTACATGCATAACAAAAGGGTGTAATTCACCTGCTATTTTATACATATTTGGAATCATTAAAAGAAGACCTTGTGATGCGGTAAAAGTTGTTGTTATACTTCCTGCTTGTAAAGCTCCATGAACTGCACCTATTGCACCACCTTCTGATTGCATTTCAGAAACTGTTGGAACAGTGTTAAAAATATTTTTTTTATTTTTTGTTCCCCATAATTCATAATTTTCAGCCATAGGGGAAGATGGAGTAATAGGGTAAATCACTGCCATATCAGTAAGTCTGTATGCAATATCGGCAGTTGCTTCATTTCCATCACAAATCATTTTATTTTTATCAAGCATTTTTTATCCTTTTTTGTTAGTGAGTTATATTATCTTGAAAATAACAGAAAAATAAAGACTTATTTTTTTATGTGTTAAAACAGCATTTTGTTTATTGTAAATAGGTAAAATTTATGGGTGAAAATTTTTATTTACATTATGAAAAATGTTGTTTATAATTTCGCGCATGGTTTGGGAATATAGCTCAGTTGGTTAGAGCTACCCGCTCATAACGGGTCGGTCGTTGGTTCGAGTCCATCTATTCCCACCATTGTTTCCTTGTAAAAATTCTTTTTATTATTATAATCTCACTTAATTAAAAAGGAGTTGGTATGAAAGTTTTGGTTATTGGTGGGGCAGGGTATATTGGTTCACATGTGGTTTGTGAATTAATGAAAGCAGGACACAAAGTTACAGTGTTTGATAATTTATCAACTGGGACAAGAGTTAATTTATTTCCTGAAAATGAGTTTATACATGGTGATTTTTTAAATTTAACTGATCTTGATAATGCTTTTTCAGGTGGTTTTGATGCTTTTATTCATCTTGGGGCATCAAAGGCGGTTGGTGAAAGTATGGAAAACCCAGAAAAATATTCAAGAAACAATATTATTGGTTCACTTAATATTTTAAATATGGCGGTTAAACATAAGTGTTTGTATATGATATTTAGTTCGTCTGCTGCGATTTTTGGAATGCCAGAATATTTACCAATAGATGAAAAACACCCTAAAAAACCAATAAATTATTATGGTTTTACAAAGCTTGAAATAGAAAGATTTATGAAATGGTATGACAAGCTTAAAGGTTTAAGATTTGCTGCTCTTCGTTATTTTAATGCTGCTGGTTATGATGTTGATGGTAAGGTAAAAGGGTTAGAACAAAACCCACAAAACCTGCTGCCAAGAATTATGGAAGTTGCAATTGGAACAAGAAAAGAATTAAAAGTTTTTGGAACTGATTATGAAACAAGGGATGGTACTTGTGTAAGGGATTATATTCATGTAACTGACCTTGCAATAGCTCATGTGCAGGCACTTGATTATATAACAAAAAACAATAAAAGTATTAAATTAAATCTTGGCACTGCAAATGGAACAACAGTAAAAGAATTAATTGATGCAAGTCGTAAGATTACAGGTTGTGAAATAAAAGTAATTGATGATGTAAGAAGAGCTGGGGATCCTGCGAGTCTTTATAGCTCTAATTTACAGGCGAAAGAAATTTTAAATTGGCAACCAAAATATTCTGATGTTGAAACTATTGTTAAATCGACTTGGAATGTTTATAAAAAGTAATTTTGCATAAAGTCCCAGCAATTTTTCCACTTGTAAATTTTGAAGAAAATTTATATATTTTCTTTATTTAATAATTATAACAGGAGATGAAATGAAAGTTTCAAAGTTTAGGGTGCTTTTTATTGTATTTGCAATTTTAGTTGGTGTTTATTTTTCTGTGCCATCGTTGTTACCTCAAAAATATGTTGATAAAATACCAACTTTTTTAAAATCTGAACCTGTTGCTTTGGGACTCGATTTAAAAGGTGGTGCATATATTCTATTAGAGGCAGATGTTGATTCAGTTATAAAAGATAAAACAGCAAGATTGAAAGATGTGATAAGAAAAGAGTTACGAGCAGATAAAGATAAAAATACAAAAACAATTTCTTATTCAAATCTTGTTACTACATCACAGTTTGCAACTGTTGTTGTAAAAGATAATGATGCTGTGAAAGAGGCTGTAAAAAGGTTGAAAAAAGCAACAGATAATGAACTTGAAGTTCAAGTTAATGGTAATACCATAAAGATGTTTTATAATGAAGATGCAATCAAACAAATAAAAGATGATGTGTTAACAAGGTCTATTGAAATAGTAAGGCGAAGAATTGACTCGCTTGGTAACAAAGAACCATCAATTCAAAGACAAGGTGATAACAGGATTATGGTGCAGCTTCCTGGTGTGGATAACCCAGACAGAATTAAGCAATTGCTTGGTAAAACTGCAAAAATGACATTTCATATGGTAAGTGAAGATGCAATGAAAACAGGTCAAGTGGCAATTGACGAGCAGTTGATAGATAATGTTATTGTTAAGAAAAAAGTTTCGGTAAGTGGTGAAAATTTAACAGATTCAAAAGTAGTGTATGATCAGAATGGGAATCCTGCGGTTACAACAACTTTTGATACAATAGGTGGTAGGGAGTTTTCAAGGTTGACAGCAGAAAATGTTGGAAAAAGATTTGCAATAGTATTAGATGGTAAAATTTTATCAGCTCCTGTGATACAAGAAGCAATTACAGGAGGACACGGTCAAATCACAGGCGGATTTAGTGTTGAAGAAGCAAAAGATTTATCAACTATGTTGAGATCAGGTGCTCTTCCTTGTAAAATGATGATAGTAGAGGAAAGAACCGTAGGGGCTGGTTTGGGTGCTGATTCAATTAAAAAAGGTGGTTTTGCTAGTATCCTTGGATTTTCACTTGTGTTATTATTTATGTTTTTAACTTATGGAAAATTGGGGCTGTTTGCGGATATTACACTTATTTTAAATGTTGTGTTTATATTTGCTGGACTTCAACTTTCTGGTGCAACACTTACACTTCCTGGAATTGCAGGAATAGCACTTAATATAGGAATGGCAGTTGATGCAAATATTTTGGTATTTGAAAGGATGAGGGAATTGATAAGACAAAATTTACCAACAGTAAGAGTTGTGGAAGATGGATTTAAAAATGCCCTTTCATCAATTATTGATTCAAATATAACAACACTTGCATCTGCATTTGTATTGTTTCAATTTGGATCTGGTCCAATAAAGGGTTTTGCAATAACATTTACAATTGGAATTTTAACATCATTTTTTACAAACATTACTTGTTTAAAAACTTTTTTAACAATGTGGGCGATAAAAGATAAAAATAAAAAATTAGATATGTAAAAATTTTAAAGAAAGGTAATAAAAATGAAGTTAACTGATTTAAGTATGGTGGAGGCGAGGGAGCTTCTTTTAAAAAAAGAGATAAGTGCAGTTGAGTTGGTGAATACTTATTTTGAAAATATGGATAAATATAAAGGGTTGAATGCTTTTGTTACCGAAACAAGGGAACTTGCCCTATCACAGGCAAAAAAATCAGATGAAAATATCAAAAATGGAACTGCAAGAGAAATGGAAGGAATGCCAGTTGTTATAAAAGATTTATTTTGCACCAAAGGTATAAAAACAACTGCTTGTTCAAAAATGCTTGAAAATTTTGTTCCGCAATATGAATCAACTGTATCGCAAAGGCTTCTTTCCGCTGGGGTTTGTGTTTTGGGTAAAGTTTCAATGGATGAATTTGCAATGGGTTCTACAAATGGCACATCATATTTTGGTGAAGTAAAAAATCCATATAAAAGAAATGGTGAAGATTTGGTACCTGGGGGTTCTTCGGGTGGTACCGCAGCTGCTGTTGCAAGTGGTATGGCAATTGCAGGAACAGGAAGTGATACAGGTGGCAGTATAAGGCAACCTGCAAGTTTTTGTGGGCTTGTTGGTATGAAGGCAACTTATGGCAGAAGTTCAAGGTATGGAATGGTTGCTTTTTCATCATCGTTGGATGTGCCTGGTGCTATTACCAGAACTGTTGCAGATAATGCATTGTTTACAAAGGTTATTTCTGGGTTTGATGAAAATGATCCAACCAGTTCGTCTGTTACTGTTCCTGATTATACAAAATCTTTACTTAAAGATATAAATGGTTTAACAGTTGGTATTCCAAAAGAGTATAAAAGTGATTTGTTAAGTAAAGAAATGCAAAATTTATGGGATGAAAGGGTGGAAGATTTTAAAAAATTAGGTGTTAATGTAAAGGAAGTTTCCTTGTCTCATACAAAATATTCTCTTCCTGTTTATTATATTATTGCACCTGCCGAAGCTTCATCTAATTTATCAAGATATGATGGTGTAAAATATGGTTACAGGACAAAAACTCCATTTAAATCGTTGGATGAAATGTATGAAATTACAAGAAGTGAGGGTTTTGGGGCAGAAGTAAGAAAAAGATTGATTGTTGGTTCAACAATGTTAACCGAAGAGTTTTATGAAAAATTTTATGTAAAAGCATTAAAGGTAAGAAGAGTTATTACAGATGAATTTGATAAAGTGTTTAATGAAGTTGATGTTTTATTAACACCATCCACTACTGGTGGAGCATTTTCGAAAAATGATAAATTATCACCTATGGAAGTTTATTTGAATGATATTTATACTGTGGGGGCATCACTCTCTGGACTTCCTGCTATTTCTGTGCCAGTTGGTAAAGATTCAAATGGATTACCTCTTGGTCTTCAATTAATAGGAAAAAGATTTGATGAAGAAAAAGTGTTTAATTTGGCGGCACATCTTGAAAATATTTCAAAATTTGATAATAAACCATCGTTTGTTATGGGAGAATAAAAAATGACTTATTTATTAAAAGGTAAAAATAAAACTTATGAAATGAATATTGGTCTTGAAATTCATTGTCAGATAATAAGTGAGTCAAAGTTATTTTCTGAGAGTTCTGCAAAATTTGGGGCAGAACCAAATAGACATGTGAATTTTTTTGATATGGCTTGTCCAGGGCAACTTCCAAAAATAAATGAATATTGTGTAAGGCAAGCAATTAAAACTGGACTTGGCCTTAATGCAAAAATAAATAAAATTTCTGTGTTTGACAGGAAACATTATTTTTATGCTGATTTGCCAAGTGGTTATCAAATAACTCAACAATTTAGGCCAATAGTTAGTGATGGTTATATTGAAATAGTTGATGAAGATGGTAACAAGAAAAAAATTAGAATAGAAAAATTACATATAGAGCAAGATGCTGGAAAATTAAATCACGAAATGCATCCTTTAAAATCTATGGTTGATTTTAACAGGGCAGGTGTTGGACTTATGGAAATAGTAAGTAAACCCGATATAACAAGTCCATATCAGGCAGGTGAATATATAAAAAAAATGCGAGCACTGGTGCGGTGTCTTGGTACTTGTGATGGCAATATGGATGAAGGAAGTATGAGGTGTGATATAAATATTTCGCTTCATGAAGCAGGCACTAATACAATGGGAACAAGAACTGAAACAAAAAATGTGAATTCAGTGAAATTTGCAGTTGAAGCAATTGAATATGAAGCAAACAGACAGTTGGAAATTTTGGATGAAGGTGGTGTTATTTCACAAGAAACAAGGTTGTTTGATGCAAATACTGGTACAACAAGGACTATGAGAAGTAAGGAAAATGCAATAGATTACAGATATTTCCCAGACCCTGATATATTACCTCTTGTTTTAAGTGATGAATTGATTAATGAAATAAGGGCGGATATGCCAGAGTTGCCAGATCATAAAAAAGAAAGGTTTATGAATGAATATCAGCTTTCAAATTATGATGCGGATATTTTATCAAGTGATAAAGAGACAGCAGATTATTTTGAAACAGTTGTGAAAATGTTAAAAAACAAAGATGCAAAAATGGTTTCAAATTGGATGCAAACAGAATTGTTTGCCCTTTTAAACAAAGAGGCAATTGATATTTCAAATTCTCCTGTTAGTGCCAAAAACCTTGCAGAATTAATTGACCTTATTAAATCAGGTGAGATTTCAGGAAAAATTGCAAAGGATATATTTAAGTTTATGACAGAGGATGATGAATTTAAGTCTATGTCACCAAAACAAATTGTTGATAAAAAAGGTTTAAAGCAAGTAAGTGATACGGGCGAGATAGAGAAGGTAATAGATGCAATAATTGCAAGTTCATCAGATAATGTATCTGCATATAAAAATGGCAAGGTTCAATTATTTGGTTGGTTTGTAGGTCAAGTTTTAAAAGAAATGAAAGGCAAGGCCAACCCACAAATTGTAAATGAGATACTTAAACAAAAGCTTGGTTAAATTTTAATATATTTTCTTATTTATATGGTTTAAACCTCACCTAATGTTTTTAAAATTAGGCTTGACTTTTACCTTACCTTATAAAATACCCCTTGTAAATAAAAATAAGGGAGAAGTTATGAAATATAAATTGTTGTTTATTTTAACTGTTTTGGGTTCAATTCAGGTGCAGGCAAATCGCAGAAATTTTTATGATGACGGCTATAATAGTGGTGATTACAGATATAGAAACAGAAAAACTAATTCAAGAAAATATTATAATAACGATTTTGAAAATGTTGAATATGAAAATAAAAAAGGTAGTGGTGCGAAATTTTATAACAGTGGATTATTTGGGTTTGGTTTTAAATATCTGAAAGGACAAGCTGTTAATAATGTTGGTGATAAAGTAATTGTGGAACATGCGGTTCTTTCTCCTCTTCTTGGGTTGGGTTTAGGTGTTGCATTTGATATGGAAAATTCATTATTTCAACAAATAAGAATTGCTGGTGAATTTAATTGGTTACCAAGTGGAGATACACAAAGTGGAGCATTAAATGGAAAAACTATTGAAGAAGAAACAAAAACAGATACAAGTGGTAATTTAATGTTGAATAGTTATTTTAATTTTAATGATATAAAAGACGGTGTTTCATTATATCTTTCTTTTGGAATAGGTAAGTGGGGTAGAACAATTGAAGAAAAAAATAAAGATACTGTATCTTCTTTTGGAACTAAGGTTGGTTTTGGTGTTTCTTCAAAAGTTTCTGAAACATTATCTATTGATACAGGCATTCGTTATTTAGTAACTTCGGACTTTAAAGATGATATTTTTACATTGTTTGCAAAAGAATTAGGTTTTGGAGTTTCAGTAAGAAGTTTATTTTAAAAACAGAAACAGTTTTTATGAGTTAAAATAAAACTTGACTTTAATGACGAAAAAATATAGTTTTAACAGATAAAAAGTTTTATAGAGGTTAAAATGAAAGTTAAAAGTTCTTTGAAATCAGTGAAAAAAAGAGGAAAAGTACAACTTGTAAGAAGAGGTAAAAGGGTTTTTGCAATAGATAAAAAAAATCCAAGGTTTAATGCAAGACAAGGTTAATTGTTTTACAGACAAGATTTTTATGTCGGTTTTATATTGTTAAAACCGATTTTTTTTTATATGATGGTTGTAACAGATAAATAAACAGGAGTTAGCATGGAAAAATTTTATAATATTTTAAAATCAATTACTTTAAAAGAAGTGGTGACAATAACAGGTGATAGTATAGATGAAAAATATAATGATGAAGTTGTAACTAATATGGGAACATTAGAAGTTTTTAATGAGAACAGTATTATTTATTTTGCAGCTGGTAAAGTTTCAAAACAACTTGATAAATTTTATGAATATAAGGAAAAATTAAAGGCAGTAAAGGTAAAGGCTTGTTTTATAAACAAGGAAAATTTAGAACTGCTCCCTGAAAATATTATTCCTATAATAAGTGAAGATCCAAAACTTTCCTTTATTAAATTATCACATAAATTTTATGAGGATAAAAGTTTAATTAAAACAGGAATTTCAAAATTTGCTGTTATACATGATGATGTTGTTTTTAAAGATAAAAATTCAGTTCATATTGGTGATTTTGCAGTTATTGAATCTGGTGTGACAATAGGTGCAAATTGTTATATTGGCTCTGGTGTAAAAATAAAAGCTGGTGTAACAATAGGTGATAATGTTATAATAAAGGAAAATGCAGTTGTAAATCACAGTCAAATTGGAAATTTTGTAAGTGTTGGTGAAAATTCAACCATAGGTGGCAGCAGCTTTGGTTGGCACCCTTCTAAAACAGGGCATGTTTCTGTGCCACAACTTGGCAGTGTGATATTACAAGATTTTGTTGATATAGGTGCAAATACTTTAATAGACAGAGGAGCTCTTGATAATACTGTTATAGGGCAAGGTTCAAAAATAGGTAATGCCTGTCAAATAGCACATAATGTTAAGATTGGAAAATCTTGTATTTTTGCTGGAAAAAATGGAATTGCAGGTTCAACAACTGTTGGCAATTTTGTGCTTGTTGGTGCAGGAGCTGAAATTTCAGGTCATTTAAAAATTGGTGATTTTGTGCAGATTGGGGCAGGAAGTGGAGTGTTGCAAAGTGTAGAGGCAAATACAAAAATTGCTGGTTATCCAGCAATAAAGCTTCATGATTTTTTAAAGCAATCAATTATATTAAAAAAAATGGTAGCTGGTAAAAAATTATAAAACAACATTATAAAATTTTTAAAGGAGTAGTATGTTAAAATTAATTCTTGTAACTTTGATTTGGGCTTTTAGTTTTTCCCTGATAGGGGAATATCTTGCAGGTAAAGTTGACAGCTATTATGTTGCATTTTTACGGGTGTTTATCGCATTTTTAACTTTTCTTCCTTTTATGATTAAAAAATATGATAAAAAATATAAAAAACAATATTTACAGGCAGGGTTGGTTGGGGCAATTCAAATAGGGTTAATGTATTTGTTTTATTATAATTCGTTTGCTTATTTATCAGTTGTTGAAATGTCACTTTTTACAGTTACTACTCCATTTTATGTGACAATGTTTTATGATTTAATTTCTAAACGAATAAGACCATTTTATTTGGTATCTGTTGCAATTGCTGTGTTGGGGGCGGTGTTTGTAAAATATGGCAGTATTGGAAATTCTTTTTGGATTGGATTTTTTTTAGTTCAAATGGCAAATTTATGCTTTGGTGTAGGGCAAAGTTATTATAAATTTGTTTTTGAAAAGACAGATTTTAAACATCAACAAAATTTGTTTGGGTATTTTTTTGTTGGGGCATCAATTGTAACAGGTATTGCAACGATATGTTTTGGAAATTTTGATAAAATGGAAATGACAAATTTGCAATGGGGTGTTATTGTTTATTTGGCTGTGATAGCAAGCAGTATATCATATTTCCTATGGAACAAGGGTGCATGTGAAGTAGACAGTGGAGTATTAGCAATTATGAATAATGCACTTATACCTGCTGCGATAATAGTTAATCTTGTGTTTTGGAATAAAAGTACAGATTATTTAAAATTATTTTTTGGAAGTGTAATTTTATATTTTTCATTATTTATTCACAAAAAAATTATCAAATATTATGATAAGAAAAAATGATTTTTCCTTTACAAAATTGATTTAAAATGGTATCATACCAAGGAGTGAAAAATGTTATCAAGGAGTGAAAAATGTTATCAAGGAGTGAAAAAT
>CAUTSC010000007.1:0-13565 GCA_963541275.1 uncultured Pseudomonadota bacterium
TAAAAGGGCTTTATTTTGCAGGTCAGATAAATGGGACAAGTGGTTATGAAGAGGCGGCGGCACAAGGAATAGTTGCGGGTATAAATGCAGGTTTGTTTGTGCGGGGTGGTGAAGAAATAGTTATAGACAGAAGTCAAGGTTATATTGGTGTTTTAATAGATGATATAACAACACTTGGTGTTGATGAACCATACAGAATGTTTACAGCAAGATCTGAATACAGAATAAGTATAAGGCAAGATAATGCAGATCAAAGACTTACTCCAATAGGTATCAAGGCCGGTTGTGTTGGTGAGAAAAGAAAAGAGTTTTTTAATGCAAAGATGCAAAAATTGCAATCATTAAAAAATTTACTGTTAAATATAAAGATTACAAAAAAAATGCTGATTGATATGGGTATTGGTGAATATTCTATTGCAGGGCTTGATGGGTATAATGCATTAAGATACAGTGAGTTTGATATTTTAAAACTTGCGAAATTGGTGCCAGAAATTAATGAGTTTGAAGATAAAATTGTTAATCAAATACAAATTGAAGGAAAGTATCAAGGTTATTTAAAAAGGCAAGAACAAGATATTTTAGCTTATAAAAAAGATCAAGCTTTGAAAATACCTGTGGATTTAGATTATAATAAAATTGGTGGACTTAATTTAGAATTAAGGTCGAAATTAAATGAAACAAAACCAACTACACTTGCTGCTGCTTCTAGGATTTCTGGAATTACTCCTGCGGCCCTTACTTGTTTATTAAAGTATGTGAAAAGAAGTTAAATTTCTTTCTTTTTTCTTTTAAATAATTTTGGAATAGCAAAAAGTATTTTAAGTAAAATTTTAAATACTGGTGTAAATAGGTAAGTTAAAATTATAAATACCAATAATGAAGTTTCAATTTTATAACCAAGCCAAGTTATATTTACAGTTCCATAATTTTCACTTAACCATACAGCGATGAAAGTTAATAGTAATAATTTAATGAAATTTTTAAAAATTTTTATAAACATAATTATACCTGTTTTTCATTTAATAAAGTGTTTAGATTTTCTGTTTCTTTATTTAAAAGCATTTTAATTTTTTGATTTATTATATTTTTTTCTTTTACTTTATTATACCAGTTATAATTTTTGTGTTCTATTGGTAAAAGTTCGAACAATTTTACAGCTGATTCTAAATTATTTAAATACAAGCTTTTTTCAATTTCTGTTATGATAAATTCTGGGTTATTGGTGGTTTCTTTTTTATTTTCAAAATCAACTTTTCTTATTTTTACAAGGGATAAAATTCTTTTTAAAAACTTTTGTCTTGGTGAAAAGCCAGCTGTTTTTATATCAAATGCTATTGTATTGGCAATAGAATCAAATTCTGTTTTTAAATCATTATCAGTTGAAAGTTTGGTTTTTATGAATGGTTCAAGTAGTTTTGATAGTTCAGTTACATCATTATTATCTTTAAAAATTGTTTTAACTGTTTCTAATTCGTTTTCAAAATTATTACCATTTTCAAAAGCAGTTTTAAAAGATAAAAGAGAGATAAATTTTAAAATATTTACACCACGATATTTGTTATTATATTCTTCTATTTTATTAACTTTTGCTTCTATTAAATTTAGGTAATTTTTATCAAATTTTAATTTATCTATTTCTGTTTTAATATCCAGTTTTTGTAAATCACGAATTTTATTTACATAATTGTCAACCAATTTGGTGTTTATATTTTCAAGTTTTGCGAATTTTTCGTTCATAATAGTGATAGATTTTTTTTGATTTTTAAGTTCTATTGTTAAAAAACCAATAATCCAAATTAAAATTATAAATAAAAAACAAAAAATCATTATTTGAAAAATTGAAAATTGGTTATGCTTTTTATTATTTTCAACTATTTCAGTGATAAGTCCATTTGTTATATCAGTTGTTTCAACAGCTTTATTTGCATTTTTTAACATTTAATTTTCCTTTATTTGTTTTGACAGGTTATTTAATTTCCTTGCAATATTTATAATTTCGTCTGCAAGGGCATCTTGATTAAAAGTCGATTGAAGTTCATTTTGTAATTTATTTTTTTCATTATTACTTGAATTTAATTTTTGTTTTAATTGTTCAACTTCACCATATTTTAAAATGCAAGTCATAAGCAGTAAGGGCTCGTTATTTAAATTGCCAAACATTTTTTTTAATTCAAGGACTTTTTGATTTATTTGTTCAGCTATATTTAAAATCTGATCTTCCTGACCGTCACCACAATCAACAGAATAATTTTTTTCATTTATTTTAAAATTTACTGTTGACATTTATTCAACTCCATTTAATTTGTTTTTAAGAGAAATTTTAAGTTGTTGTATTTCAGTTAATGCAAAATTTATTTTTTCTTGTTTTTTATTAAGTTCATCTTGTAATCTGGTATTTTCGTTTTTAAGGTTTTCATACTTTGTTTTGTATAGAAGTAATTGTTGGTTATCAGAGCTATTTACAGTTGAAAAATTTGTTAGATTATAGATTTTTTTTGACAGTTCATCAGTTGTCAAATTTAACAGTTGTAAAGATTTTTGTAATTTTTCTTTCATACTTGCATTATCAAAAAAAAACTTTTAAAGTAAGTAGAATATAAATAAGGTTTTTTCATAATTCAAGGATAAAAAAACATGAGAAATTTAGCAAGAAAAAATACAGAATTAAGAAAGGTTGAAATAATACCAAGTGTTAATAAATTTGCAGATGGATCTTGTCTTGTTTCTTTTGGTGCAACCAAGGTTATGTGCACTGCAACAATTGAAAACAGGGTTCCTATGTTTTTAAAAAAATCTGGGACTGGTTGGATTACCGCAGAATATGGAATGTTACCTGCTTCGTGTAGTGATAGAATGGAAAGAGAGGCAGTAAGGGGGGCACAAACAGGCAGAAGTCAAGAAATTCAAAGGTTGATAGGTAGATCTTTTAGGTCTGTTAGTAATTTATCACTTATGGGAGAAAGGCAGATAATTGTTGATTGTGATGTTATTCAAGGTGATGGTGGAACAAGGACTGCTGCAATTACAGGTGGTTATATTGCACTTTATCAAGCAGTTAAAAAATTAGAATTTAGAGAAAGAATAACAGGTGTTTTAAAAGATCAAGTTGCAGCGATTTCTTGTGGAATTGTTGGTGGAGAAGTTATGTTGGATCTTGATTTCGAAGAAGACAGCCAAGCAGATGTTGATTGCAATTTTGTTCTTACATCAGGTGGTAAGATTATTGAAATACAAGGAACAGCAGAAAAAAATCCATTTTCAGAAAGCGAGTTTAATGAGATGTTAGAGCTTGCAAAAGCAGGGATTGTTGTTTTAATTGATAAACAAAAACAAATTATAAAGGAGTTATAATGAAAAGTGAAGAAAGACAAATGTTGCAAGAAAGAGCTTTTATAAGAGAAGTTACAGAGGATGTTAACAGTGAAAAAATAGTTAAAATTTTAACAAAATATAAAAACTATATAGTTGGTGTGATTTTAATAATTTTGTTTGTTACAATTTCTACTAATTTATATGTTAGTTACAAAAAAAATGTTTCATTAAAGCAGGCAAAAGAATTTGAAAAAATTATTTCAAATACAGTTGTTTCAAATAGTGGAAAAATTTTAGAGCTTGAAAAATTTGTTGAGAAGGCGAAATTTGGTTATAAAAATATTGCAAACTTTTATATTTATGCCCTTTATATGGAAGATGGAAAAAAAGATCAAGCAAAGGAAGTTTTGAAAAAAATTATAAAAGAATCTGGTGATAAAGATTTTAAAAATCTTGCTGTAATTAAATTAGGTGCAATGAGTAATTTAAGTGCAGAAGAAGTTGAGAATGTAAAAAAATTGCTTGGTTCTGTTTCAAAAGGTCAAGCATTTTATGCAACCTCTAAGATAGTGTTGGCATCTATTTTAATAGATGAAAAAAAATATGTTGAGGCAGAAAAAATACTTGTAATATTATCACAAGATAAAAAACAACCAGAAAGTGTAAAAACCGAAGTGCAAAATTTATTAGGTTTTATAAAATCTAGTAAATAGTTAGTTGTTTTTACAGGTTATACAAGTTTAAAAATAATTGTTAACAAAATAGTTAACAGTTGGAAAGATGGCAGAGTGGTTGAATGTACTCGCTTGGAAAGCGAGCATACCGTTAGGTATCGGGGGTTCGAATCCCCCTCTTTCCGCCAGTTTTTTATTTATAATAAGGAGATGATTATGGTTATTACCAAAGATATGGTTAAAAAATTTAAAGAAGATTTTGAAAATTCAAAATTGAATTTGGCGGTTGCTGGGGCAATTGCAAATAAAGGAATAAATAATGCATCGCTTAATAACGAACAAATAAGAAAGCATAATTTTTTATTTTCAAATGAGATTAAAAGAGGAAATATAACAGATCAAAAAAGAAGTGGTAGATGTTGGATGTTTGCAGCTCTTAATACTGCAAGAATTGAAACTATGAAAAAATTTAATATGGAAACAATAGAGTTTTCAGAAAATTATACTTTGTTTTGGGACAAGCTTGAAAAAGCAAATTATTTTTTAGAAAATATTCTTGCAACTTTAGATGAAAAAATTGACAGCAGGATTATGTATTTTTTACTTTCTGACCCAGTGCAAGATGGTGGACAGTGGGCAATGTTTGCAGGTATTTTAAATAAATATGGAATAGTTCCAAAGTATATGATGCCTGAAACTTTTCATTCTTCTAATACTGATGTGTTGGTTGAAATATTAACAGCAATGCTTAGAAAAGATGCAATGATTTTAAGAGATGGTTATAATGATGGAAAGACAATAGAAGACCTTAGAAATTTAAAAGAAAAATTTTTATCGAATATTTATAGTTTGCTTGTGAAAGCTTTGGGTGTTCCACCAGAAAAATTTGATTTTGAATATAAGGATAAAGATAAAAAATTTCATAAAGATTTAAATTTAACACCACAAGAATTTTTTAAAAAATATATAGGTTGGAATTTAGATGATAAAGTTAGTCTTATCAATGCTCCAACAGATGACAAACCTTATGGACGAGTATTTACAGTGAAATTTTTAGGGACAGTTTATGAAGGTAAAAAGATAGAGCATGTAAATGTACCTATTGAAGTATTAAAAGAATCTGCAATTAAATCAATAAAAGATGGTAATGCAGTTTGGTTTGGTTGTGATGTTGGTAAGATGTTGTTATCTGGTGATAATAATGTAAAACTTGCATCTGGTATTATGGATACAAAAATTTATAATTATGATTTAACTGTTGGTAATATGCCACAATTTACAAAAACTGAAAGATTGGTGTATAGGGAAAGTGTGCCAACTCATGCAATGGTATTTACAGGTGTTGATTTAGATGAAAATGGAAAACCAATAAAATGGCAAGTTGAAAATTCTTGGGGTGACAAGGTTGGTGATAAGGGTATTTATTCTATGAGTGATGATTGGTTTGATGAATATAATTATCAAATTATGGTTGATAAAAAATATGTTGATGAAAAATGGTTAAAAGCATTTGATAATGATATAATAGAATTAGAACCTTGGGACCCAATGGGTGCTTTGGCATAAATATCATGTAAGAGAAAAATTATGCAAGAAATTTTAAATGATTTATATAATTTAAAAAATGAGAAAAAAGCAATTCATTTAATGCGGTTTTTTCAATGTAAAAAAGGTGGGTATGCAGAATTTGATAGGTGGCTTGGTATTACTAACCCACAGGTAAGGCAGGTCGTAAAAAAATATAAAAAAGATATTACAATTTGTGATATAGAAAATTTAATTGTTAACCAGTATCATGAAGTTAGGTTGTGTGCTTTATTGTTACTGATTGAAATATTTAACAAGGCAGATTTGAGTTTAAAAAAGCAAGTAGTTGATTTTTATCTTAATCATACAAAATATATTAATAATTGGGATTTAGTTGATTTAAGTTGTTATAAAATAATTGGTAAATATTGTTATGATACAAAAAATTATGATATATTGTATAACCTTGCAAAAAGTGATGATTTATGGGAACAAAGAATTTCAATAATTTCAAATTGGTGGTTGGTTCATAATAAAAAATTTGATGTATTTGTTGAAATTGCAAAGTCTTTTTTAAATACAGAGCAAGATTTAATACAAAAGGCAGTTGGTTGGATTTTACGAGAGATGGGAAAAGTGGGTGATGATGGTTATAAAAAGCTGATTAAATTTTTAGATGCTTTTTACTTACAAATGCCAAGAGTTATGTTAAGGTATTCAATAGAAAGATTACCAAAAGAATTAAAACAAAAATATATGGGACAAAAAAGTGGAATATGATGTTTGTATAATTGGGGGGGGGGCTGCTGGTTTGATGTGTGCGGCACAAATTGAACATGGCAGAGTGATTATTATTGATAAAAATAATAGGTTAGGTAAAAAACTGTTTGTATCAGGTGGTGGAAAATGTAATATTACAAACAGAAATGTTTCTGTTGATAAATATTATTCAAAAAATAAAAAAAAAGTTGCAGATATTTTGGATAATTGGACCTTTAATAATGTTTTGGATTTTTTGGATAATTATGAAATTCCTTATAATGAACTGTCAACAGGTCAAGTGTTTTTGGAAAGATCAAGGGATATTATAATGCCTCTTTTAATGAGAATAAAAGAGAGAAAATCGAAGATTGTTTTGCTTCAAACAGTGACACTTGTTTATAAAAAAGATGATTTGTTTTATATTGAAATGTCAAATGGTAAAAGGCATATTGCAAAAAATGTTATAATTGCAACAGGGGGAAAAAGTTACCAAGAATTGGGTTCAAGTGAATTTGGTTTATTGGTTGCAAAGCAATTTAAGTTAAAATTGATACAAAATCAACCTGCACTTACTGGTTTAAAATATACAAAAGATGTGAAATTTTTAAGTATGCTTGCAGGGGTAAGTTTGCCTGTTAAAATTAAATTAAGGAAAAGAGAGTTTGAAGGAAGTTTGTTGTTTGCCCATTTTGGAATAACAGGACCTGTTGTTTATAACACTAGTTTGTATGTTGAAAATGGTGATGTACTTAATATAGATTTTGTACCAGATAGGGATTTAACAAAATTGCCAAAACGAGTTATAAAGGCATTTATGCAAAAGTTTAAAGTTGAAAAGAATGAAGAAGTGCTTGAAAAACTTTGTAATTTTTCGTTCCCTTTTACAAAAACTTTTGGTTATGACAAGGCGGAAGTTATGCGGGGTGGTGTTGATATAGGTTGGCTTAATGATAACTTGGAACATAACAGGACAAAAGGACTTTATTTTATAGGGGAAGTTTTGGATATAACAGGAGAACTTGGTGGGTATAATATTCATAATGCATTTGCGACTGCAAAATTGGTTGCAGATGTTATGAATCGAATTCTTGCTCCACCAGAAGAGGAAACTTATTCTTTGGTGTAGAAGTTAGTAATTTGTAAACTTTTTTGTCAATAATAAAATACTTAAAAACTCTTTTAAATTGAAATAAGGGGGTGTTTTAGGGTAAGGGGTGAAAAATAAGGAAAATTTTTGTATAAATTATTATAAATTTTAAATCTAACTATGTGATATTACGAAAATTTTTATTGTTTTATTTGCTTGAAAAAGAAAATAAAATTTAATAACATTGCGGTATTAAATAATTTTTGAAAGAAGGAAAGAAAATGGAAAATAATGATAACATAAATCTTGAAAATGGGTCACAAGATTTTATAAATTTAAAGGAAACTCATACACAAGATAGTGATGAAAGTTTAAGACTTAATCGTGAAAAACTTGCCAATGATACAGATGCTATAAAAAAGGCAGAGCAAGAATATTCCGCAGATAGTATTAAATATTTAAAAGGTCTTGATGCTGTAAGGAAAAGACCTGGGATGTATATTGGTGATACAGATGATGGAACTGGTCTTCATCATATGGTGTATGAAGTTGTTGATAATTCTATTGATGAAGCACTTGCTGGATGGTGTGATAAAATTAATATTACAATAAATAAAAATGGTTCTGTTTCTGTTAAAGATAATGGAAGGGGTATTCCAGTTGGTATAAATAAAGAAACTGGCAGATCGGCAGCAGAACTTATAATGACAGAGCTTCATGCTGGTGGAAAGTTTGATCAGAATTCTTATAAGGTTTCAGGTGGGCTTCATGGTGTTGGTGTTTCTGTTGTTAATGCTTTGTCATCTTGGCTTGAACTTAGGATTTGGCGAGATGGACACGAACATTTTATGAAATTTGCAGATGGAAATGTTGTTAGCCCAATAGAAATTGTTGGTGATTGTGAACCAACAACCAAAGGAACAGAAGTTTGTTTTTATCCATCAATTGAAATATTCCCAGATATTAGGTTTGATTTCAAAACTATTGAAACAAGGCTTAGAGAGCTTGCTTTTTTAAATAGTGGTGTAAGATTAATTTTAACAGATAAAAGGGGAGATGAAGAAAAGGTTATTGAATTTTGTTATGATGGGGGAATAGAAGAGTTTGTTAAATACCTTGATAGAAGTAAAAAATCTCTTATTTCCAATCCTATATCAATTACTGGTGAAAAAGATAATATTATGGTAGAAGCATCGGTTGAATGGAATGATTCATACCATGAAAATGTTTTGTGTTTTACAAATAATATAATTCAAAGGGATGGTGGAACTCATTTAGCTGGATTTCGTGGAGCACTTACAAGGTCTGTAAATGCTTATGTTAATGAAAAAGGTCTTTTAAAGAAAAAAAATGTTGAAATTTCGTCAGATGATATGAGAGAAGGACTTACCTGTGTTTTATCAGTAAAAGTGCCAGATCCAAAATTTTCCAGTCAGACAAAAGATAAGCTTGTTTCAAGTGAAGTAAGGGCAGTAGTTGAAAGTGTTGTTAATGAAAAACTTTCAACTTGGTTGGAAGAACACCCAACAGAGGCAAGGTTAATAGTTGAAAAAATAGTAGAAGCTGCAAGTGCAAGGGAAGCTGCGAGAAAGGCAAGGGAACTTACAAGGAGAAAATCTGCACTTGATATTGCATCTCTTCCTGGAAAACTTGCCGATTGTCAAGAAAGGGACCCAGCACAATCAGAACTGTTTATTGTTGAGGGGAATTCCGCTGGTGGTTCAGCAAAGCAAGGAAGAAATAGGAAAAATCAAGCAATATTGCCATTAAGAGGTAAAATACTTAATGTGGAAAGAGCAAGGTTTGACAGGGTTTTATCATCTGAGATAATTGGAACTTTGATACTTGCACTTGGTTGTGGTATTGGAAAAGATGATTTTAATATTGAAAAATTAAGGTATCATAAAATTATTATTATGACTGATGCTGATGTTGATGGAGCACATATAAGAACATTATTGCTTACATTTTTTTACAGGCAAATGCCAGAAATTATTGAAAAAGGTTATTTGTATATTGCTCAACCTCCGCTTTATAAAATTAAAAAAGGTAACAGTGAAATTTATATGAAAGATGATAATGCTCTTGAAAATTATTTAATTGAAAATATTGTTTCAGATGGTTATTTGCAACTTGAAAATGGTGAAAAGATTGTAGGAGTTCAATTTAAAGATTTGATTGAAAGAGCAAAAAAGATGTCAAAACTTGTTGAACCTATTACAAAATATACAACACTTAAAGTTGTTGAAAATGCTGCTATTTGTGGAATGTTTGAAGATGGTATTGTTGAAAATAAAACTGCTCTTGAAATTGCGACACAAAAAACAGTAGATAGAATGAATAATTTTGAAAGTGAATATTTTAAAGGTTGGAAATTTGAAATTACAGAGGCAGGTGTAAAATTTATAAGACAGTTAAGAGGGGTGATGGAAGAACATATACTTAGATTTGAAGATATGGAAAGTGGTGAAGCAAAAAGAATAAATATGATGATGCAAGGGGTAAAAGATTTGTTTACAACAAAAATGAAATTAGTTGTAAAAGGTGTTGAATATGATGTATCACTTCCAATAGAATTATTACGACTTATTTTTGAAGTAGGTAAGATAGGAATCGCAATTTCAAGGTATAAAGGTCTTGGTGAAATGAATGCAGAGCAATTGTTTGAAACAACAATGGATCCAAACAGCAGGACTTTGTTACAAGTAAAAGTTGAAGGTAGCAATGAAACAGATGAGGTATTTTCAACTTTGATGGGTGATGTTGTTGAACCAAGACGAGATTTTATTCAAGAAAATGCACTTAATGTTGTAAACCTTGATATATAATTGTAATTAAAAAGTAAAAAAGAACTGGATTTTTATTAAAAAATAGTTTTTATGAAAAGAAAAATATGACAAGTAAAGATTTAGAATTTGTAATTTTAGCAGCTGGAAAATCAACTAGAAATTATCCTCATTCAAAAGGTATTCCGCATAAATGTTTGATGCCTTTTGGATCTGTTAAAATAATAGATTATATAGTTAATCAGATAGTACAGGCAGGTGGTAAGTTTATTACTGTTGTTGTGCCAGATGAAGTTTCTATTAATTATTTTAAAGATTGTTTTAAAAAAGAACCGGAAATAGAGGTAAAATTTGAAAAAAAAGGTAGAGTTTCTTCACTTGAATTATTAAGACAAGTTTATATTCCTGATGATGTTGAAATTAGGTATCAGATACAAAAGCAACCAAAAGGAACAGGTCATGCAGTTGCAATGGTTTATAATGAAATAAAAGATACAGGCAGAAGGATTGTTATGATATGGCCTGATGATATTATTATTTCAAAAGATGTTCCAATTTATAAAAGGGTGGTTGAAAAATATATTTCAATGGGTGGAGTTGGTAATTTGGGACTTACAAGGAAGGTTGATGATCCAAGTAGGTGGGGAATTGTTGATAATGGGTATTTTAAGGAAAAGCCAAAAGAATCATCATCAAATGAAGCAGCATTTGGTTTGTTTGTTTTTGATAAAAAAGTTCTTGAAAAGTTATATAATGCTGCAATTAAAATGGAAACAGGTGAAATAGTTGATGGAGTTGTTGATAACGAGCTTGCATTTGCAGATGCCCTTAATAAAACAATAGATGAAGACCCGCAAAATCAAAAAATACAAACAATTTGTATGAATGATGGGGATAAGTATTTTGATTGTGGTTGTATTGAAGGTTATGAAAAAGCTTTGTTATATACAATTTTGTATCAATCAAAATTTAAAGAAGAAAATAAAAAATTTTTAAATGAAATATTATAGGAAAAAAATGACAAGTAAAGATTTGGAATTTGTAATTTTAGCAGCAGGTAAATCAACCAGAAATTATCCGCATTCAAAGGGAATTTCTCATAAATGTCTTATGCCATTTGGGTCGGTTAAAATAATAGATTTTATAATGGCAGAACTTTTATATGCGGGTGCAAAGCATATAACAATAGTTGTGTCAGATGAAAAGGCAAAAGAGGCATTTGAACTTGCTTTTGCAAAGGAAAAAAAGATAGAAGAAAAGTTTGAAAAAAATGGTAATAAAATTGGTTTAGAACTGTTAAAGAAAGTATATATTCCAGAAGATGTTGAAATAAAATATGTGATACAAAAAGAACCAAAAGGTTTAGGACATGCAATAGGTCTTGCAAACAAGCAGGCTGGTGGTAGGCATTTGGTGGTAAGGCTTCCTGATGATATAGTTGTATCAACTTTGAATGATGATGATGTACTTAAAAATTCCCTTATTGTTGCTTGTGTAAATGAATATATTAAAGGTGATGGTGGTAATATGTTTATTACAAGGCAAGTTGAAGATCCTAGTCGCTGGGGTATAATAGAAAATGGTGTGTTTATTGAAAAACCAAAAGAAAGTGTATCAAGGGAAGCATTTAATACTATGGCAATTTTTGATAAAAAAGTTGGAAAAAGGTTAGAAGAGGTAGCAGGTTTGATTGATACTGTTGGTACAGATGAATATAATATGTGGCAGAATGCAGGAAAAGAAATTCATTTTGATAAATATTTAAATGATGAAGTGGTAAAAGATAAAGAGAAGATGCGGATAAGAACTTTTACAAAACGGGATAGTGACAGGTATTTGGATTGTGGTACCATTAAGGGGTATGAGGAAGCTCTTGTATATACTTTGTTGAAGTTGTCGGTTTTTAAAGATGATAACAAAATTGCTGCAAGAGGTATTTTAGGGTAATATGGAAAAATCACCAGAAATTGCCAGTTTAATTAAAGCATTGTCAAAAGTTCAAGGTTTTGGGAACAGGTCAGCGATCAGGGCGACACTTGATTTAATTGCAAACAAAGATGTGAAATTAACTCCGCTTATAAAAGCTCTTTGTGATGTAGAGCAAAATATTACAAAATGTTCTGTGTGTGGAAATTTTGATACTGTTAATCCTTGTTCTATTTGTAGTGATAGCAGGCGAGATCAAGGGATGCTTTGTATAGTTGATGATATTTCGTCATTGTGGGCTATGGAGCGAGGGGATATTTACAATGGTAAATATCATATAACTGGTGGTATTTTGTCTGCTATAAATGGGGTGGAACCAGTTGATTTGAACCTTGTTGGGCTTTGTGATAGAGTAAAGAATGAAAATATTAAAGAGGTTATTTTGGCACTTCCTGCAACCATAGATGCAAAAATAACCAGTCATTATATTATAAATTTGCTGTCGGGAATAGATGTAAAAATTTCAGAGCTTATGCAAGGTATTCCAATAGGTGGTGAACTTAACTTTTTGGATGAAGGTACCATCTCTGCTGCATTACAACAAAGAAAATTGATATGATTAAAGGCTTGCAATTTGTATTGCCTGTGAATTTATTTTATTGTGATATGGTTTTTGTTTCAATTCTAATTTAATATCTAAATCAAGAGCATGCAATACAGAAAGAAAAGTGGTTAGTTTTGGGTTGCTGTTTTTTTTAAACATGTTATGGATAGTTTGTCTGGAAATACCGGTTTTTTTAGATAAAAGTTCTATACCTCCCTTTGCAGCGGTGATATATTTTAAAGAATGGAATAATTCATCAAAATTTTGAGTTTCATTATATTCTTTAAAAGTTAAATTTATAAATTCTTTTAATACTTTTGGTTCGTTGTTTAATATATTATTAAATGTATCACGAAATTTATTACTTTCTTTATTCATTGTATAACCTCCAATATTCTTTTGCTTGTTTTATATCTTTTGTTTGTGTGCTTTTATCACCAGCTGTTAACAGTAAAATTATTTTATCTCCATCCATTCCAAAATATATTCTGTATCCTGCACCAAAGAAAAATCTTAATTCATAAACTCCATTACCAAGATTTTTATAATCTCCAAAATATCCGTAATCTTCAATTTTTATTAACCTTTTGATTATATTTGCTTTGTATGTAGGATTTAGAGCATATAACCAATCTTTTACAGGATACTTGTTGTTTATTTTGAAATATATTATTTCTTTCATGTTTATAGTGTAAAATAAACTTTACATAATGTCAAGTTTATTTGATGTTTATATAAAATAAAAAAACTCCCTAGGAATAGGGAGTTTTAGGAAAGAAGAAATGTTTATTAACCACGGGTGTGATCTGCTTTACCTTGGAGTAAGGCAAGGAGAACAGGAGATTGTGGTTTTTCGTTTAGAGAACCAGAGAGATCAGTAAATTCTT
>CAUTSC010000008.1:0-7483 GCA_963541275.1 uncultured Pseudomonadota bacterium
TGTCAAGGAGTGTTGGTATGTTATCAAGGAGTGTTGGTATGTTATCAAGGAGTGTATATAACACTTCTTATAAATTAAAATCTTTTAAGTTCTCTAAAATTTTTGCAGTTTTTTTATTACTTTTATTCTTGTGTGCTGACAGTTTTAACAATGATGTTTTTGCAGCAAGAAAAAAGTCTGGTAAAAAAGTAGTGGGGAAATCTGCTAGAAGATCTGCTGGTAGCAGTAGAAAAGCAAAAACATCAAAAAAATCAGGTAAATCATCTCGTCGTAGTGCTGGATCTAGTAAAAAATCAACTAAATCATCAAGACGGAGTGCAAGTTCAAGTAAAGGGGCAAAAAAGTCAGGTAAAAGTTCCAGAAGGTCTGCCTCATCCAGCAGGAAGTCGAGCAGAAGATCTGCAAGTTCAAGTAGCAGGTCATCGAGAAGATCTGCATTTGCTACTGGGGTAAGGAAGAAAAGAACATCTGCTGGTAGTAGGGGAGTAAGTGAAACTTCTGCTAATACAGATGTAAAAGAAACTTTGCAAACTTATGGTTTGCAACCTTGTTCTTTGGGTAAAGCTTTATGGCAAAACCCTGATGAAGATAGAGAAGGTGTTTATTATAAATCAAGAAAGACTGCTTGTTATTTACCAGAAAATGCAGAAGTGAGTGATTGGAAAAAAGATAGTGATATAGTGAAAGCTCCTTGGATCAGTGATGATGAGGCAGTAGTTATTGATTGTGAATCAGGATTTTTGAAAACAATTCAAAATAAAAGATCTGTTTGTGTTGATGAAAGTTCATTTTGCCCTTTGAATAGACAAGTTGTTGAAAAACAAGGAAAAACTTTTATAAATGCATATACAGAAAAAGAATGTAATAAACCTGTTAATACAAAAGCTGTCAGGTTAACAAAGGATCAATTAAATCTTGCAGGTTATGATATAAAATTTGGAAAGGCATTTTATTTGCAATGTAAGGAAGGCTTTTATACTAAAAATAATGATATAGAATGTAAAAAATGTCCGAAATTTTGTACATCAATTCAAGGTAAAAATATTGGTGAGCAATCTTGTATTCCAGTAAAGGATTGTGAAAAAGAGTTTGGAAAAGATTATGTTATGAGTGCTGAAAATGGTGAATGTGTGGAATCACAAGATGTGTTAGAAGATGAAACAATAAAATCAGGTGAATCATCTCGTCGTAGTGCGGGATCTAGTAGAAAATCAACTAAATCATCAGAAAGTTGTAAAAAAGAAAACAAAAAATATAATGAAAATTCAAAATCTTGTGGAGATTGTTTGAGTGGATATTTGTTAAATAGTAAAGGTGTTTGTGTAAACAAAAAAGATGCATTAAGAGAAAAAGCAATTGCATATTGTAAAGAAAATAATATGGGTTATGATTGGGATAAAGAAGATAGTTTATTGATGTCGTTATGGGAAAATTATGAACAAAAAGTTTCACAATCTTTTGATACTTATAAAAATAATACTATTTCAGATTACTTAATGAGATTTAATTTTGTTTCTGCTTTAAAAAATATTCAAAATGGAAATAACAGTTTTTCAAATTCTTTCGTAAATTCTGGGGGTAGTGGAAGTCAAAATCTTTATGGAAATTCAGTTAGATTGCCTGATAGGTTTGTGGGTGATAGTTCTAATTCATTTTCACCTAGATTACCAGATAGGAATGTGGGTGATAGTTCTAACTCACATTTACCTAGATTACCAGATAGGAATGTGGGTGATAGTTCTAACTCACATTTACCTAGGTTACCAGATAGGTTTGTGGATGATAGTTCTAAATCTGCTGAAAATCCTTTTAAAGGTAATTTGATAACAACATTGCCTGTGAAACCACCTAGGTATACAGATTTTGTAGGAAGTCAAGAACCTGTAAGGGCTCCTGTATTTAATGAGGTAACGACACCTGTGTTGCCACCACATAGGGGGGGACAAAGATTTGATAGACAGGATCCTATTTTTGATAGAATAACATTACCTGTACAACCACCATATAAGGATAAAGATGGGGGTGAAAAAGTAAAAGAACCTATAAAAACAACAAATCCTGGTTCTGGTGATGTGACAGTGCCTGTGTCACCACCAACTAAGGATGAAAATAAAGAAGAAATTGGAAAGACAGAGAAACCTGTGAAAGTGAATGAAAAAAAGAAAGATAGTAGATTATTATTGTGTAAAACATGTCCTGCTGGATCAAAAATAGATGAGAATGGTCGTTGTATTTAAGAGTAATTTTTTTGACAATGATTTATTGTAAGTTGGTTTTTTGTTGTATTGTTGTATGTTTTAAAGTATCTTGTGTTTAACAAGGATATTTTATGAGTTTAGATAAAAAAAGTTTTATTGGTATGTCAATAGTTAATAACTATTGGATTTCAAATAAACATTTAAATCCGCAAAATGATTTATTTGGTGGAACTTTGGTTGGGTTTGTTGATGAAACAATTGCTATGTTATCAATTAAAATTACTTGCAGAAAATGTGTGACGGCAAGTATTGAAAATATGACTTTTGTGAAACCTGTGAAAGTTGGTGATATTTTAGAAGTAACAGCAACAGTTCAAGATGTAAGGAATACCTCTATGAATATTAAATTTGAGGTAAACAGGATAAATATTTATAAAAAACCAGAAAAAGTTTCATTTGGTAATTTTATCATGGTGGTGTTGGATGAAAATAATAAACCAACTACATCTTGGAATGATATTTGTTATCTTTAATTTTTAACTTTTTAGTAGAAAGTTTTTAGGTTTTATTTTGTAAAGCCTGTTTTTTTATATATTTTTTATACTTGACAAAAATATTATAAATTGTTATTTTGTCAATATATTATGTCTAAAAGAGAGTGTGAAATGTTTAAAAAACAAGAATTTGATACTAATTTAAATCCTGAAAAAATATATATAAGGCAAAATGGACTTTATTTTTCTGTTTTGAAAATGGGTATATTTTTGGGGTTGGTATTGCTTATAGTTTTGATGCTTAATAATAAATTGTTTTCGATTTTTGCATCTAATAAATTATTAAATACTTTTATTTTGTCTGTGTTTATTTTTGGTGTTATTCTTAACTTTAAAAATACGATTATTTTGATTTCTGATTCAGTTTGGTTAAATGATTTTTTTTCAGGAACTGAAAATGGTAAAGCACCAACAATAATTTCTCCACTTGCATTTTTGTTAAAAGAGCACAGAAAAAACTATCGTCCTTATTTAGAGGCGGAAACAATGAAAACATTGCTTGGAATAGTTGATGAAAGGCTTAATGATTCAAGGGAAGCTACATCATATTTTTCTGGGGTTTTGGTATTTTTGGGGTTGCTTGGGACTTTTTGGGGACTTCTTTTAACTATTGGTTCTTTTGGTGATATTGTAAGAAATCTTGATTTATCAAGCAATAATTTAATGTTTGTTTTTCAAAATTTAAAAACAAATATTTCAAAACCTATTGCAGGTATGGGAACTGCTTTTTCTACTTCTTTATTTGGGCTTGGTTCATCACTTATACTTGGTTTTTTACAATTGCAATCGACACTTGCTCAACATTTTTTCTATAATGAATTAGAAGAAAATATGACAAAGTATACAAGGATTGTTTCTGCATCTGCACTTGCAGAAGGGGATGGTGCAATAATAACATATTTACAGGCAATGTTGGAACAAACAGCTGATAATATAAATAAATTGCAAAAAACTGTTATGAAATCTGTTGATAATAATGAAATGGTTTCAAAAAAAATGGAAATTATGGCAACGGAAACGGCAAAGCTTGCAACTCAAATGCAAGAAAAATTAAAAGTAATGGAAAAATTGTCGGTAATGCCAGAAAAATTGTATGGGGTTTTAAATGACCTTGTTAAAATATCAAAATCAGGTTTTGGTATGGATGATAAGACAAGGGAACATATAAAAGCTATTGATATGGGGCTTTCTGATATGACTGATAAATTATCATCTGATATAAGGTTGCTTGCAAAAACAATTTCAATTACAGGTGATAAGAAATAAAAATGAAAAACAGGATTTCATCAGTTAATAATTCTTTGTGGCCATCATTTATTGATGTGATGAGCAATTTAGTTATTTTGATGATTTTTATGGTTATAATTTTTATGATGCTTAATTTTGTGTTATCTGTATCAAATAATACTTCAAAAGATGAAAAAATAACAGAACTTTATAATATTATAAAAGATAAAGACAGGGTAAATAAACTTCTTGTTAACAATATAAAATCTGTAAAAAAATTAAATGAGACACAAGAAAATGATTTGGAAATGTTATATAAAACTTTGGATTTTAAAGTTGACGAAAAGAAAAAAGCAGAAATTAAAAATCAACAATTACAAAATAAAGTTGCAGAACTTAATATGATGATTTTACAATTGGAAGGGGATATTATAAAAAAAGATGATAAATTAAAATCTCTTGAAAATAATAATATAAATTTAAAAAATACTGTTTCAAAATTAACAACTGAAATGCAAAAATTAAATGCAGTTTTTGAAGCAACTGATAAATATATTTCTTGGCAAAAAGTTCAAATTGTGGAATTAGGTAAAAAATTAAACAGGGCACTTGCAAATAAAACAGCAGAATTATTTAAAGTAAGGTCAAGTTTTTTTGAAAATTTATCAAAAGCAGTTATGGGTAATAAAAATTTTGTTATGGATGGTGACAGATTTATTATTCCATCAGAAGTGTTTTTTGCATCTGGGTCGGCAGAAATAGGAAATGAAGGTAAAAAACAATTGATTCAAATAGTGAATATTTTAAAGAGTGCAATTAAAACTTTTCCAGATGAAATGAATTGGATTTTAAGGGTTGATGGTCATACAGATAAAGAACAATTTAAAGGAAATTCTTTTTATAAATCAAATTGGGAATTATCAGTTGCAAGGGCAGTTGCTGTGGTTGATTTTTTTGTTGCAAATGGAGTGCCAGCAGAGAGATTAGCAGCAACAGGTTTTGGAGAATTTCATCCGCTTTATAAAGGTGAAAATAAGCAAAAATTAAAACAAAACAGAAGAATAGAATTTAAATTAACAGAAAAGTAAATAAAATTTTCCTTGTATAAAAATATTTTAATATATATCATGAAACATGTAACAGGGTGTCAGAACCCTTATCGTGCGGGTGTTAGAAATAACACATAGTATTTTCCTACTGTTATGGTAGGAAGGTATGGGAATATGTAAATACTATACACTATTTTCGCATGATATAGTTCTGAACTTCCTATCGCTAGTTTTAGTGATAAAAAAAGTAGGGAGAGACTATATGAGATATATAAAAATTTTTAGCAAATTTTTTCTAGTTATGACTTTTTGTTTGTCATCAATTAATGCATTTTCAGCAAGTGAAGCAACAAAAGAACTTATTAATAAAACTCTTGCAAAATATGGAATAAGTGCTGGTGGTAAAAAGGATTGTGGGACAGGGAAAGAACCAGATTATAACGAAGATACTGGTATTGTTAAATGTAAAAATGATAAGCAAGGTGATGATAATAATTGTTGGGATGCAGGTTCAAGATTATGTAAAAAATGTCCTGACGGAACAATAGTAAGTAAACAAGACCATATAACTTGCAGACAAATTGTGTGTCCAGAGGGTTATGAACTGATTGAGGTAAAAGATGGATTATGTCCAGAAGGTTTTGAAAGAAAAGAAATAACTTTAAATTCTTGTTTATCAGATGATCTTATTCCATATACAGAATATCAAGCAACAAATAATTATACAAGTACAGCAACAAATTGTAACACTATAAGGTAAGGAGGAAAATTATGAAACAATATATAAGTACAACAGCTTTGGTAACAAGTTTAATACTTAGTTCAACAACAAAAGCACAAAAATTTTATACCTGTGTACCAAAGAAAGAATGGATAGAAAAAATTGCAAAAGAATGGAAAGAGATAATACATATTACACCACAATCAAAACAAGAAGAATTTAGACAAACCTTACCAGCTGGGAAATACAGGGTTACAGCAGCAGGTGCTGGTGGAAAACCAGAAATAAAAGAATTTAGTATTCAAAGTGGATATAAAGCAGAATTTGATTTTTGTGTTGGGACTGTGGGTGAAGATGGTGGAGATTCTGTTGGAGGAGAACCTGGTGCAGGTGGTAGAGGTGGTCATGTTATTTGTTATCTTTCCTCATATGGTAAACCTGTATATTGTTCTCCCTTTTTTATGTTTACAGGAGTTGGAGGTTGTGGAGGTAGTGGAAAGTATGCAGGAGCAAATGGAATGTCAGGATGTACTAAAAGTTATGAAGTTTCAGGTTGTAGTGAAGTAGTGGGAGGGGGAGGTGGTGGTGGGGGTGGAAGTTATTTAAAAATGATAAAAGCATATCCCAAAGATGCTGTTTCCCGGGTTGAAGTTTATTTGGAAGGAGGAGGTATTGAATATAAATTCGAAGGAGGTAGAGGAAAAGACCATAATGGTTTATCAGGAGGTAAAGGTGCTGGACCTGATGGTTATATAATTATTGAAAGATGGGAGTAATCATAACTTGCAATTTAATGACTCCTAATTTTATTTAGGAGTTTTTTTTATATTACAGATTGGATTTCTTTTTTATTTATAAAGTTGTTTATATTTTGAAATGCACCGTCTAAAATTTTTATATTTGCCTCTATGGAATTAAATGCAATATGGGGGGTTATGATAACATTGTTTAATTGTAGTAGTTTCTGGTTTATTACTGAATAAGATAAAAATTTCTTATCTTTATTTTTTATTAAATTTATATCATTTTTTACAATTATATCTTCATTTTCCAAAGCATCAAGTCCTGCTGCTGCGATTTTCCCTGATAATAAGTTGTTATATAGTGCGAATCCGTCAATTAAATTACCTCTTGCTGTATTTATGATATAAACACCATCTTTCATTTTGTTTATAGTTTTATCGTTTATCATATGATAATTTTGTTTTGTTGATGGGCAATTAAGGCTGATAATATCTGAATTTTTAAAAATATTATCAAGGGTTGTGTATTTTAATATACCTGTATTTTCAAGTTCTTTATTTTTATAAATATCATATGCAATTACTTGACATCCGAATGATTTAGTTAATTTTGCAAAATGTGACCCAATAGAACCTGTTCCAATTATACCAACTGTTTTACCATATAAATCTGTGCCCATATCTTGTGGTATATTGACAATTCCTTTTTTTAATTCTTCAAATGAAAAACTGATTTTTCTTGTTAGATTTAAAAGGGTTCCTATTGCAAATTCTGCTACAGTTTTTTCACCATAACCAAAAACATTTGTTATTTTAATTTTATGTTTTTTACAGTATTCTAAATCAATATTATTGTAACCTGTTGAACGGCATGCAATAAGTTTTAATTTTGTAAATTTTTTAAGTAAATCACCAGATAAAGTTGAATATACAAAAGGAGATATAACAATAGTATCTTTATAATAAGGTTTTAAATCTGTATCTGTTAGAT
>CAUTSC010000009.1:0-5812 GCA_963541275.1 uncultured Pseudomonadota bacterium
AAAATTATTTAATTATTTTTGAAACAACACCAGCACCAACTGTTCTTCCACCTTCACGGATAGCAAAGCGAAGACCTTCACTCATAGCAACTGGGGTTATAAGTTCAACTGTCATTTTGATGTTATCGCCTGGCATAACCATTTTAACATCTTCTGGAAGTTTTATTGCTCCTGTCACATCAGTTGTTCTGAAATAGAATTGTGGACGATAGTTTGAGAAGAATGCAGTGTGTCTGCCACCTTCTTCTTTTGTTAAAATATAGCATTCACATTCGAATTCACTGTGTGGTGTAACTGAACCTGGTTTTGCCAAAACTTGTCCTCTTTCAACTTCTTCTTTTTTA
Organism: uncultured Pseudomonadota bacterium; assembly: GCA_963541275.1. Lineage (GTDB taxonomy): Bacteria > Pseudomonadota > Alphaproteobacteria > Rs-D84 > CACZYB01 > CACZYB01. The sequence continues at coordinate 345 of CAUTSC010000009.1, forward strand.
GTTCCACGAAGAAGAACACCAACATTGTCTCCTGCTTGACCTGATTCAAGAAGTTTACGGAACATTTCAACACCAGTAACTGTTGTTTTTTGTGTAGCTTTAATACCAACTATTTCAACTTCATCACCGATTTTTACAATACCTGTTTCAACTCTACCTGTTACAACTGTACCACGACCTGAAATTGAGAACACATCTTCTATTGGCATAAGGAATGGTTTGTCAAGTGGTCTTTCAGGAGTTGGAATAAATTCATCAACTGCTTTCATCAAAGCTCTTATAGCATTTTCGCCAAGTTCTTTGTTTGAATCATCAAGAGCACATACAGCAGATCCTCTTATGATAGGTGTTTTGTCGCCTGGAAAACCATATTTTGTAAGTAAATCCCTTACTTCCATTTCAACAAGTTCAAGCATTTCTGGGTCATCAACCATATCACATTTGTTTAAGAAAACAACAATAGATGGAACACCAACTTGACGAGCAAGCAAAATATGTTCACGAGTTTGTGGCATAGGACCATCAGCAGCAGAAACTATCAAAATAGCACCGTCCATTTGAGCAGCACCAGTTATCATGTTTTTAACATAATCAGCATGCCCTGGACAGTCAACATGAGCATAGTGTCTTGTATCTGTTTCATATTCAACATGTGATGTATTAATTGTAATACCACGAGCTTTTTCTTCTGGGGCATTGTCTATTTGATCATATGCTTTAAAATCACCAAAATATTTAGTAATAGCCGCAGTTGTTGTTGTTTTACCGTGGTCAACATGACCAATGGTTCCAATATTCACATGAGGTTTACTTCTCACATAAGTTTCTTTTGCCATAATAACACTCCTATCATTCAAGTTTAATAAATAATGACAGACTGGAACAACCAGCCTATAATCATAGTGGACTTATTTTATAACTATTTACAAAATAATCAAGCAGAATTTTATAAATAATAAATTTAATTCTTACTTTTTGTTTTTCAAAATTTTTGAAAAATACAAAAGCAATGATGTAGAAAAAAATACAGAAGAATAAGTACCTGCAACTATTCCAAATAACATCACTGATGAAAAACCTTTTAACACTTCACCGCCGTATAAAAATATCATAAGTGTTGCGATAAATGTTGTAACACTGGTTAAAAGTGTTCTTGAAAAAGTTTCATTTATTGAAATGTTTATTATTTCGTCCATTTCTTTTGTTTTATATTTTGCGAGGTTTTCCCTTACCCTGTCATATACAACAACTGTATCGTTTACCGAGTAACCTGCCAAAGTTAAAAGGGCAGCAAGTGTTGTAAGCGAAAATTCCAATTTTGCAAGTATTAACATTGCAAGGGTTAAAATTATATCGTGACTAAGTGCAATCCCTGCACCAATTGCAAATGGAAGCTCAAACCTAAGCCATATGTAAAGTGATATTACAAGCAAGGCAAAAATGATTGCAACAATACTATCTTTGATAAGTTCACCACTTACCTTTGCACCAACAACTTGTGTGTTCCTGTATTCTATATTACCAAGAATTTCTTTTACAGAATTTACCATTGTAACAATTTCTGCTTCTGTTTTATTTGACTTTGGAAGCCTGATTGAAAACATATTTTGACTGTTTGCATCTGCTTGTATTTCTGGGGTAAAAGATTTTAAATCAGTTCTTAATTTTTCAACTGTGGTTGGTTTTGCAGTTTTAATTTCTATTAACACACCACCTGAAAAATCTATACCATAATTAAATGGTTTTGTGAAAATTATAAAAAGAGACAAAAACATCATTAAAAAAGAAAAAGACAAAATCAACTTATGAAATCTCATTAATTTTGTATTTGATTTTATTGGAATAATTTTTATAAGTTTAAACATTTTCTCACCTTTATTCTATTATCTTTGGCACAGTAAAAAACTCACCTGTTGCATCAGTTGCATTTTTTAAAATTTCTTCACGATTGCAAGTTGATTTAACTTTATCTTGTCTAAGAGGTAAATCGTGTGTAGCAATGGATACCAAAGGTTCAACGGCAGTTGTATCAACCTCATCAATTACTTTTGTAAAATTTATCACTTCATTTAATTCTGGCAATAACTTTTCTGCCATTTCGTCGGTTAATTGCAACTTAACCAATTTTGCATTATGTTTTATTTTTTCTGTTGTAAAAGACATAAACTTTCCTTTTTGATGTTAATAATTAAACTATTTATGAAAAAAATAGTCAAGAATGATTTTTATTTAAAAATTTATTGCAAAATAAAATAAATGATAGTATTATTTTTGGCATTCGCGGGTGTAGCTCAATGGTAGAGTTCTAGCCTTCCAAGCTAGCCGTGAGGGTTCGATTCCCTTCACCCGCTCCAATTTTACTTTCTGTAACAAGCAGCTTTGATAAAAAAAACAGTTTAACAATTATTTATTAAAGTTAACTATTTTATTACAATGAAAGATGTAACCTAGATATTACCACAATTTCAATTTTGCAAGTATGTTAAATTTTGCCTCTTTTGAAATAAAAATTTTTCTGCAATAAGGACAAGTTGTGAAATTTTTTGTAAATATTTTTACAACTTTTAACAAAGCATAAACTGGAATAAATCCAATAACTGCAACTAAAATAAGCATCAAATAATTTATGTAAATAAAATATTTATTTATGTTTGAAAGGTAATTTTTAATTATAACATTGTCATTTTTAATCAGTTCTTTATAAATAATATTAGTCCTGCTTTTATCTGCATCATTTAAAATACCATACTTGTTATTTGTGAAATTATAATAACTAATTTTTGATAATTTTAAAACTTGCTTTGATTGGTTGGTTGCAAAATTTGCAATTTCATCCTTTATTGATTTTTCCAAATCAGTTTCTAAAACCTTTTTTAATTTTTCAGTTTCAGCTTTGATTTCTGCATTTATTTTTGTTACTTGTTTGTTTAAAACATCACTTTTATCTGCAACTTGTTCTGCACCACGAATACCAAAACCTGATAAAACTTTTGCTGTTTTTGTAACTTTTGCAGTTTCCTTTTCAACCATATCGAGTTTTATTTCTGGTATTTTGATACCAGATGTATATTTAGAAATATTTATATGTTTAATCAAACTTTTACTGATACTGTCATATTGTTTTACAAGAGAATTATTTATATAACCAACACCTTTTAAACTTATGAATTTTTTTAAAATTTGAGAATTATTATTTACATAAAAAATTGTTGGCACAACAGCAAATAAAATCCATAACAAAGAAATAAGGTAACTAATTTTTTTAATTTTATTTGATTGTTTTACAATTTTGTAATTTTCTGCATTGATATTTTGTTTCATAATTACCCCTTTCTGAAATGGTGTCCCCAAGGAGATTCGAACTCCTGTTGAGAGATTGAAAGCCTCTTGTCCTAGGCCTCTAGACGATGGGGACCAAAGATGCAGGAATTATACAAACATATTTTTAAAAATCAAGTTCTTTTTAAAAGAAAAAACAATTTTCAAACAGAATGAAATTTAGTTAAGTTTGTAATTATTTTTACACACTTTACCCTTTGCTTATTTTTATTATAGTAACTAAATTTACAAAGATCAAGAACAAAATATAAATATTTTTAAATTTTTTGATAAAAAATTACAAAATGGCAGATTTTTGTAAAAATTTAACGATATTTGGATGATAATTTGTTGTAAATTATCTTTGCCAAAATGTTAGATAAAAAAACAACTCCTAAAAACTAGGAGTTGTTATTGTTACAGAGCTTTTTATTACTCCCACTTTTCAATAATTACATATCCATCAGGTCCTGCACCTTTACCACCTGATGAAATAGTACCACTTTTTCCGTAGCCACCTGCAACAATTTTTTTTATATCAGCAACTTCAAAATAACTTCCTCCTCCACCTCCACCACCAGCTCTTCTTTTTATTGTCGTTTCTCCACCATTCGAAGAAAGTTTTTTATACATTCCATAACCACCACCTTCTTCTCCTTTATGACAACCAGTTCCACATTTACCACCATTACTTCCTGCTGCCATACTTTCACAATAAGATACTATATCTCCATACCCACCTTCACTATGACTTTCATAACTACCATTATACCCCATTCCACCACCACCTTTACCTTTTCTACTACCAATTTCATTTGCATCTCCACCTTTTTCACCAGCACATGCTTTAAATTCTGAAATCTTTGTAAGGGTAAATTCTTTTGTTTCCGCTAATCCTCCACCACCTGCTATTGTTACTTTATATTTTCCAGATTCTAACAATTGTTTAAATTCTTCTTGTTTTGATTGTGGTGTAAGGTATGCAATCCTTTTCCAGCTTTTCTTTGGTACACACTGATAAAAAGAATTTGCAGTTGTATTCATTACTAACAAACCTGCAAGTAATGCAAGTTTACTTATTTTATTATGTTTCATATTTTCCTCCTTTTAATTAATATCTTTGCAATTGATTGGTTGGGTTGAATAATTATTTGTTGCCATCACTCCATCAAAGCCGTAATAATCACTACCACAATTATTTTCATTAAATTCTTGCATTTCAAACCCTTCTGGGCATGTTTCATCCTTCACTTCTATAAGTTCATATCCTTCGGGACAAATTATCTGTCTGCAAGTTACATTATCTTGTTTACTAACTATTGTTCCATCAGGACATTCTTTACATAATCTGGAAGCTGCATCCCAACAATTATTATCATCACCTTGCTTATCATTTTTACACTTAACAACACCTGTTTGCTCGTCATAATCTGGTTCTTTACCCTGACCACATATTTCCTTACCACCTGCACTTATACCGTATTTTGCAAGAGTTTTATTAATTAGTTGTTTGGTTGTTTCACTTGCAGCAAAACTTTCACAAGAAAATATGCAACAGCTAATAATTAGAAAAAATTTGCTAAAAATTTTTATATACTTCATATAGTCTCTCCCTACTTTTTCCATCACTAAAATTAGCGATAGGAAGTTGACAACTATATCATATAAAATAGTGTATAGTATTTGGGTATTTCTATACCTTCCTACCTTGCAGTAGGAATATACAATTTGTGAGTCATTTGACTCTTATATGATAAGGTTGTCACACCTTGTTATGTATTCATAATAATCATAAAAAAGTTTTTATACAAGTTAAAATGTTATTTTTGTTAAAAATTTTCTAACATCTTAATTCCAAGTTTGGAATAAGGGTTTTAAGTTGTTTTGTGAAATTTTCATCATTAAAAAATTGATTGATTAAAATATCGCTTGGGTTATTTGGGTCATCTTTGTTTACTGGGCGGAATTTTTGTATTGCATAGTTTTTTACCCCTTTTTCCTTTAAAAAAGTTGCAATTTTTAAAATATCATCTTTATTTAAAAAGGTTGGATCCGCAGTAGTTCTGGTTTCAAAATCGATATTACTATCAAGCAGTAAATCAAGTGTTTTTAAGACAGATTCATAACTGTTTTTTACCTTTGTTATTAAA
>CAUTSC010000010.1:0-5526 GCA_963541275.1 uncultured Pseudomonadota bacterium
GCAGAAGTTGTAGTTCCAGCAATTGCAGTTCCTGTTCCAATACCAGAAATCACTGCTGTGGCAGTCATGCTGTTTTTAATCATATTAATCCCAGCAATATCAAAACCTTTACATTTATTTGAAATATTACTTGCTACTTCTTTTGAAACAGTCTCTGCTATTCCTATTGCAACCAGTTCACTGTTATGTGATGAATCAGAACCTACTTCTTCTTTAAAATCTTTAATCAAAGCTTTTAATTTCCCATTAATTGTCCTAATTTCACCAACAACTGTGTTACATTGTTTCATTTTTTCAGCAAGCTTACCAGCATTCACACTAGCAGCAGCACTGGTACCAAGTGAAGTGCCAGATGTTGCAATACTTACTGCCATCAATCCAGTCCTTGCTTTTTCCATTGATTTTTCTTTTTTGGTTCTATCATCATCATCACCTTTCACAATTTTATCACTATTTTTCATAAATCCAACAGCTGTTGCACTACCTGCTGTAAGTGTTCCCATTGTGCTGGTTGCTGTTGTTGCAGCATCAAGTCCATAAATGGTATTAAGGCTGCTTGAAATTCCAGAACACACAGACTTTGCAGTTTCAATCTTACTATTCAATGATGCAACAGTTTCACCTATTTCTTTTGCTTTTTTGGCAAATTCTTTCTTTTTTTGATTTTCTGCATTTTTTAAAACAAGATTTGCTGCTTCTGTTGCTGCTACTGCTTGTTTATTAACAGCTTCTAATTGCTCACTCATTTTCCCTTGTCTTTTCATAATTTCTTTTTGACCACCTTGTAAAGACATAGTCTTTGCATTCAAAGTATCAATTTTGTTTACAGTTTCTGTATCAGGTTTTATTGTCATTTCAGTTGTTGCTTGCACACTTTTTGTTTCACCAGAAACCGCAGCAGGAACAGTAGTTGGTGCATTATCTTCCATAGTTTCAACAACATTGTTTACTTTTAAATTACTTGCTTTATACTCTGCACCCCTTCCTGATTTGAAAATTGCACTCCTTCTGTTTCCTTTTTTCTTTCTTTTTGCTATTACAGGACTTACAGATGATAAAAATAAACTATAACTCAAAAATAAAATAAAAGATTTTTTAAACATTCTTTTCCTTTCTTATTATACTAATTCTCATTATATCATATTTTTAAGCTATAAGAAACAAGTATTCTAATTTTTTATATTGATTTTAAATAAACAAAAATATAAAATAAGTCAAAATAAAGGTTAAGCTATGAGAATATTATTTACAAAAGAAAAAAGAATGGCAATTTGTGAAGAAATTTCATTTTTACAAGAAACAGGAAATTTAGGAAAAGTTTGTAATATAGTAAAAATGGTTGGTGAAAAATATAATGTTGAACCAAGAAGAATTTATTCATGGAACAAAAGTTTTAATTATATTTTTCAAAATGATTTATTTTCTGATGATGAAAAAAGAGAAGTTTTGTTTGAAGCAGTTGATTTATTACTAAACAATGAAAAAATGTCAACAAAAACAGCAGTCTTGGAAATATCAAAAAAATACAATTTAACAACAAAAACATTATATTCTTGGAACAGGTGTTTAAATGTATTTTCAACAAGACAAAAATATTCAAAAGAAGATATAATTTTGATTTTAAAGGAAATTCAAGAAAAATCAAATATAGAAAATGTTAGTAAAATTATTTTGGAATTTAAAGATAAATTAGATGTTTCGGAACATACTATATATTTTTGGAACAGAAAATTTAACATTATAGATGTAAAAGTTTATGAAAATAGAAACGAAGAATTTAAATTAAAAGTTTTAAAAGAATTTGTTAGTATTGGTTTTACTCTTGAAAATGTAAAAATTATTGCAAAAAAATATGGTGTTTCAGAAAGAAATATTTACGATTGGAACAGAAAATTTGAAATGTTTGACACAAAAGTATTTAAGGTTGGTAAAAATGAAAAAGTAAAAAAAGAAATAATTGAAAAATTAGAAACAGATAAAAATTTTAAAGTTAAAGTTTTAGATTCAATAAAAGGAAAATTAAACGAATAATTTTGATTGAACTTTTATTTTTTAAGTATAAAATTTTCCTAAATCATTACAAAATACAAGGAGTAATATGAGAAGAGTTGTAATAACAGGTATGGGTATGGTAAGTCCATTTGGAACTGGAATTAAAAATTCTTGGGAAAACGGAGTGTTAAAATCAAAATCTGCTATATCACATATTACATCATTTGATACTACAAATTTTGCAACAAAGATTGCAGGACAGGTTCCAATGGGAAAAGAAGATGGAATGTTTGACCCTTTGACAGTTATTTCTGTAAAAGATATAAAAAAAATGGATAAATTTATTCAATTTGCAATGGTTGCAACTGATGAAGCAATAAAAGATGCAAATTGGATGCCAACAGATGAAAATGAAAAAACAAGGACAGGTGTTTTAATAGGTTCGGGTATTGGTGGACTTACCACTACTTTTGAAACTGCAAAAACAATGATTGAAAAAAATGCAGGTAAATGTTCGCCTTTTTTTATACCATCAATTCTTATAAATCTTGCATCAGGTCATGTTTCAATTAAATATGGTTTCAAAGGTCCAAATCATGCAGTTGTAACTGCCTGTGCCACAGGAACCCATGCAATAGGTGATGGTGCCAGAATTATTATGCAAGATGAAGCAGATGTTATGATAGTTGGTGGTGCAGAATCTGCTATAAATCCACTTGGTGTTGCAGGATTCAGCTCGGCAAAGGCATTATCAGAGCGAAATGATGAACCTGAAAAAGCAAGTAGGCCTTGGGATAAAAACAGGGATGGTTTTGTTATGAGTGAAGGTTCGGGAATACTTGTTCTTGAAGAATACGAACATGCAAAATCTCGTGGTGCAAAAATTTATGGTGAATTAATAGGTTATGGTTTAAGTGGCGATGCATACCATATAACAGCCCCAGAATCAACAGGGGATGGTGCAAAACGAGCAATGAAAATGGCAATCAAAGATGCTGGTATAAATGCAAATGAAATTGATTACATAAATGCACATGGAACATCAACAATGGGTGACATGATAGAATTTAATGCTGTAAAAGAAGTGTTTAACGATTCTCTTGGTAATTTTTCTATGTCATCAACAAAATCAGCAATAGGTCATCTTCTTGGTGCAGCAGGTGCAGTAGAAGCAATATTTTCTCTTCTTGCAATTCATGATGGTATTGTACCACCAACAATCAACCTTGATAATCCAGAAGATGGTACCGAGGTTATAGATCTTGTTCCATTAAAGGCAAAAGAAAGAAAAGTTGATATTGCTATGTCAAATTCTTTTGGGTTTGGTGGCACTAATGCAAGTTTGATATTTAAAAAAGTATAATTTTTGTTTTATTTACAGATCAGTAACAGCGAGCATTTTTATTTAAATTTGTTCGCTGTTATTTTTTGCATTAACAAGTATGTTATAAACTTGTCCTAATTCACCTTGTTCTATCATTTTAAAAATTATTTGGTCTTTATCATACTGTTTTACCATTTTTATAAGGGATTCGTATTTTTCAGAAAACAACATAACATACCCTTTTAATTCTTCATTTTGTAATAATGTTTTTGCCAACCTTGCATCAAAATTTGGTGTATTGTCCCTTTTTGAAAGAATGATTCGGCAAACAGAACTAAGTCTAGAATCTTGTGGTTTTGAAATTGCATTATCTATCACAACTTGTGATTCCAATTGCAACATCCCAATTATTTTAGCAAGAAATAAACTTATATCGTTAAATATAAAAGGTAAATTTATAAAAAATTGTTGTGTAAAACCTAACTTTCTCATTTCCAACAAAGTCTCGGCAAGAGTTTGTAATATACCAGATTCTTTTTTTGAATTTTTCATTATTTCTAACAACATCTTTTTTGTTTCTTTATTTGATATTATTTCAAATGCAACAAGTCCAATAATAAATATAAGAATCACTGGAATAATAATGGCAAATAATAAATAAGACATCTCACTTGGTAACATTGTTACAAATCCACTTGGTGATAAAGTGCCAAGAAAATATTTTGAACCAAAAACAAGCCAAAAAATTGTCAAAATTAGGACAAAAAACAGTATTAAAAATGACGAAACCATAAAAACATTCCCCTATTTGTCAATAATGTATATATCAGAACTTAAAGTATTATATCACAAAAAAAATCTAAGTCACAGATTTTTCTGTATTTTTTGCTAGTCAAGAAAATTTTTTAATAAAAACACAAAATATAGTTTGATTTTTAAAATAAAACACTATATATTGTGTTTACAAGGAAAAAGGAAAAAATCAAAAAACAACAATTTAAAACAAAAAAGGAGACAGGAAAAATGGATCAAAATACAACACAAAATAACCTTATAGATGTAACTATTACAAAAATGGTTAAAAGAAATGGTGAAACAGTTGATTTTGATCTAAATAAAATAAAGTCTGCAATTAAAAGTGCAGGTGAAGCAAGCACCCCTTTTACAGAAGAAGAATTAAATAACCTTACTAATTCTGTTGCAAAAGTTTTAAATGTAAAATATTCACAAGATAAAGCAGTATTTATTGAAAAAATACAAGATACAGTAGAACAAACCCTAATAGAACATAACTATTACGACCAAGCAAAATCTTATATATTATACCGTGAAAAACGAGCACAATTAAGAGATAATGAAAAAGTTCAAATTGATGTTGAAAGTTCAATTACAGAATACTTATCACAACTTGATTGGCGAGTAAATGAAAATGCAAACCAAGGTTATTCTTTGGGTGGAATGATACTTAATATTTCAGGAAAAATGGTTGCAAATTATTGGCTTTCATACATATACCCAAAAGAAATTGGTGAAGCACACAGAAATGGAGATTTCCATATACATGATTTAAGTATGCTTTCTGGATACTGTGCTGGTTGGTCGCTTCGTGCACTTGTAGAAGAAGGTTTCAACGGTGTTCCAGGTCATGTTGAATCAGTTGCTCCTAAACATTTATCATCACTTGTTGGTCAAATGGTTAATTTTATGGGAACTTTGCAAAACGAGTGGGCTGGGGCTCAGGCTTTTTCATCAGTTGATACATACCTTGCTCCATTTATAAGAATTGATAACCTTTCATACGAACAGGTAAAACAAAAAATTCAAGAACTTGTTTACAACCTTAATGTGCCAAGCCGCTGGGGGACACAAACTCCATTTACAAACTTTACTTTTGATTGGGTATGTCCGAAAGATTTAAGACCACAACATCCAAAAATCGCTGGTAAAGAAGTTGATTTTACATACGGTGATTTGCAAAAAGAGATGGATATGATAAACAAGGCATATATAGAAATAATGATTGGCGGTGATGCAAAAGGGCGGCCATTTACTTTTCCAATTCCAACCTATAACATTACAAAAGATTTTATTTGGGAAGGTGAAAATGCAGACTTGTTATTTAAAATGACTGCAAAATATGGTGTTCCATATTTCCAAAATTTTGTAAATTCTGACTTAAACCCAACAGATGTAAGATCTATGTGTTGCAG
>CAUTSC010000011.1:0-3791 GCA_963541275.1 uncultured Pseudomonadota bacterium
TGCAACCCAGAAAAATATTATATCAAAACCAGTTACAAGTGTTGATGTTGGAAAATATTTTTCATAATCAGGATGTTTTGTGTCAGGCCAACCAAGGGTTGACATAGGCCAAAGTCCAGATGAAAACCAAGTATCAAGAGTGTCTGGATCTTGTATTAAATTTTCAGTTCCTGCAATTTTTATTGCTTCCTCTTTATTTTTTGCAACAATCACTTTACCATCATCTGTATAAAATGCTGGTATTTGATGTCCCCACCAAAGTTGTCTTGAAATACACCAAGGTTCAATATTATTTAACCAAGAAAAAAATGTATTTTTCCATAAATCAGGATAAAAATTTAACTCACCTTTTTCAACTAACTCTATTGATTTTTTTGCCATATCTTTTACATTTAAATACCATTGCTCTGTGATACGAGGTTCAATTATTGCCCCTCCTCTATCTGCAAATGGCACTTGATGTATACAATTTTCAACTTTTGATAAAACATTTAAATTTTTTAATTTTTCAACTATTATTCTTCTTGCATCATCTCTGTTTACTCCATTTAAAGATTTTATAAATTCATCATCTTTTTCTGGAATTTCTGTAATATCAATTTCTGCTTTCTCATTTAATACATTTATTATTGTTAAATTATGTCTTTTACCAACTTCAAAATCATTAAAATCATGTGCTGGTGTTATTTTAACTGCACCCGTTCCCTTTGTCATATCAGCATAATCATCAGCAACTACTAAAATTTTTCTGTTTACTATTGGTACAATCACATACTTTCCAACCAAATTTTTATACCTTTCATCATTTGGATTTACAGCAATCGCAATATCACCCAACATAGTTTCAGGTCTTGTGGTTGCAATCTCTATTGTATCACTACTGTTTTCTATTTGATATTTTATATACCACATGAAACCTGCTGTTTCTTTCATATTAACTTCAAGATCGCTAACAGTAGTTAAAAGTTTTGGATCCCAATTTACAAGCCGTTTATCCTTATAAATCAGTCCATCATTATAAAGTTTAACAAAGGCATAATTAACAGCCTCACTTAAACCTTCATCCATGGTAAATCTTTCTCTGCTCCAATCTGCACTATACCCTAATTTTCTTAATTGACTGGTTATTTGTAAAGAGCAAGTATTTTTCCAATTCCATATTTCTTTTACAAAATTCTCCCTTCCTATTTTTTTTCTGTCTATTCCCTTTTCCGCCAGTTGTTTTTCAACAATCATTTGTGTTGCAATCGCAGCATGATCCGTACCTGGTAGCAACAAGGTTTCATACCCCATCATTTTTTTATATCTGATAATAATATCTTGCATTGTCATTGTAAATGAATGACCTAAATGCAATTGACCTGTAATATTGGGGGGTGGAATTACAATGGTAAACGATTTTTTATCACTTTTATTATTTGAAACAAAATAATTATTTTCTTCTTGATACTTATAAATCTCATCATCTGTCATATTATTTATGTTAATATTCATGTTTTACCTTTTGACTTTTAACCGCTTGTTTATTATATTTACAAAAATAATAAAAGCAAGTATGGAGAAACAAGTATGGATATAAAATTATTCAATACTATGAGTAAAAAATTAGAAATTTTTACCCCTATAAAAACAGGTAGTGTTTCAATCTATACTTGTGGACCAACAGTGTATCATTTCGCACATATTGGAAATTTACGAACTTATGTTTCACAAGATATTATGAAACGAATGTTTATAGCAAATGGGTACAAAGTTTTCCATGTTATGAATATTACAGATGTAGGTCATTTAACAAGTGATGCTGACACCGGTGAAGATAAAATGGAAAAAGGAAGCATAAGGGAAGGTAAAACAGTATGGGAAATTGCCAAATATTATACTGATGTTTTTATCAACGACCTTAATAATTTAAATATAATACCAGCAAACAAATATACAAAAGCAACAGAGTATATAACAGAACAAATAGACCTTATTAAAAAATTAGAAGAATTAGGATACACATATAAAATAGAAAATGACGGCATCTATTATGATACATCAAAATTTGCAGATTATGGAAAACTTGGAGGACAAAATTTAGATGAATTAAAGGCAGGTGCAAGAATTGATTTTCAAAATCAAAAGAAAAATATTTCTGATTTCGCATTGTGGAAATTTTCACCCAAAAATGAAAAAAGACAAATGGAATGGCAAAGCCCTTGGGGTGTTGGTTTTCCTGGATGGCATATTGAATGTTCTGCTATGTGTCTTAAAGAAATAGGAGAACGATTGGATATACATTCAGGTGGTGTAGATCATATAAAAATTCATCATACAAATGAAATAGCACAGGTTGAACCAGTTATAAAACATAAATGGGTAAATTATTGGGTTCATATGGAATTTTTAAATGATCTAACTGGAAAAATGAGTAAGTCAAAAGGTGATTTTTTAACTTTGCAAAAATTAATTGATAAAGGTTACGAGCCAATTATTTACAGATATTTTTTACTGCTTGCCAGTTACAGAAAACAAATAAATTTTTCTTTTGAATTACTGGATGCTGCAAAAAACAGTTACAATAATTTAACAAAAAAAATTGCAAAATTATATGAAACAAATAATGATAAAGCAGATAAAAATACAATAACTGAAAATAAAACAAAAATATTAAACATTATAAATAATGACCTTAATACTGCTGATACAATATCATTTCTTCAAGAATTATTAAAAGAAAACAATATTAATTCTGCCACAAAACTTGAAATAATTAAATTTTATGATGAATTATTAGGTCTAAAATTAACTGAAAATTCTTATAAATTATATAGTCAAAATACAAAACAAGAAATAATACCAAATGAAATAATTGAACTTGCAAAACAAAGACAAATTGCAAAACAAAATAAAAACTATCAAACAGCAGATAAACTAAGAAATGAAATTGAAAGTAAAGGTTACACTGTAACAGATACCAAAGATGGGTATGATATAAAAGAAAAATAGATCAAGTTCAATTTTATAAGATGTTTACTTATTATAATAAACAACTCCTAAATTTTAGAAGTCGTTATAATTGTAAGTTGTAAATTTTTATTCTAATCTTTCAATAATTATATAACCATCAGGTCCTGCACCTTTTCCATATTTTTTTGTAGTTCCACTTTCTCCGTAGCCCCCATCAAAAATTATTTTTATATCACCGACTTTAAAATAACTTCCCCCTCCACCTCCACCACCAGATACTGTTTTTACTGTATGTACTGCACCATCTAAAGTATATACTTTTTCTGTTGCAGTATTATTACCTTCTAGCCCTCTATGACAACCTCTGCCACACCTAACACTATTACCTCCAATTAAGTCACAAAAACCATGTATACCAGGTTCTTCAAGCATATACATTGTTTTAATATGCATTTCATAATCTCCCAAATACCCCCTTCCACCACCACCTTCTCCACCTGTATCACCAACTGGATCCTTTCCTTTTTCACCAGCACAAGCTTTAAATTCACTTGCAGTTGTAAGGGTAAATTCTTTTGTCTCAGGTTTTCCACCACCACCTGCTGCTGTCACTCTGTATTTACCTGGTTGCAATGTTTGTTGAAATTCTTCTTGTTTTGATTGTGGTGTAAGATGTATTATTTTTTTCCATTTCTTACTTCCTTCTCTTACCACATCTAACCACCAATCTTTCTTTGGAACACAGGTGTAGTATTCTTGTGCTGCAACTAGGTTTGTTACAAGTATACTTGCCAACAATATTTTCTTATTTATTTTCATATTCTCTCTCCTTTCTAGTT